>NZ_JBVJRL010000001.1:0-397859 GCF_055607665.1 Streptomyces sp. NPDC036984
CAACCCGGTTGAGGGCATCTGGTCCGTCCTGCGACGCACCACCGTGGCCAATCGTGCCTTCGCCGACCCCGATGACTTGATCACTGCCGTCCGACGCGGCCTTCGCCAGCTCCAGTACCGCCACGACGTCCTCGACGGCTGCCTCACCGGCACCGGCCTCCGACGCCAGCCACCATGACGACGTCACGCATTCAAGGTCAGTAGGTGCCCAAAGACCCCGCCATCAGCGAGAACGCTGAGGACGGGGTCTTCGCGTATGTGCAGGCATGTGGCACCCGGAGCGGCCGCATGCCGGGGTCATGGACTGTTGATGGACAGGATCTTGGGGCATTCGTCCTGGTCAGCCCCGGAGTTTTCCGAGTGCCCGTCAGCCCGGCGTCCGGGTTTTCCGAGTGCGCGTCAGCCGGCGTCCGGCCATTGCTCAGGGGGTGGAGGCGGCTCCGGCTCGTCCCGTTCCGCCTGCCGCGCGTTCTCTCCTCGTAGGGCCGTCAGCCAGGGCCATAGATCCGGCAGTGGTTGTGCCGGGCAGGCCAGGCGGTGCTCGACACGGCACCGCTGGAACTGATCCGGCGGACAGACCCCGTAGACGGTCACCCGCCCATCGGGCAGCTCGATCCACCGGTGCTCTGCCGGCACGGTGTGGGCGAGCGGAGCCATGTCCGGTTCCAACATCACCCAGTCATACTCAAGCGTCGCCACCCGATCTTGCGGTAAGCCGCAGTACGGGCAGCGCGACTGTCCGCCGCCGAGCCGGCGCGGCGTCTTTTCTAAAGCCCCCATAGAGTGAGGGTCGACAACTCTGCGGCCCGGGCGTAGAGCGCGAACCAGACGGGATACCTGGGGCAGTCGTGCACTGGTGGAATGGAATACGACCCGGCAGGTGAAACCAGCAACCACCGGCCGAGGAAATGCGGCTGAGACGCGACGAACCCCGCAATCCGGAGACCGGTGGCTAGCACCCTGGGGGCGGCCGTTCACTCAATTCGTAACAACAGCTCTCGATCTTGCGGTTTGCGATTTCCTTTCGGCCATCAACGCACTTGGCATAGCGGGACCGCAGAACCTCGACGCTGACCCCCGCACGCTCGGCAACCTCGGTGGGATCCACCCCGGCGTTGAGTCAGGTCGACAGTGCCGAGTGCCGGAGCTCGTACGGACGCGCAGCGAGCGGGGGAGGCGACCGCGGCCGGTGGCAGGGGCAGGGCGCGGGCTTCCTGCCAGACGCGGTAGTACGTGGACGAGCTCCCGGGACGGACAGGAACCTCGCGATGCGCTTCCGATAACAGGGCGTAGCGCTTAACGCACCGAACGAGATTGCCGCCGCCGGCCACCTCCGGCAGGACGAGGAGCAGCGGGACACCTCCTGCTGAGGGTTTTGCCCGTGCCGCACGGGCACTCGGTCAGTGAGCGCGGAGGTGCTGAGATGGGTGCGACAGAGAGGGCCAAGGCAAAGGCCGAGCAGGTCGTCGGAAAGACGGTGCGAAAGGCGGCCCACGCGCTGCACAAGGATGGGCTCGCAGCAAAGGGTGCCGCTCTCGAAGGACGGGGCAGGATGCGGGACGCGAAAGAGAGGACCAAGGGCTCCTTCAAGCACTGAACGTCAAGGGCAGTGGGGCCGAGCAGGGACAGATCGCGTTCTTGTTCCATCCCTCGCGCTTCGTCCCGGCCGGCGCCCAGGCCGCTGGGACGCCGGCGCGAGCGCGGGCGCGGGCCTCGGAGGTCGTGGCCCGCCGCTTCTTTGAGCGCTCGTGCCCCGCTGCTTCCTTGAGCGCTCGTGCCCCGCTGCTTCCTTGAGCGCTCGTGCCCCGCTGCTTCCTTGAGCGCTCGTGCCCCGCTGCTTCCTTGAGCGCTCGTGCCCGCGGCTTGCTTGAGCGCTCGTGCGCATCGCAGCCTCAACCCCGAAGCCGCCCCGTCGGTCCCCGGCGCCCCGCGCCCGTCGGACGACTTCGCGACATCCTGCACATGGCGGCTCACCGCCCTACTCTGGGGAGCCAAGCGAGCCAAGGGAGCCCGGGGGCGCGTTCGGACTGGGCTTGTGTGCAAGGGGGGTTGGGGATGGTGGGTTCGGAGATCGTTCAGTGGGTGGAGCAGGCCGGTCCCACGGTGTCCGCTGCGGTGGGGGCCTATGGGGCGGCGGTGCTGACGCGGGCGGAGGACACTGCCGCGGATGCCACCGTCAGTGTGGGCCGGCGCATTCTGCAGGCGGTGTGGCGGCGCGGGGACGAGGCAGGCAGGGCCGAGCTGGAGCGGGCGGTGGCCGAGGTTGCCGATGCGCCGGAGGATCCCGACACCCATGCGGTGGTGCGTCAGGTGCTCAAGCGCGCGCTGCGGGACGATCCGCAGCTGCGGGAGGAGCTGGCGGGTCTGTTGCCCGCTCCCGCACCCGGCGTCGTCAACATCACCGCGTCGGGCACCCGCTCGATCGCCGCTCAACACATCGGCACCGCCATCACCGGTGACGGGCGAACCGCACGCCCGTGACAGCCCGCGACTCCGAGCCGGAGCTCCACATCGAGGCACCCGGCAACCGTTCGATCGCCGCCCAGCAGATCGGTGCGGCCATAAGCGGTGACGTGCTGCCCGCCGAGGCCCTGCACGCACCGCACCGGGTCGCGGCCGCTCCGGGTACGTCCAACCTGCCCACGAACGGGCTGTGTCTGGGGCGTGAGAACGAGCTGACCTGGCTGCGGCGCACCTTGAGCGGACAGCGGGAGAGCGCCATCACCCAGAGCGGTACGGTGCACGGGCTGGGCGGGGTCGGCAAGAGCACCCTGGCCCTGCACTACGCGTTCCGCCACCGCAGCGACTACACCCTCATCTGGTGGATCAACGCCGCCTCCCCGGACACCATCGAGCAGTCCCTGACCGAACTCACCCATCGGCTGGTCCCCGAATGGGCAGCGAGAGCGCCTCGCGAGGCGCAGGTGGCATGGGCCATGCAGTGGCTGAGCTGGCATTCGGGCTGGCTGCTGGTGTACGACAACGTCGAGGATCCCGCCGACCTGGCCCCCTACACCGGCTCCCTCAACAACGGGCACCATCTGGCCACCAGCCGGCGCACCCGGGGGTGGCCGGACAGCGCACCCACCTTGTCGTTGGGCAACCTGGATCCTGACCACGCCACCGATCTGCTGTGCACGCTCGTCTTCAAGGACACCACTCCCAGTGCGCGGCAGGTGGCCGATGCCCGTTCCCTGGCCGCGGACCTGGGGTACCTGCCATTGGCTTTGAAGCAGGCCGGCGCGTACCTGGCGCAGAACCGTGGTGTCACCTTCGACGCCTACCGCCGCGGCCTGGGCACCAAGCTGCACAAGAACGCCGATGGCGTCGCCGCCGAGCAGACCATCGCCCGGGTCTGGCACGTCACCCTGCGTGCTCTGGCCCGACGGGACCCGCTGGCCGTGGACGTGCTGTACATCGCCGCCTGGCTCGCCCCCGACGACATCGCTCACACGCTGCTCGCCCTGCCCGGCACCGACCCGGCCACCCTGGCCGAGGCGATCGGGACCCTGGCCGCCTACAGCATGGTCACCGACACCGGCACCACCATCAGCATTCATCGCCTGGTCCAGACCGTTCTCCGCGCGCCCCAGGAGGAGGACGACCGCCGGCCGGAACAAGGACGCGAACGGGCCGAAGAAGCGCTGCTGCGCGCCTTTGTACGTGCCCCCGGTCAGGAGCCCATCGGCGACGCCCAGTGGGACGCCTTGACTCCTCATCTGATCGCCCTCGCCGCCGCCTCCCCGGCCGAGGATCACAACGCCTCTCTCACCGACGCCTACAAGATCACTGCTCGCCGCCTCTACGAGAGGGGTCACTCCGCTCGCGCGATTCCGTTGCTGGAGGTGACCTTGGCCCAGCGGCGGCGGGCTCTGGGTGATACCCACCCCGAGACTCTGACCAGCTGCAACAACCTCGGCTACGCCTACCGGGACGCGGGAGACCTGAAGCGGGCGATCCCCCTGCTGGAGACCACCCTCGCCCAGCGCGAGCAGATGCTCGGCGATGCCCACCCCAGCACGCTGACCAGCTGCAACAACCTCGGGCACGCCTACCGGTTGGCGGGGCATCTGGGGAAGGCGATCCCGCTGCTGGAGGACAGCCTGGGCCGCTGCGAGCAGGTGCTGGGCGACACCCACCCCACCACCCTGAACTGCCGCAACAACCTCGCCGGCGCCTACCGGGACGCGGGAGACCTGAAGCGGGCGATCCCCCTGCTGGAGACCACCCTCGCCCAGCGCGAGCAGGTGCTCGGCGACACCCACCCCGACACGCTGACCAGCCGCAGCGACCTCGCCAGCGCCTACCGGGACGCGGGAGACCTGAAGCGGGCGATCCCCCTGCTGGAGACCACCCTCGTCCAGCTGGAGCAGGTGCTCGGTGACACCCACCCCAGCACCCTGACCGCTCGCAACAACCTCGCCAGCGCCTACCGGCTGGCGGGACGTCTGCGGCAGGCGATCCCGCTGCTGGAGACCAGTCTGGGCCGAAGCGAGCAGGTGCTGGGCGACACCCATCCCGCCACCCTGACCAGCCGCAACAACCTCGCCAGCGCCTACCACGAGGCGGGGCAGCTCTCGCGGGCCATCGCCCTGCTCGAGGCCACCCTCGCCCAGCGGGAGCAGGTGCTCGGCGACACCCACCCCTCCACGCTGACCAGCCGCAACAACCTCGCCAGCGCGTACCGGCGGGCGGGGCGGCTCCAGCAGGCGATCGCCCTGCTCGAAACCACGCTCGCCCAGCGGGAGCAGGTGCTCGGCGACACCCACCCCTCCACGCTGACCAGCCGCAACAACCTCGCCAGCGCCTACCAGGACGCGGGGCGGCTCCAGCAGGCCATCGCGCTGTTCGAGACTGCCCTCGCCCAGCGGGAGCAGGTGCTCGGCGACACCCACCCCTCTACGCTGACCAGCCGCAACAACCTCGCCAGCGCCTACCAGGACGCGGGAGATCTCCAGCGGGCGATCGCACTGTTCGAAACCACCCTCAGCCAGCTGGAGCAGGTGCTGGGTGACACCCACCACTACACGGTGACCACCCGCGCCAATCTCGCCGGCGCGCGCCAAGCCCTGCACGACGTACAGCAGCCCGGTACGGCGACATCGGCAACGTCGGCAACCGAGCCCGGCCGGAACGGGGGTACGGGGCCCGCCTGACGTCCGCAGGCCGGGAAGGAGCCGGGCGGGACGGTGAGCCCGCGTGATCTCGGCGTCGGGTTCGGACTACCGACCGGTCCGTTCGGGTGCGGCGGGGCCGGCCGTCTGCTCGGCCACCGGCCTCTCCCGCCCCGCCGGCCCCGGCCCCGGCCCACACCCGCCGCGCGGTCCGCTGCCGATCCCGACCCCACACCCGCCGCGCGCTCCCCTGCCGACCCTGGCCCCACACCCGCCCCACACTCCCCTGCCAACCCCGGCCCCGCGCCCACCACGCTTCCCGGCCTGGTCAGTCACCCTCCGGCGGCGTCCACGCCACCACCAGGTCCAGCAGGCCGGGGAAGCGGGCGTTCAGGTCGGCCACCCGGACCTGACTGCGGCGCTCCAGGCCGTACTGGCGCTGCCGGGTGACCCCCGCCTCACGCAGGGCCCGGAAGTGGTGGGTCAGTGAGGACTTGGGGCGGTCGAGGCCGAACCAGCCACAGGTGTGGTCGAACTCCTGGGACTCCAGGAGCAGTTTGCGGACGATCCGCAGCCGCAGCGGGTCGCTGAGCGCGCCCAGCACGGTCTCCAGCCGCAGTTCGGAGACGGCCGGCTCGGGCAGCGGGTCGGGCAGGCCGGCTGGCTCCGGCAGCACCTTGATCCGCCCGGCTCGCCCGGTTCGCCCGTCCCGCCCGGTCTCTGTGATCGCCTGCCCGCTCAACTGCGGCTCCCTCTCCCCGACTTCCTGTACGAGTTCGATCGTACTACGTGCTAAGTTCGATCCCGCTCGTACAAGTACGACTCAACCAGTACTGCGTCCCGGGGAGGACTGCGCCATGACGGAGACGACGACCGCTGTACGTGCCCCAGGGGCAGCGCACGGCGGTGAGGTGCCCGTCCGGTGGGTGTGGCTCGCCGCCTGGCCCGTCACGGCGGTGTTCGTGCTGTCCAACGCGGCCACCCCGCTCTATGTGCTGTGGCAGCGCGAGATGGGGTTCAGCAGGGGCACGCTGACCGTGGTCTTCGCCTGCTACATCGCCGGGCTGCTCGCCTCCCTGCTGGTCTCCGGCATCGTCTCCGACCGGCTCGGCCGCAAGCCCGTCCTGCTGCCCGCGCTCGGACTCGCCCTGCTGGCCTGCCTGGTCTTCGCGACCGCCGGCGGGGTCGCCGCACTGGTCGCCGCCCGGCTCTGCACCGGAGTCGCGGTCGGGGCCGTTGTCTCGGCGGGCATGGCGGCGGTGACGGATGTGGCGGGACCCGCCCGGCGCCGGCTGGCGGCGCTCCTCGCGTCCTGCGCGATGGTCTTCGGCGCGGGCGTGGGGCCTCTGCTCGCGGGCGTGCTGTCGGAGACGCTGCCCGGGCCCACGGTCACCGTGTTCGCGGTGGAGGCGGTCCTGCTGGCCACGGCCGTCGCGGTGGTGCTCCGGATGCCGCTACGGCGCCCCGCGCGGACCGGCGCCGGTGCCTGGGTCCGCGTGCCGGGTGTGCCGCGCGGCGCCGGCCGGCCGCTCGCCCTGGGCATCGCCGTGTTCGCGCCCGGCATCACCGCCACGTCCTTCGTGCTGTCGCTCGGGCCCTCGCTGCTGTCGGGGCTGCTGGGCACCGGCAACCGGATCGTCTCCGGGGCACTGGCGTTCGCGATGTTCCTCTGCGCGACCGGTGTGCAGTTCGCGGTACGACGGCTGCGGCGCCGGACGGTCCTGGTCGCCGGGGCCGCCGCCACCGCCGCGGGCATGCTCGCGCTGGTCGCCGCCGTGCACACCGGTTCGGTGCCGGCGCTGGCCGCCGCCGCGCTGCTGGCCGGGGCCGGTCAGGGCATGGGCCAGCTGGGCGGCCTGTCCCTGCTGAACTCCACCGTGCCGGCGGGACGGCTGGCCGAGGCCAACGCGGCGCTCAACGTGGGGGGTTATCTTCCCGCCGGGCTCCTGCCGGTCACCGCGGGCTATGTGAGCGATGCGGTGGGACTGACGACCGGGGCGACGGCCTTCGGCACGGCGCTGGCCGCCTTGGCCGTGGCCGGGGGCGGGCTGGTGGTGCTGGGGCGAGGGGAGCCTCTCGAGTAACCGCACGGTGAGCGCCAAGGGGCGCGGGGAACTGCGCGACCGGCCACGGCGGACCAGCAGACGGAAACGGACCGGAGCCCCGCGGCGCCCCACAGGCACCGGCACCCTCACGCCGACCGCTTGCGCGACGCGGTCTTCTTCGCCGCCGTCTTCTTCGTCGCCGCGCTCTTCGCCCTCGTGCTCTTCGCCGCCGTGCTCTTCGCCGCCGCTTTCTTGGCGGCCCCCTCCCCCGCCTTCGACGTCGACTTGCGCGCAGGCGCGGCCTTCTTCGCCGTGGCCGTCTTCTTCGCCGTGGCCGTCGACTTCTTGCCGCCCGTCTCCTTGGGTGCGGCCCGCCCCCGTCGCAGCTGTCTGACCTCGGCCTCTTCCTCGGCGGCCCCGCGCGACTCCCGGGCCGCCCGCACGCTGTTCTCCAGCGCGGCCATCAGGTCCAGGACCTTGCCGCCGGCTGCGGGGGCCGGGGCCTCGGGCGGGGCCTCGCCGGAGGCCTTCGCCGCGATGACCTCCTCCAGCGCCTCCCGGTACTCGTCGTGCAGGTCCTCCAGGTCGACCTCGCCGAGGGTGTCCATCAGGGCGTCCGCGAGGTCCAGCTCCTTGTCGCGGATGGTGACGGCGGTGTCCGGGGCGACGCCCTCGGGGGCGCGCACCTCGTCCGGCCAGAGCAGACCGTGCATGGCGATGGCATCGCCGACCACGCGCAGCATGCCGAGGCGTTCGCGGCCGCGCAGGGCGTACTTGGCGATGGCGACCTTGTGGCTGCGTTTGAGGGCCTCGCGCAGGAGCGTGTACGGCTTGGCGGCGGGGGCTCCACTGGCCGCGAGGTAGTAGGCCGCGCCCATCTGGAGCGGATCGATCCGGTCGGCCGGCACGAAGGCGACGATCTCGATGGTGCGGGCGGTGGGGATGGGCAGGTGGGAGAGGTCCTCGTCGGTGATCGGGATGATCGCGCCGTCGGCGTCCTCGTACGCCTTGCCGATCTCGGCCTGGGTGACCTCACGCTCCTCCAGTTCGCACACCTTGCGGTAGCGGATGCGGCCGTTGTCCTCGGTGTGGATCTGGCGGAAGGCGATCGAGTGGCTCTCGGTCGCGTTGACCAGCTTGATCGGGATGCTGACGAGACCGAAGGAGATGGCGCCGTTCCATATCGATCGCACGTGTGCCGCACCCTTCCTTTTCCGTTTTTTCCGGTTCGTCTGGGATTGTCATCCTATGACGCCTATCACAGAGGTGGAGGGGCGCCGGGTCGCGCTCAGCAACCTGGAGAAGGTGCTGTATCCGGAGAGCGGCTTCGCCAAAGGGGAGCTGCTGCACTACTACGCGACCACCGCCGGGGCCCTGCTGCCGCATCTGCGCGACCGGGCGGTGTCCTTCCTGCGCTACCCGGACGGCCCGGACGGGCAGCTGTTCTTCACCAAGAACGTGCCGCCGGGTACGCCCGAGTGGGTCACCACCGCCGAGGTGCCGCGGTCGTCGGCGGACGGTCCGGCCCGGATGGTGGTGGTGCAGGACCTGCCGAGCCTGGTCTGGGCGGCGAACCTGGTCACCGAGTTCCACACACACCAGTGGCTGGTACAGAGCCCCGAGGAGGCGGACCGGCTGGTCTTCGACCTGGATCCGGGACCGCCCGCGACCGTCGTGCACTGCTGCGAGGTCGCCCTGTGGCTGCGCGAGCGACTCGCGGTGGACGGGATCGAGGCGTACCCGAAGACCGCCGGGTCGAAGGGGCTGCATCTGCTGGCGGCGGTGCGCGGGAGCTCGTCCGAACGGACGTCCGAGTATGCGAAGGCGCTCGCGGTGGAGGCCGAGCGGGCGATGCCCCGGCTGGTGGTGCACCGGATGACGAAGAGCCTCCGGCCGGGGAAGGTGTTCGTCGACTGGAGCCAGAACGCGGCCCGCAAGACCACGGCCACCCCGTACACCCTGCGCGCCCGCCGCAGTCCGCTGGTGTCCGCGCCGGTGACCTGGGAGGAGGTCGCCGACTGCCGCAGCCCGGGGCAGCTGGAGTTCCGGGCCGACGACATCGCCCCGCGGCTCCAGGACCTCGGCGACCTGATGGCTCCCCTGACGGACCCGGAGCAGGCCGTACCGCTGCCCTGACGGGCCCGGAGGAAGCCGTACCGCCGCCCCGACCGACCCGGAGGAAGCCGTACCGCCGCCCTGGCTACACCCTTCCCCAGGTGTTCCGGTCCCGTGCCATCCCGTGCAGCGCCTCCACGTCGGCCGGCTTGAGCACCCCGCCCCGCCGGGCCAGGCCCGCCAGCTCGGTGTCCCGCAGGATCCGCACCCCGCGCGGCTGCGCCGTCACGGTCACCTCGGCCGGACCCACCAGGGCCAGCAGCGGGCGGACCTCGGCGGTCAGGGCGTAGGAGGCGCGGTCGGCCGTGGCGCGCAGCCGGCGCAGCAGCGGCTCGGCCTCGCGGCGGCCCAGGGTGACCATCGGGTCGGCGATCAGGACCCGGGTCTTGCGGGCGTACAGGGCGTGCACGGCGAAGAGGCCGCCGGGGCCGATCGCCAGGTGGTGGATGCGGTCGCCGCCGGGCAGCGGAAGGGAGTGCAGGGTGTGCCAGCCGGCGCCGTCCAGCCCGTCCAGCGCGCGGCCGACGGTCTCCTCGGCGGTCAGGGCGCGCCGGCGCGGGTCGGGGCGCAGCCGGTGGGCGGGGCCGGGGTCGCGGTCGAGGGCGACGAGCAGGGCCTCGCCGGGGCGGTTGGGGGCCAGGTCGTCGTCCGGGTGGAGGGTCAGCCGGGCGAGTTCCGCGGGGGTCGGCACGGGGGGCGGGCCCACGGTCACCGGGCCGGTCAGGAAGGGTTTCAGGGCGTGCAGCACATCGTCCCTGCCGTCCTCGCGGAGCAGGTTGACCCGGCCGGTCTCACGGTCGTACCAGGCGACGTTGCTGCCGTCCTCGCGGCAGACGTACAGCCGCTCCCGGCCGTGCCGGTAGGCCGGCACCACGCGCAGTCCGCTCATGTGCCATCACCCCTCGACCATGGGAACAGGCGGGGTACTCCCGGGGCAAGACCGGTTACCTTGGATGGCGGCCCTGCGAGGGGGAGTTGGGGAGGCGCCGTTGCGGACCCGCGGAAAGCAGCCCGACGTGCCGGCTCCGGAGAGTCCGTGGAACGAGATCGTGCCCGGCCTGTGGATGGGCGGACACGAGTTCCGGGGCCGTTCCGGACGCCTGGAGGTCGCCGTCGTACATGACGAGTTCGATGTGGTGCAGTCGCTGCTGCGGCTGCCGGGGTACGGGCCCGATCCGGGCGTGGAGCACCACGTGTGGCCGATTCCGGACGGACCGCTGGACGGGACGCAGCTCGCCGGGGTGATCCGGCTGGCGCGGGCGGTGAACGAGGCGCTGGAGGCCGGCCGCCGGGTGCTCGTGCGCTGTTACCACGGGTACAACCGCTCGGGCCTGGTCATCGCGCACGCCCTGGCCCAGCGGGGCGACTCGGCCGATCAGGCGATCCAGCTGATCCGGGCCCGGCGCTCGGCGTGGGCGCTGCACAACGAGTTGTTCGTGGAGTATCTGCGGGCCGGGCTGTCGACCGTGCGGCTGCTGGAGGAGCTGGCCGAGTAGCCTCTCTCCCGGCACCACGCCCGGTGCGCAAAACGGACTTCCGTAAGAATCTGATCACACTTCCCTACGAACCCACGAATTAAGGTGTACGGGCCCGACCCCGACACCCAGGAGCACCGTGCCAGCCCGTCGTTCCGCGCGCACCGCCCTCGCCGTGGCCGCCGTCGCCCTGCTCTCGGCGACGGCGGCGGGCTGCGGGGACAGCGGCGGGCTGCGCGGCGCCGGGGCGACCCCGACCGCCGTCAGCCCGGCCAGGCTCTGGCCCGACCTGCGGCCGGCGTCCAGTCCGGCCTACCCGTACGACGTGGCGGTCCGGGCGACCGTCAAGGGCGTCAGCGTCCCCGGTGACGACATCCGGAAGGTGGATCCGGTGGACGTCGCCGAGGCCGAGTTCCGGGCGCACCCCGACGACTACGGGTCCAAGGGGGCGTACCACGCGACCGTGGACCGGATGAAGGAGTGCCGGCCGGGCGGTGACCGGGCCCGGTGTCCGCTGCTGAAGCCGTACTACCGGGACCTCACCGGGGACGGCCGGCCCGACCTGACGTTCGGCTTCCGGCTGTACCCGACCAACCAGACGGCGGTGCGGGTCTACACCGTCGAGCGGCACCGGCTGGTGCAGGTGCTGGCCGACAACGACGCGATCATCGGGGTGGAGCTGGCCGGCCGGGCCCTGATCGAACGCTCGCCGGCCGACACCTCCGGCTACGAGTACCGCACCACCTGGGTGTGGGACCCGGACCAGCGCGCGATGGCGTTCTCCCGCGACGAGTACCTGCACGTCGGCGACGGCCGCAAGAGCAGGTCCCCGTCCCCGTCGGCCAGCCCCCCGGCGAGCCCGCGATGAGGCTCGCGCTGCCCCGGTGGGCCGGGACACTCGCTGTGAAGGCCGGCGCGTTCATCACGGTGATGTGCTGTGCGCTGGCCGCGCTGCTCGGCGTCCTCGTCCATGTCTCGGTGACCGACCAGACCGTCGGCCAGGCCCGCGACCTGGCGCTGTCCCGGCTCGCGGACGCCACCCGGGCGTACGAGGCCGGGGACACGCTGCTGCCGGGTGCCGGGGTGGACCCCGAGGGGCTGCCCGCGCCGCTGCGGACGCTGGCGGCGGACGGGCAGCGCGGCACGATGGTCGCCACCTACCGGGGGCGCCCGACCATGTGGGCGGCGGGACCGGTGGCCGGGCACCGGGCGCTGGCCGTGGAGGTCGACTACTCGCAGCAGTCCCGCACCATCACCGGTCTGGACCAGGCGATCCTGTGGTCGTCGGTGCTGGCGATCGGGGCGACCGTGCTGGTCGGCGCGTTCGCGGTGACCCGGGTGACCCGGCGGCTGCACGGCACGGCGCGGGTGGCCCGGCGGATCAGCGCCGGTGACCTGGACGCCCGGGTGGACGACCCCCGCACGAAGGACCGGACCCGCCCGCAGGACGAGGTCGCGGTGGTGGCCGCCGCGCTCGACACGATGGCCTCCTCGCTCCAGAGCAAGCTGCTGAGCGAGCAGCGGTTCACCGCGGACGTGGCACACGAGCTGCGCACCCCGCTCACCGGACTGCACGCGGCGGCCGAGCTGCTGCCGCCGGGCCGGCCGACGGAGCTGGTGCGGGACCGGGTGGCGGCGCTGCGCACGCTCACCGAGGACCTGCTGGAGATCTCCCGGCTGGACACCGGACGGGAGCGGCTGGAGGTCGACACGGAGGGGCTGGGCGCGCTGGCCGAGCGGGTGGTGCGGGCATCCGGCACCGAGACGGAGGTGCGGATCCTGCGGGACGCGCGGGTGGAGACCGACCGGCGGCGGCTGGAGCGGGTGCTGGGCAATCTGGTGGCCAACGCGCACAAGCACGGGGCACCTCCGGTGGTGCTGGCCGTGGACGGGCCTGTGGTGACCGTGCGGGATCACGGGGCCGGGTATCCGGACTACCTCGTCGCACACGGGCCGCAGCGGTTCCGTACGGAGGGCGGGGCCAAGGGGCACGGACTGGGGCTGACCATCGCGTTGGGTCAGGCGGAGGTACTCGGCGCTGCGCTGACTTTCGCCAACGCGGCGGACGGGGGTGCGGTGGCGACGTTGACGTTGCCTGCGGCCGGGTCCGGCTCGGGGCCGTAGGTAGGTTGCGGGGCGCGGGTGCGTCGTGGCCGGCCGTGCCCACGCGGCGGAGCCGCACATCAGCACCGGCCCGAGTCCCTTTGGGGCGCCTGCCCGCGCAGACTGCCCTGTTTGGGTAGGTTCCGGGCATGACGAAGGCCGGAACCACCGTGACGGCGGCCCCCGCTCCCGTACGCGCCGTACGCCTGCCCCGGCGCCGCGGCATCGAACTCTCCCTGCTCGTGCTGGCCGTCCTGCTGTCGGTGTACGGCTACTGCGCGGTGGGGCTGGCGCGGACCGGTACCGTCCCGCCCGGTGCCGTCGGTTACGGTGCCGGACTCGCCGGCCTCGCCCTGTTCGCGCATCTCGCGGTCCGGATCCGGGCGCCGTACGCCGATCCCCTGCTGCTGCCCATCGGCGTGCTGCTCAACGGCCTCGGGCTGGTCCTGATCTACCGGCTCGACCTGGAGACACCGGGCGACCAGGCGGCCCCCACCCAGCTGGTGTGGTCCACGCTCGGGGTGGGCCTGTTCATCGGCGTCGTGCTGGTGCTGCGCGACCACCGGGTGCTCCAGCGCTACGCGTACGTGTGTGTGGTGGCCGCCCTGGTGCTGCTGGTGCTGCCGATCCTGTTCCCGGCGGTCAACGGCGCCCGGATCTGGATCCGGATCGCCGGATTCTCCATCCAGCCGGGCGAGTTCGCCAAGGTGCTGCTCGCGGTGTTCTTCGCCGCCTATCTGGCCGCCAACCGCAGCGCCCTCGCGTACACCGGCCGCCGGCTGTGGCGGCTGCAGTTCCCGACCGGGCGGGTGCTCGGGCCGATCCTGACGATCTGGCTGGTGAGCGTGGGTGTGCTCGTGCTGGAGCGGGACCTCGGGACCTCGCTGCTGTTCTTCGGGCTGTTCGTGGTGCTGCTGTACGTCGCCACCGGGCGGACCGGCTGGATCGCGGTCGGGCTGCTGCTGGCCGTGCTCGGCGCCTTCGCCGTCGGGCGTCTGGAGCCGCATGTGGGCGGGCGGATCGAGGACTGGCTGCACCCGTTCGCCACCATCGAGGCAGGGCTCGGCCCCAACCAGCTCTCCCAGTCCCTGTTCGCCTTCGCCGCCGGCGGGGTCCTCGGCACCGGGCTCGGGCTCGGGCACTCGATCCTGATCGGCTTCGCCGCCAAGTCGGACTTCATCCTGGCGACGGCCGGCGAGGAGCTGGGCCTCGCGGGCCTCGCGGCGATCGTGCTGCTGTACGCGCTGCTGGTGGAGCGCGGTTACCGGGCGGGCCTCGCGCTGCGCGAGCCGTTCGGCCGGCTCCTCGCGGTCGGGCTCGCCTCGATCGTGGCGCTCCAGGTGTTCGTGATCGCGGGCGGGGTCACCGGGCTGATCCCGCTGACCGGCATGGCGATGCCGTTCCTCGCCCAGGGGGGCTCCTCGGTGGTCACCAACTGGGCGATGGTGGCGCTGCTGATCCGGGTCAGCGACTCGGCACGCAGCCAGTACGACGGCCGGGAGGCACCGTGACCGAGTACGGCGGGTTCTCCGAGGGCGGGCGGCCGATGGCCAGGTACATCCGGCACGCCTGCGGGTTCTGCGCCCTGCTGCTGGCCGCCCTGCTGGTCAACGCCACCCGCGTGCAGGTCGTCCAGTCCGGCGAGTACGACGGCAACCCGGCCAACCGCCGGGCCGCCATCGCCCGTTACCAGCAGCCGCGCGGCAACATCCTGGTGGGCGGCGAGCCGGTCACCGGGTCCGTGGACACCGGCGAGCAGCTGCGCTACGAACGCACCTACCGGGACGGCCCGTTGTACGCGCCGGTCACCGGTTTCGCCTCGCAGAGGTACGGCACCGCGTTCCTGGAGCACGCCGAGGACGGGGTGCTCTCCGGTACCGATCCGATGCTGGCGCCGCTGCCGCTGTGGAACGACGTGACGCGCGGGCGGACCCTTGGCGGGGACGTCGTCACGACCCTGAACCGGCGGGCGCAGGAGGCCGCCTACCGGGGGCTCGCCGGGCGCAAGGGCGCGGTGGCCGCCGTCGAGCCGGCCACGGGCCGGATCCTGGCCCTGGTGACCAGCCCGTCGTACGACCCGTCCGAACTGTCCGGCAACAACGAGGCGGTGACCTCGGCGTGGGCCCGGCTCAACGATGATCCGGAGAAGCCGATGCTCAACCGGGCGGTGCGCCAGACCTATCCGCCGGGGTCGACGTTCAAGGTCGTCACCGCGGCGGCGGCGCTGGACGCGGGCGTGGTCACCGACCTGGACGCGCGCACCCGCTCACCCGACCCCTACCGGCTGCCCGGCACCACCACCCGGCTGACCAACGAGGCCGACGGCTGCGCGGACGCCTCGGTGCGGGACGCCTTCGAGTGGTCCTGCAACACGGTCTTCGCCAAGCTGGGCGTGGACGTGGGGGTGCGGGACATGGCCGCCACGGCACAGGCGTTCGGGTTCAACGACAGCGGCCTGCGCATCCCGTTCTCCGTGTCACCGAGCACCTTCGACACGCATGTGGACAAGGCGCAGCTCGCGCTGTCCTCGATCGGGCAGTACAACACGCGGGCCACCCCGCTGCAGATGGCGATGGTCGCGGCGGCGGTCGCGGACGGCGGCCGGCTGCGGCCGCCGTACCTGGTGGAGCGGACCACCCGGCACGGCGGCGAGACGATCGCCGGCAGCGGGGCCCGGCCGGGGCGGCAGGTGATGCGGCCGGCCACCGCGGCCCGGCTGAGGGAGCTGATGGCCGGCGTGGTCCGGGAGGGCACCGGCACCCGGGCGGACATCCCCGGCGTGCTGGTCGGCGGCAAGACCGGCACCGCCCAGCACGGGGTCGGCAACACGGGCGTGCCGTACGCCTGGTTCGTCTCCTGGGCGCAGGCCGCGGACGCGCCGGAGCCGCAGGTGGCGGTCGCGGTGGTGGTGGAGGACGCCTCGGCCGACCGGGGCGAGATCAGCGGCGGCGGGGACGCGGCACCGATCGCGAAGGAGGTGATGCGGGCGGTGCTCGGGGGCGGGACGGGAGCCGACGCCGGCGGACGGCCCGACGCCGGACGCCGCCCGCCGGCGGACGTCGTTCCCCCCGGCACGGACCGGAGGGAACAAGGGAACCGGAGGGATCGGGAAGACCGGTGAGACCGGTAGCCCGGTGAGACCGGGGAGCCGGTGGTGGTCAGCCGATCGGCTTGAGCATCTCGGAGCGGACCTCGACGGTGTTCCGGGCGGCGTTCTCCAGGTCCACGTCGGCGGCGTCCTTCTCGGAGCGGTCGATCTCGCCGACGATGGCCGCCGTATTGCCGTCCGCCCACGCGCAGACCGGGTAGGTCATCTTCACCAGGGCGGTCTCCTGCCGCAGGACCTGGCAGGTGACGGTGACGTCCGAGCCGGGCACGGCGACGTCCCGCGCGGGCTCCTCGACCGTCACGCTGTCGGCCTCGGCGGCGCCTTCGAGCATCTTGCGGCGGACCGAGGACTCGTTCTTGAACCGGCCGTACATGCCGGATACGAGCAGCATGCCCTGGGTCTCGTCGCCGCGCGGGCTGTAGCGGCCGACGGCGGCGTGGATGTCCTTGGCGTCCCAGGCGCCGTCGGCCTCCTCCTCGATCTTCTTGCCCTCCGTGCCGGAGAGGTCCTCGGCGAGCGTGTACTTCCCGTCGAGCAGGGTGTGGGGCAGCACCAGTTTGTTCTTCGCCGCCGGGAAGCCGCTCTCGGCCACCGTTCCGATCACGATGAGCAGCGCCACGACGGCGGCGACGACACCGCCCACGATGCCGAACACCAGGCCGATCCGCCGCTTCTTCGGAGGCGGGACCATGGGCGGTACGCCCCAGCCGGGGTACAGCTGCTGCTGGGCGGGGTAGGGCTGCTGGGGGTACGGGGAGCCGTACGGTCCCGGAGCCTGCGGGGGCTGCTGGCCGTAAGGGCCCGGGTTCTGCGGCGGTGGAGGCATGGACACGCCAGCACGCTACTGCACCCGGGTGAACGAGCCGGCACCCGGACCCCCGCGCGCCCGATCAGTCCTCCGCCGCCCCGGACTCGATCGCCGCCTCCACCTCGGCCACCCGCTCCCGCTCCTCGGCGGCGAAGCGCTCGGCGTCCAACCGCTCGGCCAGCTCCTCGTCCTGGGCCATCAGCAGATCCAGGTTGGAGTCGCCCAGCTCGAACACGCCCATGTCCGCGTAGGCCTGCTGGAGCCGCTTGCCCCACAGGCCGATGTCCTTGACGCACGGGACGATGCGGCTGAACAGCAGCTTACGGAAGAGCCGGAGGAACTCGGACCGCTCGCTCAATGCCTGCGCCTCGGCCTTCGGGATGCCGAAGTTCTCCAGCACCTCCACGCCGCGCAGCCGGTCGCGCATCAGATAGCAGCCCTCGATGACGAACTCCTCGCGCTCGCGCAGTTCGGCGTCGGTGAGCTGCCGGTAGTAGTCGCGCAGCGCCATCCGCCCGAAGGCGACGTGCCGGGCCTCGTCCTGCATGACGTACGTCAGGATCTGCTGGGGCAGCGGCTTGGTCGTGGTGTCCCGGATCATGCCGAAGGCGGCCAGTGCCAGGCCTTCGATCAGCACCTGCATGCCCAGGTAGGGCATGTCCCAGCGGCTGTCGCGCAGGGTGTCGCCGAGCAGGGACTGGAGGTTGTCGTTGATCGGGTAGACGAGCCCTATCTTCTCGTGCAGGAACCGGCCGTATATCTCGGCGTGCCGGGCCTCGTCCATGGTCTGGGTCGCCGAGTAGAACTTGGCGTCCAGGTCGGGCGCCGACTCCACTATCCGCGCCGCGCAGATCATCGCGCCCTGCTCACCGTGGAGGAACTGGCTGAACTGCCAGGAGGCGTAGTGCCGGCGCAGCTCACCCTTGTCCTTGTCGGAGAGCTTGTCCCAGTACGGGGTGCCGTACAGGGACATCGCCTCCTCGGGCGTGCCGAGGGCGTCGTACGGGTCGACCTCCAGACCCCAGTCGATCCGGGTCTGTCCGTCCCACTGCTTGTCCTTGCCCTTCTGGTACAGGGCGAGCAGGCGGTCACGGCCGCCGTCGTACTCCCAGCTGAACCGGGCCGCGCCGGCGGCGGGCACCTGCCAGAGGGAGTCCTTGGGGTCGTTGGCATAGAGGTCGTGCGTCGGCATACCCGGCAGGCTCACACGTAGACGCCGAGTCAACAAGTGCTGCGCGGGGGATTGACGGGCTTGCTGACAAGCAGTCTCATAAGACGCACGACGACTACCCCCGGGTAACGAGGTGAGGGAGCCATGACGACCCTGACGGAAGCGGACGCGCTGGACGGGCTGCACGACGCGCTCGGCCTGCTCAAGGACCGGGAACAGGTGGCCGAACGGCTGCTCGTCTCTTCCGCCAAGCACTCCTTCGATCCGGACAAGGAGCTGGACTGGGACGCGCCCTTCGAGGAGGGCAAGTGGTTCTGGCCGCCGGAACTGGTGTCGCTGTACGACACGCCGATGTGGAAGCGGATGAGCGAGGAACAGCGCATCCTGCTCTCCCGGCACGAGGCGGCCGCGCTGGCCTCGCTCGGCATCTGGTTCGAGATCATCCTGATGCAGCTGCTCGTCCGGCACATCTACGACAAGGCGGCGACGAGCGCGCATGTGCGGTACGCGCTCACCGAGATCGAGGACGAGTGCCGGCACTCGAAGATGTTCGCGCGGCTGATCGAGCACGGGGGCACGCCCTGGTACCCGGTGAGCCGCGCCCACCAGAACCTGGGCCGCCTCTTCAAGACCATCTCCACCACCCCCGGCTCCTTCACCGCCACGCTGCTCGGCGAGGAGGTGCTGGACTGGATGCAGCGGCTGACCTTCCCGGACGAGCGGGTCCAGCCGCTGATCCGGGGCGTCACGCGCATCCACGTCGTGGAGGAGGCACGCCATGTGCGGTACGCCCGTGAGGAGCTGCGGCGCCAGATGGTGACCGCGCCGAAATGGTCCCAGGAGTTCACCCGGGTCACCTCCGGGGAGTTCGCGCGGGTCTTCTCCGTCGCCTTCGTCAACCCCGAGGTCTACACCAACGTCGGGCTCGACAAGCGGGAGGCGATGGCCCAGGTGAAGGCCAGTGGCCACCGCCGGGAGGTCATGCAGTCGGGCGCGAAGCGGCTGACCGACTTCCTGGACGACATCGGGGTGCTGCGGGGTGTGGGGCGGCGGCTGTGGAGGTCCTCGGGGCTGCTGGCCTGATGCAGGCCGCGGGAAGCGGGGGCGCCGGCAACCGCCGACCCCCGCAGGCCCCCGCGATTAGGCTGACCCGCATGACCCCGTCGGCCACCCCCGCCTATCGTCGGCTCAGTGTCGAGGAGCGACGAAGCCAGCTCCTCGTCGCCGCGCTGTCCCTCTTCGCGCACCGGGCGCCCGAGGACGTCTCGCTGGACGACGTGGCGGAGGCGGCCGGGGTCTCGCGGCCGCTGGTGTACCGGTACTTCCCGGGCGGCAAGCAGCAGTTGTACGAGGCCGCGCTGCGGTCGGCCGCCGAGGAGCTCCGGCAGTGCTTCGGGGAGCCCCGCGAGGGCCCCCTGCTGCCCCGCCTGTCCCGCGCCCTGGACCGCTATCTGGCCTTCGTCGACGAGCACGACACCGGCTTCAGCGCCCTGCTCCAGGGCGGCAGCGTGGTGGAGACGTCCCGTACGACCGCGATCGTGGACGGGGTGCGCCGGTCCGCCGCCGAGCACATCTACGAGCACCTCGGCATCGCCGATCCCGGGCCCCGGCTGCGCATGACCGTCCGGACGTGGATCACGGCCGTGGAGGCGGCCTCCCTGATCTGGCTGGACGAGGACAAGCAGCCGCCGGCCGGGGAGCTGCGCGACTGGCTGGTGGACCAGTTCGTGGCCGCGCTCAGCGTCACCGCGGGCCGCGACCCGCAGACCGCCGCGCTGGTCGGCGCGCTCGCCGAGGATGGCCGAGACTGAAGCCGTGAAGAGCCAGGACACTCCCTTCGAGGGCGGCCCCATGGACGGGCGCGTGCTGCCCGTCCTCGTCGGCCCCACCGGGCACCCCCCGAAGACGTACCGCATCCCCGTCCCGGACCCGGACGGCGGCCCGCCCACCGTGCTGGTGTATCACCGCGTGCCGCGGGGGCACAGCAGGCGGCTGGGGCTGATCCAGGGGTGGAAGTACCGGTACGACCCGGACGACACGTCCGAGGGGAAGCTCAGGTGGCCCTGGTCCAAGCCATCGGGCTCGCCGCGCGGCGAGCCGGGCGACACCCAGGGGTGACAGGGTTGCGCCGAACCGCGCAGCCCGGCGTGCGCCACATACGCATCATCTGATTATCGCGGTGCGATGGGAGGTGGAAAGCCCACCCTCGCCGCAACGGAGATGATGTCGTGTCAGGAAGGCTTCTGCGTCTGGCCTGTACGGCCGCGGTGGCGGCCCAGGCCGTCCTCGCGCCCGTGCCCGCCGCGGCCGCACCGGAACCGCAGCCGTCCGTGGCCGAGCTGCTGACGGACCTTCAGCAGCTGTACCGGCAGACCGAACAGGCCACCGAGACGTACAACGCCACCACGGAGCAGCTGGAGCTGCAGCGCGCCGAGGTGGACAGGCTCGACGGTGAACTGGCCCGCGCCCGGCTCGCCCTGCACGGCAGCCGCACCGACGTAGGCCGCCTGGCCCGGCAGCAGTACCAGAACAGCGGCGGTCTCGGTCCCTACGTCCGCCTCCTCCTCGCGCCCGACCCGCAGCACGCGCTGGACGAGGGCCATGTCATCGGCGAGCTGGCCCGCGCCCGGGCCCGGACGGTGGCCCGGCTCGCCGCCACCGAGAAGCGGAAGGACACACTGGCCCGGGCGGCCCGCAAGGCCCTCGACACCCAGCTCACGCTGGCCGGCCGGCAGAAGAAGCAGCGCGACGACGTGCGGACGAAACTCGCCGACGTGGAACGGCTGCTGGCCGGGCTCACCCCGGACCAGCTCGCGGCCGTGGCCCGGCTGGAACAGCAGGGGGTCGCCGAGGCCCAGCGGCGCCTCACCACCGCGGGCTCCCTTCCCGCCGACCGCCCGGCCTCGTCCGCGGGCGAGCGCGCGGTCCGCTACGCCATGCAGCAGGTCGGCAAGCCCTACGAGTGGGGCGCGGCGGGCCCCGACGCGTACGACTGCTCCGGCCTCACCTCGCAGGCGTGGTCCCGCGCGGGCACCCCCATCCCGCGTACCAGCGAGGAGCAGTGGGAGCAGTTGAAGCGGGTGCCGTTGAAAGAACTCCGGCCGGGCGACCTGGTCGTGTACTTCCCCGAGGCGACGCACGTGGCGATGTACGTGGGCGAGGGGAAGGTCGTCCAGGCGCCGAGGCCGGGCGAGAAGGTCACGGTCTCCCCGATCGCCGGCTATCCGATCCTCGGCGCGGTACGTCCCGGCCCGGCAGAACGGGGCTAGCCCGGGCAGAACTTCTTCTCCGCCGCGGCCGCGCCGTCCTCGAACCCCTTCCGGAAGTTGTCGTTGACCGGCACGCGCTTGAGGTCCCGGACGTCGCAGTCGTTCTTCATGGCCGCGTAACCCGCCTTGTAGCCCGCCGCGTACTGCTCCTGGGCGTTCTTGCGCGCCCCCTGCTCGGCCGAGCCGCACCTGACCTCGGGGCCGCCCGCCTGCCGGGCGCTGACGGTGCCGGCGGCATGGCTGATGGTCGCGGAGAACCCGCCGTCGGCATCGGTCCGCACGGTGCCCTCGGCGCCGTGGGCGGACTCGATGAACACGGCCTTGTCCGGCGTGAAGTCCTCGCCGACGACCTCCAGGTGCGTCGGGCCGTCGGCCCGCGAGACACCGCAGGTGGGCGACGCCGCCGCGGCCGACGGGGCGGCGAGCGTCACCGCCCCCACTGTCAACGCCGACACCGCCAGGGGTGTCAGCACCGCCAGGCGTACGCGTCGACCGTCCATGGGGAACTCCTACGTGACTCGTCCCCCTCCGGCCCCTGCCCTCCAGCGTCTCTCCGCCGGTGAGAGGTGTCAAAAGGGGGACGGTCCCGTCAGGCCCCGGCGACCGACGCCAGGTAGGCGGCCGTCTTCTCGGGCTCGTAGAAGAAGTCCTCGAAGTCGGCCGGGTCGTTGAAGGCGTTGGCGAATCGATCCGCCACCGGCTGGAGCCCGCCCGCCGCGCCCAGGAGGTTCAGTACGTGCTCCGGCGGCGGCGCCAGCATCGCGTTCGTCCACTTCGTGACGTGCTGGGCGGTGGCCCAGTACCGGTCGAACGTCTGCCGCATCCACTCCTCGTCGAACGGCTCGTCGCCCCGCTCCAGGATCGAGGCGAGGTATGCCGCCGCGCACTTGGACGCCGAGTTGGAGCCCTGTCCGGTGATCGGGTCGTTGGCGACGACCACGTCGGCCACGCCCAGCACCAGCCCACCGCCGGGCAGCCGGCCGACGGGGTTGCGGACGGTGGGGGCGTACCGGCCGGCGAGCGTGCCGCCGGCGTCGGTGAGTTCCACCTTCGTGGCCCGCGCGTGCTCCCAGGGCGTGAACTTCTCCATGAGTTCCAGGGTCAGGGAGAGGTGCTCCGCCGGGTCCTTGACGCCGTTGAAGACGTCGAGCGGGCCGCCGGGTATGCCCTCCCAGAACAGGATGTCGGCGCGGCCGGAGGTGGTGAGCGTCGGCATGATGAACAGCTCGCCGACGCCGGGGACCACGTTGCAGCGGACCGCGTCGAACTCCGGGTGCTCCGGGCGCGTACCCAGGCCGTGGACGTAGGCCACCGCGAGCGCCCGCTGCGGCTCGCTGTACGGGGAACGCTCGGGGTCGCGGGCGAACATCGACACCAGCTCGCCCTTGCCGGCCGCGACCAGGACGAGGTCGTAGGTGCGGGAGAAGTAGTCGAGGTCACCGACCGCCGCGCCGTGGATGACCAGCTGGCCGCCGCGCTGCGCGAAGGTCTCCATCCAGCCGGCCATCTTCACCCGCTGGTCGACCGACTGCGCATACCCGTCCAGCCTGCCCACCCAGTCGATCGCCCGCTGGGTGGGGCCCGGGTCGTGCGAGCCGGGGGCCGCGACCGAGACGCCGAGTCCCTCGATCTTCGGGGCCTGGGACTCCCAGAAGTTCAGCTGGAGATCGCGCTCGTGCTGGAGGGCCGTGTCGAACATGCACTGCGTCGACATGACCCGGCCGGAGCGGATCTCGTCGGCGGTCCGGTTCGACATCAGGGTGACCTCGTAGCCGTGCGACTGCAGGCCGAGGGCGAGCTGGAGACCGGACTGGCCGGCTCCGACGACGAGTATCTTGCGCATGCGGGTGGTGCCTCCTACGGGGGCCGAGTATGACTCGGGGACTACGCGGGGGTTTCGTCCAGCGCGTGGCCGACGAGGGCCAGCAGGGTCTCGATGACCGAGATCCGGCGTCGCGCGTCCATGATCATGACCGGGATGTGCGCGGGTATGGTCAGCGCCTCCCGTACGTCCTCCGGCTCGAACAGCTCGCTGCCGTCGAAGTGGTTGACCGCGACGACGTACGGCAGTCCGCAGCTCTCGAAGTAGTCCAGTGCGGGGAAACAGTCTTTCAGGCGGCGGGTGTCGGCCAGGACGACGGCGCCGATCGCGCCACGCACCAGGTCGTCCCACATGAACCAGAACCGCTGCTGGCCCGGCGTGCCGAACAGGTAGAGCACCAGGTCGTCGTCGAGCGTGATGCGGCCGAAGTCCATGGCCACGGTGGTGGTGAGCTTGCCCGGCGTGGCGGAGAGGTCGTCGGTTCCCTCGCTGGCCTCGGTCATCAGCGCCTCCGTCTGGAGGGGCGTGATCTCCGAGACGGAGGTGACCAGCGTGGTCTTGCCGACGCCGAAGCCGCCCGCCACCACGATCTTCGTCGCGATGGGGGCGCGCGTCCGGTCCGTCTGCCAGGATTTCAGGTCCTCGTCGGGCTCGGCGAACCCGGCGACGAGGGGAGTCCCCCCGAAGGAGGCGGTGGCTTCAGAGACGGCGGAGTCCACTCAGCACCCTTTCCAGCAGAGCGCGGTCCGGACGGCCGGTGCCGTGACCGGTTCCGGTGCCGTACACACGGATCTTTCCCTGGTCCGCGAGATCGCTCAGGAGCACGCGGACCACGCCGAGCGGCATCTTCAGCAGCGCGGCGATCTCGGCCACCGTGCGCATACGGCGGCACAGTTCGACGATGGCCCGCATCTCCGGCATGACCCGGGTGGCGAGGGAACCGTTCGTCAGTTCCTTGCGCTCCTCCGGGGCCTCCAGTGCCGCCACGAACGTCTCCACGAGGAGGACGTGGCCGAAGCGGGTACGGCCGCCGGTGAGCGAGTAGGGGCGGACGCGGGCGGGTTTGCGGTCGCCGCCGCGCACGGGGAGTTTCGGTGTGCCGCTCATCGGGCGCTCCCCGTCGACTCGGCCTCCAGGGATTTCCGCAGCTCGCTGCGGAGTTCGGGCGTCAGGACGTGGCCGGCGCGGCCGACGAAGAGCGCCATGTGGTACGCCACGACGCTCATGTCGCACTCGGCGGAACCGTGGACGCCGAGCAGCGAGCCGTCGCTGATCGACATGACGAACAGGCTGCCCTCGTCCATCGCGACCATCGTGTGCCTGACACCGCCGAACTCCAGCAGCTTGGCGGCGCCGACGGTGAGGCTGCCGATGCCGGAGACGATGGTGGCGAGGTCGGCGGAGGACCCGCGGGGGCCCTTCGTCGGGCGGGCCTGACGGGACTGCTCGGCGTGGCCGGGGTCGGACGAGAGCAGGAGCAGTCCGTCGGAGGAGACCACGGCGACGGACTGGATGCCGGGTACTTCCTCGACCAGGTTGGTCAGCAGCCAGTGCAGGTTGCGGGCTTCACTGCTCAGTCCGTAAGTGGTGGGCGCGGTCAACTGCTTGCCTCCTCGGCTGTGCCCCCCGTGGCTTCTTCGGCGTGTGCGTAGCTGGTCGGCCGCTGGTTGTTGGCCGTCTGCTCGGCGATCTCCGCCTCCACGTCGCGGTAACCGGCCTCGGCGCCGCTGCGGAAGCCGCCGAGCCTGCGGCGCAGGGCTTCGGCGTCGACGCTCTGGTTGCGGCGGCGGGGCGGGGCGGTGGGTGCGGTGAGCTTGGGTGTGCGCTTGGGGAGGCCCTTGCTGGTGAGCTGTTCCTCCGGGTCGGGCTGCGGTGCGGGTGCCTGCGGCGCTTCGGCGGGTGCGTGCGGCTCGGCTTCACCGGGTGCGTGCGGTGCCTGCGGGTGCGGGTCCGCCTCGGCTTCGCCTTCGCCGTCCGTGTTCCCACCCGCACCACCCGTGCGGGTCTCGTCGTCGCGTGCGGGTGGCCCCTGTGGGGCGTCCCCGCCGTCGGCGGCCGCCGGGTCGTGGGGCCCGCCCGCAGCCACCCTCGCCGGCTCAACCGACTCGGGCAGCTCAGCCGACTCGAGCAGCTCTGTCCGCCCCGTCGACTCCGTCGGCTCCGTGCGCTCCGTCGGCCGGGTCCGCTCCGTCAGCGCCGTCCGCTCGGCCGGCTCCGTGGGCTCCGTGCGCTCCGTCGACTGGGCCCGGTCGGTCCGCTCCGTCGGCTCGGTCGGGTCCGTCCCGTCCTGTGGGGTGGGCGGGAGGAGGAGTTCCATCGTTGTCTCGGCGTGGGTCTCCGCCGGGGTCTTCGGGCGGGTCTCCGTGTCCTGGGCGGGTGGGGCGGCCTGCTCGTGGGACAGGTCGCCGAAGATGTCCCGTACGGCCTGTTCCGCCGAGTCGGCCGGAGGGGCCTCCTCGGGGGACTGCCGGGACTCCGGGGACTCCGGGGATTTCGGGGACTCCGGGGGCTCCTCGGAGGCGTTCCGTAGTGCCTGCTCCGCCAGGGTGACCAGGGGGTCCGTGTGCTTGGTGCGGGCGTGCAGGACGTTGGAGTTGGCCTCGGCGTCGGCGCCGGGGAGGGTGCGGGTGCCGGTGGCGCCGGGGGCCGTGGTCCGGGGCGGGAGCGCGGTCGGCGGGGCCTCGGCGAGCAGCGCGGCCGGCAGGACCACCACCGCGGCGATGCCGCCCTGCTTCTGCTCGCGCAGCTGGACACGGACCCCGTGCCGGTGGGCGAGGCGCGCGACGACGTACAGGCCGAGGCCGAGCCCCTCGTCGCCCTCCTGGTCGTACGGGGACTCGGGAGTGAAGTCGGCGAGGCGGGCGTTGAGGCCGGCGAGCCGCTCCTCCGTCATGCCGATGCCCTCGTCCTGGACCGACAGCATGACCTCGCCGGACTCCAGCAGCCAGCCGGAGACCTCGACGGGCACGTCCGGCGGGGAGAACGAGGTGGCGTTCTCCATGAGCTCGGCCAGGAGGTGGGAGAGGTCGTCGGCGGCGAAGCCGGCCACGTGCGCGTGCGGCGGGAGGGCCGCGATGCGGACGCGTTCGTAGCGCTCGATCTCGCTGACCGCCGCCCGGACCACGTCGACCAGCGGCACCGGCCCGGGGTGCTGCTGGACGTGCTCGGTGCCGGCGAGGACCAGGAGGTTCTCGCTGTGCCGGCGCATGACCGTGGCGAAGTGGTCCAGTTTGAAGAGGGTGGCCAGGCGGTCCGGGTCCTGTTCCCGCTCCTCCAGGCCCTCGATGACCGCGAGCTGGCGCTCGACCAGGCCCAGGGTGCGCAGGGCCAGGTTGACGAAGGTGGAGCCGATGCTGGTGCGCAGCCGCCCCAGCTGGGCGGCGGACTCGGCGAGTTCGGTGCGCAGTTCCTCGCGGGCGTCGGCCATCTTCTGGCGCTGGCCGACCAGGTGCCTGCGGTCGGTCTCCAGGGTGGCCACGCGCTCGTGCAGGGCGACGGCGTGCGCGTGGAGGGCGTTGACCGAGCGGACCACCTGGGCGAACTCGTCGTTGCGGCCGGTGAAGGCGATCGGCTCCTGGGCCGCCGGGTCCTCGGACTCCGCGAGGCGGGCCGAGCCGCGGCGCAGCACCGACAGGGGGCGGGTGAGGGTGCGGGCCATGGCGGTGGCGATGCCGATCGCGACCAGCATCAGTGCGCCGAGGACGGCGATGCGGATCTCCAGGGCGGTGACGTCGTCGTCCCGGAGCGTTTCGAGGTCCTTGGTGCGGTGGTCGTAGAGCGCGGACTCGGCGCCGCGCATCAGGTCGACGCGGGCGGACAGGGCCGCGTCCAGCTTCTTGGTGCTGGTGGTCAGCTCGCTGTCGGCGAGGGTGGGCTGGTCGGTGAGCGTGGCCAGGTACTTATCGGCCGAGTTGACCTCGGGTCCGGTGACCGTGGAGTCGTAGGAGTCCACGGCCGCCTTGGGGGCGGTCTCGCGGAAGTCGGCGAGGGCCGCGTCGGCGCGCAGCCGGGCCTGCTGGGCGGCGACGGTGAGCGCGTCGCGCTGCTTGCGGTCGGCTTCGCTGCTGGTGGCGGACGTGCTGGGCAGGCCGGTGGCGGGGTCGATCACCGTCTGGGTGCGGGACGGGATGTTCAGCGCGGCCAGCAGCAGGCCGCGGGCGGCGGCGGACTGCTGGACGGCGGAGTCCAGTTCGGCGAGGGCGTGGGCGCCGGAGCCGGCGCGTGGGGGCAGCTGCTCGGCCAGTTGCTCGGCGAGCCGGTGCAGTTCGGTGATCGTCGCCGAGTACGCCTGGTGGGCCTGGAGGGCCGTGGTCTTGCCGGTGAGGGCGGCCCGGCGGACGGTGTCGATGCCGTCGAGGTCGGTGCGCAGGCCCGCCGGGGTGTCGGTGTCGGCGCGCAGCTCCTCGACCTGCCGGTCCACGCGGGCGCTGCGGTCCTCGGAGGGAGCCTTGGCCTTGGGGCGGCCGGCCGCGATGTAGGAGGTGACCTCGTCGCGTTCGTCGGCGAGCGAGTGGGCGAGGGTGAGCGCGTCCTGGGTGCGCGCGGCGAGCGTCACCAGGTCCTGGGAGTCGCTGACGTCCTGGGAGGCGGTGAGCAGGGCGGGTGCCCCGGCCCCGGCCACGGCGGCGGCCACCACGGCGACGGCGACGATCAGCCGGGTGCGCACATGGGTGGGGCGGCCGGTGCCCACGGGGGTCTGGGTGACGGTCCCCTCGGGGGCCGTCTGCCTGCCTGTGCGCCGAGGCCGCTTCTTCTGCACCGGTGCTCGCATTCCTGAACTCGTCTACCCAAGGGCCCGGGTGGCGCCTCGTCATCTCGGTGCCAAGTGGTGCGTACACCCGGTTCGTACGGTTCCCGACCCTCCCAGCGCCGGTGGGCAGTGGTCGCGCATCACCTGACCCGCCACCCGAAGGAGTGAACATCGGAGGGGAGTTGACGGGCAAGTTCCCGTGGCGCGTGCAGGGCCCCTGCGCGGCGGGCCGGTTGGACGCACGCGGCAGGCTTTGGCAGTATTCGCCACCACGTCTTCCCGGAGTGGATCATTCTGCCCCAAACCAGGCGCCTGACCTGCACGGTCGTGAGAATTCGCCGGATGGTTGCCAGCCTTTGGCGCAGCACGTGAAGGGCTCGTGCAGACTGGCCGAATGCGCACTGATCTCGTTTCGGAATCCGGCGACGCGGCCCGCCCCAACGAGGACTTCGCCGGTGTCGGACTACCCGCCTCCGGACAGGGTGGTTGCGTGATCGTCCTGGACGGGGTGACGCCGCCCGGCGGCGCGACGGGCTGTCTGCATTCCGTCCCCTGGTACACGGCCCGGCTGGGCGGCGCGCTGACCGAACTGACCGTTTGCAGCCGAGATCTGACGCTCTCGGAGATCCTCGCGCGGGCGATCCGCCGCACCGCCGACACCCACGCGGACACCTGTGACCTTTCTCACCCGCGAACCCCCCAGGCAACCGTCGTTCTGACCCGCTGGTCCGCCGGCACGGTCGAGTACCTGGTGCTGTCCGATTCCGCGCTGCTGCTGCGCGGCCACGACGGCACGGTCACGCCGGTGCTGGACGACCGGCTCGCCCGGCTGCCCCGGTCCGCGCTCGCCACCGACGCCCTGATCGACGCGAATCTGCGCAACAAGGAGGGCGGCTTCTTCACGGCCGCCGCCGATCCCGCCGTGGCGGCCCGGGCGGTCACCGGCACCCTGCCCCGGCGCGAGGTCCGGGCCCTGGCCGCGCTGACGGACGGCGCGACCCGCTGGACGGAGAAGTTCCGGGAGGGCGACTGGACGGCCCTGTTCGACGTGGTCGCGAAGGAGGGCGCCCGTTCCCTGGTCGACCGGGTGCGGGAGCTGGAGACGGCGGACCGGGAGGAGCGGGCGTTCCTGGGGCGGAGCAAGACGCACGACGACGCGACGGTGGTCTACGTGGAGCTGTGACCGGTGCGGGCGGTCACTTCGCCATGACGTCGTTGAGCTGGTGGAGCAGCCGGGCCAGTTCGGCGACCTCGTGGCGGTCCCAGTGGGCGAGCTGGCGGACGTAGCGACCGCGGCGGGCCTCGCGGACCGTGCCGACGCGGCGGCGGCCCTCGTCGGTGAGGGTGACGAGCCAGGCGCGGCCGTCGGCGGGGTCGGGTTCGCGGGCGATCAGGCCGAGGTCCTCCAGCGCGCGCAGCTGGCGGGACATGGTGGCCTTGCCGACACCGATGTAGGCGGCGAGTTCCGTGGCGCGCTGGCCGCCCAGTTCGTCGAGCCGGATGAGCAGGCCGTACGCGGAGGACTCCAGGTCGGGGTGGACCTCCCTGGCCATCTCGCCCTGATTGGCCCGGGCACGCCGGAGCAGCACGGTCAACTCGCGCTCCAGTGCCAGGAATTCCTGGTCTGCACCACTGGGCGTCCCTTGGCCGGCGGCGCACGATGCGCTGCCGTTTCCGTCCTCGTGCACGTCAGTACCCCTGATCGGTTTCGCGGTCCTGAAAGTTTCTGTCAAACGTCGTCATTGCCCCAGCTCCGTAAGTATTTCGCAGGCGTAGACCAACGGCGTCGTCCGGACCCCCTTCCCACGCCGTATCTACGTGCGTAGCTTCTTTATCAGACAATTAATGGCATGCCCACGCCAGTGGGTCGGCGGTCAGTGCCATGGTCCCCCACACCACTCCCCCCACTTCACTCCCCGGAGGCACGTCATGACCGTGCTCAGACCCGGCCTCATCCGCTCGCTCCGGCCGCGCCCCCTCGCCGTCCTCGTCACGGCCCTGCTCGCGGCGCTCTCCCTCACGCTCCCCCTCACCTCCGCCCGGGCCGCGGCCACGCCCACCCGCGGCTCGGCCCACATGGGCATGGGCGTCCTCGCCCACGACGGCCAGAACGGCACCCCGAGCACCGGTGACGTCACCCAGACCGAGGGCGTGGACGTCTCCGCACACCAGGGCAACGTCGCCTGGTCCACCCTGTGGGGCAGCGGAGTGCGCTGGGCCTACACCAAGGCCACGGAAGGCACGTACTACACGAACCCGTACTTCGCCCAGCAGTACAACGGCTCCTACAACGTGGGCATGATCCGCGGCGCCTACCACTTCGCCACGCCCGACACCACCAGCGGTGCCACCCAGGCCAACTACTTCGTCGACCACGGCGGCGGCTGGTCCCGGGACGGCAAGACCCTACCCGGCGCCCTCGACATCGAGTGGAACCCGTACGGCGCCGCCTGCTACGGCAAGACCGCGAGCCAGATGGTCAGCTGGCTCGCCGACTTCATCAACACCTACAAGTCGCGCACCAGCCGGTACCCGGTGATCTACACCGCCACCAGCTGGTGGACCCAGTGCACCGGCAACTACGGCGGCTTCGCCGTGAACAACCCGCTGTGGATCGCACGCTACGCCTCCGATCCGGGGACGCTGCCGGCCGGGTGGTCGTACTACACGATGTGGCAGTACACCTCCTCCGGACCGACCGTCGGCGATCACGACAAGTACAACGGGGCGCTCGACCGGGTGCAGGCCCTCGCCCTCGGCTGAGGCACCGGAAGGCCGGCCGGCGGTCACCGTCCCTGGGCGGCCGCCGGCCGCGTCGCCTCGGCCGCCTCGGGTGGCCGGGCCCGCCGCCGCCCCCGGCGGCCTTGCGTTGGTGCTCGGCGCCGCCCGGGATCATGCTGGTCAGGAGAGCCTGCCGAGCAAGGGCGAGATGAGCGGCGATGGAGCGACAGTCGACGTACACGGCCACGGCCACCATCGATGAACGGGGCATCCTCACCGGCTGGAGCGAGGGTGCGCGGCGGCTGCTCGGCTACGACTCCTCGGCGGTCGTCGGCCGGCCCGCGGCCGCGCTGCTCGCCGCCGACGGCGCCGCGGTCCGGCGGGCGGTGGCCGGTCACAACCGCTGGAACGGCACCGTCCCGCTGCACCACCAGGACGGCCGGCGCCTGGAACTGTGCGTGCTCGCGCACCGCCGCACCTCGAAGACCGGGGCCACCGACTGGCTCGTGGTGAGCGCCGTGTCGCCCCGGGTCCAGCCGCCCCGGGGTGAACCGCTGGAGGAGTGGACGTTTCTCCAGTCGCCCTTTCCCCTGGCCATCTTCGACACGGAGCTGCGCCTGGTGCGCGCCAACCGCCGACTGGAACACGCCCTGGCCCTGCCGGAGGCGGCGATGCGCGGGCTGGGCCTCGCCCACATCGTGCCGGGGGCGGCCGGCGAGGAGGCCGAGCGGTCGATGCGGCTGGTGCTGGAGTCCGGCCGGGCGCAGGAGGTGCCGGGCCGCCTCGGCGCGGACCTCGGCCGGGCCACCGTCCTCACCCCGCTGAAGGACGCCGGCGGCCGGGTACGGGCCGTCTGCCTGTCCGTGCCGCCGGCCCAGGACGCGGCCGGCCGGCACCGCCCCTCGGGCGAGACCGGCATGCCCGCCGGGACGGCGGCGGAGCAGACCCGCGCCGCCCAGGAACTGAGCGAGGTCACGGTCCCCCGGCTGGCCGACGCCATGGCGGTCGACCTGGTGGACTCCCCCGGCGGCGAGGAGGCCGGGGCCGCCGGCCCGTACTCGGGCACCGTGGTCCTGCGCCGGGCCGCCCTGCGCGCGGTCCCGGACGGCGGCGGGCCCGTCCACGGCACCGGCGTCGGCATCGGCATCGGCATCGGCGAGGCGATCGTCTGTCCCGTGGACTCGCCGCCCGCCCAGTGCCTGGCGGCGGCCCGGCCGCTGCTGTACGACACGGCGGACCCGGCCCTCGCCGAGTGGACCGCCCTGGACCCCGGCGCCGCATGGCTGCGCGCGTCCGGGGCGCGTTCCCTGCTGGCGGTGCCGCTGCTGGCGCAGGGCAGCACGCTCGGTGTGGCGCTGTTCGGCCGGCGCCCGGAGCGGGGGCCGTTCGGGCCGGAGGAGCTGCGGCTCGCCCAGGAGTTCACCGCAAAGGCGGCCGCCGGTATCCAGCAGGCCCGCGCCTTTTCCCGGACCCGCACCACCACCATGGCGCTCCAGCAGAGTCTGCTCCCGCACACCCTGCCCGACCAGGCGGCCCTGGAGATCGCCACCCGCTATCTGCCGGCCGCGACCCGGGCCGGCGTGGGCGGCGACTGGTTCGACGTGATCCCGCTGTCCGGGGCGCGGGTGGCGCTCGTCGTCGGCGACGTGGTGGGGCACGGGATCCGCGCCTCCGCCACCATGGGCCGGCTGCGCACGGCGGTGCGCACGCTGGCCGACGTCGACCTGCCGGCCGACGAACTACTCACCCACCTGGACGACCTGGTGCTGCGGCTGGCCGCCGACGAGGGCAGCGCGGAGCCGGCCGCCGAGACCGCGGGCGGCATCGGCACCACCTGCCTGTACGCCGTCTACGACCCGGTCTCGCGCCGGTGCACCCTCGCCCGGGCCGGGCATCCGCCGCCCGCCGTGGTCACCCCGGACGGCACCGTCCGCTTCCTCGACGTGCCCGCGGGGCCGCCGCTCGGGCTCGGCGGGCTGCCCTTCGAGGCGATCGAGACGGAACTGCCCGAGGCCAGCCTGCTCGTGCTGTACACCGACGGGCTGCTCGAGGCCCGCGACCACGACATCGACGAGGCGCTGGACAAGATGTTCGCGGCGCTCGGCCGGCCCGCGAAGTCGCTGGACTCGGTGTGCGACCGGGTCCTCACCGAGCTGCTCACCCACCGCCCCGACGACGACATCGCCCTGCTGGTGGCCCGTACCCGGGTCCTGCACGAGGACCGGGTCGCCTGCTGGGAGCTGCAGAGCGACCCGACCGTGGTCTCCCTGGCCCGCCGGTACGCCACCGAGCAGCTGTCCGCGTGGGGCCTGGACGAGGTGGCGTTCAGTACCGAGCTGATGGTCAGCGAGCTGGTCACCAACGCCATCCGCTACGGCCGCCCGCCCATCCAGTTCCGGATGATCCACCAGAACAGCACCCTGATCTGCGAGGTGTACGACTCCAGCGGCACCACCCCGCACATGCGCCGGGCCCGGATCTTCGACGAGGGCGGCCGGGGCCTGCTGCTGGTCGCCCAGCTCGCCGAGCGCTGGGGCACCCGGCACGACCGGGTCGGCAAGACGGTGTGGGCGGAGCAGTCGCTGACCGCCCACACCGGGTGACTCAGCCGCTGCCACCGTTACCCCCGCGTCCGCCCTGGCCGCTGGTCTCGCAGCCGACGCCGGCGCAGGTCCCGCCGTTCCCGCCCTGCCCGCCGTCCCCGCCGTCGCCCGTGCCGACCGCGTCGCCGCCGTTCCCGCCGGCGCCGCCGTTGACGCTGCCCGCGCAGACGCCGGCGCAGATGCCGCCGTTGCCGCCCTTGGTGCCGTTGCGGCTCGGCGCCCCGTCGGTGCCGGCGCCGCCGTTGGCGCTGCCGTTGCACATACCGGCGCAGATGCCGCCGTCGGATCCGTTGGTCCCGTTGACGGTGCCGTCGCAGTTGCCGGCGCAGATCCGGTCACCTATGCGGACGCCGCCGCTGTCGATGTGGATGCCGCCGTCCAGATGGAGGCCACCGTCCAGATGGAGGCCGCCGACGGCGGGCGGGCTGCTGCCCGATCCGGTGCCGACGGGGCCGGTGTCGGCCATCGCGGCCGGTGCCATCGCGCCCCCGGCGATCACCATGGTCGAGACCGCGAGGCCGAGACCGAACTTCCAAGAATGCCTGCGCATGGATTTCCCTTTCTGCCAGTCCGCCGAGTTTTTGTCCGCAAAAGTGCCCCGGCCCTTGGTGTCGGGCCGGGGCGCCCCTTTTCGGTTCCGTGCGCGTTCGCGGGTCACGCGGTGAACGGCGAGGTGTCCTGCACCAGCGAGAGCCAGTCACCGTTCAGCAGCTGACGCTCCCAGGTGTCGAACTCCTTCTCCGAGATCTTGTACTTCTTGGCCACCTCGGCCTTCGTCGCACGGCCTGACAGCACGGTCAGCACGATCCGTGCCCTGTCCAGCCGGGTGAGTTCCGACTTCGGCTTGTCGGGCAGGTCACGGAAGGCGAAGCAGCCTGGCTTGCCGGGTTCTCCGGGCTCACCCGGTCGGCCGGGCTCGCCGCCCTTGCCGCCTTCGCCTCCCTCTCCGCAGTGCTTGGTCTGGTGGAGCAGGGCCGCGTAGCCGCTGGGGGCGGACGCCGTGGGGGTGGCCGCCTGGGCGGCGCACCCGGCGCCGGTGACGAGGGCCACGGAGGCCGCCACGAGGATGAGGGGACGCCGCCAGGGGATGGTGCACATCGTGCTCTCTTTTCCGGTCAGAGTGTCAGGTGAGGGGTTCCGGGGTCGGGGACGTGCCCCGGGCGGGGGGGTGGAGGCTCGCTCGGCCTCCACCCCCTTGACGGTCAGAAGAGGCTGATCCCGCCGGTGCCGCCGGCGCCGCCGAGGCCACCGAAGAAGCCGCTGCCGCCCTTGCCGCCGGTACCGCCGGCGCCGCCCTGGAGGACGCTGTTGCCGCCCTTGCCGCCGCCGCCACCGGCGCCGCCCTGGAGGATGCCGTCGCCGCCACCGCCGCCGCTGCCGCCGCTACCGCCGGAGAGGAAGCCGAAGGCGCCGTCTCCGCCCTTGCCGCCCTTGCCGCCGATGACGCCTTCGCCGCCGCCACCGCCGCCACCGCCGCCACCACCGGCGAGGATGCCCAGGCCGCCTCGGCCGCCGGCACCGCCGTCGCCGCCTACGCCGGTGACGCTGCCGCCACCGGAGCCACCGGCTCCACCGCCACCGCCGACGACACCGTCGCCGCCGGCGCCACCGGCACCTCCGGCACCACCTCCGTCGACGAAGGCGACGGTCGACGTGGGCATCGGGGCGGCCATCGCCTCGGACACGGGGAGGAGGACACCGCCGGTGACCACCGCGGCCGCGGCCATGACCGTCGCCAGACGGAGACCTCGGCGCTTCGGGCGGGCTGTGTCGTGGGTGTGAACGTTACGCGTCATGAGTGTGCTCCCAAATCTGTGAGAAGTGCTGTGCAGAATTCCGGAGGGGAATTCCGTGAAGGCCCGGAAAGGACTTCTGGAGAGGATTCCCGGAAAATACTTCCGGAGAGGTTTTCCGCCTCCGTGCCGCCTCGTTTCCTGTCCGGTGAGGCCGCACTTCAAGTAGGCCCGAACGGGAAATCCGGGTCACGTTCCGAGGACTCGGGACTTGACGCAGCCGCGGACGCCGGTTAAAGCCCGGGCAAGCGGTACAGGTCAGCTGAGGACCGGCCGGGCCCAGGAGGGCGGTTCCGGCGGCGGAACGCGGTCAGCCGGTGCCGGCGCTGGTGTCGGCGCCGGTGCCGGTGCCGGCGCGAGGCCGCGCGGGCCGGCGTCGTGGACGGCGCCACGCAGGGCCGCCACGAAGTCCAGGCAGGTGTCGTAACGGTCGTCGGGGACCTTCGCCAGGGCCCGGTGCAGGACCTCGTCGGCGGCACCCGGGATGTCCGGCCGCTCCTCGCTCAGAGCGGGCGGCGGGTCGTACTGGTGGGCCCAGAGCAGCTCCATGTGGTCCGCCCGCTGGAAGGGCGGGGCCCCCGCGAGGGTCTCGTGCACCACACAGGCCAGGCTGTACTGGTCGGACCTGCCGTCCACCGGGCGCCCGGCGACCCGCTCGGGCGCCACGTAGTCCAGCGTGCCGACGAACTCGCCCGCCGTCGTGAACCCGGTGAGCGACAGCGACTTCTTCGCCAGCCCGAAGTCGGTGAGGTAGACGTGCTCGGGGTGGTCGCTGTCGACGCCCTTGGCCACCAGCACGTTGCCGGGCTTGACGTCCCGGTGCACCAGGTCGCGCGCGTGGGCCGCGTCGAGCGCGGAGGCCAGCTGGGCGGCGATGCGCAGCGCGGCCGGCAGCGGGAGCGGGCCCTCGCGGTCCAGCAGGGCGCGCAGGTCGAGGCCGGCGACGAAGCACATGGCGATGTACAGGATGCCGTCGGCCTCGCCGGCCTCGAAGACGGGCACGATGTTGGGGTGGTCGATGGCGGCGGCCACCCGGGACTCCTGCGCGAAGCGGCTGCGGAAGGACTCGTTGCGGGTGTACTCGGGGGCGAGCAGTTTCAGGGCGACCGTGCGGCCGAGGCGCAGGTCCTTGGCGCAGTAGACGACGGCCATGCCTCCCCGGCCGAGTTCGCGCTCCACCCGGTAGCCCGCGATCTCGGCCCCGATCAGGCCGGAGGGGCTCTCGGGGGGCCAACTCACGCCTGAATTCTACCGGGCCGTCCCGATCCGGGGGGCGTGGCGAAGGCCCGGGCGTCCCTCACGGGACCCGGGCCTCGCCTTTCCGGAGGCGTCCGTCACGCCGCCACCGGAACCTCCGGCGCCGCGCCGTTCGTGGCGGGCGCGAGCGCCAGCTCCAGGACCTGGCGGACGTCGGTCACGGCGTGGACGTCGAGCTTGTCCAGCACCTCGGCCGGGACGTCGTCCAGGTCGGGCTCGTTGCGCTTGGGGATGATCACGGTGGTCACCCCGGCGCGGTGGGCGGCGAGCAGCTTCTGCTTCACACCGCCGATCGGCAGCACCCGGCCGGTCAGCGAGACCTCGCCGGTCATGGCGACGTCCGTGCGGACCAGGCGGCCGGAGAGCAGCGAGGCGAGGGCCGTGGTCATCGTGATGCCCGCGCTCGGGCCGTCCTTCGGCACCGCGCCCGCCGGGAAGTGGATGTGCACGCCCCGGTCCTTCAGGTCCGCCACCGGCAGCTCCAGTTCGGCGCCGTGGCTGCGCAGGAAGCTCAGCGCGATCTGCGCCGACTCCTTCATCACGTCGCCCAGCTGGCCGGTGAGGGTCAGCCCCGCCGCGCCCGTCTCCGGGTCGGCCAGGGACGCCTCCACGTAGAGCACGTCACCGCCGGCGCCGGTGACCGCGAGACCGGTCGCCACCCCCGGCACGGCCGTACGGCGCTCGGCCGGGTCCTGGGCGGACTCGGGCACGTGATGCGGCCGCCCGATCAAATCGCGCAGATCGGCGTCGGTCACCGTGAACGGCAGCTCGCGCTCGCCCAGTTCGTGCTGGGCGGCGATCTTGCGCAGCAGCCGGGCGATGGACCGCTCCAGCGTCCGTACGCCCGCCTCCCGGGTGTACTCGCCGGCGAGCTTGCGCAGCGCGCCCTCGTCGAGGGTGACCTCGTCCTGGTCCAGGCCGGCCCGCTCCAGCTGGCGCGGGAGCAGGTGGTCACGGGCGATGACGACCTTCTCGTCCTCGGTGTAGCCGTCCAGGCGGACGATGTCCATGCGGTCGGCGAGCGCCTCCGGGATGGCCTCCAGGACGTTGGCGGTGGCGAGGAAGACCACGTCGGACAGGTCCAGCTCGACCTCCAGGTAGTGGTCCCGGAAGGTGTGGTTCTGTGCCGGATCGAGCACTTCCAGGAGGGCGGCGGCCGGGTCGCCCCGGAAGTCGGACCCCACCTTGTCGATCTCGTCCAGGAGGACCACCGGGTTCATCGACCCGGCCTCCTTGACTGCGCGCACGATCCGCCCGGGCAGCGCCCCGACGTACGTACGGCGGTGACCGCGGATCTCGGCCTCGTCGCGGACGCCGCCGAGGGCGACGCGGACGAACTTCCGCCCCATCGCGTGCGCGACTGACTCGCCGAGGCTGGTCTTTCCGACGCCGGGCGGGCCGACGAGCGCGAGCACGGCACCGCCGCGCCGCCCGCCGATGACACCCAGGCCGCGGTCGCTGCGCCGCTTGCGCACGGCCAGGTACTCGGTGATGCGCTCCTTCACGTCCTCGAGGCCCGCGTGCTCGGCGTCGAGGACCGCCTTGGCGCCCTGGATGTCGTACGCGTCCTCCGTCCGCTCGTTCCACGGCATCTCCAGGACGGTGTCCAGCCAGGTGCGGATCCAGGAGCCCTCGGGCGACTGGTCGGAGGCCCGCTCCAGCTTGTCGACCTCCTTCAGAGCGGCCTCGCGGACCTTCTCCGGCAGGTCGGCGGCCTCCACCCGGGCGCGGTAGTCGTCGGACTCCTCACCGTCCTTCTCGCCGTTCAGCTCGCGCAACTCCTTGCGGACGGCCTCCAGCTGACGGCGCAGCAGGAACTCGCGCTGCTGCTTGTCGACGCCCTCCTGGACGTCCTTGGCGATGGTCTCGGCCACCTCCTGCTCGGCGAGGTGGTCGCGCAGTTGCTGGGTGGCGAGCTTGAGGCGGGCCACCGGGTCGGCGGTCTCGAGCAGTTCGACCTTCTGTTCGGTGGTCAGGAACGGCGAGTAGCCGGAGTTGTCGGCCAGCGCCGCGACGTCGTCGATGGCCTGGACACGGTCCACGACCTGCCAGGCTCCGCGCTTCTTCAGCCAGTCGGTGGCGAGCGCCTTGTACTCCTTGACCAGTTCCGCGACCTGGCCGGGCAGCGGCTCGGGCACGCTCTCCTCGACGCGGGCGCCCTCGACCCAGAGCGCGGCGCCCGGGCCGGTGGTACCGGCGCCGATCCGCACCCGGCTGCGGCCGCGGATCAGAGCCCCCGGGTCACCGTCGGCCAGCCGGCCGACCTGCTCGACCGTGCCCAGCACGCCGGTCTTGGCGTACGTGCCGTCGACGCGCGGTACCAGCAGGACCTTGGGCTTCCCGGGTTCGGACCGGGCGGCGGCCTGCGCGGCCTCCACCGCGGCGCGCACCTCGGCGTCGCTCAGGTCCAGCGGAACCACCATGCCGGGCAGCACGACCTCGTCGTCGAGCGGCAGCACGGGCAGGACGAGCGTGAACGCCGTGGACTCAGCAGCCATGATCTCCCCTTAGGCAGTCAACTTGAGCTATGCCGACTCAATGTTCTGCCGCCGCGTATTGTTCCCGGGTTTTTGTTCGCTGTGAGCGATCATGTGCGACTCAGGGGTGCCGTCGAAGGAGCGCGCGCGGGTGCGGGTTGCGCAGCTCGTGCGCCCCACGTGGCCGAGCCGCATGCCGGTACGGCCACGCGCCCCTTCAGGCCGGCTGGTGCCGACGGCGCACAAAGGGCCAGGCGGAGACGCCTATCGCCAAGGCGATCAGGTGGCCCCAGTTGGTCAGAGGGTCCGCGTACGCCATCAGGTCGTCGAGGAGCAGGCCGGCCGTCAGGGTCAGGACAGGCCAGCGCAGCCAGGGACCGAGCAGACCCGCCAGCGCACCGATGCTGGCGGCCACGCCGAAGCTGATGCCGTAGTCGAGGCGGTGCAGGGAGGTGCCGGGCAGGTGCCCGGCGAGGACGGCGAGGCCCACCGGGACCTCGGTGGCGAGGGTGGCCAGGACATGGCCGGCCAGGAAGACACCGGCGGCCCGCACCCCGCCTATCCGCCGCTCCAGCGCGGTGAGCACCAGCACGAACGCGACCGCGTACGGCGAGACGATCCCGCCCGCGATCCACAGCGCGCTGGCCAGCAGCACCAGCGCGGGCGTGCGCATCAGGTGGGCCACGTCCGTACTGGAGTCCTGGTGGAGCGCGTGCACCAGCCCGGGGTCGGCCAGCGCCGCGATCAGGGAGGTGACGGCCAGGACGGCCGCGTAGGCGAAGGTGAAGGGGGTGCCGGCCGGGGTGGGCAGCAGGCGCCACAGCCGCGGCAGCGGCAGGTGCCGTGGTGCGGCCGCGGGCGCAGGGGCGGGAGCGGGGGCTTCGGCCGGGGCGGGGGTGCCGCCGCGCTGGCGCGGCATGCCGTCCAGCAGTCCGGCGAGCACCGGGGGCGGGACGACGGCGGCGTCGGGAAGGGGCGTGCCCGTCATGGGCGGGGACGCGTGCGCAGGGCCCGTCGTGATCCGTTCCACGGTGAGGCGCTCCTTCCGTCCCGCCCCACCCTTCGTGCTCGGCGCGCCCCTGTCTATGACCGACGCCACGCGAGAGCCGATTCACAGCAACCTCTCATCCACCGGCTGCGTCCGGCCCCGGGTTCCGGCCACTCGTCCGTGGGTGTCATGGACAATTCCCGTGAAGGCGAGGCTCTGTTCGAGCAGGATGGGGTCATGACTGCCGTGTACGACACTCCCGTGGTCCTGGACCGCCGCGACGGCCCGTACGGCGAGGTGGTGCTGCGCAGGCACGGTGCGCTGCTCCAGATCATCGCCAACGGCTGTTTTCTGATGGACACCTCCGACGGCCGCTCGGAGCGGCTGTTGGTCGACGCCGCCCGCGCCGCGCTGGACGGGCGCCCGGCACCGGAGGTGCTGATCGGCGGCCTGGGGGTGGGATTCTCGCTCGCACACGCCGCCGCCGATCCCCGGTGGGGGCGGATCACCGTGGTGGAGCGCGAGCCCGCCGTCATCGGCTGGCACCGGGACGGACCGCTGGCCGAGGTGTCCGCCGGAGCGCTCGCCGACCCGCGCACCGCGATCGTGGAAGCGGATCTCGTGGCGTACGTCAATGAGACATCGGACACGTTCGACGCCCTGTGTCTCGACATCGACAACGGCCCCGGCTGGACGGTCACGGAGGGCAACGACAGCCTCTACGTACCGGCCGGACTCGCCGCCTGCGCCAGGGTGTTGAGGCCCGGTGGGGTGCTCGCGGTGTGGTCGGCCGAACGGTCTCCGGAATTTGAAGGAAGCTTGCGGAATGCCGGGTTCCGGCAGGTGCGTACCGAAGAGGTCCCGGTTGCCCGGGGCGTTCCGGACGCCGTTCACCTCGCGGTCCGACCTGGATAGCGACAGCGCGGTGAGTCCCCGTAATGTGCTGCCCTGACGCGGATCATTCAAGCGTCAAACGCAGACATGGGATCACCCCACTGATTCCGGAAAGCAACAACAGGGGCGGGCGATGGAGCAGACACACACCTCCCAGAGCGGCGCGGCGACGACGACCCCGGGCACGCAGCGCCGGGTGCTGGTCGTCGAGGACGACCCCACGATCGTCGACGCCATCGCGGCCCGGCTCCGCGCCGAGGGATTTCTGGTGCAGACGGCGGCCGACGGCCCGGCCGCGGTCGACACGGCGGAGGCCTGGCAGCCCGACCTGCTGATCCTCGACATCATGCTGCCCGGCTTCGACGGGCTCGAGGTCTGCCGGCGGGTGCAGGCACAGCGACCGGTGCCGGTGCTGATGCTCACCGCGCGGGACGACGAGACGGACATGCTGGTCGGGCTCGGCGTCGGCGCCGACGACTACATGACCAAGCCGTTCTCGATGCGGGAGCTGGCGGCACGCGTGCACGTGCTGCTGCGCCGGGTGGAGCGGGCCGCGCTGGCCGCCGCCACCCCCCGCTCCGGCATCCTGCGCCTCGGCGAGCTGGAGATCGACCACGCACAGCGCCGGGTGCGGGTGAAGTCCGAGGACGTCCACCTGACGCCCACCGAGTTCGACCTGCTGGTGTGCCTGGCGAACACCCCGCGCGCGGTGCTCTCCCGGGAGCAGCTGCTGGCCGAGGTCTGGGACTGGGCGGACGCCTCCGGCACCCGCACGGTCGACAGCCACATCAAGGCGCTGCGGCGGAAGATCGGCGCCGAGCGGATCCGGACCGTGCACGGCGTGGGCTACGCGCTGGAGACACCGACCCCATGAGCGACGGCGGGCGCCAGGCCGCACGGAGGAGCCCCGGGAACCTCACCGAGGACCCCTGGGGCGGCGTACGCCCGTTCTCGATCAAGACCAAGCTGGGCGCGCTGGTCATCATCGCGGTGCTCATCACCACCGGACTGTCGATCGTCGCGGTGCACACCAAGACGGAACTGCGCTTCATCACGGTCTTCTCGATGATCGCCACACTGCTGATAACGCAGTTCGTGGCCCATTCGCTCACCATGCCGCTGGACGAGATGAACGCGGTGGCCCGCTCGATCTCCCAGGGCGACTACACGCGCCGGGTGAAGGAGAACCGCCGGGACGAACTCGGCGACCTGGCCCAGACGATCAACGTCATGGCCGACGAGCTGGAGGCCCAGGACCGGCAGCGCAAGGAACTGGTGGCGAACGTCTCGCACGAGCTGCGCACCCCGATCGCGGGTCTGCGCGCGGTACTGGAGAACATCGTCGACGGGGTCACCGAGGCCGACCCGGAGACCATGCGCACCGCCCTGAAGCAGACCGAGCGGCTCGGCCGGCTGGTGGAGACGCTGCTGGACCTCTCCCGGCTCGACAACGGCGTCGTACCGCTGAAGATGCGGCGGTTCGAGGTGTGGCCGTACCTCTCGGGCGTGCTGAAGGAGGCCAACATGGTCGCCTCCGCACGCGCGGGGATCGCCTCGGGCTCGGGCAGCCACACGCGTACGGACGTGCATCTGCACCTCGACGTCTCGCCGCCGGAGCTGACCGCGCGCGCGGATCCCGAGCGCATCCACCAGGTCGTCGCGAACCTGATCGACAACGCGGTCAAGCACAGCCCCCCGCACGGCCGGGTGACCCTGCGGGCGCGGCGCGGGCCGCAGCCGGAGTCGCTGGAGCTGGAGGTCCTGGACGAGGGACCGGGCATCCCCCGGTCGGAGTGGCACCGGGTGTTCGAGCGGTTCAACCGCGGGGCGGTCACCCGGCCGCACGGGCCGGGCAGCGACGGCGGCACGGGGCTGGGGCTGGCGATCGCCCGGTGGGCGGTGGATCTGCACGGCGGCCGGATCGGTGTGGCCGAATCCGAGCGGGGCTGCCGGATCATCGTCACCCTTCCGGGACTGACTTCCGCCCCGAGTTGACGTAAGGTCCGAACCGGAAGCACAAGATCCACGACGGTCGCTGCCGTTCCACGCAGCTGGACACGTGTGATCAGGGCAGGCCCGCGCCACCCGTCGAACGAAGGCGCGCCGGGCCCGGGCCGACGCACCCTCTCACATGCGGAACCACGCTTGTTTCCCGCCATATCAAGCCCCGAAACAAGATTTCCGATGTGACTTACGCGACGATGAACGGGCCCGACCTGACCTTCGCGGTCTTGGAGGCGTAGCCTTTATTCCCGCTGTCCATCACCTTGTGAAGCGGAAGAGGGCGGTTGCCGCCGTGTCGCCACAGTCCCCCAGTAACTCGAGCATCTCGACCGACGACCAAGCCGGGAAGAACCCCGCTGCCGCGTTCGGTCCGAACGAGTGGCTCGTCGACGAGATCTATCAGCAGTACCTCCAGGACCCGAATTCGGTAGACCGTGCCTGGTGGGACTTCTTCGCCGATTACAAGCCGGGTGCTCCTGCCACCCCGGCTCCGGCGGGCACTGCGGCCACGGGGGCCGCAGAGACCACCACGGCCCCGAAGCCCCAGCCCGCGGCCCCGGCCCCGGCCCCCCAGGCCGCCGCCCCGGCTCCCGCGAAGCCCGCCGCGGCCCCCGCAGCTCCCGCGGCCAAGGCCGCCCCCGCCACGGCCAAGCCGGCGCAACCCGCACAGGCGCCCGCTCAGCCGAAGGCGAAGGCCGCCCCCGCCACGGAGGCCCCCGAGGGCCCCGAGCTGGTCACGCTGCGCGGCCCGTCCGCCGCGGTCGCCAAGAACATGGACGCCTCGCTGGAGATGCCGACCGCCACCTCGGTCCGCGCCGTCCCGGTGAAGCTGCTGTTCGACAACCGGATCGTCATCAACAACCACCTCAAGCGAGCCCGCGGCGGGAAGATCTCCTTCACGCACATCATCGGGTACGCGATGGTGCAGGCCATCAAGGCCATGCCGTCGATGAACTGGGCGTACGGCGTCAAGGACGGCAAGCCGACCCTGATCAAGCCGCCCCACGTCAACCTCGGCCTGGCCATCGACCTGGTGAAGCCCAACGGTGACCGCCAGCTCGTCGTGGCCGCCATCAAGAAGGCCGAGACGCTGAACTTCTTCGAGTTCTGGCAGGCCTACGAGGACATCGTCCGTCGCGCCCGCGACAACAAGCTGACGATGGACGACTTCACCGGTGTCACGGTCTCCCTGACCAACCCCGGTGGCCTCGGCACCGTCCACTCCGTGCCCCGCCTGATGCCCGGCCAGTCCGTGATCATGGGCGTCGGCTCCATGGACTACCCCGCGGAGTTCCAGGGCACCAGCCAGGACACCCTGAACAAGCTCGGCGTCTCCAAGGTCATGACGCTCACGTCGACCTACGACCACCGGGTCATCCAGGGCGCCGCCTCCGGCGAGTTCCTGCGCCAGGTCGCGAACCTGCTGCTCGGCGAGAACGGCTTCTACGACGACATCTTCGAGGCGCTGCGGATCCCCTACGAGCCGGTCCGCTGGCTGCGGGACATCGACGCCAGCCACGACGACGACGTCACCAAGGCCGCCCGCGTCTTCGAGCTGATCCACTCCTACCGGGTCCGCGGCCACGTCATGGCCGACACCGACCCGCTGGAGTACAAGCAGCGCAAGCACCCCGACCTGGACATCGTCGAGCACGGCCTCACCCTGTGGGACCTGGAGCGCGAGTTCGCCGTCGGCGGCTTCGCCGGCAAGTCGATGATGAAGCTGCGCGACATCCTCGGCGTGCTCCGCGACTCGTACTGCCGCACCACCGGCATCGAGTTCATGCACATCCAGGACCCCAAGCAGCGCAAGTGGATCCAGGACCGCGTGGAGCGCCCGCACTCCAAGATGGAGCGCGAGGAGCAGCTGCGCATCCTGCGCCGCCTGAACGCCGCCGAGGCCTTCGAGACCTTCCTCCAGACGAAGTACGTCGGCCAGAAGCGCTTCTCGCTGGAGGGCGGCGAGTCCGTCATCCCGCTGCTCGACGCGGTGATCGACTCCGCGGCCGAGTCCCGCCTGGACGAGGTCGTCATCGGCATGGCCCACCGCGGCCGCCTGAACGTGCTGGCGAACATCGTCGGCAAGTCGTACGCGCAGATCTTCCGCGAGTTCGAGGGCAACCTCGACCCGAAGTCGATGCACGGCTCCGGCGACGTGAAGTACCACCTGGGCGCCGAGGGCACCTTCACCGGCCTGGACGGCGAGCAGATCAAGGTCTCGCTGGTCGCCAACCCCTCCCACCTGGAGGCGGTCGACCCGGTCCTGGAGGGCGTCGCCCGCGCCAAGCAGGACATCATCAACAAGGGCGGCACGGACTTCACGGTCCTGCCGGTGGCGATCCACGGCGACGCGGCCTTCGCGGGCCAGGGCGTGGTGGCCGAGACCCTGAACATGTCGCAGCTGCGCGGCTACCGCACCGGCGGCACGGTCCACATCGTCATCAACAACCAGGTCGGCTTCACCGCGGCCCCCGAGTCCTCGCGTTCCTCCATGTACGCGACGGACGTCGCCCGCATGATCGAGGCCCCGATCTTCCACGTGAACGGCGACGACCCCGAGGCCGTCGTGCGCGTCGCGCGGCTCGCCTTCGAGTTCCGCCAGGCGTTCAACAAGGACGTGGTGATCGACCTCATCTGCTACCGCCGCCGCGGTCACAACGAGTCGGACAACCCGGCCTTCACCCAGCCGCTGATGTACGACCTGATCGACAAGAAGCGCTCGGTGCGCAAGCTGTACACCGAGTCCCTGATCGGTCGCGGCGACATCACCCTGGAAGAGGCCGAGCAGGCCCTCCAGGACTACCAGGGCCAGCTGGAGAAGGTCTTCACGGAGGTCCGCGAGGCCACCTCGCAGCCGGCCGCCGGGGACGTCCAGGCGCCCCAGGACGGCTTCCCGGTCGCGGTGCCGACCGCGGTGACCGCCGAGGTCGTCAAGCGGATCGCCGAGTCCCAGGTCAACGTCCCCGACCACATCACCGTCCACCCTCGGCTCCAGCCGCAGCTCCAGCGCCGGGCGTCGATGGTCGAGGACGGCACGATCGACTGGGGCATGGGCGAGACCCTGGCCATCGGCTCCCTGCTGCTGGAGGGCACCCCGGTCCGGCTGGCGGGCCAGGACTCCCAGCGCGGCACCTTCGGCCAGCGTCACGCGGTGCTGATCGACCGGGAGACCGGCGAGGAGTACACCCCGCTCCAGTACCTCTCCGAGGACCAGGCCCGCCTGAACGTCTACAACTCCCTGCTCTCCGAGTACGCGGCGATGGGCTTCGAGTACGGCTACTCGCTGGCCCGCCCGGACGCGCTGGTGATGTGGGAGGCGCAGTTCGGCGACTTCGTCAACGGCGCCCAGACGGTCGTCGACGAGTTCATCTCGTCGGCGGAGCAGAAGTGGAGCCAGACCTCCGGCGTCGTCCTGCTGCTGCCGCACGGCTACGAGGGCCAGGGCCCGGACCACTCCTCGGCCCGCCCGGAGCGTTTCCTCCAGCTGTGCGCCCAGAACAACATGACGGTCGCGATGCCGACCTCGCCGGCGAACTACTTCCACCTCCTGCGGTGGCAGGTGCACAACCCGCACCACAAGCCGCTGGTCGTCTTCACCCCGAAGTCGATGCTGCGCCTGAAGGCGGCGGCCTCGAAGGCGGAGGAGTTCACGACGGGCGACTTCCGCCCGGTCATCGGTGACAGCACGGTCGACCCGGCCGCGGTCCGCAAGGTCGTCTTCTGCGCCGGCAAGGTCTACTACGACCTGGAGGCCGAGCGGGTCAAGCGCGGGGTCACGGACACGGCGATCATCCGCATCGAGCGCCTGTACCCGCTGCCGGGTGCGGAGCTCCAGGCGGAGATCAAGAAGTACCCGAACGCCGAGAAGTACCTGTGGGCGCAGGAGGAGCCGGCGAACCAGGGTGCCTGGCCGTTCATCGCGCTCAACCTGATCGACCACCTGGACCTGGCGGTCGGCGCGGACGTCCCGCACGGCGAGCGGCTGCGGCGCATCTCGCGCCCGCACTCCTCGTCCCCGGCGGTGGGTTCGGCCAAGCGCCACCAGGCCGAGCAGGAGCAGCTGGTGCGTGAGGTCTTCGAGGCGTAAGCCTCCGGCGGTTCAGCCGACGCTCAGGGCCCGGTGCCGAGTTCCTGCTCGGTGCCGGGCCCTTTCGCCTACCCGGGGGGCGGGTGAGACCGTGCGCGGCTGCGGGTGCCCTGTGGCTGGTCGCGCAGTTCCCCGCGCCCCTTACGGGGCGCTCCACGCCCGGCTCAGCCCAGGTACGCCTCGAAGTCCCAGTACGGCCGTACCCGTTGGCGGGCCGAGAGGGTGTGGGGGTGTTGGGCGCCGAGGGTGCGGGTGAGGGCGAGGAGGGCGTCGTCCTCCAGCTTGCCCGCCTCCTCCTGCTCCTGGGTCGCCCGCAGGTCCGCGGCGAGGGCCACCTGACAGGACAGGGTGAGCGGATGCTCGTGCCCCAGTGTGTGGCGGGAGCGGCGCAGGGTGTCCCGGCTCAGCTCCACCGCGTCCTCGAACCGGCCGTTGAAGTTGCGCGCGCCGGCCGCGTTGAGGGCGCAGCCCAGCACCCACGGATGGTCCTGGCCGAGGGTGGCGCCGAGTCCGGCGAGCGCGGACTCGAACATCGACAGCGCCTCGCCCCGCTCGCCCGCGGCCTGCATCACCAGGCCGGTGTTGGAGAGCATGCCGGTGGCGACGGGGTGCGCGGGACCGAGCAGTGTCCGGTAGCCGGCCTCGGCCTCGTCGATGAGGTCGCGGGCCTGGCTGAGATCGCCGTGTTCGCGCAGGTAGTTGCCGTAGTTGGTGAGGAACGCCAGGGTGCGGTAGTGCTCGCGGCCGTGCAGCTGGATCAGCTGGTCCAGCAGGCCGGCCATGCCCGGGCCGACGTCCGGGGCGTGCCCGCCGTCGCGGCGCCGGCACATGGCCAGCTGGGAGCGGGCTTCGAGGGTCTGCGGGTGCTGCGGGCCGAGCACCTGAACATGGAGCCGTACGACGGGTTCCTGGCGGGCCAGCGCCTCCCGGTAGCGGCCGAGCAGCCGCAGGCTGTGGGTGACCGCGTTGCCCGAGTGCAGGGTGTTGATGTGCCGGGCGCGCAGCACGCTCTCGCGCCGGGCCAGCGTCTCCAGGTCGAGGTCCAGCGCCTCGGCGTACCGGCCCAGCATGCGCAGGATGACGCCGAGGTTGTGCCGGGCGACCAGCGTGGGCGGCTCGTCCGGGCCGAGGAGCCGTTCATTGCCGTCGAGCACCTCGCACTGGAGGTCGTACGCCTCCTGGTAGCGGCCCATGGAGCGCAGGCCGGAGGCGATGGCGCTCTTGCTGACCAGCTCGCCGATCTCGTTGCGCCGGGGCGCGGCCCGCAGCTGCTTCAGCACGCCCCGGTGCAGCTCGTACAGCTCGCGGAACCGGCCGCTGTTGCGGAGCATGTTGCCCTCCTGGGTGGCCAGGTCGAGCATCGGCTGGTCGATGGCGTCCATGAAGTGGGACCAGTGCGTGCGCACCTGCTGGGCCAGCTCCAGGCCGTTGCTGTACTCGCCGCTGCGGGTGCAGTACCGCAGACAGTTCAGGACCAGCTCCTGCACCCGCGGCTGCCGGCTCTCCAGGGCGCCGGAGGGTTCGAGGTGGGGCAGCAGTTCGGCGTAGCGGGGCCAGTTGCGGCTGTCGGCCGGGTTGCCCGGGTCGGCCTCGGCGAGCAGGGTGCGCACCGCGCGCCGGTGCAGCTCGTGGCTGGCGTCGCCGGTCAGCTTGGAGACGATGTCGTGGACGAGCCGGTGCATGTGCACCGACTCCTGGTGCGGGCCCATCTCGGCGGCCAGCGGCCCGCGGGTCTCGCGGGTGAGCACCGAGTAGTTGACCAGGGTGTCCAGCGCCCGGGTCCAGGCGGGCAGGTCGGTGGACATCCAGCGCAGTTCCTCGGGCAGCTCGGCGCGCGGGTAGGCGCGGATGAGGCCGAGCGGGATGCGTCCGGGGGCGAAGGAGGTGCACAGGCCGAGCACCTCGATGGCCTGCGGCTGGGCGCGGCGCAGCCGGTTGAGCAGTATGGCCCAGGAGGTGAGCGAGGACTGCGGGAAGCCCTCGCCGGTGACGGGCTCGTCGACGGTGGACAGCCGCCGTTCGCGCACCATCCTGAGGTACTCGGCGGCCTCCATGCCGGACTCGCCGAGCCAGGACGCGGCCTGCACCAGCGGCAGCGGCACGTCACCGAACTCGGCGGCCACCTCGTCGGCCTCGCGTGCGGTGATGTGCGGGGCGCGGCGCATCAGATAGGCGGTGGACTCGGGGCGCAGGAACGCGGGGATCTCCAGCACGTCGGTGTGCTCGCTCCAGCCCCGGTTGCGGGAGGTGATCAGCACATGCCCGGTGCCCTGCGGGAGCAGCGTCGTCACGCCGTCGGTGTCGTCCCAGCCGTCGAAGACCAGCAGCCAGTTCGCGTACGGCTCGCCGCGCCGCAGGGCGTTGCGGACCGCGCGGATGCGTTCGCCGGGCTCGCCGCCGATGCGCAGGCCGAGTTCGACGGCGAGTTCACCGAGGCGGTCGCGCTGGATCGTGCGGTCGTCGCTGTTGACCCACCACACCAGGTCGTAGTCGGTGCTGAAGCGGTGCGCGTACTCGGCGGCCAGCTGGGTCTTGCCGATGCCGGACATGCCGACGAGCGTGCAGGCGGCGGCGCCGCGCTCGGCGTCGGCGAGCCGCTGGTGGAGCTCGCCCAGCAGGTCGTCGCGGCCGGTGAAGCGCGGGTTGCGGCGGGGCACCTCGCCCCAGATCTCGCAGCGCTCGTCCGGGTAGCGGATCCGGCCGGGCAGCGCGCGGGGGCGGGCGAGCGGCTCCAGGCCGAGCCGGCGCAGCAGGCGTTCCTCGGCGGCCTCCTCGCTCAGCGCCCACAGGCTGGCCGGTTCCAGTACAGCGGTGGCGGGCAGCAGCGGCCGGTTGGTGAGGTTGACCGCGGCGAACCGGTCGGCGTGCGCGGCGACGAAGCCGCGCAGCGCGTCGTTCCATTCGCCCGGCGGGCGCGGGCCCAGTTCGAAGAACCAGTCGTTGAGGACCAGCAGCACCTTTCCGCTGGCCAGCAGCAGGTCGCCGAGCGAGTCCTCCAGCGCGACCTCGCGGGGCGGGTCCCAGCGCTGGAGGGTGGCCCGGTGGCCGTGCCGCTCCAGGCACTGGGCGATCCATGCCGCCCACGAACGGTAGTACCCCGGGAAGACCACGAGCACATGCTCGGGTGCCGCGCCGTTCGCGCCCGGCCGCCGCTGTTCCGCCATCGCCGCTCCCTGTTCCGCCGCGGCCGCCGCCTCATGGGCAGCCGCATGCATAACGTAACGCAATAGCCCCTCTACGGAGCGTCATCCGGGCGGCCGGGCGGTCATCCCGAGGCGTGCGTGATGGCTGCCCATGTGCCGGACGAACTCCCTTCCGTACGGGGTCAGTTCATCGGACTCGGCCAGCACGGACAAGGCCTCGGCGACCTGCTCCCGGCAGGCCTCGAACCGCTCGGCGGCGCGCCGCCGCCAGGACCGGGCGGGGCCGGCGCGGGCCCTCCACCACAGGTCGGTGAGGGCCAGGTGGGCGTACGCGCCCTGGAGCACGCCCGGGACCGGGCGCGGATCGCGCCGCCAGCCCACCCGGTGCAGGCTGCCGCCGGGCCGCCACAGCGGGACCATTTCGTCCAGCACGGCCAGCTTGGTGTGGTGCGTCTCGTGCACCAGCAGCTCGACCAGCTCCCGGCGGTCGGCCGGCAGCTGGGCCAGGACGGCGCCGGGCGCGGTCCGCGCGGTGGCGCTCAGCGGCGGGCCGGCACCCGCGGGCGGCACGAGCGGGACGACGGCGCGGACGAGCGCGGTGGTCTCGGCGGCCCGGGCCGGGTGGGTCGCGGCCAGCAGGGCGTGCGCGTCCCGCCACCGGGCGGCCCACGCGGCATGGTCGGAGTAAGGGCGCTCGGCGGCGGGCAGCGCGGCCGGTCCGATGCCGCCCGGGGGCACCCGGTAGGGGTCCACGTCGTCCAGTACGGCGGTGCCGCCGGGCAGCGTGCGCAGTGCGGACCAGGCGAGGGCGCCGTCGGCGGTCCACCGGGTGCCGGGCCCGGCCGGGGCGGGTCCGGGCAGCAGCAGCGTCTGGCCGGTGCCGTCGGTGATCCGTACGGCCCCGGCCCGGCCGCTGAGCCGGGCCCGGCCGCGGGCGCAGCGCAGCAGTCCGATGCCGGGCAGCGGCAGGATGCCGGCCGGCAGGACCCGGGTGGTGGTGAACCGGCAGCCGGCGCGCAGGGCGGCGGCGACGGCCACCGCGCCCAGACCGGCGAGCCCCTCGTGGAAGCCGGGGCCGTCGGGCGCGGCGAGCACCGCGGCCAGCCAGGCCCCGGTCGTCGGATAGTCGAGTACGGCGCGTACGGCGGTGGCGTCGGTCCGCTCGGCCCGTTCCAGCAGCGCCCAGTCGTCCTCGAAGCGCCGCCGTACCGCCGCGGGCAGGGTGCCGCGCACGCCGTCGGCCCGGACAAGGAGGGACTTCAGCAGCAGCATCCGCCGGGCATGGAGGGCGGCGCGCAGGGTCTCGGTGGCGGCGGGCACCGGCCGGGTGCGGGCCAGGGCGGCGAGAATCCCGGGCGGGACCGGGGCGGGGACCGCGGCGGGGACCAGGCCGGGGGCCGGGGCAGAGACCGGGGCGGGGGCCGGGGCCGAGACCGGGGCAGAAACCGGGCCGGTCGGCCGTATGTCTCCCACGGGACCGACGGCTCGCGGGGTCATGCCACGGTGTCCTCGTCGCGCACGGTTCGCGCAGGACCGGCCGAAAACGCACGCCCGGGCCGGCCCGGCATGATCTCGTCGTCACCACCGGTGGTGTACCAGACCCGGCGCAGCCCCTCCGGGTCGGCGAGCACCCCGGCGACCGCCGCGAGCACCGCCGGATCGTCCATGGCACGCAGCGTCCGCAGGTCGACGTCGGTGAGGTCGGGCGGGAACACGGCCTCTTCAGCATCCGAACCGAGGCCGGCCACCCGTGTCCTGGACTCCCCCACCCTCGGCTCCTCCCTGCCCCACGCCCGCCCCGCACAGCCGCAGCGGCTGCCCACTTCTTCCCGACAGGCCGGAAGCAGAAACCCGGGACCGCTCAACTCCGGTCACGTTCGCTCGCGTCGGCCCAGTCCTGGGACCACGGCCACCAGGGCGGGGCCGTTTCCCGCCACGCCTGCTCGGGCAGCGACCGGGCGTCCACGGGCTGCGGTTCGCGCTCCGCCCGCCGGGTCAGCTCGACATCGGCCCAGTCGACCTCGCGCAGCGCGCCGACGAGCCGTTGCCACTGCTCCAGGGCCGCCCGGAACGCGCCGCCGGCCGCACCGGGCCGCCCCATCAGCGCCAGCACCGCCCCGCAGCCGTGCCGGGCCCGGGCGGCCGTCACCGAACCCGGGTCGCCACCGTGGGCCGCCTCCGCCTCCCGCTCCGCGTTCTCGTAGGCCTGGAGCGCCTCCATCAGCACGGGGGCGCCCGCGTGGTACCAGCCCTCCAGTCGCACCCGGCCCAACTGGAGCCACGCCTCGGCCCGTACAGCCGCGTCGCTCGCCGCGCGCACCGCCTGGCCGAGCAGATGCCGGCTCTCGAACAGGTCGGGCAGGAAACCGACATGGCGGAAGCGCTGGGCGAGCGCGCTGCCGACCAGGCCCTGGAGCCGACCGCGGTGCGCGGACCGGGCGGGCAGCGACTTCAGCGCCTCGCGCAGCACGTACTCGGCCCGGTCCACCACTCCGGCGCCGTCGCCGGCGGAGGCCCGCCGCAGCAGCGACTCGCCCCAGGCGGTGAGGAGCTGGACGCGCAGGGCACCGTCGGCGGGGGCGAGCAGCACCGCCCGCTCGTACGCCGTGTCGGCCTCCGCGGTCTCCCCGGCCGCGTCATGGAACGCGGCCAGCGCGGCCAGGCACGGCAGCCGCAGGGCCGGGTCGTCCCCGGCGGCCCTCTCCGCCTCGCGCAGCGCCTGCCGGGTCTCGGCGTCCTCGGCCCCGGCCGCGCGCAGCGCCCGCGCCAGATCGAGCAGGGCGGGCCCCCGTACGGCGTCGGCAGCTCCCTCCCGCGCCAGCAGCGCGCAGGCTTCCCGCAGTTCGGGGATGGCCGCGCCGGGATGCCGCAGATCGAGCAGGATCCGGCCGCGCAGGAGCAGCCGCGACCGATGGGCGGCCACCTCCCACGGCACGCCTTGCGATACGGCGACTCCGCGCCCTGCGACGCCTTGCGATACGGCGGGCACACCGTTCTCACCGACGGCGGGCGCGGGCAGGCTGTCCTGACCGGCGGGGAGTACGGGCTCGCTCTGCTCACCGGCGGGGGGCGCGGGCATGCCATCCTGACCGGCGCCCGGCGCGGGCACACCGTTCTCACCGACGGCGGGCGCGGACACGCCGACCTCACCGGCGCCCGGCGCGGGCACACCGTCCTGACCGACGGCGGGCGCGGACACGCCGACCTCACCGGCGGCGGGCGTGGGCCCGTCGTCCGGGTCTCGGCCGCCGGTCGCCGCTACCGCAGCGTCCCCGCCGTCACCGGATCCGCCGGAACCCTCCCCCGGCCGTCGAACCGTCCCGCCCGTTCCGTCACCGCGCGCTGCGGCGCCCTCGCCGCCGGCCTCGCCCGGCCCGTCGGCGGCCTGGTCCGAGGCCACCGCGCCCCCGGCCTGCCCCGCGGGACCCCCCTGCCCCGCGGGACCGCCCTGCCAGGCGCGGGCGTCCGCGGTGACGCGGGGCCAGGGCGGTGTGCCGGGGTCCAGGGTGCGGAGCGCGTCGGTCAGGTGGTCCGTCTCCGCCGTGAGCCGCCACAGCTCCCGGCGGCAGGAGGCGAGTTCCAGGGCGGCCTCGGCCCGCTCCCGGCTGTCGGCGGGGGCCGCCGTGTACGCGGTGGCGAGTTCGGCCGCGGCCTCCCGCAGCAGCCCGGCGCGCCGCCCCTCGGCACGCGCGCCCGCCGTACCGGCCTCCGCGCGCAGCACCCGGCCGAGGACCAGGCGGGCCCGGGCCGCGGGGCCGGGCGCAAGGGCGGTGCCGGGGCCGGCGGTGGCGGCGCGGGCCTGTTCCCGGGCCCGGCGCAGCGCCTCGGGGTCGGCCAGCTGCTGCCACTGGGCGAGCAGCCGCTCGGCCTCGGCCAGCGGGTCGGGGGTGACCAGGTCCGGCAGGTAGAACCGCAGCACGCGCGCGGGGATGCGGGCGAACAGCTCGGCCTCCACGCTCCGCTCGCCGTCCCGTGCCCCGGTGCCGTCGGCGAGCTGCCCGGCGCCGGCGGCCGGATCGTGGTCGGCGAGCCGGGCCGCGGCCAGGGCGGCGAAGTTGCGGGTGCCCTTGCCGAAGTGCCGTTCCACATAGGCCGAGCAGTGCTTGAGGACCAGGCCCGCGGTGTCCTGGTCGAGGGCGGACAGGAGCAGGTCCTGCATCCGGGGCGAGTAGGCGAAGCACGGCTGCTCCTCGGTGCCGGGCAGCTGCCGCAACACTCCGCCGAGCAGTACCTCGGCCAGTTCCATGGGGCCGGTGTCGGGCAGCATGGCGCGCTGCACCAGCCGCATCACCGGCAGGGTGAGGGGCGCGGCGGCGAGGTAGACGGCCAGCCGGAGGGCGCCGGGTGAGGCGCCGGCGCGGAAGGCGCGCAGCAGGTCGTCGTCGCTGCGCGGCGGCGGGGCGGTGGCCGGGGCGGCCGGGCCGGTGGCCGGGTGGGCGAAGCCGGCCCAGGCGTGCTCGCGGGTCGGCCCGGTGCCGGCGAGCAGCCGGGCGAACGCCTCGAACGCCTCCGGGGTGGGCTGGAGCACGGGTACGGGCCGGGCGCCGGGCGGTGGCTCCTCCCACGGCTCGTCCTCGGGCAGGAAGTCGAGGCGCCCGCCACTCTCCCCGGCGCGGACCAGCAGGCCGGGCTCGGCGGGCAGCGCGGTACGGCCCCACAGCCGGGGCGGCAGCGGCTGGACCACGGCCAGCGGGGCGGTGCGCGGCCAGCCGTGCAGCAGGCGCTGCGCGGCGCCGTTCTGCCACAGCGGGCCGACGCAGTCGCTGATGACGAAGGTGAGCCGGCGCCCGCTGGGGTCGTGCAGCTCATCGGCGGGACGCAGCCGGGTGCGCCGGCCGGGACCGGCGGTCGTACCGACGAGCGGGGTGCCGGCGTCGTCGGCGTACAGGTGGTGGACGCGGACGGAGGCGAACGCGCCGGACTGCTGGCAGGCCTGGCGCAGTTCCTCCACCATCTCGCCCCAGACGGCCATGGCGGGGCCGGTGTCCATGAGCAGTTGGACGTCGCAGCGCCGGCGGCGGCCGGGCCGGGTGACGGGGAGCAGGATGCCGCTGGCGGCGGCCCGGTCGGCGGTGGCCGCCTCGTCGATCCGCTCGTCCTGGCCGCGGACGGAGGCCGTGCGGTAGCGGCCGAGAGCGCGCAGTGCCCGCTGGAGTCCGAGCAGTCCGGGCAGGGCGCCCGCGGCGGGGGCGCGGACCGGGAAGGCCGCGGGGGCTCCGTCGGCCCGGGCGCGCGGGGCGGGGCCGGGGGTGTGCAGCGGGACGGCGGGAGCGGGCACGTCCGCGCGGGGCGCCGGCGGGGTGTCCGGGCCGGCCGCCGCGGGGTCGCCGGGCGGTAAGGCCCCCGCCTCCGGCTCGGGGCCGGGCGGCCCGCTCGGGCCGGGTCCGGGCGTGCCAGGGCCGGGCGTGCCGGTGCCGTCGCGGGGTGGGGCCGCGCCCAGCCGCCGGGCCAGCCAGAGCGCGTCCGCCACGTCCTCTGCGCTCGGTTGGAGCCCGCCCTGGCGCAGCTTGCCGATCAGCTCGTCCAGGCGCATCCCCGGCATCCGTCTCTCACCTCGTACGGTCGAGCGGTTGCATCAGCATCTCGGCGATCCGCTCCCGGGTGAGGCCCTGTGCGTGCGGATCGTGCTGGGTGAGGAACAGGGCGTTGAGGAGCTGGTCGGCGGCGAGCACCTCGCCGGGTTCGCGCTCCAGGAACCTGCGGATCAGGTCGGCGCCGGCGGCGGCGCCGTCCGTGCCGAGGTGTGCCTCGACCATGGCGGTGAGCTGCTCCTCGCCGGGCGGGTCCAGCTCCAGCTGGACGCAGCGGCGCAGCAGCGGGGCGGGGAAGTCGCGTTCGCCGTTGGAGGTCAGCACGATCACGGGGAACGCGGTGCACGCGATGCGCCCGCCGTGCACGGACACCCGGTCGCCGTCGTGCGTGAGCACCTCCACGACGGGTTCCCGGTCGGCCAGCCGCTCCAGCTCCGGGATCGAGAACTCGCCCTCTTCCAGGGTGTTCAGCAGATCGTTGGGCAGGTCGAGGTCGCTCTTGTCCAGCTCGTCGATGAGGAGCACGCGGGGCTGCCCGGCGGGCAGGAGCGCCGTACCGAGCGGCCCGAGCCGGATGTAGGAGCCGATACGGGAGGCGGCGGCACCGCCGTCGTCTCCGCGGGCGCGCTCCAGCTGGACGTCCTGGAGCCGGGCTATGGCGTCGTACCGGTACAGGCCGTCCTGGAGGTTGGTGCGGCTGACGATGGGCCAGCGCAGCACCTTGCCCAGGCCGAGTTCGTGCGCGATCGCGTAGGCCAGGGTGGACTTGCCCGTCCCCGGATTGCCGGTCACCAGCAGGGGCCGGCGCAGGTAGAGGGCGGCGTTGACCGCGTCGACCTCGGCCGGCCGGGGCGCGTAGTTCTCGACCAGACGGCGGCGCACTCCGAGCCGGCGGGCGCTGCTGGGGTCCTCCGGGCCGCTCTCCGCGCCCTCCCGGGAGGAGGCGAAGTCGCGCCAGGGCGGCGGTGCCGGCAACCGCCGCATGCCGTCGTGCGGCTGACCCACTCCGCGGTAGATCCGCCAGTCGTTCACCTTGGGCTCCTCCCGGCTCTGGTGATCATGCAGCGGGCCCGGCCGTCCGACGTACGAGGCTACCGCCCGCCGGCCCTGCCCGCCGAGGTTCGCGGCGTCCGGTCGCCCACCCTGTGCCCCACGAACGCCCGTACGACTCAATGGAGTTGACGGGGTGTCTGCCGGGCACGGCGGGACCACCGGCGGAGTCAGCCGCCGGGCGCGGCCAGCGGCGGCGGCCGCATGCTCTCCGTCCCGTACGGCTGCCGGTCCGGCGGGTCGAACAGTACGGCGACCTTTCCGCACAGGCCGTACGCCCGGGCGGTGTCCGGGTCGGCCAGGCGGATGCGCAGATCGCGGACCGGACCGTGCAGCCCGTCCGCGTGCCCGGCGAGGCCCAGCAGAGCGGCGGCCTGCCGATGAAAGTCCCCGCATTCGCCGTGATCATGCCGATCGCGGCGCCACAGCACCACCGAGTGCCCGGAACGCAGCGCGTCCCGCATCGCCGCGTAGCCCTCACCGCTGCCGACGGGACCGCAGTAGACGGGCACGCACGCGTCGCCCATCGCCGACAGGGCGCCGTAGTACGGGTACTTGCCCCCGGCCCGGACCCCCGGCGGATGCCCCTCGGCAGGGGGCCGGCCGTGCAGGGTCTGGTGCGCCAGCGGCCCGCGCAGGACGCCCTTCCAGCGCCGGCGCCACTCCGGGGAGGGCGGCAGGCCGTTGCGCCGGACGTCCCGGATGACGACGGTCCGCCGCATCCCGAGCGGCATGGCCCGCTCGTCCACGAAGTCGTCGTCCTCGTCGTCCTCGTCATCGCCGCCCTCGCCGCCCTCTCCGGCGACCAAGGCGTCGGGCAGCAACTGCCAGTCGTCCACCGGGAGATCGAACAGCTTGCGGGGCAGGAAGACCTCGAGGGCGGCGAGATGCTCCCCGTGGTCCCCCTGGCTCAGCGCCCGGGCCAGCGGCTCCCGCAGTACCCGCGCCAGCTCCTCCGGCCGCGCGCCCCGGTCGTCCCCGTCGACCGGGGTGACGTCCCGCCCGTCGTAGATCAGCTGCACGCTCCAGGGATGCCGGCCGTAGGTCGCTGGACCGACCTTGACGAGCACGTCGGTACGGGTGGCGGGGGGCACCGGGAACGGCGCCTGGTGCCCCCCGGCGGCCGGCGCTTCGGGGAGTCCGCCGAGCGGTGGTGCTTCGCGAGGGGCGGGCAGGGTGGGTGCGGCGGGTGTCGTGGCCGTGGGCGCGGGGACGGCCTCGGCCGGGAGAGGCGCTCCGGCGAGGTCGGCGGGCAGGGGCACCCCGGCAGGCGACGGCTCCTCGACGAGACCGGCGGGAGAGGGCGTGTCGAGGGACGTACCCGGTGACGGCACCCCGTCGGCTCCCGCCCACGACGGCACCGCGTCGGGTCCGGGCTGTGACGGTATGGGGAGGGAAGCGGGCACGGCCTGCCCGTCGGTGCCCTCCAGCAGCGCGCGGATGGCCTCGCCGACCGCCCAGTGCCGGTGGCCGGCGGCCTGTCCGGCGACCCACTCGGTGAACGCCCGCAGCCGCCCGGCCTCCACCTCCCCGGCATGCTCCCGAGCGGCCTTGCGGGCCACCCGGGCCGCGTACAGCAGAACGGCGTCCAGGTCGACCAGCGTGCCGCCGCCGCCCGGGTCCAGGGTGCGCAGCCCGTACAGCAGCCCGGCGCCCTCGCGCCAGGTCCGTACGTTCGGCAGCACCAGCGAGGGCAGGCGTTCGCCGCGTACCTGCTCCTTCACGTCCTCCACCAGGTGGACGACCTCGCCCGCTCCGGCCGGCGGCGGCAGGTGAGCGAGATGGCTGTAGAGGCGCGTGCGCAGCTCGGCGGTGACGCCGGAGACGGAGGGCGCGTGGCCGGGCAGGGCGGCCTGGAACCCGGTCCAGTCCGGGTACGGCGAGGGCGCGCCGAGCAGGCCGGCGTGATACAGGTCGTGTGCGCGCAGTGCCTCGCGCACCGCGCGCCCTGCCTCGCGCACGTCCAGCAGTTCGTACAGCGCGGTGACCGGGACGGCGACGCCCTCCTCCCGCCGGCGGCCCTTGATCACGCCGATGACGGAGCCGTGCCGCAGGTCGAGCACCGGCCCGCCGGAGAGTCCGCCGATCGGCAGGGTCCCGGTGAGCAGCAGGGCCCGCGCGTCGGATCCGGCGAGTTCGGCGGCGCCGTGCCGGATGCCGAGCTCGCCGGTCTGCACCGACCAGCCGTAGAGCCCGAGCGGGGTGCGGGGGCCGGCCTCCCGGTCGCCGAGCCACAGGCAGCGCACCGTGTCGGCGCCGGTCACCCGGACGAGGGCGAGGTCGGGGAACGGCCAGGGATCGCCTGCCGGCCCCGCTCCCCCGGGCCGGGGCGCGACGACGACGGCCGTCCCGGTGCCGCTGCGCGACTCCCAGGCGCCGGCGGCGGTGCGCTCCTGCCAGGTCACGCTCAGGGCGCTCTCCCCTCGGCACACCGCGGCTCCCCCCTTCCCCACGACGTGGGCGCAGGTCAACAGCCAACCCGGGGCTATGAAGAACCCCGACCCCCGGTACGAGTCACGGTCCGTTGCATACCCGTCACCCGGTGCGCCGATGCGTGCGAGAGAGGGGCGCACCATCTCGTCGAAGGCGCTCATACGGCGCCGGGGCCCGGGGACCGCGGCGGTGCGACCCCGCCGGCCGGCGCCGCGGGATCCGCGCCGTCCGCCGCCGTGGCGGGTTCGGTCCAGGTCAGGGACACGGTGAGGGAGGAGGTGCCGCCGCCCTCCGCGATGGCGCTCACGATCTTGCCGGACCGCGCTGTCAGTTCGACACCGAAGCTGACGGAGACCTCGACGGGGGCCGGTGTGTCCAGACCGGCGCGCAGGGAGCGCACGACACCGCCGACCGTGTCGGCCAGTCCCCCCGCCATGTCGATGACCCGGTCGCCGAGTCCGGTGTCCCAGTAGCCGCCCTCGTCCAGAGCGTCGTCGCCGGCCGTGCCGATCCTGGCCCAGACGACGGTTCCGTCGTCCAGGCGCACCCGTTCGATTCCTCCAGCCATGACGCCCCCGTTCGCCGATGGGAGGAGAAGGCTAACTCCAGGGGAGGGTGAGGGGGAGGGGAAGACGAAGGCCGGTGAACAATACGGCCGATGATCGCCCCCCCCGGCGGGGGGAGCTACTCGTCGTCCTCGTCGTCGAGCCGCGCGAGCCACGTGGCCAGGCGCTCCACGGGCACCTCGAAGTCCGGGTTCAGATCCACGAACGTCCGGAACTGCTCGGCCAGCCACTCGAAGCTGACCTCTTCCTCGCCACGCCGCTTCTCAAGCTCCTCGATACCGCGGTCGGTGAAGTACATAAGGGCACGTCTCCTGCGTAAACATCCAGCGAGCCAACACTCCCCACCAGCCTATGCGCCTCGCCCGACCGCCCGCGCACACCTCCCGGCACGTCCCGGCACTCACGCGAAAGAGCGTCTTGACTTCGCACATCCACGATATATCGTGTCTCTCACAGAACGCGATATGGCGTGTCGCGACCGTGTCCGCCGAGGAGGCCCCGTGTCCGAGTGGTCCGTCACCGAGCCCCAGAAGCTGACCTTCGACGCCCCCGTACGGGACCTCCAGGTCCGCATCGTCAACGGCACGGTGAACGTCGTGGGCACGGACGAGACCTCCGCCCGCCTGGAGGTGTCGGAACTCGAAGGACCGCCCCTTGTGGTCACCCGGAACGGCAGCACCCTCACCGTCGCCTACGAGGACCTCCCCTGGAAGGGCCTTTTGAAGTGGCTCGACCGCAAGGGCTGGCGCCGCAGCGCCGTGGTCTCCCTCGCGGTCCCCGCCGACACCCGCGTGGAGGTGGGCGTGGTCGGCGCCGGTGCGGTCGTCTCCGGCGTCCGCGGCCCCGCGGTGGTCAAGGGGGTGACCGGCGACACCACCCTGGTCGGCGTCTCGGGCCCGGTCCGCACGGACACCGTCTCGGGAAGCCTGGAGGCCCAGGCGGTCACCGGCGATCTGAAGTTCCACTCGGTCTCGGGAGACCTCACCGTGGTCGAGGGCTCCGGCCCCTCCGTGCGCGCCGACACCGTCACCGGCTCCATGATCGTCGACCTGGACCCGGACGGCCCCACGGACATCGGCCTCACCAGCGTCTCCGGCGAGATCGCCATCCGCCTGCCGTACCCGGCGGACGCCGAGGTCGAGGCGAACACCGCGAGCGGCACGATCTCCAGCGCCTTCGACGGTCTGCGGGTGCACGGCCAGTGGGGCGCGCACAAGATCACCGGCCGCCTCGGCGCGGGCACCGGCCGGCTCCGCGCCACCACGGTCTCCGGTTCGATCGCCCTGCTGCGCCGCCCGCCCCGGGACGACGAGGAGAACACCCCCTGGGAGGCCGAGCCCCCGCAGGGCACCGGCCCCGGCACCGGCCCCGCACCTCACCCGGCCGTCGGCACCCCGGTCCCAGGGGGCCCGGCCACAGGAACCCCGGCCGCCCCGGGTGACAATTCCGTCTCCGGCCAGGACGCCGACGCCACCGGCACCCCGGCCGACGGCACGACCGACAAGAAGGTGCTCTGACATGCCTCCCGTCTTCGCCCACGGCCGCCTCCGCCTGTACCTGCTCAAGCTGCTCGACGAGGCCCCGCGCCACGGTTACGAGGTGATCAGGCTCCTGGAGGAGCGCTTCCAGGGTCTCTACGCCCCCTCGGCGGGCACGGTCTACCCCCGCCTGGCCAAGCTGGAGGCGGAGGGCCTGGTCCGGCACACCACCGAGGGCGGCCGCAAGGTGTACGCCATCACGGACGCCGGCCGTGCCGAACTGGCCGAGCGCAGCGGCGAACTGGCCGACCTGGAGCTGGAGATCCGCGAGTCCGTCGCGGAGCTGGCCGCCGAGATAAGGGCGGACGTGCGCGGCGCGGCCGGCGACCTGCGCCGCGAGGTCCGCGCCGCCGCCTCCGAGGCCCGCCGGGGCGCGGGGACGCCCGGGGCCGGATCGTCCTACGGGGAGTACGGCGAGCCGGGTGACAAGGAGGCGTGGAAGGTCGCCAAGGAGGAGATGCGCCGGGTCAAGCAGGAGTGGAAGGAACAGGCGCGGCGCGCCAAGGACGAGAGCCGCCGGGCTCGCGAGGAGGCTCAGCGGGCACGCCGCCAGGCCCAGGAGGCGCAGGCGCGGGCGCGGGCCCAGGCGCAGGAGGAGATGCAGCGGATCGCCCGCCGGGTCCAGGACCACTTCCTGCGCGGCGACTGGCCGGCCGGCGTCCGCGAGGGCCTGACCGAACTGGCCAAGGAGTTCGGCGAGTTCGGGAAGGACTTCGGCAAGGACTTCGGCCGGGACTGGGGCTTCGGCCGCCCCGCCGAGGAAGCGGCCACATCCGCCCCCGCGGCGGAACCGCACTACACCGCCGCGGAGGAGGACTTCCCCGCCGCGTACGCCCCCTCCTGGGCCCACGAGGACTCCACCGGCGACCCGGCACGCGACCTGGACCGCCTCCTGGACCGCTTCCGCGACGGCATCCGCGACGCGGCCCGCGACCACGGGGTCACCGCCACCCAACTCGGTGAGGCCCGGCACCACCTTTCGACGGCGGCGGCCCGCATCGCGGCCGTACTCCACGCCCCCAGGCCCTGACCTGCCGGCCGACCGGACCGGCAGGCACCCCCGGGGCGGCTCAGGAGTTGGTGAGCACGATCTTTCCGAACTGCTCTCCGGAGGCGAGCCGTTCGAAGCCCTCGCGGGCCCGGTCGAGCGGCAGCTCCTCGTCGATGACGGGCCGTACCCCGGTCGCGGCGCAGAAGGAGAGCAGGTCCTCCAGCTCGTCCTTGGTGCCCATGGTCGAGCCGACGACCTTCAGCTCCAGGAAGAAGATCCGGGTCAGCTCGGCGTGCGAGGGCCGGTCGCCGCTGGTGGCGCCGGAGATCACGAGCGTGCCACCGGGACGCAGGGACTTCACCGAGTGCGACCAGGTGGCGGCACCCACGGTCTCGATGACGGCGTCCACCCGCTGCGGCAGCCGGGCACCCGGCTCCACGGCCTCCACGGCCCCGAGCTCCAGGGCCCGCTTGCGCTTCGCCTCGTCCCGGCTGGTGGCGAAGACCCGCAGGCCCGCCGCCTTGCCCAGCACGATCGCGGCCGTGGCGACCCCGCCGCCCGCGCCCTGCACGAGCACCGAGTCCCCGGGCCGTACCCCGGCATTGGTGAACAGCATCCGGTACGCCGTCAGCCAGGCCGTCGGCAGGCAGGCGGCCTCCGCGAAGGACAGCTCCTTCGGCTTGGGCAGGATGTTCCAGGTCGGCACGGCGACCTGCTCGGCGAAGGTGCCCTGGTAGCGCTCGGTCAGGATGGAGCGCGGCTCGTCGGGGCCGACGCCGTGGCCGCTCTGGCCGATGACGGAGTGCAGGACGACCTCGTTGCCGTCCGCGTCGATACCCGCGGCGTCACAGCCGAGGATCATCGGCAGCCGGTCCTCGGGAAGGCCGACGCCCCGCAGGGACCAGAGGTCGTGGTGATTGAGGGAAGCGGCCCGCACGGTGACGGTGCTCCAGCCGGGACGGGCCTCGGGAGCCGGACGCTCCCCCAACTCGAGGCCGGTGAGCGGCTGGTCGCGGTCGATTCGGGCGGCGTAGACAGCGAACATGCTGCCGACGATAGGTGCGCGGTGCAGCCGACGGAACCAGCGGCCCCTGTGACACATGCCCTCTTGCGCACCGGCACCCGGACAGCGCAGCGCGCCACGGACGGGCCGTGAGGGCGCCCTTGTCACCACCCGATCGGGCGAGCCGGTGGGTAAAAAAATGGTCCCGCCCATACGGACGGGACCATTCGGCGCAACGTCAGCGACGGGCGACGCCTTCGGCCCGAGCCGCGGCGGCAACCGCTGCGGTCACCGCCGGAGCCACCCGCTCGTCGAACGGCGACGGAATGACGTAGTCGGCGGCGAGATCATCGCCCACCACGGCGGCGAGCGCCTCCGCGGCGGCGATCTTCATGCCCTCCGTGATCCGCGTGGCCCGCACCTGGAGCGCGCCGGCGAAGATGCCGGGGAAGGCCAGCACGTTGTTGATCTGGTTCGGGAAGTCCGAGCGCCCGGTGGCGACGACCGCCGCGTACTTGTGCGCGACGTCCGGGTGCACCTCGGGGTTCGGGTTGGCCATGGCGAACACGAAGGCACCCTCGGCCATGGAGGCCACGGCCTCCTCCGGGACCGTACCGCCGGAGACGCCGATGAAGACGTCCGCGCCCGCGAGGGCGTCCTCCAGCGAGCCGGTGAGGCCGGCCTTGTTCGTGAAGGAGGCCAGCTCGCGCTTGACCGAGGTCAGGTCCTCCCGGTCGGCCGACACGACGCCCTTGCGGTCCGCCACCGCCACGTCCCCGATGCCGGCCTCGACCAGCATCTTCGCGATGGCGACACCGGCCGCGCCGGCGCCCGAGATGACGGCCCGCAGCTGCCCGATCTCGCGCCTGCTGAGCCGCGCCGCGTTCCGCAGCGCCGCGAGCGTCACGACGGCCGTACCGTGCTGGTCGTCGTGGAAGACCGGGATGTCCAGGCGCTCCTGGAGCCGGCGCTCGATCTCGAAGCACCGGGGGGCCGAAATGTCCTCCAGGTTCACTCCGCCGAAGGAGGGAGCGAGCCGGACGACGGTCTCGACGATGTCGTCGACGTCGGTGCAGTCGAGCGCGATGGGCACCGCGTCGACGCCACCGAACTGCTTGAAGAGGATGGCCTTGCCCTCCATCACGGGGAGCGAGGCCTCAGGGCCGATGTCCCCGAGTCCGAGCACGGCGGTGCCGTCGGTGACGACGGCGACCACGGAGGACTTCCACGTGTAGTCGTTGACCAGCTCCGGCTGTTCCGCGATCGCGGTGCACACGCGCGCGACTCCGGGCGTGTACGCGAGGGAAAGGTCGTCCTTGTCACGAACCGGCACCGTGGCCTGCACAGCCATCTTGCCGCCGCGGTGCAGCGCGAACACCGGATCGAAGGAATCGAGGGGCTCGGCCCCGCCGTCCTGGTCCGTTGTGCCGTCGCTGCGAGGATTGACGATCTCCGCTGCCACTTTGTCTTACCCCTTAGGTATGCATGGTTTGAGGGTCGACCACTCCTGGTGAGGGGTGGGCGGGCACCACGTACGGCTCGATTGCGGATACGTACGAGCTCATACGTGACGGGCGCGCCGCACACGCGCCCTGAGCCCCGGATGAGGGGTGTAAAGAACCTTCTTACCGGACGGAAGGTGCCCGCGACGAGTCCATTAGGCGCAAGGTCACATCGGGCGGCCGGAAGGCGTCGCACAGGTGACGGGCGGGCGAAGGGGCCGGAATGGCGCCAAAACCGCAGGGCCCGACCGATCGCATCGTGAGACAGGCCGAAGATTTTCCGGCTGGAGCGCTGGATTCCCGCAGATGATTCGGTGGCAATGGACCAGGCTTGTACCGACCTGATGCGGTTCGGGGGTCACCCGTTATCCGATTTTGACATAGTGACCCGCCTGAATGGCGCAGTCCGAATGGCAAGATGCCGTAAACCCACGAGGTCGCGACACCCGAAGGTGTGTGTTTCCGTCGACCCATCGGCAACTCTTCCCATCCGCCGGAGGAACCACGATGACCGCAAGCTCCATCCGTCGTACGACCGCCGCGCGCTCCCGTCTGGCCGCGGCCGGTGCGATCGCGGTCGCAGGCGCCCTGCTGCTCACCGGCTGCGGTGACCAGACCAAGGAAAAGAACAACGACTCCGGCAGCGCGTCCACCAGCAGCGCCCCGCTCGCCGACAAGCTCCCCCAGGACATCCGGAACAAGGGCAAGATCAAGGTCGGCTCGGACATCGCGTACGCCCCGGTGGAGTTCAAGGACTCCTCCGGCAAGGCCGTCGGCCTGGACCCGGACCTCGCGGCCGCCATGGGCAAGCAGCTCGGGGTGACGTTCGAGTTCGAGAACGGCACCTTCGACGCCCTGCTCACCGGTCTGCGCTCGGGCCGCTACAACATCGCGATGTCGGCGATGACCGACAACAAGAACCGCCAGGAGGGCGTCGACCCCGACACGGGCAAGAAGGTCGGCGAGGGCGTCGACTTCGTCGACTACCTGACCGCCGGTGTCTCCATCTACACCCGCAAGGGTGACACCGGGGGCATCACGAACTGGTCGGACCTGTGCGGCAAGAAGATCGCCGTCGAGCGCGGCACCGTCTCGGAGGACCTGGCCAAGCAGGAGGCCGAGAAGTGTCCGAAGGGCAAGAAGCTCAGCATCGAGGCGTTCGACGACGACCAGCAGTCCCAGACCCGTCTTCGCTCGGGCGGTGTGGACGCGGCCTCCTCCGACTTCCCGGTGGCGGCGTACGCGGTGAAGACCTCCGGCGGCGGCAAGGACTTCGAGATCGTCGGCGACCAGGTCGAGGCGGCCCCGTACGGCATCGCGATCTCCAAGGAGGACACCCAGCTGCGGGACGCCCTCCAGGCCGCGATGAACGCGATCATCAAGAGCGGTGAGTACAAGAAGATCCTCGAGAAGTGGGGCGCCCAGGACGGCGCCGTCAAGGAGTCCGTGATCAACGGCGGCAAGTGACCCGCGGCACCTGAAGCGGCCACTGAGAGGCAACACCCGTGACTGACATTGACAAGACGGCGGGGCCGACGGACACGCCCCCGGCCGGCGCCGAGGCCATCAAGGCCATCCCGGTCCGGCACTACGGACGCTACGTCTCCGCCGTCATCGCGATCGCGCTCCTCGTCGCGATCATCTACGCGTTCGGCCAGGGCAGGATCAACTGGCACGCGGTACCGGACTACTTCTTCGACGACCGGATCATGACCGGTGTCGGCAAGACCCTCCTGCTGACGGTCCTGTCGATGCTGATCGGCATCGTCGGCGGCATCCTCCTGGCGGTGATGCGGCTGTCGAAGAACCCGGTGACCTCGTCCATCGCCTGGTTCTACATCTGGTTCTTCCGCGGCACCCCGGTCCTGGTCCAGCTGTTCCTCTGGTTCAACCTGGGCCTGGTCTTCGAGTACATCAACCTGATGCCGTTCTACAAGGACTACTGGTCGAACTTCATGACGCCGCTGCTGACGGCGTTGCTCGGCCTGGGTCTGAACGAGGCGGCGTACATGGCCGAGATCTGCCGGGCCGGTCTGCTCGCGGTGGACGAGGGCCAGACCGAGGCGGCCCACGCGCTGGGCATGAGCCACGGCAAGACCCTGCGCCGGGTGGTCATCCCGCAGGCGATGCGCGTGATCGTGCCGCCGACGGGCAACGAAGTGATCAACATGCTGAAGACGACCTCGCTCGTGGCGGCCGTCCAGTATCCCGAGCTCTTCCGTTACGCCCAGGACATCGGCCAGAACTCCGGTGCCCCGGTGGAGATGTACTTCCTCGCCGCGGCCTGGTACCTGATCATGACCTCGGTGCTGAGCGTGGGCCAGTACTACATCGAGCGGTACTACGCCCGCGGCTCCAGCCGCCAGCTGCCGCCGACGCCATGGCAGAAAGTGAAGACGAACATGCTCTCCCTGGGCCGGCCCAAGGGAGGCACGGCATGACCGACAAGCTGAGCAAGACGCAGGACACGCGCCCGCAGGGCACCGTCCCGATGGTCAAGGCGGAGGGCGTCCACAAGTCCTTCGGCCACGTCGAGGTGCTCAAGGGCATCGACCTGGAGGTGAAGCCGGGCGAGGTGTTCTGCCTCATCGGCCCCTCCGGCTCCGGCAAGTCGACCTTCCTGCGGTGCATCAACCACCTGGAGAAGATCAACGCCGGCCGGCTGTACGTCGACGGCGAGCTGGTCGGCTACCGGCAGCAGGGCGAGAAGCTGTACGAGCTGCGCGACCGCGAGGTCGCCCTGAAGCGCCGGGACATCGGCATGGTCTTCCAGCGCTTCAACCTGTTCCCGCACATGACGGCCATGGAGAACGTCATGGAGGCGCCGGTGCAGGTCAAGGGCGTGAGCCGGACGCAGGCCAGGGAACGCGCCATGCAGCTGCTGGAGCGCGTGGGCCTGGCCGACCGGGCCGGGCACTACCCCTCGCAGCTCTCCGGCGGCCAGCAGCAGCGGGTGGCGATCGCCCGGGCCCTGGCGATGGACCCGAAGCTGATGCTGTTCGACGAGCCGACCTCGGCCCTGGACCCGGAGCTGGTCGGTGACGTCCTGGACGTCATGCGCGACCTCGCCGAGTCCGGCATGACCATGGTCGTCGTCACCCACGAGATGGGCTTCGCCCGCGAGGTGGGCGACAGCCTGGTCTTCATGGACGACGGTGTGGTGGTCGAATCCGGTCACCCGCGGGACGTCCTGGGCAACCCGCAGCACGAGCGGACGCAGTCGTTCCTGTCCAAGGTGCTCTGACACTCCGCACGGACAGAGGGGCGGTACGGGTCTCCCGTACCGCCCCTCTCGTTCATGCCCGGCTCACTTCAGCGCCAGCAGCAGGGTGTCCGACGGCGAGCACCACACCGGCCGGGCCTCGCCGAAGCCCCGCTCCAGCAGCGTGCGCGCATGCCAAGCCGCCGACGGCATGTCCCCGTCCGCGTGCTCGCCGTAGATCTCGAAACGGCGGGCGGTCGGCTCGGCGAGGACCGGGTCCCCGGCCGCCAGCTGCCACCAGTCGGCCCAGTCCAGGGCGCCGTCCCGCTTGGCCTGATCCATACGGGCGTGGCGCTGGGCGCGCTCGGCCGCGTTGATCCGGGGCGTGCGCTCATCGATCATGTGGTCCGCGTTCATGAAGACACCGCCGTCGCGGACCAGCTCCGCGACCTGACCGTAGAGGGCCGCGAGGGGTTCGCTGTGCAGCCAGTGCAGGGCCGTGGCCGTCAGGACGGCGTCGTAGGAGTCGTACGGCAGCTGCGCCGGCCAGTCGGGGTCCTTGAGGTCGGCGGTGACGAGCGTGACGCGGTCGTCGCCGTCGAAGGTGCCGTGCGCGATGGCGAGCAGGGCCGGGTCGAGGTCGACGCCGGTGCTGGTGGCCTCGGGGAAGCGCCTCAGCAGCCGGGCGGTGATGCTGCCGGTGCCGCACGCCAGGTCGAGCACGCGCGGGGCGGTGCCGACGAGCGCCTCCACCATGTCGAGCATGATCCGGAAGCGGTCCTCCCGGTCCGGCATGTACCACTCCTGCTGCCGGTCCCAGCTCTCCTGCCAGGCCGCCCAGTCGGTTCCGGTACTCGTGGTCATGGAACCCCGACTCCCCTCGGTTCGCGTAATACCCTGGAAGCACGACCGGCTGTTACCCGACCGCAGACAAGACGATAAAGCGCCTCCGTAAGGACTACAAGTGGAACTGGCCTATTACTCGGATTACGCCGTACGCCTCGTCAACAGCGAGGAGCCGGCCCGGGGCAAGGACACCCTGACCACGGTCGAGGCCGTCCGCGATCTCTTCGGCGGCAACGCGTCGGCGGCCCGCCGCGCCACCGACGCCGACGTGACGCGCTTCCGCTCGGTCCGGGCCCGGCTGCGCGCGGTCTTCGAGGCGGCCGACAAGGGCGACGAGACACTGGCCGTGGACCTGCTGAACTCGCTCCTGCTGGAGTTCCCGGTCAGCCCGCAGATCTCCGGGCACGACTTCCGCGACGAGGACGGCCGGCCGCTGTGGCACATGCACCTGGCCGACCACCCGTCCAACGCCACCGCCGGCTATGCGGCGATCGCGGCGATGGGCCTGGCCTTCCACCTCACCGAGTACGGCGTCGACCGCCTCGGCCTGTGCCAGGCGCCCCCGTGCCGCAACGCCTACCTGGACACCTCCACCAACCGCTCCCGGCGCTACTGCTCGGACCGCTGCGCCACCCGCGCCAACGTGGCCGCCTACCGGGCCCGCAAGCGTCTGGAGGCCGACCGGTCGGGCAGCAGCGGCCTCGCCGCCGAGACCGCCCAGCGCAGCAGCGTGAGCGGCGAACGCTGACCGGCCTTGAGCGGCCGGAACCGGAACCACGCCGTGCCGAGAATCAGTTCCTCGGGCACCACTCCGTAGTCCGTGCTGTCCCCGCCCGCGTACGGGTTGTCACCGAGCACCCACCAGCCGCCCTCGCGCCGCTCCACGGCCCGCTTGACGACCAGCAGGTCCTGCTGAAACGGATGCCGCAGCACCACGACGTCACCGGGCCTGACCGCAGCCCCGTACCGCACGAGCAACTGATCCCCGTGGTGCAGCGTGGGCACCATGGACGGGCCCGTCACCTCGGCCAGTCCGAAGGGCGCCACCGCCCTCCCCCGCTCGGTCTCCTGTGACAGCTCCGGCATCCCCGGCACCTCCCCGGTCCGTTCCTCCACCAGTCTCAGTCTCACCCTGGACTTTTGTCCTAAGCCCTAGGGGGCACCCGAGAAATCGCCTTCCCCAGGGAGTAATGTCACACCTGAGAAGACGATCACGAGGAAGGAATGCTCCATGCTTTCCCGCCTGTTTGCCCCCAAGGTCAAGGTCAGCGCCCACTGCGACCTGCCCTGCGGCGTGTACGACCCGGCCCAGGCCCGCATCGAGGCGGAGTCGGTGAAGGCCGTCCAGGAGAAGATGGCCGGTAACGACGACCCCCACTTCCAGGCGCGCGCCACCGTCATCAAGGAGCAGCGCGCGGAGCTCGCGAAGCACCACGTCTCCGTTCTGTGGAGCGACTACTTCAAGGCCCCGCACTTCGAGAAGTACCCGGAGCTGCACCAGCTGGTCAACGACGCCCTGAAGGCCCTCTCGGCCGCCAAGGCGTCCACCGACCCGGCGACGGGCCAGAAGGCTCTGGACTACATCGAGCAGATCGCCAAGATCTTCTGGGAGACCAAGCAGGCCTGACCCCTCCGGCCTTTTCCGGTCGCCCTCCCCGCACCCGGCCCCCAGGCCGCCGACCTCGGCGCGCCGAAGGGCCGGGTTCGGTCTTTTTCACCTCGGGCACCGAGGCGGAGGCGATCCGGCCGAGCCGGAAGCCGTTCGTCCGAGGCGAGCGGGGGCGGGCCGGCGCCCGGACAAGCGGAGGAAAACGCTCCGTCGAACTGGTGGGTCCCTGGTGTGCGTTCCCGTGCGAAGCTGAGCGGGTGACCGCCCTGGAGGACCTGAGACGGCTGCGCCGCGTGCGCGACCGTATGGACCGCGAGTACGCCGAGCCGCTCGACATGACCGAGCTGGCCCGGGACGCGCTGATGTCCTTGGGGCACTTCCAGCGCAGCTTCCGCAAGGCGTTCGGGGAGACGCCGTACAGCCATCTGATGACCCGCCGGATCGAGCGGGCCAAGGCGCTGCTGCGCCGGGGCGATCTCACCGTGACCGAGGTGTGCCTCGCCGTCGGCTGTACCTCGCTCGGCTCCTTCAGTTCCCGGTTCACCGAGCTGGTCGGCGAGACGCCGAGCGCCTACCGGGCCCGTGACCACGAGGAGAGCGCGGCGATTCCGCCCTGCGTGGCCCGCAGGCTGACCCGGCCGCGCCGCCGCCCGTACTGAGGCGCTGTCCGCGCGTCGGTTCTAGGGTGGGGCCATGGACGTGAAACTCGCGCAGTGTTTCATCGCCGTGGACGACCACGACAAGGCCATCGCCTTCTACCGCGATGTGCTCGGTCTGGAGATCCGCGACGACGTGGGCTTCGAGGGGATGCGCTGGGTGACCCTGGGTTCCCCGCTCCAGCCGGACGTGGAGATCGTCCTGGAGCCGCCGGACGCGAGCCCGGACGCCTCCCCCGCCGACAGGCAGGCGCTCAACGAACTCCTCGCCAAGGGCCTGCTGCGCGGGGTCATCTTCACCACCCCGGACTGCGACGCGCTGTACGAGCGGGTACGGGAGTCCGGCGCCGACGTCCTCCAGGAGCCGATGGACCAGCCGTACGGGGTGCGCGACTGCGCCTTCCGGGACCCGGCGGGCAACCAACTCCGGTTCATCGAGCGGCCCCTGACCTGAACCGGCCGCCGCATACACTCCGGTCATGATGATCCGCTGGACGTATGCGTTCGCCGACCGTCCCGCCGCACGACTCGGTGACGCGGGTGCCTTCTGGACGGCCGTCACCGGTACGCGGCTGTCCGAATTCCGCGGAGACGACGACGAGTTCGTGACGCTGCTGCCCGAGGGGGCGGACCCGAGCGTGAAGCTCCAGGGTGTCGCCGAGGGGGACGGCGGCGCCCACATCGACCTGTGCACCGAGGACGTACGGGAGTTGACCGCCCTCGCCCGCCGGCTCGGCGCCGCGCTCATGGCCGACCACGGCGACTGGGCCGTACTGCGCTCGCCCGGCGGGCAGTTGTTCTGCGCCGTGCCCTGGCACGGGGAGACGGTGCGGCCGCCGGTGGTGTCCGGCAGCCGCCTGGACCAGGTGTGCCTCGACATCCCGCCGTCCCGGTACGAGACCGAGTCCGCCTTCTGGGCCGGTCTGACCGGCTGGGAGCGACGGGCGGGCTCCCGGCCGGAGTTCGCCGTACTGCGGCCGCCGGCGGGCTTCCCCCTCCGGCTGCTGCTCCAGCGGCTCGACGAGGAGCGCCCGGGCTCCGCTCACCTCGACCTCGCCTGTGCGGACATCGCCGCCGTCCGTGCCCGGCACGAGGAACTGGGCGCCGCCCGCGTGCACGAGGGCTCCCACTGGACGGTCATGCGCGACCCGGCCGGCGGCACGTACTGCCTGACCGGCCGCGTCCCGGAGACGGGCGGCCTGCCCGCCGGCCCCGGACAGGCGCGCGCGGACTGACCGGCGGCCTCCCCGGCCGGGTCACCCCCAGGGCTCGACGTCCACCACGGCCTCGACCGGTACCGGGCCGTACACGTGCGGGAACTCCTCCCCGCCCGGCTCGACGGACTCGTACCTCACCGGCGCCCCGACCCGGGCCGGGTCCACGACCAGGACGACCAGTTCGTCCGGGCCGTCGTAGTCGCCGTAGAGGAAACCGGCGACCCGCGGGAGCTGTTCCCGGGTGGAGAAGTGGATGAAGCCCTCCTGCTGGAGGGTGCGGCCCCGGGTGGACAGCTCCCAGGTCCCGCGCTCGCGCGCCTGCTCCCACAGAGAGCGCTCGGTGATGTGCAGAATGGGCGGAAGTTTCGGCATGCGCCCACGCTACGGCGTCCCCGTCCGCCCCATGCGCCCGCCCGCCCACGCCACGGCGTCCCCCGGCAGCCCCTCTGCCTAGACGGCGCTGTTCCCCGCGCCGGTCGCCGACGGGTTCTCCGGGCCGCTGCGGCCCGGCCGGGCCGACGCACCGGCGGATCGGCCGGAGCCGGCAGACCGCTCGGAGCCGGCGCGCCGGCCGGGATCGGCGGGCCGACCGGACTCGGCCGACGACCGGCCGGACTCGGCGTTGGCCGGGCAGTCGGGGTTGCGGCACGGGCCGCGGCCCCAGACCGGTACCCAGGCGCCCAGGGTCTTGTGCCGCTTGACGACCGTGTCGACCGGCTGTCCGCAGACGGGACAGGCCTGGTTCTCGCTGTCCATGCCCTCAGGGTATTGCGGCGGCAGCCTCGGCGCTTCCCGCCGTACGTCCGCACCGGCGCACCGCTGCTGAGGCAGGGGTCCATCCCGCCGTCCCCCGCCTTGGGCGCGCACCGGGCCGAGCGGGTCGTCGGCGACGATCTCGGCGTGCGGGTCTGCCCGTGAAGAGCGGCGTCCCCGCACACTGTGGGGATGTGCGGGGACCACCTGGCCGGAGTCCCGGTGACCGCACGGGGTCAGGAGCCGCACGGGCCCGGGACTCCGGGTTCTACCCGGCCGCCGGGGGGCGGCGGCCTCAGCTGGTGCGCCGGGTGACGAACTCGGCGAGCGCCAGCAGACCGCCCGCCGCCTCCGGATCGGGGACCGCGCATGCCAGCTCCTGCATGGCCCGGGCCATCCGGTCGGCCGCCTCGGCCTGCGCCCAGTCCCGGCCGCCTGCCCGCTCGACGGCCAGCGCCGTACGCGCGATCTCCCCGGCCTCCGCCTCCCCGGCGAGGTGCGGCTTCCCGTACAGCGCGGCGAGTTCGTCCGCCGCCGGGGTGCCGGAGGTGAGCGCCGCCACCACCGGCAGGGACTTCTTGCGGGCGGCGAGATCCGCGCCGGCCGGCTTGCCGGTGTGCTTCGGGTCTCCCCATAAGCCGATGACGTCGTCGATCAGCTGGAAGGCGAGCCCGGCCTGGCGGCCGAAGCCGTCCAGCGCGGCCACCTCCTCCTCGCCCGCACCCGCGTACAGCGCGCCCAGCGCGCAGGCGCAGCCCAGCAGGGCGCCGGTCTTGGCCTCGGCCATGGCGAGCACCTCGTCCAGGGTGACCTCGTCCGGCGCGCGCTGCTCCAGGTCGGTGTCGGTGTGCTGGCCCTCGCACAGCTCCACCACACAGGTCGCGAGCCGGGCCGCGGCCGGGACGGAGGCCGGGTGCGGGTCCTCGGCGAGCACCCGCAGGGCCAGCGCCTGGAGGGCGTCCCCGGCGAGGATCGCGTCGGCGTCGCCGAACACGGTCCAGGCCGTCGGCCGGTGCCTGCGGGTGGTGTCCCGGTCCATCACGTCGTCGTGCAACAGCGTGAAGTTGTGGACCAGTTCGACCGCCGCTGCCGCCCGGACGGCCGCCGGGCGGGCCGCCGGGCCGCCGAGCGCGGCGGCGGCCGCCAGCACCAGCGCCGGCCTTATCGCCTTGCCCGCGTTGCCCGCCGCCGGGGTGCCGTCGGCGTGCTGCCAGCCGAAGTGGTAGAGCCCGATCCGGCGCATGGAGCCGGGCAGCGATTCCACGGCCGCGCGCAGCTCCGGGTCGACCAGGGCCCGGGTGCGCTCCAGCTGCGCCACCGCCTCCTGCGCGTCGAGCGGAGCGGCGGCTTCGCCTCCGGTCTTCTCCGGCGCCTCCCGCGGTGTGCCGGGACGTGGCACACCGGCGGAACGCTCCGCGGTCTCCGTCATGAACTCGGCCATGCCTCCCCCTCGCCAGGTCCGCGGAGGCCGTCGGCACCGGCCCGGCCGGACGCGTACCCCGGGGGCCTGCCCGCCGCGGCGGGCAGAGACACGGCCGCGACGTGCGGAAACGTCACCTCCACCGGCCGATCTCGACGTTCTCCAGCACGCCGAGCGCGTCGGGCACCAGGACGGCGGCCGAGTAGTACGCAGTGACCAGGTACTTGATGATGGCCTGTTCGTTGATGCCCATGAACCGGACCGACAGGCTCGGCTCGATCTCGTCCGGGATGCCGGACTGCCTCAGGCCGATGACACCCTGCTCGGACTCGCCGGTACGCATGGCGATGACGGAGGTCGTCCGGGCCTCGCTGATCGGGATCTTGTTGCACGGGTAGATCGGCACTCCGCGCCAGGTGGGGATGCGGTTGCCGGCGATGTCGACGGTCTCCGGGACCAGTCCCCGCTTGTTCAGCTCACGGCCGATCGCGGCGATCGCGCGCGGGTGGGCCAGGAGCAGCTTGGTGCCCCGGCGGCGGCTGAGCAGCTCATCCAGGTCGTCCGGGCTCGGTACGCCGTCGTGCGGCTGGATCCGCTGGTCGTACTCGCAGTTGCTGAGCAGGCCGAACTCCGGGTTGTTGACCAGCTCGTGCTCCTGGCGCTCCTTCAGCGCCTCGACCGTGAGCCGCAGCTGCTGCTCGGTCTGGTTCATCGGCTGGTTGTAGAGGTCGGCCACGCGCGAGTGGATGCGCAGCACGGTCTGCGCGATGCTCAGTTCGTACTCGCGGGGCCGCGGCTCGTAGTCCACGAAGGTGTGCGGGATGTCGGGCTCGCCGGAGTGGCCGGCCGCCAGCTCGACCTCCTTCTCGCCGTACTTGTTGGTCCGCTGCCGCGGGAGCGAGCGCATCTGCTCCAGGTGCTCGCGCAGTGAGTCGGAGCGCTCCGCGACCTGCTCGAAGTCCTGGCGGCTGAGGATCAGCACCGTGCTCGCGGTGTCCGCGCGGACGGTGTACTCCCAGATCGCCTCCGGGTCGAGCAGGCCCTGGTCGCCGAAGTAGGCGCCGTCGGCGAGGACCCCGAGGACGGCGTCGTCGCCGTAGGGACCCGTGCCGATCTTCTCCACCCGGCCGTGGGCGAGCAGATAGACCTCGTTCGCCTGGTTGCCGAAATCGGCGATCACCTCGCCGGGCGCGAAGTCGCGCTGACGGCATCGCCGGGCCAGCTCCGTCAGCACCTCCTCGTCCTCGTACGACCGCAGGGCCGGCAACTCACCCAGCTCGGCCGGGATGACCTCCACCTGGTTCCCGGTCTTCACAAAGGTGATGCGGCCGTCGCCGACGGCGTACGTCAGCCGCCTGTTCACCCGGTATGTGCCGCCCTGGACATCCACCCAGGGAAGGGTGCGCAGCAGCCAGCGGGAGCTGATCTCCTGCATCTGTGGAACGGACTTGGTAGTGGTGGCCAGGTTCCGCGCTGCCGCCGTCCCGAGGGACTGCTGCGGCTTGCCCTGATCTGTGCGGACCTCTTCGCCTACCGACATAGAAAAATGCCCTCCCAAAGTATGCCCGGTGCCGAATCGCACCGGGCACCGGTCTCGTCACCGAGCGTTCCAGCACGGAGGGTCGCGGCGCCATTACCCGAAAGAGCGGGAATGGATCATCGGATAACCGGGCAGACAGAGGGACCTCACTCCGGCCCTCGCCGATCCGCAGGCTGTCCGGATCGACTCGCACAACATACGAACGATGTGTCCCGTGACGTCCGGTTTCGGTAGAAGCAGGTAGGACGAAACGGCCGCGACCGGCGGCCGGACCGGCACGGCACTAAGGAGTCGGGCATGGCCCCACCCATGTCGGCGAGCGGATTTCTGGACGCGCTTCGGGCGGAGGGCGTGACGGTCGTCGAGGTCGGCGACTGGCAGCATCACAACCGCAATCACAAGGGCCCCTGGGGCCCGGTCCACGGCGTGATGATCCACCACACGGTGACACAGGGCAGCACGCAGACGGTGGAGCTGTGCCGCGACGGCTACCCGGAGCTGCCGGGACCGCTGTGCCACGGGGTGATCACCAAGGACGGCACGGTCCACCTGGTCGGCTACGGCCGCGCCAACCATGCCGGGCTCGGCGACGACGAGGTGCTGCGGGCGGTGATCGCCGAGAAGAGGCTGCCGCCGGACAACGAGGCGAACACCGACGGCAACCGGCACTTCTACGGCTTCGAGTGCGAGAACCTCGGCGACGGTGAGGACCCGTGGCCCGAGGAACAGCTGGACGCGATCGAGCGGGTCGCCGCGGCGGTGTGCCGCGCGCACGGCTGGACCGAGAAGTCGGTCATCGGACACCTGGAGTGGCAGCCGGGGAAGGTGGACCCGCGGGGCTTCACCATGCGGTGGCTCAGGGAACGGGTCGCCGAGCGCCTGAAGGGGTGACCCCGCCGGGGTGCGGGCCGACGGGCGACAATGAAGCGTGACCAGCCCGGACGTCCTCGCCCCCCGCCTCCCCTCCCCCCTCCAGGAGGTGCGGGACGACCGTTTCGCGTGCCGCGGGCTGCGGCTGCTGCTCAAGCGGGACGACCTCATCCACCCGCAGCTGATCGGCAACAAGTGGCGCAAGCTGGTGCCGAACATCGCGGCCGCACAGGGCCGCGCCCTGGTCACCTTCGGCGGGGCCTACTCCAACCATCTGCGGGCCACCGCCGCCGCGGGCCGGCTCCTGGACCTGCCGACCACGGGCGTGGTCCGCGGCCAGGAGCTGGCCGACCGCCCGCTCAACCCGTCCCTGGCCCGGTGCGCGGCCGACGGCATGCGGCTGCACTTCGTCGACAGATCGACGTACCGGCACAAGACCGAGCCCGAGACCCTGGCCGGGATCCTGCGCGCGTCCGGCGCCGAGGGCGCGTACGTCGTACCCGAAGGCGGCAGCAACGCCGAGGCGGTACGCGGCTGCCGTGCCCTCGGCGTGGAACTGCGCGGCCACGCCGACGTCGTCGCGATCGCCTGCGGCACCGGCGGCACCCTCGCGGGTCTCGCCGCCGGACTGGCGGCCGGGCAGCGCGCGCTCGGCATACCGGTCCTGAAGGGCGGCTTCCTGGAAGCCGGCATAGAAGCCCTTCAGGAACGTGCCTTCGGCACCCGCAGCGGCGCCTGGTCCCTGGACGACCGTTTCCACTGCGGCGGCTACGCCCGTACGACACCTGAGCTGGAGGAATTCGCTCAGGACTTCGAGCGGCGGCACCACCTGCCCGTGGAGCGTCTCTATGTCGCCAAATTGCTGTACGGACTCGTCACCCTCGCGGAGGAGGGCGCCTTCGCGCGCGGGACGACGATCGCCGCCGTCGTCACCGGCCGGCCGTTCCCGGAATCCCCGGCCGCCCCGGCCGCCCCGGCGGCCCCGGCCGCCCCGGCCGCCCCGGAACGACGCTAGCCGGCCTCCCTGAAGGCAGCCGCCTCCTCCAGGTCCAGGCGTCTGAGCAGGGCGCGCAGCATCTCGTCGTCGATGTAGCGGTGGTCGCGGAGCCTGACGAAGACCTCGCGTTCGGCGCTGATCATCTCGCGGGACAGCCGGCGGTAGGTGTCGTCCGCGGACTCGCCGGTGATCGGGTTGACCTGGCCGAGCCGCTCCCAGACGGCGTTGCGGCGGCGCTCCAGGACCGTGCGCAGCCGGTCGGCGAGCGGTGGCGGCAGGGCGTTGCGCTCGTCGGAGAGCAGTTCGTCGAGGTGGGCCTCGGCGGCCCGGGACGCCTGCGCCTGGGCGTTGGCCTCGGCAAGGGTCTCGGCCTGCCGGTCGCGACCGGGGAACTTCAGCATCCGGATCAGCGGGGGCAGGGTGACGCCCTGGACGACGAGGGTGCCGATGACGGTGGTGAAGGTCAGGAAGAGGATCAGGTTGCGGGGGCCGTCGGCCATGGTCGGCGGGATGGCGAAGGCGATGGCCAGGGAGACGACCCCGCGCATGCCGGCCCACGAGGTGACCATCGCGCCCCGCCAGGTGGGGTTGTCCTCCCGCTCCCTGACGCGCGCGGACAGCAGCCGGGGCAGGAAGGTGGCCGGATAGACCCAGACGAACCGGGCCACCACCACGACGAGGAAGACGGCCACCGCGTACCAGGCGGCGGAGGCGCCCTCGTACTCCCCGAGCCGCTTGAGGACGATCGGCAGCTGGAGGCCGATCAGGGCGAACACGGCGGACTCGAGCACGAAGGCGACCATCTTCCACACCGCCTCCTCCTGGAGCCGCGTGGCGAAGTCGACCTCCCACGCGCGGTGGCCGAGATAGAGGGCGACGACGACCACCGCGAGCACCCCGGAGGCGTGCGCCTGCTCGGCGACTCCGTAGGCGACGAAGGGGATCAGCAAGGAGAGGGTGTTCTGGAGGAGGGGTTCGGTCAGGTGGGTGCGCAGCCAGTGCAGGGGCGCCATGAGGACGAGACCGACCCCGACACCGCCGACCGCGGCGAGCGCGAACTCGCCGATCCCGCCGGCCCAGGTGGCCCCCTCGCCGACGGCGGCGCCGAGCGCCACCTTGTAGGCGGTGATCGCGGTGGCGTCGTTCAGCAGGGACTCGCCCTGGAGGATGGTGGTGATCCGGGAAGGCAGGCCGACCCGGCGCGCGACCGCCGTGGCGGCCACCGCGTCCGGCGGCGCCACCACCGCGCCGAGCACCAGGGCGGCGGGCAGCGACAGCCCGGGCACGATCAGATAGGCGGCCCAGCCGACGACGACGGTCGCGAACAGCACGTAGCCCACCGAGAGCAGCGCCACCGGCCGCAGCTGCGCCCGCAGGTCGAGATAGGAGCTGTCGCTCGCCGAGGTGTAGAGCAGCGGGGGCAGCAGCAGCGGCAGGACGACGTGCGGATCGAGGGTGTAGGACGGCACTCCGGGGAGGTAGGAGACCACCAGGCCGGCCGCGACCAGCAGCAGGGGCGCCGGCACGGGGGCACGCCGGGCCGTGGCGGCCACCGCGGCGCTGCCCGCCACCAGCAACAGCAGGGGCATCACGTCCATGGTCCTCGCCCACCCTCGTTTTCCGCGCGGCCGTCCGCACACCCGTCGTAATCTGGCAATCATGAAACAGTGCACGCACGCCGACGCGCTGCCGCACCCCGAACCGACGCCGCTCGACCAGACCTGTCCGGAGTGCCGGCGGGACGGCACGCATCCGGTGCAGTTGCGGCTGTGTCTCACCTGCGGCCACGTCGGCTGCTGCGACTCCTCGCCGGGACGGCATGCGACGGAGCACCATGAGAAGTCCGGTCACCCGGTGATGCGGACCTTCGAGCCCGGCGAGGACTGGCGGTGGTGTTTCGTGGACCACGTGCTCGTGTGAGCGAGACCGTCCCGCCCGACCGCGTTCTCGTGTGACACTGCATGCGGCGGCTGCCGCACGACGGTTCGAGCGTCTGACGTCTGGGTACGTCAACCCGGCGCGCGCTCTCCCCTTTTGGGCCCGCAAACCCTCTAGACACGGAGCGTATCCACAGCTTTACTGTGAGTGACGCCAGGGGGTTGGGGTCCCGGGACAGAAACGTTCGGAGCGCGATAGCGTCACCGCTTGAACCACGTACGCGTTACCCCGGGGGGCGACCCTCGGCCCCGTAAAGCTTGTACCACCATGGAGGTGAGGGTGTCCCAGATCGCAGGCGAGCCCGCGGCGAACCAGGACTTCGTGGAAGTCCGGCTTCCGGCTGCGGGTGCCTACCTGTCGGTGCTGCGGACGGCCACGGCCGGTCTCGCGGCCCGCTTGGACTTCACCCTGGACGAGATCGAGGACCTGCGCATCGCCGTGGACGAGGCCTGCGCGATCCTGCTTCAGCAGGCAGTGCCCGGCTCGGTGCTCAGCTGTGTCTTCCGGCTCGTCGACGACTCGCTGGAAGTCACCGTGTCGGCACCGACCACCGACGGCCACGCCCCCTCGCGGGACACCTTCGCCTGGACCGTGCTGTCGGCCCTCGCGGGCAAGGTCTCGTCCGCCGTGGACGAGGACAAGACGGTGTCGATCAGTCTCTACAAACAGCGCGGCGCCGGCCCCGGGCCGGCGTGAGGAACGGGGACGGGCCGGTGCGGGACGAAGAGCGCGGCACACGGGAGCTGCCGACCGGGGACGGGGGTGCCCCCTGGTCGACCAGCGCCGAGACCTCCGGGGCGAGCCCTCAGGACGGTTCCCGGCGCATGGCGGACGGCATCGACGGCATCCCCGAGCAGGCCAGACCGCACCCGGAGGACGACTCCGCGCGGGCCGGCGGTGACGGTGAGGGCTCGCCACCGGAGGCACGCGGCGGCGTCGAATCCGCCGCCCGCGCGGAGGCGAAGGCTCGGGGAAGGGCTACGGGCGGGACGATGAGCGAGCACGAGCGACACGCCGACGACGGCGCGCGCGGCGCTGAGGCCGTGCGGGCCGTACAGCACGACGCCCATGACCGCAGCGGGGCGCGGGCGAAGTTCGTCGAGCTGCGCAAACTGCCGGCGGGCAGTCCGGAGTACGCGGAGCTGCGCAACCAGCTGGTCCGTATGCACCTGCCGCTCGTGGAGCACCTGGCGCGCCGGTTCCGCAACCGCGGCGAGCCGCTGGACGACCTCACCCAGGTCGCCACGATCGGCCTGATCAAGTCCGTCGACCGGTTCGATCCCGAGCGTGGCGTGGAGTTCTCCACGTACGCCACCCCGACCGTCGTCGGCGAGATCAAGCGGCACTTCCGCGACAAGGGCTGGGCGGTGCGGGTGCCGCGTCGCCTTCAGGAGCTGCGACTGTCCCTGACGACGGCCACGGCGGAGCTGTCGCAGCTGCACGGCCGCTCCCCCACGGTCCACGAGCTGGCCGAGAAGCTCGCGATCTCCGAGGAGGAGGTCCTGGAGGGCCTGGAGTCCGCCAACGCGTACTCCACGCTGTCCCTGGACGTCCCCGACACGGACGACGAGTCGCCGGCGGTCGCCGACACCCTGGGCGCCGAGGACGAGGCGCTGGAGGGCGTGGAGTACCGCGAGTCCCTCAAGCCGCTGCTGGAGGACCTTCCGCCGCGCGAGAAGCGGATCCTGCTGCTGCGGTTCTTCGGGAACATGACCCAGTCGCAGATCGCGCAGGAGGTCGGCATCTCGCAGATGCACGTCTCCCGGCTGCTGGCCCGCACGCTGGCCCAGCTGCGGGAGAAGCTCCTCGTCGAGGAGTGAGCCGTCTTCGGTGAGCGCCGCGCCGGGGAGTGAACCCTGGTCGGCAAGGCTCGTCAGGTGAAGTCCGGTGGGCCCTACTCACCCCGGCCCGGTCCCTTGATCCCGAGGGCCCGGGTCGTCTCCCCGTTGACCAGGAGCACCAGCGCGGCCACGGCGACGACCGCGAGGGCGATGCCGGCCGGGATGGCCATGCTGTCGGCCTGGAGCAGGTTGTAGGCCACCGGAAGCGCCATGACCTGCGTGATCACGGCGGGGCCCCGGCTCCAGCCGCGCCGCAGCAGCAGACCGCGCGCGGCGAGCAGCGGCAGCAGGGCGAGGGCGACCAGGGTGATCCCGAGGGTCACGGCCTGCTGCCGGTCGTCCGGGGCACCGGTGAGCCCGAGGACCAGCGCCCACAGACCGCCGGCCACCAGCGCGGCCCCTTCCAGGGCGGACAGCGCGGCCGCACAGGTCAGCCGGCGCGGGCGCGGCTCCGCGGCCGCGGTGGCTACGGCGGTGTCCGGGGCGGGATTCTGCTGACTGCTCACCCCAGCAGGGTAGCCGTCCGCCCGGAGCGCCCGGCCGCGCCCCGCACCACCGAGTGTTCAGGCTCACGCCCCGCCTCTTACCGGATCCCTACCTCGGTCTGGGCCGAGTACCCCCCAGTAGGTACGCTGCCTTGCATGCGTGCACTTCTCGTGGTCAATCCAGCGGCAACCACCACAAGCGCACGCAGACGTGACGTCCTGATCCACGCCCTGGCGAGCGAGATGAAGCTGGAGGCGGTCACCACCGAGTACCGCGGCCACGCGCGCGACCTCGGCCGGCAGGCGGCGGAGAGCGACGACATCGACCTGGTGGTGGCACTCGGCGGCGACGGCACGGTGAACGAGGTCGTCAACGGCCTCCTGCACGCCGGCCCGGCCCCGGACCGCCTCCCCGGTCTGGCCGTCGTCCCGGGCGGTTCCACGAACGTCTTCGCCCGGGCCCTGGGCCTGCCCAACGATCCCGTCGAGGCCACCGGCGCGCTGCTGGACGCGCTGCGCGAGGGCAGCGAGCGGGTCGTCGGCCTCGGGTTGACCTCGGGAACGCCGGGCACCGAGGACGAGGCGGTGCCGGCCCGCTGGTTCACGTTCAACGCCGGGCTCGGGTTCGACGCGGGCGTGGTGGGCCGGGTCGAGCAGCAGCGCGAGCGCGGGAAGAAGTCGACGCACGCGCTCTACGTCCGTCAGGTGATCCGGCAGTTCCTCGGCGAGCCCCACCGGCGGCACGGCACGATCACGCTGGAGAGGCCCGGCGCCGACCCGGTCGAGGATCTCGTCGTCGCCATAGTCTCGAACACGTCCCCGTGGACGTATCTCGGCAATCGCCCCATGTACACATCACCTAAGGCCTCGTTCGACACCGGCATCGATGTGCTCGGTCTCAGCCGCCTGTCGACGGCCGCGGTTGCCCGGTATGGCACCCAGTTGCTCACTTCGTCCCCCGAGCGCGGCCCGCACGGCAAGCACGCGGTCTCCATGCACGATCTGGACCAGTTCACCTTGCATTCGAAGGTGCCTCTGCCGCTTCAGATGGACGGTGACCACCTCGGGCTGCGTACAAGCGTGACGTTCACAGGCGTACGCCGTGCACTGCGTGTGATTGTGTGAGCGGAACGGGCGAAAGTCCTTTCACTCGAACGTTTAGGCCAGGATCCACCCCATGGAAGTACGGCTGTGACCTAGTCGACACCGAGGAATCAAAAAAAACTTTCCGGAAGGGGTTGTATCCGCCGCTGAGGTTTGCGAGTCTCTACGTGGCGATCGGGACGGCCCGCAAGACCGGCCTCCACTGATCACCGGAACCCCTCTACAAACCAAGGACCACGCCGGGGAAGACTCGGCGGTCGGCCCTTCACTTGTTGAGGGATTCGTGAAAGCGTTCACATTCACAAGCAACTTGCACGTAATACCAAGGAGAGGTAGCAGCCATGGACTGGCGTCACAACGCCGTTTGCCGCGAGGAAGACCCCGAGCTCTTCTTCCCCATCGGCAACACCGGTCCTGCGCTGCTGCAGATCGAGGAAGCCAAGGCCGTCTGCCGTCGCTGCCCGGTGATCGAGCAGTGTCTGCAGTGGGCGCTCGAGTCCGGTCAGGACTCCGGCGTCTGGGGTGGTCTCAGCGAGGACGAGCGCCGCGCCATGAAGCGCCGCGCCGCCCGCAACCGGGCCCGTCAGGCCTCCGCCTGACACACCCACCCCTGCTGACAGCCTGAGCTTGGCGGCGCGCACAGCACGTGCGCATCTCCCGCCCCCGAGCCGCAGCGCGCAGTATCCCCCGATGCGCTTCGCCCTATAGCAGAGCAGCAACGAGCACGAGCCTCGGACCAATGGCGGTCCGGGGCTTTTTGCTGTGCCCACCCCCGCGCTCGATCGCCCGGCGCGTCGCGGCACTCGGCTCACTTCTGCGCGCGCACCGGAATGTCCAGGATCACCCGGGTCCCCCGCTCCGGGGCCGGGACCATGTCGAACGAGCCGCCCAACTCGCCCTCCACCAGCGTCCGTACGATCTGGAGGCCGAGGTTGCCCGAGCGGTGCGGATCGAAGCCCTCGGGCAGGCCGACGCCGTCGTCCTGGACGGTGACCAGCAGGCGGGCCTCCTTGGTGGTGCCGCCACGCACCGCGGAGACCTCGACCGTGCCGGTGTCGCCCTCGCGGAAGCCGTGCTCCAGGGCGTTCTGGAGGACCTCGGTGAGGACCATGGACAGCGGGGTGGCGACCTCCGCGTCGAGTATGCCGAAGCGTCCGCTGCGCCGGCCGGTCACCTTGCCCGGCGAGATCTCGGCGACCATGGCGAGCACCCGGTCGGCGATGTCGTCGAACTCCACTCGCTCGTCCAGGTTCTGAGACAGCGTCTCATGCACGATCGCGATCGATCCGACCCGGCGGACCGCCTCCTCCAGGGCCTCCCGGCCACGCTCGGACTCGATCCGGCGGGCCTGGAGCCGGAGCAGGGCGGCGACCGTCTGGAGGTTGTTCTTCACCCGGTGGTGGATCTCCCGGATGGTGGCGTCCTTGGTGATCAACTCCCGTTCGCGGCGCCGCAGTTCGGTGACGTCCCGGAGCAGCACCAGCGAACCGATGCGCGTCCCCTTGGGCTTGAGCGGGATGGCCCGGAACTGGATGACGCCGTCGTGGGCCTCGATCTCGAACTCGCGCGGCGCCCAGCCGCTGGCCACCTTGGCGAGCGCCTCGTCCACCGGGCCCCGGGTCGGGGCGAGTTCGGCGGTGGTCTGCCCGAGGTGGTGGCCGACCAGGTCGGCGGCGAGGCCGAGACGGTGGTAGGCGGACAGGGCGTTCGGGGAGGCGTACTGGACGATGCCGTCCGCGTCCAGCCGGATCAGGCCGTCGCCGACGCGCGGGGAGGCGTCCATGTCGACCTGCTGGTTGGGGAACGGGAAGGAACCGGCCGCGATCATCTGCGCGAGGTCGGAGGCGCTCTGGAGGTAGGTCAGCTCCAGGCGGCTGGGGGTGCGCACGGTGAGCAGGTTGGTGTTCCGGGCGATCACGCCGAGGACGCGGCCCTCACGGCGTACGGGGATGGACTCGACCCGTACGGGGACCTCTTCGCGCCACTCCGGGTCGCCTTCGCGCACGATCCGGCCCTCGTCCAGTGCCGCGTCCAGCATGGGCCGGCGGCCGCGCGGGACCAGGTGGCCGACCATGTCGTCCTGGTAGGAGGTCGGGCCGGTGTTGGGCCGCATCTGGGCCACCGAGACGTACCGGGTGCCGTCCCGGGTGGGGACCCACAGCACCAGGTCGGCGAAAGAGAGGTCGGAGAGCAGCTGCCACTCCGAGACCAGCAGGTGGAGCCACTCGAGATCGGAGTCGTCGAGAGCGGTGTGCTGGCGGACCAGTTCGTTCATGGAGGGCACGGTGCGAGCGTACCCGGGGCCTCGCGGGTGGCCGAAAAAACACCCGCGGGCCGCGGCGCCTGGAAGGGACCCTCAACCCTCCCGGCACCGCAGCCCGGAGCATCATCGGCCGTGGGGTGTGCGGTCCCGGTCGGCCGAAGTCGAGGAGCCGGGGCAGTCAGGGCAGAGAGCACCGGTTCCTCGGTCCGCCTTCCTGTGCGGGGAAGACGGAGGCTTGTTCACTTGGATTGTGGACTAGACCATAAGGGCGTGTCCACGGTGTCGGAGGTGCGTGCGCCGCGAAAGCGCGGGCACGCGATGCCACGCAGCCTAGCCCGACCGGGTCAGTCGTGGGGCCAGATGGACATGGCAATTTCCGCGAGTGCTTCCAATTCCTCCCGGTGCGCGCCGTCGCGAGCCTGCTGGGACATGCCCTGGATCATCGCGCCGGTGTGCCGGGCGAGGGCGGCGGCGTCGGTGCCGGCCGGGAGCAGCCCGGCCGCGATGTCGGCCCGGATCCGGGACTCGAACCGGGCGATGTTGGCGTTGCGCAACTCCCGCAACAGCGCCTCGATCTCGGGGCTGGTGCAGTTGGTGGCGGCGTGGACGATCAGGCAGCCGTACGGATGGGCCGGGTCGCTGTACTCGGCGGCGGCCTCACGGAGCATGCGCGTGACGGCCGCGCGGGCTGTCGGCTCCTCCGCGAGGGCGCGGTCGCCGAAGGCTCCGTGCGTGCGGGCATAGACCCGGACGACCTCGTCGAACAGGGTGCGCTTGTCGCCGAAGGCGGCGTACAGACTGGGGGCGCCGATGCCCATGATCCGGGTGAGGTCGGAGACCGAGGTGGCCTCGTACCCGTGCTCCCAGAACGCCATCAGCGCCTTCTCCAGCGCGGTGGCCCGGTCGAAGGAACGCGGCCGGCCCCGCGTCCGGCCCGTGCCGCCCTGCGCCTGCATCTCCTGACCCGTCGCCATGACGGCCATTTTATAGCGCCCCCTAGAAAATTGTCGGCGGGGGGGTGTACGGTTTTTTTGTATCGATCGCTAGATAAATGGGGAGGGGCCGACATGGGTGCGCTCACGGGGAAGACGGCGTTGGTCACGGGGGCGAGCCGGGGCATCGGGCGGGGGATCGCCGAGCGCCTGGGGCGGGACGGGGCGCGGGTGGCGGTGCACTACGGGAGCAACGAGACCGCCGCGAAGGAGACGGTGGCGGCGATCGAGGCGGCCGGCGGCTCGGCGTTCGCGATCGGGGTGGAGCTGGGAGCACCGGGGGACGCCGAGCGACTGTGGGAGGAGTTCGACCGGCACGCGGACGGGCTGGACATCCTGGTGCACAACGCGGCCGTCGCCGCCTCCCGCCCCTTCACGGAGATCAAGGAGGAGGAGTACGACCGGCTCTTCGCGGTGAACGTGAAAGCGCCGTTCTTCCTCACCCGGCCCGGGGTGGAGCGGCTGCGGGACGGTGGGCGGGTGGTGGCCATATCGTCCGGGCTGGCACGGAGCGCCGCGATGCCCGATCTCATCGCCTACTCCATGACGAAGGCGGCGCTGGACGTCTTCACCCGGGACCTGTCCAAGCTGCTCGGCCCCCGCGGGATCACGGTGAACTCCGTGGCGCCGGGCATCGTCGACACCGACGTGAACGCCTCGTGGCTGCGCGCGAGCGACGAGGCCCGGCAGGGCGCCGCGGCGTACTCGGCGCTGGGGCGGGTGGGGACGCCGGCGGACATCGCCGACGTGGTCGCCTTCCTGGTCTCGGAGGACGGCCGCTGGGTGACCGGACACTGGCTGGACGCGACGGGAGGCTCCCTCGGCTAGGGCGGACCGGTCCGGAAAAGCCCCTTCCCTCCCCCGCCGGCGAACCCCGATTCTGTTAGATTGGTCTAAACCACATAGAGACGCACACAGCCCTCTTCAGAACGGCAGGCCCAGCGTGGAAGTTGTCATCGTTCCGGACGCCGCGGCGGGCGGCGAGCTGATCGCCGAGGCCATGGCCCAGCTGCTGCGACGCAAGCCCGACGCTCTGCTCGGCGTGGCCACCGGCTCCACCCCGCTGCCCGTCTACCAGGCGCTCACCGCCAAGGTGCGGGCCGGTGCCGTGGACACCTCGCGGGCGCGGATCGCGCAGCTCGACGAGTATGTGGGGCTGCCCGCGGACCACCCCGAGTCCTACCGCTCGGTGCTGCGCCGCGAGGTGCTGGAGCCGCTGGGCATAGACATGGCCGCGTTCACGGGGCCGGACGGCACGGCGACGGACGTACAGGCGGCCTGCGAGGCGTACGACCGCGCACTCGCCGCGGCCGGCGGGGTGGACCTCCAGCTGCTCGGCATCGGCACCGACGGGCACATCGGGTTCAACGAGCCGTGCTCCTCGCTCGCCTCGCGCACCCGGATCAAGACGCTGACCGAGCAGACCCGGATCGACAACGCCCGCTTCTTCGGCGGGGACATCGAGCAGGTCCCGCACCACGTCATCACCCAGGGCATCGGGACGATCCTGGAGGCCCGGCACCTGGTGCTGCTGGCGACCGGCGAGGGCAAGGCGGACGCGGTCGCGGCGACCGTCGAGGGCCCGGTCGCGGCCGTCTGCCCGGCCTCCGCGCTCCAGCTCCACCCGCACGCCACGGTGGTCGTCGACGAGGCCGCCGCGTCCAAGCTGAAGCTGGCCGACTACTTCCGGCACACCTACGCCGACAAGCCGGAGTGGCAGGGGATCTAGTCCGGAGCATCGGCGGACACGGGGGGGGAGCCGGGCGGCGCGGGCGGACACGGGGGACGGCGGGCCGGAGCGAGGCGGCGCGGGCGCGGGCCGGCGTGCGGATCCGGGCGCGACCCCTGGGGCGCCGCGACCGTGCACTCCACCGGGCGATGGACTAGACCAACAGCGGGTGCAACGGTATACAGAGGAGATCACGGAGCGTGCGGGTGGAGTCGGACACCGCAACCCGTGCCACGATGTGAGCCGTGGCCGATGGGATGTCGGTCGCTTGCGGCATCCGGAGCCGGGAAGGCAGAGCATGAGCACCGACGTCAGCAGTGCGGAGAACGAGGCCGGCACAACCGTCCGTACCGCGCGCGTGCCCAAGTACTACCGCTTGAAGAAGCACCTGCTCGACATGACGGAGACGCAGGCGCCGGGCACGCCGGTCCCGCCCGAGCGCACGCTGGCCGCCGAGTTCGACACCTCCCGCACCACGGTCCGCCAGGCCCTCCAGGAACTGGTCGTGGAGGGCCGGCTGGAACGCATCCAGGGCAAGGGCACCTTCGTGGCCAAGCCCAAGGTCTCCCAGGCGCTCCAGCTCACCTCGTACACGGAGGACATGCGGGCCCAGGGCCTGGAGCCGACCTCGCAGCTGCTGGACATCGGGTACATCACCGCCGACGACCGGCTCGCCGAGCTGCTGGACATCACCGCCGGCGGGCGCGTGCTGCGCATCGAGCGGCTGCGCATGGCCAACGGCGAGCCGATGGCGATCGAGACCACCCACCTGTCGGCCAAGCGCTTCCCGGCCCTCAGGCGCTCGCTGGTGAAGTACACCTCGCTGTACACCGCGCTCGCGGAGGTCTACGACGTCCACCTCGCCGAGGCCGAGGAGACGATCGAGACCTCGCTGGCCACCCCGCGCGAGGCGGGTCTGCTCGGCACCGACGTCGGTCTGCCGATGCTGATGCTCTCCCGTCACTCGCTGGACCGCGAGGGCAAGCCGGTGGAGTGGGTGCGTTCGGTGTACCGCGGAGACCGGTACAAGTTCGTGGCACGGCTGAAGCGGCCGGCGGAGTAAGGACCCGTCAGCCCGTCAACCGCAGCTCCCGCCGGGCATGTTCGCTGAATCGATATACCGATATGCGGACGAGGTCTTCCGCTGTCATGACGCCGTCACCTAGATTGCGTGCGCATTAAACAGGTGATCGCGAGGGGACGGGAGCCATGGCATGTCCGAAACGCCTGAAGTGAGACCACCGGTGGTGACACCGGGCAGAGTGATCATCGCCCTCTGTCTCGTCGCGCCCTTCGTGGCGATGCTGTGGGTCGGCTCGTACGCGAAGACCGACCCCACCTTCATCGGGATCCCGTTCTTCTACTGGTACCAGATGCTCTGGGTGCTGGTCTCCACGGCGCTCACGATGCTCGCGTACCAGCTGTGGCAGCGTGACCAGCGCGCCCGCAAGGCGGCGACCGCCCGGCACGAGGAGGCGGCGAAGTGAAGGACGGCGTCAACGGCGTCGCGCTCGGCGTCTTCATCTTCTTCTTCCTGGCCGTCACGGTCATCGGCTTCCTGGCCGCGCGCTGGCGCAAGGCCGAGAACGAGCACTCCCTGGACGAATGGGGCCTGGGCGGACGGTCGTTCGGTACCTGGATCACCTGGTTCCTGCTCGGCGGTGACCTGTACACGGCGTACACCTTCGTCGCCGTACCCGCGGCGATCTACGCGGCGGGCGCGGCCGGCTTCTTCGCGGTGCCGTACACGATCCTCGTGTACCCGATGATCTTCACCTTCCTGCCCCGGCTGTGGTCGGTCTCGCACCGGCACGGGTACGTCACGACGTCCGACTTCGTGCGCGGCCGGTTCGGCTCGAAGGGCCTGTCACTGGCGGTGGCGGTGACCGGCATCCTGGCGACGATGCCGTACATCGCGCTCCAGCTCGTCGGCATCCAGGCGGTGCTGGACGTGATGGGCGTCGGCGGCGGCGAGAACACCAACTGGTTCGTGAAGGACCTGCCGTTGCTCATCGCCTTCGGTGTGCTGGCGGCCTACACCTACTCCTCCGGCCTGCGCGCCCCCGCGCTGATCGCGTTCGTCAAGGATGCCCTGATCTACATCGTCATCGCGGTGGCGATCATCTACATCCCGATCAAGCTGGGCGGGTTCGACGACATCTTCGCCAAGGCCGGCCAGGCGTTCAGCCAGGTCAACCCGGTCACGGAGAAGCCGCGCGGGGCGGTCGTCCCGCCGGAGACCGGCCAGTGGACGTACGCCACGCTGGCCCTGGGCTCCGCGCTGGCCCTGTTCATGTACCCGCACTCGATCACCGCGACCCTGTCGTCCAAGAGCCGTGAGGTGATCCGCCGCAACACCACGATCCTGCCGCTGTACTCGCTGATGCTGGGTCTGCTGGCGCTGCTGGGCTTCATGGCGATCGCGGCCGGTGTGAAGGTCACCAACGGACAGCTGGCCATTCCGCAGCTGTTCGAGGACATGTTCCCGGACTGGTTCGCGGGCGTGGCCTTCGCGGCGATCGGCATCGGTGCGCTGGTCCCGGCGGCGATCATGTCCATCGCGGCGGCGAACCTCTTCACCCGCAACATCTACAAGGACTTCATCAAGCCGGACGCGACGGCGGAGCAGGAGACCAAGGTCTCCAAGCTGGTCTCCCTGCTGGTGAAGGTCGGCGCCCTGGTCTTCGTCCTCACCATGGACAAGACCGTGGCCATCAACTTCCAGCTGCTCGGCGGCGTCTGGATCCTGCAGACCTTCCCGGCCCTGGTCGGCGGCCTGTTCACCCGCTGGTTCCACCGCTGGGCGCTGCTGGCCGGCTGGGCGGCCGGCATGATCTACGGCACGGCCGCCGCGTACGGCGTCGCCTCGCCGACGCAGAAGCACTTCGGCGGCAACGCCAAGGAGATCCCCGGCATCGGCGAGATCGGCTACATCGGTCTCACGGCGTTCGTCCTGAACGTCGTGGTGACCGTGGTCCTCACCGTCGTCCTGAAGGCCGTCAAGGCTCCCGAGGGCCTGGACGAGACCCGGCCGCAGGACTACACGGCGGACGCGGGCGATCCCGGGGTCCAGGTGGAGCTGCCCTCGGCCACCGCGGGCGCCGGCCACTAGCAGCCCCCCGCACCACCCGCAGCGGGCCGCCGGAAAGCACGTTTCCGGCGGCCCGCTTGCTTGCACACTCAGACCATGGACATCCTGATCCGCCCCGCCGAACCGGGCGAATACGACGCCCTGGGAGAGCTCACCGCCCAGGCATACCTCCAGGACGGCCTGCTCGACTTCGGCGAGAGCGACCGGTACCTGGGCGAACTGCGGGACGTGGCCAAGAGGGCGGCCGCGGCCGACGTACTCGTGGCCACGCGCCACGGCGCCCTCCTCGGCGGAGTCACCTTCGTCCCCTCCGGCGGCCCCATGGCCGACATCGCGCGGCCCGGGGAGGCGGAGATCCGGATGCTCGCGGTCGCCCGGGCGGCCCGCGGCCAGGGTGCCGGCGAGGCGCTCGTGCGGGCCTGTGTCGAGCGCGCACGGGCCGCGGAGGGCTGCACGGCCGTCGTCCTGTCGACCCAGCGCACCATGCACGCCGCCCATCGCATCTACGAACGGCTGGGCTTCGTGCGGGTTCCGGAACGGGACTGGAATCCGATGCCGGAGCTCGACGACATCACTCTCGCCACCTACGAGTTGACGCTCTGACACCGGCACGACACAACATCTGGGGGTGACACGACAGCCCGGCACTAGATGTATGCTCGTCCTCGCTGTCGCCGCAGGGGAATCCGGTGCGAGTCCGGAACTGTCCCGCAACGGTGTACCTGCGCGTATCTGCGCGCCTGTTGAGTCCGACGACCTGCCGACAGCGCACACCCGGCCGTCCGGCCCGGGTGGGTTTCTGAACGTCCGGGCCTCGTGGAGTGGGCCGGTGGACGCGACGCCGTGCGCGCTCGTGGCTGCCCCCTGCCCTCCGCCGGGCCCCGTGCCGAGCGAGGGAGAGCCCCACGTGACCATCGCGCCAGCCGACCCGGCTTCAGTCAGCGAGCTGGAGACCGACGGTCCCGGTGCCGTGCTGCTGCGGACCCTGACCGAGCTGACCGCCGACCTGCCCGACGCCGACCCGGGCCGGGTCGCCGCCGCCGCGCTGCGCGGCCGGTCCGCCCGGGCCGACGAGGCGGAGCTGCGGGAGCTGGCCACGGAGGCCGCGGCGGGCCTGATCTCCGAGGACCCGGCCTACTCCAAGCTGGCCGCCCGGCTGCTGACCCTCGCCATCCGGGACGAGGCCGCCTCACAGGGCGTGACGTCCTTCACCGAGTCGGTCGAGGTCGGCCACCGCGAGGGTCTTGTCGCGGACCGCACCGCGGACTTCGTCCGGCTGCACGCGGAGCGGCTCGACGCGCTGATCGACGGTGCGGCCGACGACCGGTTCGGCTACTTCGGCCTGCGCACCCTGCACAGCCGCTACCTGCTGCGCCACCCGATCACCCGCAAGGTGATCGAGACGCCCCAGCACTTCATGCTGCGGGTGGCGAGCGGTCTGGCCGAGGACGACACGACCCGCTCCGTGGACGAGGTCGCGGCGCTGTACCGCCTGATGAGCCGCCTCGACTACCTGCCCTCCTCCCCCACCCTGTTCAACTCCGGCACGCGGCACCCGCAGATGTCGTCGTGCTACCTCCTCGACTCGCCCCTGGACGAGCTGGACTCCATCTACGACCGCTACCACCAGGTCGCCCGGCTGTCGAAGCACGCCGGCGGCATCGGCCTGTCGTACTCCCGCATCCGCAGCCGCGGTTCGCTGATCCGCGGTACCAACGGGCACTCCAACGGCATCGTGCCGTTCCTGAAGACCCTGGACGCCTCGGTCGCCGCGGTGAACCAGGGCGGGCGGCGCAAGGGCGCGGCGGCGGTCTACCTGGAGACCTGGCACTCCGACATCGAGGAGTTCCTGGAGCTGCGGGACAACACCGGTGAGGACGCCCGCCGTACCCACAACCTGAACCTGGCGCACTGGGTCCCGGACGAGTTCATGCGCCGGGTCAACGCCGACGAGCAGTGGTCGCTGTTCTCCCCCGCCGACGTGCCCGAGCTGGTGGACCTGTGGGGCGACGAGTTCGACGCCGCCTACCGCAAGGCCGAGGCGGCGGGCCTGGCGAGGAAGACGATGCCGGCCCGGGACCTGTACGGCCGGATGATGCGCACGCTCGCGCAGACCGGCAACGGCTGGATGACGTTCAAGGACGCCGCCAACCGCACCGCCAACCAGACCGCGCAGCCGGGCAACGTCATCCACTCCTCCAATCTGTGCACGGAGATCCTGGAGGTCACCGACGACGGCGAGACGGCCGTCTGCAACCTGGGATCCGTGAACCTGGGCGCCTTCGTGGCCGACGGGGACATCGACTGGGAGCGGCTGGACGAGACCGTCCGTACGGCCGTGACCTTCCTCGACCGGGTGGTGGACATCAACTTCTACCCGACCGAGCAGGCGGGCCGTTCCAACGCCAAGTGGCGGCCGGTCGGTCTGGGCGCGATGGGCCTCCAGGACGTCTTCTTCAAGCTGCGTCTGCCCTTCGACTCCGCCGAGGCCAAGGCGCTGTCCACGCGCATCGCCGAGCGGATCATGCTCGCCGCCTACGAGGCGTCCGCCGACCTCGCCGAGCGCAACGGCCCGCTGCCCGCCTGGGAGCAGACCCGCTCCGCCCGCGGAGTCCTCCACCCCGACCACTACGACACCGAGCTCACCTGGCCCGAGCGCTGGGACGCCCTCCGGGCGCGCATCGCACGGACGGGCATGCGCAACTCGCTGCTCCTCGCCATCGCGCCGACGGCCACGATCGCCTCGATCGCGGGCGTGTACGAGTGCATCGAGCCGCAGGTGTCCAACCTGTTCAAGCGCGAGACGCTGTCGGGTGAGTTCCTCCAGGTCAACTCCTACCTGGTGCAGGACCTGAAGGACCTGGGCGTGTGGGACGCCCGGACCCGCGAGGCCCTGCGCGACGCCAACGGCTCGGTGCAGGACTTCGTCTGGATCCCCGAGGAGGTGCGCAGGCTCTACCGCACGGCCTGGGAGATCCCCCAGCGCGGCCTCATCGACATGGCCGCCGCCCGCACCCCGTTCCTCGACCAGGCCCAGTCGCTGAACCTCTTCCTGGAGACGCCGACCATCGGCAAGCTCTCCTCGATGTACGCCTACGCCTGGAAGTCCGGGTTGAAGACCACGTACTACCTGCGCTCGCGTCCCGCGACGCGTATCGCCCGTGCCGCCCAGGCGCAGGCCACCATCCCCGTGCAGCAGGTCGCCGACCCCGAGGCGGTCGCCTGCTCCCTGGAAAACCCCGAGTCCTGCGAGGCCTGCCAGTAATGTCCACCCGTAACACCAACCTGCTCGACCCGGGCTTCGAACTGACCCTGCGCCCGATGCGCTACCCCGACTTCTACGAGCGCTACCGGGACGCCATCAAGAACACCTGGACCGTCGAAGAGGTCGATCTCCACTCCGACGTCGCCGACCTCGCCAAGCTCACCCCCGAAGAGCAGCACCTCATCGGCCGCCTCGTCGCCTTCTTCGCCACCGGCGACTCCATCGTGGCCAACAACCTCGTGCTGACGCTGTACAAGCACATCAACTCCCCCGAAGCGCGCCTGTACCTCAGCCGGCAGCTCTTCGAGGAGGCCGTCCACGTCCAGTTCTATCTGACCCTGCTGGACACCTACCTCCCCGACCCCGACGACCGCGCCGCCGCCTTCGCCGCCGTGGAGAACATCCCCTCCATCCGCGAGAAGGCCGAGTTCTGCTTCAGGTGGATCAACGAGGTCGAGAAGATCGACCGCCTGGAGACCCAGGCCGACCGGCGCCGCTTCCTGCTCAACCTCATCTGCTTCGCCGCCTGCATCGAGGGACTCTTCTTCTACGGCGCCTTCGCCTACGTCTACTGGTTCCGCAGCCGCGGCCTCCTGCACGGCCTGGCCACCGGCACCAACTGGGTCTTCCGCGACGAGACCATGCACATGTCCTTCGCGTTCGAGGTCGTCGACACCGTCCGCAAGGAAGAGCCGGAGCTGTTCGACGACGCGCTCCAGCAGCAGGTCACCGACATGCTCGGGGAAGCCGTCGAGGCCGAGCTCCAGTTCGCGCGTGACCTGTGCGGCGAGGGCCTGCCGGGCATGAACACCGACTCGATGAGGCAGTACCTGGAGTGCGTCGCCGACCAGCGGCTGACGCGTCTCGGCTTCGCCCCGGTGTACGGCTCGGAGAACCCCTTCTCCTTCATGGAGCTGCAGGGCGTCCAGGAGCTGACGAACTTCTTCGAGCGCCGTTCGTCGGCCTACCAGGTCGCCGTGGAGGGCACGGTCGACCTGGACGAGGACTTCTGACCGGTCGGGAGCTGCTCGGCGTCGCCCGCACGCACCGCCTTCGCGGAGGTGCGGTGGCGGGCGGCGCCGTTCGCTTTCCGGTCAGGCGTGACGGGCCACGCCACGGTGCCCGCGCAGGGGCTTGGCCTCGCCCGTGGGCTCGGTGGGTGTCCCGCGCTGCTCCGCCTCCCTGAGCTGCCGGTCGATGCGCCGGTCGCGCAGTACGCCGAGCGCCGAGGGGAGGACCATGAGGACCAGGATCCCGAGGGTGGCGAGCATTCCGATCAGGCCTTCGATCTGGTTTCCGTTCATGGACACCACTGTCGCGCCGGATACTCCTTACCGGGAGTGGCAGGACTGCCGTAGACCCTCGAATTACTGCCAACACTGAGGCACACTGGCCGCATGCTGACGAACGTGGCCGCCGTGCTGCTGGACGGGGTGCATCCCTTCGAGCTGGGTGTCGTGTGCGAGGTGTTCGGCATCGACCGCAGCGACGAGGGGCTTCCGGTGTACGACTTCGCCGTGGTGTCGGCGGAGGGGTCCGAGCTGCGCACGCACTGCGGGTTCACCGTGTCCACGCCGCACGGGCTGGAGCGGCTGGACGAGGCCGATCTGATCGCCGTACCGGCCGGTGAGACCTATGCGGAGCGCGCGTACCCGCAGGAGCTGCTGGCGGCGCTGCGGCGGGCCGTCGAGCGGGGCGCGCGCGTGCTGAGCGTCTGCTCCGGGGTGTTCGTGCTGGCCGCGGCGGGGCTGCTGGACGGGCGCCGGTGTGCGGTGCACTGGCACCACGCCGAGCAGCTCGCCCGGCGTTACCCCCGGCTGCGGGTCGAGCCGGACGTGCTGTACGTGGACGAGGATCCCGTCATCACCTCCGCCGGCACGGCCGCCGGGATCGACGCCTGTCTGCACCTGGTGCGCAAGGAGCAGGGCCCGGAGGTCGCCAACAAGATCGCCCGCCGGATGGTGGTGCCGCCCCATCGGGACGGCGGGCAGGCGCAGTTCATCGAGCGGCCACTGCCGAAGGCGCCCTGTGACACGGTCGGCGAGGTGCTGGCCTGGATGGAGGCGCACCTCGACGAGGAGGTCACGGTCGAGCAGCTCGCCGCCCGCGCCCATATGGCGCCGCGCACCTTCGCCCGGCGCTTCCAGCAGGAGACGGGGACCACTCCCTACCGGTGGATTCTGCGACAACGCGTGCTGCTGGCACAGGAGTTGCTGGAGGGCACGGACGAGACCATGGACGCCATCGCCTGGCGCACCGGGTTCGGAACGGCCGCCGCGCTGCGCCACCAGTTCGTCCGGGCGCTGGGCACGACCCCGAACGCCTACCGGCGCGCGTTCCGGGGGCCGGAGGCCGCCTGAGCGCGCGCCGGTACCAGGTGACCTACCAGGGCAGCGCCCGCAGCAGGAGGTTGTGCGGGCGCAGGGTGATGCCCACGCGGGTGGTGTCATCGGACCCGCTGACCTGCTCGAAGCGGTACTTCGCCGAGATCGCCGCGGTGATCAGGCTCAGCTGGGTCATGGAGAAGTGGTCGCTGGGGCACTTGCGGTTGCCCACACTGAAGGGGCTCATGGCGTACTTGGGCACGTCCCGGGCCCGCTCGGGCAGCCAGCGGTCGGGGTCGAAGTCGAGGTGGCGCGCGTAGGAACGGGCGTCGCGCTGAATCGCGTAGGGGCTGTAGACGATGTCCGCCCCGGCCGGTATGCGATAGCCGCCGAGTGCGGTGTCGGTCACCGCGCGCCGCGTCAAAATCCATACGGCGGGCCTGAGCCGCATGGCCTCGACGACGACATTGTTGGTGTGCGTAAGTGAGCGCACATGCTCGAATCCGACGGGTCGGCCACCGGTCACGGATTCGACCTCGGTCCGTACCTTCTCGGCGTGTTCCGGATGTTCGGCGAGGACCTGGAGCAGCCACATGATCGTGGACGCCACTGTTTCGCTGCCGGGGGTGAGTATCGCGACGACCTGGTCGTGGATCTCCTGTTCCCCGATGGGGTCGCCATTGTCGTCCTTCGCCTCCAGCAATGCCGTCAGCAAATCGTCCGGCTTTTGACCAGATGCCCTCCGCTCGGCGACGATCTCGTCCACCAGCAGATGCAAATCGGCCAGCGCCCGGTTGAATTCGCGGTTGGCCGGAAACGGCAGCCGGTAGAGCGGTCCGAGCGGGAGCACCATCCTGCGGTACATCCCGCGGAAGACGCTGGCGAGGTCGACGCTGAGGCGTTCCGCGCGCTCGTCCATGTACTCGCCGCGCAGCAGGCAGCGGGCGGCGATGCGGACGGCGACCCGGAAGGACTCGGAGGTGCAGTCGATGGTCTCGCCGGGTTTCCAGCGCTCGGTCAGCGCGTGCGCCTCCTCCTCCATGACCGGGCCGTAGGCGGGTATCGCGTCGAGCCGGAACGCGGGCTGTATGGTGCGCCGCTGCCGGCGGTGCCGGGGGCCGTTGGCGGTGGCCACGCCCTCCTTGCCGAGCAGGCCCTCCAGGGATTCCCACAGCGGGCCGTCGATCTTGAAGTCGGGGCTGAGGGCCAGTGCTCCGGTGAGCGCGGGCGTGGTGACGGCGTACACCGTCTTGGGGCCGAGCCGCAGGCGCACGACGTCGCCGTGTTCGCGCAGCCCGGACATGAAGGCGAGCGGGTCGCGCACCAGTCTCAGGCCGTGTCCGAGGACCGGTAGGGCACCTCCGGCCAGGGGTGGTTCGCACAGTGCGGGCGTCTCGGGGGTCGCGGGCCTCACCGACTCGACGGTCATGACTCACCTGCCGCTTCGTTCGTGACGTACGGGGGCGTGGACCGGTCGTCCCAGCTGTCGACCATGTACCGGCCGGACTCGTGGTGGAACCAGTAGACGGAGCTGAACCAGTTGCGCATAGAGCCGACGCAGGCCCGGACGGCGGCGCTCAGTTCCTTTCCGCGGGCCGTTCCGTCATCCGTTTCACGGGCGAACCTCAGGGCGTCCCGTTCGACTTCGAGGAATTCGCGGACGCATTCCTCGACGCGTCGCCTGATTTCATCGACCGCGTCCTCGAGGGACAGCCCCTCATGAGTGATGAGGCTGATGCCGAGATTGTGGACCTCGTCTCCCGCTATTTCCTTCGGCAGTGAGCAGAGGTCGTTGTACCAGGCGGCGAATTCCTGACTGAGCAGGGCCGCCCGGCGGTACGCCGGGTATTTCCTTACAGCATCCGGAAGTTCACACCCGGCACTGGGCTCGAGCAGGTCCGTCCATATCCAATGCGCGAAGGTGAGCCGGCGCAGGGCGAGATACTCCTCGACGCCGGGTATGTATCCCTCGCTGCGATTGCGGAATTCGCGGTCGTACGCCTCGATCACCGCGTGGAAGTGCCGGGCGAACCGCTGGTTCCAGGTGTGCGGCAGAAAGCCGTACAGTCGCAGCACGCTGTCCGCGAAGCCCGCCACCAGCGGGTCCGGGTGGTGCAGATGGTGCCTGGGTGCGTCGAGAGCCGCGTGCAGCCGGTACCGCAGCCGCCGCCAGTCGCCCGCCCGGCCGTTCACGACGAAGCGGTCGTGGCGGTCGTCCCAGACGAAGAACCAGGCGCTGTAGTCGGCTATGGCCTGGAGGACCTCGTCGGGGGCGGTGGTGTAGTAGCCCGCCATGAGGTCGGTGTAGCACAGTCCATCGGCATATTCCTGCACCTTGTCCGCCGGCATGAGCCGTTTTTCCAGGAGCCAGAGCCGTGTCTTCTCCTGGAGCCGCGGCCAATACGGATGCAGTTGCCGGGGAAAGGCGGACTCGATCACCGGGAGTGCCAGTGAGGGTGGGACTACCACCGCCGTCGGTGCCGCTGTGGTGCTGCGTGGGAAAGCTTGCACGAACAAACCCCTCTCAGCCGCCAGGAGCGCACACCCCTCCTGTTGTGCCGGGCGTGCGCCGTTGCGTATCCCCGCACTTCCCATTCAGCACCACAACGGACCGCTGTGGGAACGGATTTGCTTCACTCACTACCCCACGGTGCCGAGAATCCCCCCCTGTGTGACTGATTAAGGATCACTAGGAGCACGGAAGAGATCGGCTGTACGACGCACGAACGAGCGAACAGCGGCAACACGAAGGCGCCCGGCCTGGAAGATCCCGGCCGGGCGCCTCAACTGCCCTCGGCACCTCAGTCGTTGGCGACCACGGGGTAGCGTGGCTCGTTCTCGGCCATCTGCCGCAGCGCATCCTTGCGGTCCCGCTTCGACAGCCGGTCGATGTACAGGTAGCCGTAGAGGTGGTCGGTCTCGTGCTGCAAACAGCGCGCGAAATAGCCGGTGCCGCGGACCTTGATCGGGTTGCCCTTCTCGTCCTGGCCGGTCACCTCGGCGTAGTCGGGCCGCGCGAGCGACGCGTACGCCGTGGGGACGGACAGGCAGCCCTCGTTGCTGTCGTCCAGCCGGCGCTTCTCCGCGGGCAGGTCGACCAGCTTCGGGTTGCACACCACGCCGACGTGCCGGACGCCCTCGTCGTCCTGGCAGTCGTAGACGAAGACCTTCAGGTCGACACCGATCTGGTTGGCGGCCAGGCCCACGCCCTCGGCGGTGCGCTGGCTGGCGAACATGTCGGCGACCAGCTGGTCCAGCTCCTCGCCGAACTCGGTGACGTCCTTGCACTCCTTGTGCAGCACCGGGTTGCCGACGACCGTGATCGGCCGCGAGGTGCCGCGCTCGCGCCAGGCCCTCTCGCGCCCCTCGCAGTCCTCCGTGTCGACGACGTAACCCTCGTCGTCGACGGGGAGCACGCCCGCGTGCTGCTGATCGGTGTCCTGCTGCGCCATGACCGACGTACGCCTTCCTGCAAGCCTGGAAATTTCTGCGAGTACAGCCTAAAGGTGGCTGGTCACCGACGGCTCAGCAAACCTCTTCGAGATCCCGCCAGTCCCTGGAGTCCGGGCTGTCCGCGACCCACCCGTCCAGCAGCCCCTGGACCAGCGAGGCCGGCGCGGCCAGCCCGCACTCGCGCTCGGGCACCCACAGCTGCCCGTCCGTCCGGTGCCCCAGCGGCCCGGGATGACCCGGCTCGCTGTGATCGTGCGGGTCGAGATGCACCCCCTCGCCCTCGTCCGAGGGCATCCGTGACTCCGAGCACATCCGGCACAGCAGCCGCACCGACGACGACCAGTCCTCCGCGGCGAACCCGGCGTCGGCGGCCAGCTGCTCCAGCGCGTCCCGGTCCGCCTCCGTGGCCGCCTCCAGCAGCACCACCCAGGTGGGGACGGGGGACGGCGCCCACAGCTCGATCTCGTCGAAGACCGGGTAACTGTGCCCGGCGGAGGTGGTGCGCTCGCCGTGCGGGACCCCGTCGTGCAGGACGACCTCGCCCCAGCGCCGCCCGGACGAGGGAAGCGGGATGGAGAGGACCTCCAGCCGGGCCGGGTCCAGCCGACGGCCCCAGACGACCTCGGCCTCACCCTCCGGGGAGAGCCGTACGGCCGCGCTGCCCAGCTCCATGCCGAGCGGCTCCGCGGAGGCCGCGGCACCTCCGGGCACCTTCAGCCCGTACGCCTGCCAGGCGCGGCGGGCCAGCGGCCAGTCCTGGAGGGCGGTCGCGGCGATGCCGACGTTCCACCAGTCGGGCGCCCCGGTCTCCCGGTCGAGCAGAGCGACCGCGCGCAGTCCGGCCGCGCGCGCCTGCTCCCAGTCGTGCCGGAACTTGTGCAGCAGAGCGAGGTTGAACCAGGACTCCGACAGCCAGGGTTCCAGATCGGCAGCGCGTGTCAGCAGTTCGCCCGCGTCCTCGTACCGGCCGTCGCCGATGAGCGTGAACGCGCGGTCGGTGGCCTGCCGCCAGGAGGCGGAGGGCCGGTGCCGTCCCTTGCCGAAGATCCTCACGTTTCCCGCCTGCCAGTTCCAGTTCCGCACAGTGGGCTGGCTTGTGCCCCCGGACACCCTCTCCCTCGCATCCAACCACGTACGGCGGGAAAGGCGCTCATTACCCATGGGTTACCCAGCCGGGAGCGGGGTCAGACAGTCCGGTCCGCCGCGCCTGCATGCGCTCCCGCGCCCCCCGTGGCCGCGCCAGCACCCGGGCGAGCGACTCCACGACCTCGGGAGCGTAGTCCCCGGCGGTGCCCAGCCGCAGCTCCTCCAGCGCGCGCAGGGGACCTTCGGGGCCGGCGTCCCGGGTCTTCTCCTCGTAGGCGTTCACGGCACGGACGATCCGGGCGGCGAGCGGCTGCTCGGCACAGGGGTCGGCCTGCCGCTCGACGACGACGGCGACGGCCGCGTCCACCCCGGTCTGCCGGACGACCGCCCCGCCGAGCAGGGCGATACGCCGCTGCTCCGCGGCCGGCAGGGCGGCGGTGGCGCCGGCCGGGACCGGGTCGACCAGGCTGAGCTGGCCGATGTCGTGCATCAGCGCCGCGTACTCCAGGACGTTCAGTTCGGGGCCGGACAGGCCGAGGTCCCGGCCGACGGCGAGGCTGAGCTCGGCGACGCGGTGGGCGTGCCCGGCGGGGGTGCAGCCGGCGATCTCGGTGGCGCGGGCCAGGGAGGCGATGGTCTGCCGGTAGGTGGCGCGGACGGCCGCGTACCGGCGCAGGGACAGCTGGACGAGCAGCAGGGGCAGGCAGAACACGGGCAGCGCCCACAGGCCGACGACGGCCGTCGCGAGCGCCATCACCGCGCCGGTCGCGCAGACGGCGGAGCCGATGCCGAGCAGCCCGTGCAATTCCTCACGCAGCAGCGGGCCGAACGGCCAGCGGGTGCGGCAGTGGGCGAGCGCGGCGGCGAGGACGGCGCCGCACAGCGAGGTGAGGACGAGCAGGGTGAGCAGCAGCAGGGCGTAGACGGGGCCCTCCCAGGCCGCGAACACGCCCTCGTCGAAAAGGGGTTGGAAGCAGACGGCGGCGAAGCCGACGGTGAGGACGCGGCGGGCCAGGTGGTCGACGGTGGGGGTGCGGCCGGCCCAGATGTGCGGCACGGCGCCGAACAGGGCGGCGACGAGGACGACGGTGACGACCTGGGCGGCACCGTGCTGGGTGGGCCGCCCGGCGTCGGGGCCCAGCAGGGCGTAGGACAGGGAGCCGGCGGCGCCCAGCGGCGCGGCCTGCCGTGCCGCCCGGGCGTCGCTCCAACGGGCCAGCTCGCCGACGGCTATGAGCACCCCGAAGGCGAGCGCGACGCCCCGGTCGTCCAGTCCGGTCCACAGGACGACGGCGAGGGAGCCGGCCGCGGTGAGCGCGGCGGCGCCGTGGATGAGCCGCAGCAGGGTCATCGGTGCGCCCCGGTGCCGGGGGCCGGCTCCACCGGCCGGGTGCCGTACGCCGGTTCGTCGGCGGTGACCGCCGGGTGCCAGCCGGAGCGGCGCAGGGCGCGGACGAGCGCGCCGACCATGCGGGGGTCGAACTGGGCGCCCGCGCAGCGCTTCAGCTCGGCGACGGCCACCTCGACCGGCCGGGCCCTGCGGTAGCAGCGGGTGGAGGTCATGGCGTCGAAGGCGTCCGCGACGGCGACGATCCGGGCGCACTCGGGGATCTGGGTGCCGGCCAGGCCGTACGGGTAGCCGCTGCCGTCCAGCCGCTCGTGGTGGTGGAGGATGGCCGCGCGGGCCTCGCCGAGGAAGGAGATCCCGCGGACCATCTCGTGCCCGTACTCCGGGTGCAGCTCGATGATCCGCCGCTCCTCCGGGGTGAGCGGCCCGTCCTTGCGTAGCAGCCGGGTGGGCACGCCCAGCTTGCCGACGTCGTGCAGGATGCCGGCGAAGCGCAGCACCTCGACGCGGTCGTCGTCCATGCCGAGTTCGCGGGCGATGAGCACGGATGCCTGCCCGACGCGTTCGCTGTGGCCGCGGGTGTAGCCGTCCTTGATGTCGACGGCCTGGACGAGGGCGCGGATGGTGGCCTGGTGGGCGGCGCGCTCTCGGTGGTACTGGGCGAACACCCACCCGGAGACGCACATCGGCAGCAGTACGAGCAGGGCGGCGACCGGGCCGTACGGGCTGCGCCAGAGCACGGCCATCATCAGCCCCGCGAGTCCGTGCACCGCGACGGGGGCGAGGCAGCGCGTCAGCAGCCCGCGCCACGCCCGGCGCAGCGGCACCAGCCCGGCCGCCGCGCGCAGGCCGCCGTCGAGGACGGTGAGCACCAGGCAGAAGGCGAGGACGGCCGCGCCCGCGGGCAGCAGGGCGTAGGGGAAGTGGCAGCCGACGACGGCGTCCCGGCCGCCGAGCGCGCCGTGCACCCGGGCGGCCGCCCACACCGCGAGCGCCGGCTGGGCGGCCCGCCACACGCGCCGGGGCAGCGCGGGCCGGTGCTCGACCGGGCAGAGCAGGGCGGCGGGCAGCGGGACGAGCGCGGCGGCCGCCGGCGGCAGCAGGAAGGCGCCGGCGAGCAGGACGGGATAGAAGGTGCCGCCGAAGCGGCGGTGTACGACGTGCTCACAGGCCGCGTACAGCGTGGCCAGCAGGGCCGGCGCCCACCAGGAGGCGGGCGTGGCCGGCAGGGGCAGGAGGATCGGCACGGCCGCCAGGGCCACGGCGGCCACATAGCCGCGTGCCCTCGCCGATACCGCCTCCATCGCGCCCCTCCCCGCCCTGCCTGTCAGGCTCGGAGCCTAGGGCGGGAATCGGGGGGCGTGGGGCTTATGACCTGAGGATTAGCACGGACGGGTGATGCGACCCGGCGTGTCAGGACTCCTGGGGTGCCGCGGGGGCCTTGGTCACGTCGTGCTCCGGCACGGTGTGGCCGGAGCGGATCAGCTCGATCCGCCCCATGACCTTGGCGCGCAGGTCGGCGGGCACGTCGTCATGCCCGCAGCACCGCTTGACCAGCTTCTTCACGGCCTGCTCCAGACCGTACTTCTCCAGGCACGGCGAGCATTCCTCGAAGTGGTGCTGGAACTTGTCGCGGTCGATGTCCGGCATCTCGCTGTCGAGGAACTCGTACAGGTGGTCGAGGACCTCACTGCAGTCCGTCTCGTGCGGCTCTCCGCAGCTCATGAGCCCGAGCCTTTCGCTTCGTTCGACTCTCCGGCGCCGGCCGGGACCAGTCCGCGCTCACGGGCGTAGTCCTCCAGCATGCCGCGCAGTTGGCGGCGGCCCCGGTGCAGCCGGGACATCACCGTTCCGATGGGTGTCCCCATGATGTCCGCGATCTCCTTGTACGCAAAGCCCTCTACATCCGCGAGGTAGACGGCGATGCGGAACTCCTCGGGGATCGCCTGGAGCGCTTCCTTCACATCCGAGTCGGGCAGGTGGTCGAGCGCCTGCGACTCGGCGGAGCGCAGACCCGTCGACATGTGCGACTCGGCGCGGGCGAGCTGCCAGTCCTCGATCTCCTCCGCGGCGGAGCGCTGGGGCTCGCGCTGCTTCTTGCGGTAGGAGTTGATGAAGGTGTTGGTGAGGATCCGGTACAGCCACGCCTTCAGGTTGGTGCCCTCGCGGAACTGGTGGAAGGACGCGTACGCCTTGGCGTAGGTCTCCTGCACCAGGTCCTCGGCGTCGGCCGGGTTGCGCGTCATGCGCAGCGCGGCCGAGTACATCTGGTCGAGGTATTCGAGCGCGTCCCGCTCGAAGCGCGCACTGCGCTCGGCGCTCGTCTCGTCGGACGCGTCCGCGCTGATGCCCTGGCCCTCGGGCAGCTCCGCCTGGCCGTTGTCGGTCCCTGCGTCGGTCCCAGTGACCGGACCCACCTCCTCAAGATCCCGGGCGGGACCGAAACCGATCCCACTCGATTCGGAGGATAGAACACCACCCGTACCCGCCGCCGCTCGAATAGGAGCGGTCTTGGCCGCGTGCAGCACCGTCCAGTCCAGGTCAGTACTGCGCTGGCGGGCCGGGCAGATGGTCGAACCCATGCGGCGGACTTCCTTTCCCACGACGTCGGTGCCGAGGCCTCAGCACTTCTGTCGGCCACAACAGCGGGCCGCCGCGCAGCATTCCCGGGCGTCACCCGAGTGACGCGACCCACCCGGCGACGCCCTCGGTGATGATCTCCAGTGCCCGCTCCTGGCCGATCTGCGCACGCTTGGGCACGGCGAAGCCGTGATCGCCGTACGGCACCTCGACCAGTTCGTAGGTGCCCTCGGGAAACTCCTCCGGCCGCCCGAAGGGGTCGTTCCCGCCCTGCACGACCAGCGTCGGCACCCCGGCGCCCAGCAGCTCCTCGGCGCGGGACTTCTCGGGCTTGCCCGGCGGGTGCAGCGGGAAGCTCAGCGCGAGCACGGCGTGCGCGCCCAGCTCGGCGGCCGTGCGGCAGGCGACCCGGGCCCCGGCGCTCCGGCCGCCGGAGACCACCGGCAGCCCCGGCTTCGCCAGCGCCGGCCAGAGGCCGCGCCATCCGGTGTCCAGGGTCTTCGGGGCGGGCGCCACCTTCTTGCCGGCGACCCGCCAGGGCTGCTCGACGAGGGCGACGGTCACGCCGTGCGCGGGGAGCGCCCGGGCGAGCGCCTGGAGGTCGCGCGCCTCGATGCCGCCGCCGGCCCCGTGGCTCAGGGCCAGCACCAGCCGCGCCCGCTTCGCCGGGTGCCAGGTGATCCGGGCATCCCCGGCGTCCGTACCCACCGTTTCTTCCGTCACGTCAGAAGAGTGTGCCCTCTTCCGGTGCCTCCAGCTCCTTCAGCAGTTCCGGACCGTTGTTGCGGACGTTGCTGACGGCGGTGGAGACCGGGTAGGCGCGCATCAGGCCGGGCGGGGGCGGCGCGAGCAGGTCGCGCAGGCCCTCGGGGTCGGTGCGGGACGGGTCGAGCCAGGCGTCCCAGCGGTCCGGGGTGAGCATCAGCGGCATCCGGGGGTGGATCTCGGCGAGGGAGTGCGGACCCTCGGCGGGGGCGACCGCCAGCGGGGTCTGCTCCGCCTCGGTGGTGATCACGGAGCAGGTGACCCACCAGGCTCGCGGGTGGTCGTCGGGCAGGGTCCGGTCGCGCCAGAACTCGTACAGGCCGGCCATCGCGAAGACCGAGCCGTCGGCGGGCAGCACGAAGTACGGCTGCTTGCGCGGCCGCTTCTTCCTCCCCTCCACCTCCAACTCGCGCTCCTGCCTGCCGGTGACCCACTCGAAGTAGCCGTCGGCGGGCAGGATGCAGCGGCGGGCGGCGAAGGCCCGGCGGTAGGCGGGCTTCTCGTGGACGGTCTCCGCGCGGGCGTTGATCATCCGGGCGCCGCCCTCGGGCGTCTTGGCCCAGGACGGGACGAGGCCCCACGTGAGCTTGCGCAGCTGGCGAACCGGGCGCGGGGAGTCCGCGTCTTTCAGGGGGCGGGCGAGGACGGCGTAGACCTCCTTGGTCGGCGCCACGTTGTAGTCCGGCTCCAGAGTCTCCTCGGGCTCCCACTTCTCGACCTCGAAGATTCCTGCGAGATCCTCGGGCCTACGACTCGATGCATACCGTCCGCACATACGTGCCACACTGCCAGACTCCGTACGAGAACAGGGGGCCACGCAGACATATGGCCAGCCTCGCCGCCACCGCCCTGCCCGACATCTGGGACCGGCTCACCGGCACCCAGCCCGACCCCGATCTGTGGGTGGTCCTCACCACGCTGGCCGCCGGGCTCGCCGTGGTCGTCCCGCAGACGCTGTGGCGGATATCCCGCAACGCGATCACCATCGCGCACGAGGGCGGCCACGGCCTGGTCGCCCTGCTCACCGGCCGGCAGCTCACCGGCATCCGGCTGCACTCCGACACCAGCGGGCTCACCGTGAGCCGGGGCAAGCCGTACGGACTGGGCATGATCCTGACGGCCGCCGCGGGCTACACGGCCCCCTCGCTGCTGGGCCTCGGCGGGGCGGCGCTGCTGGCCGTGGGCCGCATCACGCTGCTGCTGTGGGTGGCGACGGCGCTGCTGGTGGCGATGCTGGTGATGATCCGCAACGCGTACGGCGTGCTGACCGTGGTCCTCGCGGGCGGTGCGTTCCTGCTGGTGTCCTGGCTGGCGGGGCCGCAGGTGCAGGCGGCGTTCGCGTACGCGGTGGTGTGGTTCCTGCTGGTCGGCGGGGTGCGGCCGGCGTTCGAGCTCCAGGCCAAGCGGTCCGGAGGAGGCGCGGGTGACTCCGACGCGGACCAGCTGTCGAGGCTGACGCACGTCCCGGCGGGGCTGTGGCTGTTCCTGTTCCACGCGGTGTCCCTGTGTTCGCTCATCGGCGGGGGCCGCTGGCTGCTGGAAGGTTGATACCGAGCCCTCCTTATAAAGTGGCCCCATGGCCCCGAACACCTCCTCCACCGCCCTCTGGCCCGCCCCGCACGCGAGCGGGGCCGTCGACGCGACGGTCCACGTGCCGGGGTCCAAGTCGGTCACCAACCGCGCCCTGGTCCTCGCGGCCCTGGCCTCCGAGCCCGGCTGGCTGCGCCGCCCGCTGCGGTCCCGCGACACGCTGCTGATGGCGGGCGCCCTGCGCGCGATGGGCGTGGAGATCGAGGAGGGGGTCGGCCCCGACGGCACCGGCGAGGCGTGGCGGGTGCTGCCGAACGGTCTGCGCGGCCCGGCCACCGTCGACGTCGGCAACGCGGGCACGGTGATGCGGTTCCTGCCGCCGGTGGCCGCGCTGGCCGACGGTCCGATCCGGTTCGACGGGGACCCCAGGTCGTACGAGCGTCCCCTCAACGGTGTGATCGACGCGCTGCGGGCACTCGGTGCCCGGATCGACGACGACGGCCGGGGAGCGCTGCCGCTGACCGTGCACGGCGGCGGTGCCCTGGACGGCGGCCCGGTGTCGATCGACGCCTCCTCGTCCTCCCAGTTCGTCTCGGCGCTGCTGCTGTCCGGGCCGCGTTTCAACCAGGGCGTCGAGGTCCGGCACACCGGCGCGTCCCTGCCCTCGATGCCGCACATCCGGATGACGGTGGACATGCTGCGCGCGGTCGGGGCCCAGGTGGACACCCCGGAGTCGGGCGGCGAGCCGAACGTGTGGCGGGTGACGCCGGGCGCGCTGCTCGGCCGGGACCTGACGATCGAGCCGGATCTTTCCAACGCGCAGCCGTTCCTGGCGGCGGCCCTGGTCACCGGCGGCAAGGTGCTGATCCCGGACTGGCCGGCCCGCACCACCCAGCCGGGTGACCGGCTGCGGGAGATCTTCACCGAGATGGGCGGTTCCTGCGAACTCACCGACTACGGGCTGGTGTTCACCGGTTCGGGTGCGATCCACGGCATCGACGTGGACCTGAGCGACGTGGGTGAGCTGACCCCGGGCATCGCGGCGGTCGCCGCGCTCGCCGACTCGCCGTCCACCCTGCGGGGCGTGGCCCATCTGCGGCTGCACGAGACGGACCGGCTGGCCGCGCTCACCAAGGAGATCAACGAGCTGGGCGGTGATGTCACGGAGACGGCCGACGGCCTGCACATCCGGCCGCGCCCGCTGCACGGCGGGGTCTTCCACACCTACGAGGACCACCGCATGGCGACCGCCGGCGCGGTCATCGGCCTGGCCGTGGAGGGAGTGCGCATCGAGAACGTGGCGACGACCGCGAAGACCCTGCCGGACTTCCCCGAGCTCTGGGCCGGGATGCTCGGGCAGTAGGGACGTACGCCATGCGCCGCTACGGCAAGCACACCGACGAGGACGACATCCGCAGCCGCCCCAACCGCAAGGGCAACCGGCCGCGGACGAACATCCGGCCCAAGCACGAGGACGCGGCCGAGGGCATGGTCCTCACCGTCGACCGCGGACGGCTGACGTGCCTGGTGGAGGACCGGGCCGTCCTGGCGATGAAGGCCCGCGAGCTGGGCCGCAAGGCCGCCGTGGTCGGCGACCGGGTGGCGCTGGTCGGTGATCTGTCCGGCAAGAAGGACACCCTCGCGCGGATCGTCCGCATCGCGGAGCGGACGTCGGTGCTGCGCCGTACCGCCGACGACGACGATCCGTACGAGCGGGTGGTGGTCGCCAACGCCGACCAGCTGGCGATCGTGACGGCTCTGGCCGACCCGGAGCCCCGCCCCCGGCTGATCGACCGCTGTCTGGTCGCGGCCTTCGACGGCGGTCTGGAGCCGCTGCTGGTGCTGACCAAGTCGGACCTGTGCCCGCCGGACAAGCTGCTGGAGCTGTACGGCGACCTGGACATCCCGTACGTGGTGACGAGCCGGGAGGAACTGGAGAACGGCACCGCGGTGGCCCGGGTGCGAGAGCAGCTGGACGGTAAGGTCACGGCGTTCGTCGGGCACTCCGGCGTGGGCAAGACGACCCTGGTCAACGCACTGGTACCGCAGGATCAGCGCCGTACGACGGGCCATGTCAACGCGGTGACGGGACGTGGCCGGCACACCACCACCTCGGCGCTCGCGCTGCCGCTGTCGGGCGGCGCCGGCTGGGTCGTCGACACCCCGGGCGTACGCTCCTTCGGCCTGCACCACGTGGACCCGTCCCGGGTCATCCACGCCTTCCCGGATCTGGAACCGGGCACGGAGGGCTGCCCGCGCGCGTGCAGTCACGACGAGCCGGACTGCGCGCTGGACGCGTGGGTGGAGAAGGGCAACGCGGATCCGGCGCGGTTGTACTCGCTGCGCCGGCTGCTGTCGACTCGGGAGCGCACGGAAGGCGACTGAGCCTCGCGTTGTTTGCCGGGGCGTGAGTCCGGTAAGTGCATAATCGCACCGAGCCGGAGATCCGGACCAACGGGAGGACCGTACATGGCGTGGCTGCTGGTCATAGTGGCCGGGATTCTGGAGACCGGTTTCGCCGTGTGCCTGAAGCTCTCGCACGGGTTCACCCGGCTGTGGCCGACGATCGCCTTCGCCTCGTTCGCGCTGGGCAGCTTCGGCCTGCTGACCCTGTCCCTGAAGAAGCTGGACGTCGGCCCGGCCTACGCCGTGTGGACCGGCATCGGTGCGGCGGGCACCGCGATCTACGGCATGGTCTTCCTGGGCGACCTGGTCTCGACCCTGAAGATCGTCTCGATCAGCCTGGTGATCATCGGGGTCATCGGGCTCCAGTTGTCGGGGTCGGCGCACTAGGCGGAAACGCGGCGGGCGGCGCCGTACCGCTCACACCAGGTGGCGTGGGAGCACCGCGCGCACCAGCTCGGCGATGCCGCCCTCGCCGGGCGGGGCCGCCACGCAGGACAGGGCGAGGCGTACGACCAGTTCGCAGGAGCGGAGCAGTTCGGCGGTGTCGGCCGGGCCGGCACCGGGACCGGCCAGCGCGGTCGCCGCGCGGTCCCGGACGATCCGCACGAAGTCGCGGGGCGCCGGCAGCGGCCCGTCCGCCCGGCGCTGCGCCGGCACCGCGGAGGCGGAGGGTACGGCGGTGAGCGGCGGGGCGGGCAGCCACTCGCTCCAGCAGCCGGTGAGCATGGCCTTGACCAAGGTGTTGTCCCGGGCGGCGGCGGCCGTCCACTCGGCGGTCGCGGTGAGCCGGTCCCCCGGCCCGGCGGCGCCGGCGAGGGCCCGCTCGACGCCGGCGAGGTAACCGTCGGCCTCCCGCCGCACCAGCGCCCGGGCCAGTCCGTCCTTGCTGCCGAACTCGTTGTACAGCGTCTGCCGGGACACCCCGGCCGACGCCGCCACGTCGACCATCCGCACCGCGGACCACGGCCGGCGCGCGAGCGCCGTGTACGCGGCGTCCAACAGCGATTCCCGGGCAGCAGACATCCTCGCCTCCCTGCGCACGGCGACACTGCGCCCAGATTTGACGCGCTTGTATGCACTGTCAAGGGTTCGCGGCAGTCGTACCCCGCCCGGACCCCGCCGGCCCCCGCGCCCGCCGGCCCCCGCGCCCGCCGGCCCCCGTGCCCGCTGGCCCCCGTGCCCGCCGGACGGATACCGTTCCTCACATGCCGGACTACCTCGACGACCTCCGTCTCGCCCACGTTCTCGCGGACGCGGCCGACGCCGCCACCATGGACCGCTTCAAGGCCCTCGACCTGAAGGTGGAGACGAAGCCGGACATGACCCCGGTGAGCGAAGCGGACAAGGCGGCGGAAGAGCTCATCCGCGGCCAGCTCCAGCGCGCCCGTCCGAGGGACGCCGTCCTCGGCGAGGAGTACGGCGTCGAGGGCAGCGGCCCGCGCCGCTGGGTGGTCGATCCGATCGACGGCACCAAGAACTACGTCCGCGGTGTCCCGGTGTGGGCGACGCTCATCGCCCTGATGGAGGCGGGTGAGGGGGGCTACGAGCCCGTCGTCGGTCTCGTCTCCGCTCCCGCCCTCGGCCGCCGCTGGTGGGCCGCGAAGGGCCACGGCGCCTTCACCGGCCGCAACCTCACCTCCGCGAGCCGTATCCACGTCTCCCGGGTCGGCGAGCTCGCGGACGCCTCCTTCGCCTACTCCTCGCTCTCCGGCTGGGAGGAGCAGGGCCGGCTGGACGGCTTCCTGGACCTGACCCGCCAGGTGTGGCGCACGCGCGCGTACGGCGACTTCTGGCCGTACATGATGGTCGCGGAGGGCTCCGTGGACATCTGCGCCGAGCCGGAGCTGTCGCTGTGGGACATGGCCGCCAACGCGATCATCGTCACCGAGGCGGGCGGCACCTTCACCGGCCTCGACGGCCGTCCGGGCCCGCACAGCGGTAACGCGGCGGCGTCCAACGGCCTGCTCCACGACGAGCTGCTGGGGTATCTCGACCAGCGCCGCTGAGCCGCGGCGGACGCCCGGGCACGCCCTCAACTGACCTCGCGCGCCCCCTTGTTGACCTCCGCTTTACCTGGCACTCTGAGGCCACCCCCACTTGTGAACTTGTGCAGCGCCGAACAGGCGCCTCCGGCGCCGGGCTGAACGCACTCAGGGGTTCCTAGGAGGTGGCCCTTTCATGCTCGTCCGTGACGCCATGAGCACGGTGATACTCACCCTCGGCCCCGCTCACACCCTCCGCCAGGCGGCCGCCCTCATGTCGGCCCGCCGCGTCGGCGCCGCCGTGGTCCTCGACCCGGACGCCGGCGGCATCGGCATCCTCACCGAACGCGACATCCTCAACTGCATCGGCCTCGGCCAGAACCCGGACACGGAACCCACCCACGCCCACACCACCACAGACGTCGTCTTCGCCGCCCCGACCTGGACCCTGGAGCGGGCGGCGTGCGCCATGGCGCACGGCGGCTTCCGCCACCTGGTCGTCCTCGACCGCGGCGAGGTGGCCGGAATCGTCTCGGTCCGCGACATCATCCGCTGCTGGGTCCCGGCCCGGGAACCCGCGCCGGTGCCCTGAGCACGCGAAGCGGGCCGGACCCCAGAGCACCGCGGGGTCCGGCCCGCCCAGCCGCGGACGCGGCCGGCTCAGCCGCGCAGCGCCCGCACCGCCGCCTCCAGCCGCTTGCCGAAGTCGGCGTCGGCACTCGCGAAGTTACCGATCGCCCGCTCGACGATGTCCTCGCGCGAGACCGGCGCGAGGGCGCCCGCCAGGTTGGCGACCAGCCGCTCCTTCTCGTCCTGAGACATCAGCCGGTAGAGGTTGCCCGCCTGCACGAAGTCGTCGTCCTCGGCGTGCACCGGGGTCGGGTGGTCGCCGGTGCCGGCCGTGAAGCCGTCGAACGGCTGCCACAGCGGGCGGCCGGTCTGCTGCGGCCCGCCGAAGCTGTTCGGCTCGTAGTTCTTCGCGCCGCCGTGCCGGCCGTCGTAGAGGAAGCCGTCGCGCGCGTTGGTGCGCGCCTCGGTCGCGTGCGGGCGGTTCACCGGCAGGTGGTCGGCGTTGATGCCGACGCGGTAGCGGTGGGCGTCGCCGTACGCGAAGAGCCGGCCCTGGAGCATCTTGTCCGGGGACGGGCCGATGCCGGGCACGAAGTGCGCCGGGGAGAAGATCGACTGCTCGACCTCGGCGAAGACGTTCCGCGGGTTGCGGTTCAGCTCCAGCCTGCCGATCTCGATGACCGGGTAGTCGGCGTGCGGCCACACCTTGGTCAGGTCGAACGGGTTGAAGCGGTACGTCGCCGCGTCCGCCGCCGGCATGATCTGAACGCCCACGGTCCAGCTCGGGAACTCGCCGCGCTCGATCGCCTCGCGCAGGTCTCGCTGGTGGGAGTCGGGGTCCTTGCCCGCGAGGACCTCGGCCTCCTCGGCGGTGAGGTTCCTGATCCCCTGGTCGGTCTTGAAGTGGTACTTGACCCAGAAGACCTCGCCGGTCTCGTTGGCCCACTGGAAGGTGTGCGAGCCGAAGCCGTCCATGTGCCGGTACGAGGCCGGGATGCCGCGGTCGCCGAACAGCCAGGTCACCTGGTGGGTCGACTCCGGCGACAGCGACCAGAAGTCCCACACGTTGTCGGCTTCCGTGCTGCCGGTGTACGGGTCGCGCTTCTGGGTGTGGATGAAGTCCGGGAACTTGATCGCGTCCCGGATGAAGAAGACCGGGGTGTTGTTGCCGACGAGGTCGTAGTTGCCCTCCTCGGTGTAGAACTTCAGCGCGAAACCGCGTGGGTCCCGGACGGCGTCGGCCGCGCCGAGATTGCCGGCCACGGTCGAGAACCGCAGGAAGACCTCGGTCTCCTTGCCGACCTCGGAGAGGAAGGCGGCCCGCGTGTACGGCGTGACGTCGGCGGTCACCGTGAAGGTGCCGTAGGCGCCGGCGCCGCGGGCATGCACCACGCGCTCCGGGATGCGCTCCCGGTTGAAGTGGGCCAGCTTCTCCAGCAGCAGCTGGTCCTGGACGAGGACCGGACCGCCGACGCCCGCCGTCTCGCTGTTCTGGTTGTCGGCGACCGGAGCACCGGCCTCCGTGGTGAGCGGTCCCTGCGTCACGTGCGCCTCCTGCGTCATCACTGACCAAACCTGTCCTGTGGCCAAAGCCATGATTGATCCTACAATAGACTTTGTCTAAGTCAAACAGAGGTCTAAAGTCACACCTATTCCCGACCTGGTCCGCCTTCCTGTTAGGCTGGTGGCCATGAGCGACCTTCTGGAACGGCTGCGTGGACGCGGATGGCGGATGACCGCGCAGCGGCGCGTGGTGGCCGAGGTCCTGAACGGCGAGCACGTCCATCTGACGGCCGACGAGGTCCATGCGCGGGCCGTCGCGAAGCTGCCCGAGATCTCCCGGGCGACCGTCTACAACACGCTGGGCGAGCTGGTCTCCCTCGGCGAGGTGCTCGAGGTCACCACGGACAAGCGCGCCAAGCGGTACGACCCGAACGCCCACCGGCCGCACCATCACCTGGTCTGCGCCCGGTGCGGCGCGATCCGCGACGTCCACCCGACGGGCAACCCCCTCGCCGACCTCCCCGACTCCGAGCGCTTCGGCTTCACGGTGTCGGACGTCGAGGTGACCTACCGGGGCGTGTGCCCGAACTGCGCGAGCGCGTAGCCACCCGCTTCCGAAGAGCCCCGGCATCCGCCGGGGCTCTTCGCATAGGGGTGGCGCCAGGCTCTTCACCTCGGGACGCCGAGGCTCTTCGCGTCTGCACGTATGCGAAAAACGAAAAAACCGAGGGCCGGAATCCTTCTGGATTCCGGCCCTCGGCCTTCAGTAGCGGGGACAGGATTTGAACCTGCGACCTCTGGGTTATGAGCCCAGCGAGCTACCGAGCTGCTCCACCCCGCGTCGGTGAACACGACACTACGTGACTCCGGCGCCGGGATGCAAATCGCTTAGCGGTGAGTGGTCCGGGTCACGCCGACAGTTCCTCCCGCAGGGCGTCCCGCAGCCGCCCCGCTCGCTCCGCCACCTCCGCCGGCCCCAGCACCACCGCCCGGTCGGCCCACCGCTGCCCCTCCGCCAGCTCGCCGCGACGCGCGTAGACCAGGGCCAGCCGCAGCGCCGCCCGGCCATGGCCGGCGTCGGCGGCCCGGGCCCACCACACCGCCGCCTCCGGCTCGCTCCCCTCGCGGGCGAGCAGCAGCCCCAGATTGAAGGCGCCGTTGCGGGACCCGGCCTCGGCCGCCGCCCGGTACCACCGCGCCGCCTCCACCACGTCACCGCGGGCCGCCGCGAGCATCCCGACCCGCACCTGCGCCCGCCGGTGCCCCTGCGAGGCGGCACGCTCGTACCACTCCTCGCACTCGGTCTTCTCCTGCACGATCTCCCCCAGCTCGTGCGCGGGCTCCGGCGGCCGGCGCGCGTCGAGCAGGGTGGCCAGCCGGTATGCGCCCTCCGCGCTGCCGCCGCCCGCCGCACAGCGCAGGTGGCGTTCGGCCTCCCGCTCGTCGCCCTCGCGCAGCCGGGCGATCCCGACCTGGAGCGCGGCCTCGGCGTGCCCGGCGGCGGCCGCCCGCTCGTACCAGCGCAGTGCCGTCTCGTCCTCGCCGCGTCCGGCGTAGAGGATGCCGAGGTTGAACGCCGCGTCCACGCTCCCCGCCTCGGCGGCCTTGGAGAACCACGGCTCGGCCCCGGTCGTGTCGCCGCCCTGGAGCAGCAGGATGGCCAGCGCGTTCGCGGCCTCCCGGTGCCCGGCGTAGGCGGCCCGCCGGTACCACTGCTCGGCCTGCGCGGTGCGGCCCTGTTCGGCGCAGAGCAGGCCGAGGTTGTAGGCGCCGTTGTCGTCGCCGGCGTCCAGCGCGGCCCGGTACCAGCGCTCGGCGGTCTGGGTCTCGCCGCGCTCGGCGTGCAGCGCACCCAGCGCGTTGGCCGCGTTGCCGTCGCCGTCCTGCGCGGCACGGAGCCACCACACGGCCGCGCTCTCGGTGTCGCCGGCGTCGCGCAGCAGGAAGCCCAGCGCGCAGGCGGCCCGCGCCTCGCCGTCCTTGGCGGAGGTCAGATACCAGCGCCCGGCCTCCTTCAACTCCCCGCGCTTCTCCAGGATCGCCCCGAGCTGGAGTGCGGCCCGCCGGTGGCCGCGCGCGGCGGCCTGCCGGTACCACTGCTCGGCCTCCGCGACAGCGTTGTCGGGCGCGGTCTCGTCCCCGGGCCCGTCCTTGCGGTCGAGCCTGCGCGCCAGCCGGTAGGCGGCCTCCCGGTGCCCGCGCTCGGCGGCGGCCCGCAGCCAGTGCTCGGCGCCGACGTCCCCGCGGTGTTCGAGCAGATCGGCGAGCGCGTAGGCGCCGAGGACATGGCCCTGCTCGGCGGACTGGCGCAGCCAGTACTCGGCGGCCGGCTCGTCCCCGCGCTCGCGGTGGTAGCGGCCGAGCGCGTGCGCGGCGGCCGCGGAACCGGCCACGGCGGCGATCCGCCACCAGCCGGCCGCCTCCTCGGCGTAGCCGCGCTGGTGCAGCAGGACCCCCAGGTTGTTGGCGGCGGCCCGGTCGCCGGCCGCGGTGGCGGCCCGCAGATGGGGTTCGGCTCCGTCGAGGTCGCCGCGGCGCAGCAGCATGGCTCCGAGGACGCTCGCCGCCTCGGCGTCACCGCTCTGCGCGGCGAGCGCGAGGCGCGTCTCCTCGGCGGCATCCCCCATGTCCACCATTTCGTCGCGGGCCGGCTCTGTACCGGAAGGCTGCACAAATCGCCCTGTCTCGAACAGAGTTGCCTTGTCCCCCATAACGTCCATCGTCGCACCACCTGCAACCTGGGTACACCCGGTATACCGCAGCCCGTGAGGTCACTTCAGCGTTTTGTCGACATGCCCACAGGGAGACAAGTCAAACACACACCGCCCAACTCCCCACGGCGGCGCGGCCGTCCCTCCCTCCAGCACATGAGTTCGCACACCACGAAGGCCCGGATCCTGTCGGATCCGGGCCTTCGACTTCAGTAGCGGGGACAGGATTTGAACCTGCGACCTCTGGGTTATGAGCCCAGCGAGCTACCGAGCTGCTCCACCCCGCGCCGTTGCACGTCAACCGTACCACGGCGCGGGAGGGGCTTGATCAACTGCCGTTCTTCCCGTTGGTCTTCTCGCCGGTCTTCTCGGCCTTGGACTGGGCTTCCTCGGCCCGCTTCAGCGCGTCCTGGAGATCCTTCTGCGCCTTGGCGTAGGCGTCCCAGTCCGGGCCGTCCTTCAGCGCCTGCTGACCGGCGTCGAATGCCTTCTGGGCGTCCTCCAGCGCCTGCTTGACCGTCGGGTTGCCGGTACTGGGCGGGTTGGTGGTGCCGGTGTCCGGTGGCGTGGTGGTCGGACTCTTCGTACCGAAGACCTTGTCGAGCGCCTCGCCCAGCGTGTTCTCGAAGGCGGTCTCGCCCTCGTAGGTGACCAACACCTTGCGCAGCAGCGGGTACTTCAGTCCACCGCCGCGTACGTAGACGGGCTCCACGTAGAGCAGTCCCCCGTCCAGGGGCACGGTCAGCAGGTTGCCGTACTCGATGTCGGAGTCACCGCCCTTGAGGAGTTTGATCGCGGCGGCGATGTCCTGTTCGGAGTTGAACTTGCTCTGTACCTGTTTGGGTCCGTCGACCGTCGTACTGGTCGGCAGTTTCAGGATTCTGATCTTGCCGTAGTCACCGGTGCCCGCCTCCGCGTCGACGGTCATGAACGCGCTCAGGTTGTCCCGCCCGTTGGGCGTGAACGTCGTCGACAGCGAGAACGCCTGCTTCGTCTGGTCCGGCATCTTCATGCTCAGGTAGTACGGCGGCACCGCGTTGCCCGACTTGTTGGTCGGGTCGTCCGGCACCTGCCACACCTCGCTGCCGGTGAGGAAGGTCTCGGCGTCCGTCACGTGGTAGCGGGTGAGCAGCTCACGCTGGACCTTGAACAGGTCCTGCGGGTACCGCAGATGCTCCATCAGCTCCGCGGAGATCGCACTCCTCGGCTGCACCGTGTCCGGGAACGCCTTCATCCAGGTCTTCAGCACCGGGTCCTTGGTGTCCCACTCGTAGAGCTTGACCTCGCCGGTGTACGCGTCGACGGTCGCCTTCACCGAGTTGCGGATGTAGTTGACCTGGTTCTGCTGGGCCACCACCGCGCGCGAGTCGTTCGTCGCGGTCAGCGAGTCGGCCGTCGTGTCACCGAGGGTGGTACGGGACGCGTAGGGGTAGCCGTTGGTGGTCGTGTAGGCGTCGACGATCCACTCGATACGGTGGTTCACGACCGCCGGGTAGGCGTCGCCGTCGATGGTCAGCCAGGGGGCGACCGCCTCCACGCGCTCCTTGGGCGTGCGGTTGTACAGGATCCGCGAGCCCTTGCCGATCGCGCCCGAGTAGAGGATCTGCGGCTCGTTGAACGCCACCGCGTACGCGGCCCGGTTGACCGGGTTGTCGAGGTTGACCCCGCTCTTGCCCTCGTAACTGGTGGTCTTCTCACGGTCGTTGTCGGAGTAGTCGATCTCCTTCTGGGGACCGCCGACGATCGAGTAGGTGGTGGTCTTCTCGCCGTAGTAGATCTGCTGCTGGTACGTGCCGAGGTCGCCCCGGGACGGCAGGTCGTACTCCGTGAAGACCGGCTCGCCGTCCTTCGCCTCGGTGCCCTTGGCGGCGACCACGCCGTAGCCGTGCGTGTAGCGGAAGTGGTCGTTGATCCAGTTGTTCTTCGGGACACCGTCCAGGTTCAGCTCACGCAGCCCGAGGACCGTGTCCTGCTCCTTGCCGTCCTTGGTGGGGTACCGGTCGACGTCCAGGTTGGTCGGGAAGCCGTAGTAGTTCTTCATCTGCTGGAGCTGCTGGAACGTCGGCGAGACGATGTTCGGGTCCATGATCCGGATGCTCGCCGCGTCGTTCGCGTCACTGCGCAGACTGGTCTTGTCCGAGGTCGTGGACTGGCCCGAGTACGCGGTGACCTTGGCGTCGTCGATGCCGTACGCCTCGCGCGTCGCCTTCAGGTTCTTCTGGACGTACGGCGCTTCCTTGGCCTGCTCGTTGGGCTGGACCTGGAATTTCTGCACGATGGCCGGGTACAGGCCGCCGATGAGGATCGCCGACAGGACCATCAGGCCGAAGCCGATGACCGGCAGCTGCCAGGTGCGCCGCCACAGGGTGCCGAAGAACAGCAGCGCGCAGATGACGGCGATGCAGAACAGGATCGTCTTGGCCGGCAGATAGGCGTTGGCGTCGACGTAGCGCAGGCCGGTCCAGTTGTCCGTCGCCTTGAAGTCGCTGGACTTCACCGCGAGGCCGTACCGGTCCAGCCAGTACGCGACCGCCTTCAGGGCGACGAAGATGCCGAGCAGCACCGACAGGTGACCGGTCGCGGCGGCGGTGGCGCGCGCGCCCGGACTGGTGACGCGCAGCCCGCCGTACAGGTAGTGGGTGAGCGCGGCGGCGATCAGGCACAGGATGGCGGCGGCGAAGCCGAAGCCCAGCAGGAAGCGGTACCAGGGCAGATCGAAGGCGTAGAAGGAGACGTCGAGGTGGAACTGCGGGTCCTTCTGGTGGAAGGGCACGCCGTTCACCCACATCAGCCACGTCCGCCACTGGCCCGACGCCGAGGCGCCCGCGATCAGCCCGACCAGGGAGGTGACGGCGAGCAGCAGCCACGTCTTGTACGGCGCGATGCCCATCCGGTAGCGGTCGAGGCTCTGCTGCTCCATCGACATGGCGCTGAGCGGGGGCCGCAACCGGTGCGCGAGCCAGATGTTGAAGCCCACCGCGACCGCCATCAGCAGGCCGAAGACGAAGAACAGGCCGATCTTGGTCGACAGGGTGGTGGTGAACACCGAGGAGTAGTGCACCGACCGGTACCACAGCCAGTCCGTCCAGAAGCCCGCGAACATGGTGAACGCCATGCCGAGGACGGCCAGCACCCCCAGTGTCACGAGCAGGGCCCTGACCCGCCGGGACGGGCGGCCCGCTCTGATCCGTGGCCCCGTCGGGCCTCCGCCGCGGTCCGGCATCTGGAAAGCCAAGGTGCGCACCTCGAAGTTCGCTGTCGATCCGTCAGACCCTCGGGTTCGCGGGCCCGCCGTGGCCCCCCGTGATCGCGGGCCCACACCTATGCAACTTACTCACGGTTTACTCGGTTCCCGATTCCGGCCGGTAACGAGGCAGGATTGTGACCATGTCCAACACTCCCATGGCAGCGAGCCCGCTCACCCGGGCCGTACTCGAGATCGACGAGTACGCCTCCGGCCTCGGCTGGGACCAGCCCGCTCGCCTCTTCGCCCTTGTAGACACCGCACGGCTGCGGGCTCAGGAACCTTCGCTCGCGGCTCAGCTGGGCCTCGAGGACGAGTCCGAGACCGTCGGTCTCACCCCGATCGAGCAGGACGAGATCCCGTCCGGAAAGCCGCTGGACGAGTTCCTCGCCACCATCGCCTGGCCCGACGCCGTGACCGGCTGCGCGCTCACCGTCGAGCGCCTGATGCTGCCGCCGTCGGCCGAGGCGCAGGTCCCGTCCGGCCTGGACGAGGCCGGTCTGTCCACGTGGGTCGCGCAGCACCCCGAGCGCCAGGAGGTGCGGATGACGGTGGCCGTGCTGCGCGACGGCAGCCGCGAGTCGGCGCTGCGGCTGCGCGAGAAGGACTCCCCGACGGAGGTCCTGACCGGCCCCGACCTGGTGCCGGGCCTGGCGGACGCCCTGGCGGCGACGTTCGCCGACTGAGCCGCTCCGCCGCGGTACGGCGATGGGGGCGCCCCTGGTGTTCAGGGAGCGCCCCCAGCCGTTGTCAGGGGCCGCTCAGCCCTTGGTGGTGCACTTCGGCAGATCGGCGGTGTCCCCGCTGCGGATGTCCTTCAGCGCGTCGAGCGCGTCGCCGATGGCCTTGACCTTGACCAGGGTGAGCCCGTCCGGGGTGTCCTTGGCGGCTGCCGCGCAGTTGTCGGCGGGCGTCAGGAAGTACCGCGCGCCCTTGCTGCGCGCGCCGACGGTCTTCATCTCGACGCCGCCGATCGGGCCGACCGTGCCGTCGTCGTCGATGGTGCCGGTGCCGGCGACGAACGTGCCGCCGGTGAGATTGCCCGGGGTGAGCTTGTCGTAGATGCCGAGCGCGAACATCAGACCGGCGCTGGGCCCGCCGACGTCGGCGAGCTTGATGTCGATGGTGAACGGGAAGGTGTGGTCGGTCCCGGCGGAGATCCCGACGATGGCGCGCTTGGCCCCGCCGTCGGCGGAGGTCGAGGTCGTGATGGTGACGTCCTGCGTCCTGGCCGCCGTCCTGTGCGCCTTCTCCGCGGCGGCCTGGTCCTTGGCCGGGACGACGGTGAAGACGACCTGCTGGCCCGGCTTGTGCTTGGTGACCAGCTTGGCGACGTCGGCCGGCTGCTTCACCGCCGTACCGTCGACGGACTTGATCACGTCACCGGCGTGCAGCTTGCCCTCGGCCGGGGAGTCCTTGACGACGGTGGAGACGATCACCCAGGACTTCACCGGGACGCCCAGTTCCTCCAGGGCGGCGACCTTGGCGCTCTCCTGGGACTGGCTGAACTCCTCGGCGTTCTCCTGGGTGGACTGCTCCTCCGTCTTGCCGTCCGGGTAGAGCGTGTCGTGCGGGACGATCTTGCTGTCGTGCGCCAGCCAGCCGTAGACCGCCTCCACCAGGTTCATCCGGAAGTCCGCACTGGTGACGCGGACGGTGGTCATGTTCAGATGGCCGTCCGTCGGATACGTCTTGTGCCCGGAGATCTGGAGCACCGGCTCGCCGTCGTGCTCCCCGAGCGTGTTCACCGTCGGGCCCGGAGACATCTCCGAGTACGGCACGGGGATGAGTACTCCCGCGCACAGGAGCGCGATCAGCATCAGGGTCGAGGCGAGCATCGTCGCAGTGCGGCGTGGCATGCCACGACAGTACGGGACGCCTCTGTCAGCGCACCGTGAGGGCACCCCCGTCACGCACCGCGCGCACCGGAGCGGGACTTCTCCATGGCTTCGCGGAACCGGGCGTATCCGTCCAGCTCAGGGCCGTCACTGCGCGCCTTGCGGGTCCGATTCGCCCAACTGCCCCACAGCCCGCCGCCGATCGCAGCCACAAGCGGAATCAGCAGCCAGACAAGCACCCCCATGCCGACCTCCATACGCCATGAGCGTCCGCAACTGACTGATCAGCAGATTAACCATCCGCACGGACAACGCTCACGCGAGGGTCCCGGTTACGCAACCGGAGGGAACTGTGCGCCGACCGTGACGGCAAACGGGGGACGAGCGAGGCCGACCGGGGAACGCCGGGAGGGGCTCGACGGGCGTCGGGAGGGGACGGGGATCGGCGGGCGCCGGCGAGCGATCAGCAGGCGCCGACCCACTCCTCGGTGCCGTCGGAGAACTTCTGGTGCTTCCAGATGGGGACCTCGTGCTTGAGGTCGTCGATCAGCTTGCGGCAGGCGTCGAAGGCCTCCCCGCGGTGCGGGCAGGCCACGGCGACGACGACGGCGAGATCTCCGACCCGGAGGTCGCCCACCCGGTGGACGGCGGCCAGCGCCCGCACCGGATGGTCCGCGACGACCTTCTCGGCGATCCGCCGCATCTCGGCCTCGGCACTGGGGTGGCACGAATACCCGAGCGCGTCCACGTCGGCGCCCCCGTCGTGGTTCCGCACGGTCCCCACGAACAGCGCGATGCCGCCGGCCGCGTCGTCCCCGACGGCCCGGAACACCTCGTCCACGGAGAGCGCGGTCTCCCGGACACCGATCAGCTTGATGGGATCCTGAGCCGCCCGCTCACCGGGGTGGTCGTTCGTGAGTGCCATGCGTCCATCGTGCCGCACGCGCCCCACATCGCGGAATACGAGTTTCACCAGGCACGCGCGCGGGGCGCTTTGGATGCTTCTACAGCGGCGGGCGGAGCCCCTTGCCTCACACGCGCCGCCGAGCCTTCCGGGCCCGCCGTACGACGGCCGCCGCGCCCAGCAGAGCCACCGTCGCCCCGGCCGCACCGGCCGCCGTCGCGTCCTTCCGGCCCAGCCGCCGTCCGGCCACCGTGTGCCGCCCGGCAACCTCCTCCAGCAGCTCCGCGAGCACCTCCTCGTTGGTCCACTTCGGCCGCCACCCGGCATCGTGCAGCCGGCTCCCGCTGATCACCCAGGGGTACATCGTGTACGCCAGGTCCCCGGCCGGAGAGGGGGTGAGCCCGATCCGGTGCAGCCGGGCCGCCGCGCCGAGCGCGACCGCCGACGGCAGCTCCATCCGCCGGATCCCGCTCAGCTCCTCGACCTCCTCCTGCTCCAGCCATCCGTCACAGCCGACGGCCAGCTCCCCGTCGACCTTCTCCAGCACGGCGTACTCCAGAGCGCTGCACAGGTCCTCGACGTGGCAGAACTGCCACGCGGGCCGCGACCCGGCGACGACCAGCAGCCGCGGCGACTCGAAGTACCTGGTCAGCGCGGTGTCCGTGCCGCCCACGAGGACGGCGGGCCGTACCACGGTGACGTTCAGCCCGGGATGCGCCCGGGGCGCGCGCCGCGCCAGCCGCTCGATCTCCAGCAGGTCCCCGACGCCGGTCGCCTCGGCGGTGGCGCGCAGCTCGGCGTCCTCCGAGAGCGGCAGCTCGTTGTCCGGCAGCGCGCCGTAGACCATCGCGGAGGTGCACAGCACCACCCGGTGCACGCCGGCCGCCGCGGCGGCGGTCAGGACGGTCTGCGTCCCCCGGACGTTGTAAGCCGTACGCGCCGCCGCGTCGGTCTCCAGATCGAGGTCGAGCGCGAGGTGCACGACCACGTCGGCGCCCCGCAGCTTGTCCGCGATCGCCGGGTCGCGCACGTCGAGGATGTGCCATTGCGCGTCGGCGCACTCGCCCCGCCGCTCATCGATGGCGACGACGTGTCTGATCTCCTCCGACGCGGCGAGCCGCTCGGTGAGCAGGGCGCCGACCCCGGTGGCGGCGCCGGTCACCGCGACGACGGGCCCGCGCACGGCGGGAGGGGTTGAGGGGTTTCGCGCTGCGCGAACCTGCGGATCTGGGGAACTCACCGGGCGTCTCCAGCGGTTGTCTTCAGTACGAGCGCGAGTGACGCGTACGTACCAGGTGCATCCATCCTGCCGCAGGCCTTCCGTGGGCGAAGCACCGAGGCCCGATCGGGTCCGGGTGTCTACGCTGGGTGGTGTTGTCGGGCAGCCGCGCCGCCGGAGGAAACCGGTGGCCTTACCAGCCGAGGAATCCCGTGAGTGACACCCCATTCGGTTTCGGCCTTCCGCCGGAGGAGCCGGAAGACGGCGACGAGGGCAAGAAGAAGGACCAGCAGAGCGGTGGTGGGCAGGGACCGGCCAATCCGTTCGGTTTCGGCGGCCTGCCCGGAGCCGGCGGCTTTGGCGGCCCCGGCGCCGACAACCCGCTCGCAGCCATGTTCGGTTCCCTGAACCCCACCGACCTGGGCGCAGCCTTCCAGCAGCTGGGCCAGATGCTCTCGTACGAGGGCGGCCCGGTGAACTGGGACATGGCCAAGCAGATCGCCCGCCAGACGGTCTCCCAGGGCACCCCGGACGGCACGAAGGACGCCAGCGTCGGCCCGGCCGAGCGCCGGGCGGTGGAGGAGGCCGTGCGCCTGGCCGACCTGTGGCTGGACGACGCGACGTCCCTGCCGTCGGGCTCCGGCACGGCGGTGGCCTGGTCCCGCGCGGAGTGGGTCGAGGCGACCCTGCCGGCCTGGCAGGAGCTGGTCGACCCGGTCGCCGAGCGGGTCGGCGCGGCCATGGGTGACGTCCTGCCGGAGGAGATGCAGGCCATGGCGGGCCCGCTGATCGGCATGATGCGCTCGATGGGCGGCGCCATGTTCGGCACGCAGATCGGGCAGGCCGTGGGCGTGCTCGCGGGCGAGGTCGTCGGCTCGACCGACATCGGCCTGCCGCTCGGCCCGGCCGGCAAGGCCGCGCTGCTGCCGGCCAACGTGGAGGCGTTCGGCAAGGACCTGGGCGTGCCGCAGGAGGAGGTGCGGCTCTACCTGGCGCTGCGCGAGGCCGCCCACCAGCGCCTGTTCGCGCACGTGCCGTGGCTGCGCTCGCACCTGTTCGGCGCGGTCGACGGCTACGCGCGCGGGATCAAGGTCGACACGGCGAAGCTGGAGGACGTGGTCGGCCAGTTCGACCCGCAGAATCCCGAGCAGCTCCAGGACGCGCTTCAGCAGGGCATGTTCCAGCCCGAGGACACGCCCGAGCAGAAGGCGGCCCTGGCCCGGCTGGAGACCGCTCTGGCGCTCGTGGAGGGCTGGGTGGACGCGGTGGTCCACGCCGCCGCCAAGCCGCGTCTGGGGTCCGCCGACGCCCTGCGCGAGACACTGCGCCGCCGCCGCGCGACCGGTGGCCCGGCCGAGCAGACGTTCGCCACGCTGATCGGCCTGGAGCTGCGCCCGCGTCGGCTGCGCGACGCCTCCCGCCTGTGGGCCTCGCTCACGGACGCGCGCGGGGTCGACGGCCGCGACGGCCTGTGGGCGCACCCGGACATGCTGCCGACCGCGACCGACCTGGACGACCCCGACGGATTCGTCCACCGCGAGCACATGGACTTCTCCGAGCTGGACAAGATGCTCGGGGAGGCGGCGGGCGGCTCGACCAAGCCCGACCTGCGCAAGAAGGACGACGAAGACGACGACGGCAAGGGCGACGACACCGAGTGAGCCTGTACGACGACGCGGTCCTCGTCCTGAAGGGATACGAGGGCCAGGACGAGCTGCGCCAGGCCTACCTGGATCACCTGGCGGCCCATCCGGACGGCATGTGGAAGGCCTGCCACGCGGGTCACCTCACGGCCAGCGCCCTGGTGATCGACCCCGAGCGCGGCCGGGTGCTGCTCACGCTGCACAGGAAGCTGCGGATGTGGCTCCAGATGGGCGGCCACTGCGAGCCGGGCGACGCCACGCTGGAGGCGGCGGCGCTGCGCGAGGCAACCGAGGAGTCCGGCATTCCGGGGCTGACGCTGCTGCCCGGGGGCCCGGTGCGGCTGGACCGGCATCCGATCCCGGCGCCGTGCCACTGGCACCTCGACGTCCAGTACGCGGTACTGGCCCCGCCCGGCGCGGTGCAGGCGATCAGCGACGAGTCGCTGGACCTGCGCTGGTACGCCTACGACGAGGTGGACGGCGTGGCGGACGAGTCCGTCGTACGCCTGCTGGAGGCCACGCGGTCCCGGCTCTGACGGCATGAGGGGTGGCCGCATGCACGGTCACCCCTCGTCTGCCGGCCTGTCGTGGCTCAGCTCCAGACGTTGCCCTGGTTCTGGCCGCGCGCGCCCTGCTGTCCCATGCCGAACTGGGCGGAGAGACCCTGTCCGATCACCGCGTTCTGCGGCGGCAGCAGCTCGCTGGGCTGCACGAGCGCGAACCCGGAGCCCAGGAAGCTCAGCTCCCAGCCCTCACCGGTGTTGCCGCGCCGCCTCCACACGCCGGAGGAGTGCGTCTGGGCCTGCATCTGCACGCGCAGCCCGGTGGACCAGGCCACGATCGCGTCCGCGTCGCAGTTGACGTACTTGTCGGGCGTGACCTGCATCAGCAGCGGCGCGCCCGAGGTCATCAGGGCCACCTTGCCGCGCCCGGTGATGTTGAGCTGGTACTTCCCGGAGCCGGAGATGCCGTAGAGGCTGTCGACGGCGATGACCTCGTGGTGCAGCGAGGAATCCATCGCGAGGACATAGCTGCTGTCGACGGTCAGTCCGTCCTGCTCCACGTCCACGAGATGGACGTGCTGCTTGAGGTTGGCGAGGTAGACCGTGCCCTGTCCGTGACAGCGCATCAGGTCCAGGCCCTCGCCGGTGTGCGCACGCGCGCGTGCCTGGTTGTTGCTGCGGTACTCGGCGTCGAACTCGACCAGGCCCTGGTAGGCGACCATGGTGCCCTTGCGGGCGAGGATGTCGTCGTGGCCCTCCAGGGTGACCCGGAGCATCTGCTTGTTCTGGAGGCTCCAGCGCTCCTGCGTCTGCAGGTCGTTGTGTGCGAAAAGCGGGCTCTGCATGGCTTTCTGGCTCCCCCTCAGCCCCGGATCCGGAGGCGGTCGGTGCTGTCCTCGCTGGGCTGGACGACGACGATGCCCTGGCCGGAGAAGGCCATCTGGTAGGCCTCGCCGCTGCCCCGGCCGATCAGCGACTGCGCCTTGAAGCTGCGCTTGCCCTTGACCTTCAGGTTCGGCGACCAGGCGACGAGCGCGTCCGGGTCGACGTACGTCTCGTCCTCCCCGCCGCCGCAGTCGACGACGATCGGCTTGCCCCGGGAGGTCAGGGCCACCCAGCCCTGCCCGGAGATCTTCGTGTTCCACAGGCCCTGGCCGGCGAACTTGGCGAGCCCCTTCACCCGCTCCACACCCCAGCTGAGGTGGGCGTCGAAGGCGAGGAGATTGGTGGCGTTGACGGAGATGCCGTCGCCGTTGAGGTTGATGACGACGACGTTCGCGCCGTAGTCGGCGAGGTAGAGCAGGCCGTCGCCGGAGCACTTCATCAGCGGGGCGCCCTCGCCGGTGATCCAGTCGCGGGCGATCTGGCGGACCGCCGGCGGGTTGGGCTCGTACTGGATGAAGCCTTCGTAGGCGACCATCGACCCCACGCGCGCGAGGAGGTCGTTCCCGGTCTGCATGGCGACCTTCAGCATGTGGTTGCCGTGGTTCTCCATGCGGGCGGTGACGGGTGCGGGGGCATGGCCCGCGAGCGGCTGGTTCATGACGGGCTCCCTCAGACCTCGTACGGCTGGACGACGATGAAGTTGCCGGGCGCACCCCGGAACTGGAGGTTGACGCTCTCGCCGGTGTCGCCCGGGTAGGCGTTGCGGCGCATGCGGACCTGGCTGGACACGATCACCTGGGAGGCGGCCGACCAGGCGACGACGGCGTTGCAGTCGGCGAAGGTGGTCGGCGTGACCGGCAGCACCACGGGCGTGCCGTGCGTCTTGACGACGATCGTGCCGGTGCCCTGGAACTGCATGGTGAACAGCGCGCCGCCCGGGATGCCGTGCCCCTCGATGCGGCGGACCTCGTACTGGAGGCTCTCGTCGAAGGCGAGGACGTTCTCCGCGGAGACGCAGATCGCGTCGCCCTGGAGCTCGACCGGGTGCAGGTGGGTCGAGTTCTCGGCGAGGAAGACCTGGCCCTGGCCGGTGCAGCGCATCAGCTGCATCTCCTGGCCGGTCGCGTTGCCGACGACCCGGCCCATGAAGCCGGCGCCCTTGTAGCTGAAGTCGACCTTGCCCTGGTAGAGCACCATGCTGCCCTGCCGGGCCAGCACCGGCTGGCCGCCGATGCCGAGGTCGACGCGGACCAGCTTCTTGTTCTGCTGCGTCCAGCGCTGGCCGGTCGGCGTCTCCTTGAACGCCTGGAGCGCGGCCGTCACTCCGGCACCGCCCTGGGGCGCGCCCTGCGGCACTCCGTAGGGGGCGGGCTGCTGGCCGGGGACCTGGCCGTAGCCCGGCGGCATGGGCGGAGTCGGCTGACCGCCGTAGGAGGGCGGCTGCTGACCGTAGCCCGGGGGCAGCGGCGCGCCGGGCTGGCCGCCGTACGACGGCTGCTGGGGCGGCTGGCCGTAGGGCGCGGGGGCCGCGGGCGCGGACGGCGGCGGGACGGTGCCGCCGGGGGGCGGGGTCAGCGGGGCGACGACCGTCTGCGCGGCGTGCACGTTCGGCGCGGGGGCCGGGGGCGGGGTGTGGCCGGGCGGGGCCTGGCCGGGCGGCGGGGCGAAGCCCTGCGGGGGCGTGCTCCCGGACGGCGGGGCGAAGCCCTGTGCGGCGGGCTGCGGCGCGGGCGCAGGGGCGGGCGCGGGGGCGGGGGCGGCCGGGGCTCCGAACGCGGGTGGCGGTGTGGACTGGGCGGGCGGGGCGAAGCCGGGGGCCGCGCCGGGCTGCGGCTGCTGCTGCGGAGCGGCGGGCGCCTCCTCCTCCATCACCTCGCCGCCGAAGTTCTTCAGCAGCGCATCCAGGCCGCCGTCGAAGCCCTGTCCGACGGCGGCGAACCGCCACCCGTCCTTGAAGTAGAAGTCACCGAGCATCACGGCCCGCTCGGTGGAGAACTCCGCGCCGCTGAAGGAGTACCGGGCGACCTCCTCGCCGCCCGCCACGATGCGCAGGTATCCCGGGGCGATCTGTGACATCTGCCCGGCGCCGTCGAGGGTCGCCGTGAAGGACAGCTTGCGGATGTGCGAGGGGATCCGGTCGAGCGTGACCCGGAACGACTCCGTGTCACCCGCCTGGGCACCGAGCAGCTGGATGGACTCCTCGGGGGACTTCGGCTGGTTGAAGAAGACGAAGTACCGGTCGTCCGTAAGACGCTCGTCGGCGTCCAGACCGAAGCAGCTGATGTCGAAGGTCAGTCCGGGAGCGGAGATCTGCACGCCTACGTACAGATCCGTGCCCGCCGTGAGGTCACTGATCCTGGCCTTGTGGCCGCGTTGGAATTCCCTGGCCATGCGTTACGACCGTCCCCCATCCCGAATGTGAGTGCGTCGCGCCAGGCTAACGGCAAAGACCGACAACGGCCCCAGGTGGGCGTGGTCGGTACACACCCGGTACACAACCGCACCCGGCTGCTCACACAGGAGGCTCAGGCGTCCCGCTCACCCCGCGCGCCGGGCACGTGCGGCAGCCGTTCGGCGGCGACCACCCCTTCGAGATAGCCGCGCGCCCGCTCGGTGCGCGGATAGGCGTCCAGCAGCCGCCAGAAGTCGGGGCCGTGACCGGGGACCAGCAGATGCGCCAGCTCGTGGCAGAGCACGTAGTCGATGACGTACTCCGGCATCCCCTGGAGCCGGTGCGAGAGCCGGATGCTGCCCTCGGCCGGGGTGCACGAACCCCAGCGGGTGTTCTGGTTGGTGACCCAGCGCACGGAGGCGGGCCGCGCCCGGCCGTCGAAGTACTGGGCCGACAGCCGTTCGGCGCGCTCGGTCAGCTCGGCGTCGCCCAGCACCCGCTTGCTCTCCTGGGCAGCGAGTTTGTCGAGCATGACGGTCACCCAGCGCTGCTCCTCCGCCTTCGACATCCGGGCGGGGATCAGTACGACGGTGCGATCGCCCTCGCGGTACGCGGAGACCGTCCGGCGGCGCCGGGCACTCCTGCGGACCTCGATCGCGCTCGCCCCCGAGCCGCCGGGCGGCTGGCTCGTCGTGCTGTGCTGTGGTTTTCCGGCACGGTGCAGTGGGTCGGCGGGCACGCCCCGACGTTACCCGGTGGGCATGGGCAAAGTCCCGGCTCCGGGACGGTTCGCTGCTGATCCCCCACCATGTGTTTGATTCGTAGGACCGATCCATTGGTCCGACTTGCACAGGTTTGTCGGTCAGTTGGCGTGTGACGTACTCCTGATGTGATGCGACGCGGCCGCCCTGGTGTGATGTGCTGCGGCGCTGGCATGCTGTGGCGCGGTCCTGGTGTGCTGTGGCGCGGTACCGGTGTGCCGTGACGCGGCTCGCGTTTGTACGACTGATCCCTCCCGCCTGTGGACAACTTCCGGCACCCGGCGCCCGGGCCGGGCATGCTGGCAGGCGTCGGCGGAGCGCTACCGGTTCCGCCGGCAGGACGGACACCCCGGACGTTCCGGGGCTGTCACAACGGACACGGGGGGGGCGAGGCATGCATCCGGTGGTGAAGCCCGCGCTGCGGCGCGGCTGGCGCGATCGCAACACCGTGCAGTTCGGGATGACCCCGGCGCACGCGTTGACACTGGGCCCGATGGACACGGCGACGGGCAGCTTCCTTGAGCTGCTCGACGGCACCCGCGGGCTGCCGCTGCTGCGCGAGGAGGGCCGTCGCATGGACGTGCCGGACGACCGTGTCGACGCGCTGGTGGAGCGGCTGGCCCGCGCGGGCCTCGTCGACGACGCGCGCGGCGGCGGGCCGGCCGCGGACGCGCTGCGGGACAAGACGGAGGTCCTCGAGCGGCTGCGCCCCGACCTCGCCTCGCTGTCCCTGATCACGCCCGAGCCGGGCGGGGCGCCGGCCCGGCTGGCCGCCCGGCGCGCGCTGCGGGTGCGGGTACGGGGTGCGGGCCGGGTCGGCGCCCTGCTGGCGTCGGTGCTGTCGGGCGCCGGCGTCGGCGAGGTCGACGTACGCGACGTGGGCCGCGTGGAGCCCTGGGACGTGGCGCCGGGCGGACTGCCCACCGAGTCGCTCGGCGACCGTCGGGACGCGGCGGCACGGGCCGCCGTCCGCCGCGCGGCGCCGGACCGCCCGCCGCGTCACGCCCACTCCCCGGGGTCCGGCACCGAGGATCCCGGCCTCTCACTGGTGATCTTCGCGCCCCGCGACGACGTCGCCGTGCACGCCCCGGATCCGTTCACCGCCGAACCGCTCATGGCCTCCGGCACGCCCCACCTGTATGCCGGTGTCGTGGAGGGCACGGGCGTCGTCGGTCCGCTGGTCCTGCCCGGCGAGACGGGCTGCGCCGGCTGTCTGCACCGGGACCGCACGGACCGGGACCCGGCCTGGCCCCGGCTGGTCACCCAGTGGCGTTCCGGCAGGGCCCGCCGGATCGGCGCCTGCGATCTCACCCTGGCCACGGCGGTCGCCGGTCTCGCCGCCGCGCACGCCCTGGCCTTCCTCGACGGGGAGTCGCCGTCCGGCGCGGGTACCCGCTGGGAGGTGTCCCTGCCCGGCCTGAACTGGCGCGCCCGGCCGGTCCGGCCGCATCCGGAATGCGGCTGCGGGGCGGCGAGGAGACGTAACCGGGAGCACTCCTCAACCGGTGGGGAACCACGCGAGACAATGGCGGTGCAACGGCCGTCGACGGAGCGACGAAACGAAGCGGGCGCGGCGCGGCCGACTGGGACCTGGAGGGCGCATGTCTGATCTTCCCCGGAAGGCGGTCACCCGTACCGCCAAGCTCGCCGCGCTCCCGCTCGGCTTCGCCGGCCGGGCGACCTGGGGGCTGGGCAAACGGATCGTGGGCGAGTCCGCGGAGATCGTCGGCCGCGAGCTGCAACAGCGCACGGCGGAGCAGCTGTTCAAGGTGCTCGGCGAGCTGAAGGGCGGCGCGATGAAGTTCGGGCAGGCCATGTCCGTCTTCGAGTCCGCGCTGCCGGAGGAGATCGCCGGCCCCTACCGCGCCGCCCTGACCAAGCTCCAGGACGCGGCGCCGCCAATGCCGACCCGCACGGTGCACGCGGTGCTGGAGGAGCGGCTGGGGCCGGACTGGCGCGATCTTTTCGAGGAGTTCGAGGACAAGCCGGCCGCGGCCGCCTCGATCGGCCAGGTGCACCGGGCGGTGTGGCACGACGGCCGCGAGGTGGCGGTCAAGGTGCAGTACCCGGGGGCCGGCGAGGCCCTGCTCTCCGACCTCGGCCAACTGAGCCGGTTCGCCCGGCTGCTGGGGCCCCTCATCCCGGGCATGGACATCAAGCCGCTGATCGCGGAGCTGCGGGACCGGGTCTCCGAGGAGCTGGACTACGGCCTGGAGGCGCAGGCCCAGACGGCGCACGCGGAGGAGTTCGCGGACGACCCGGACGTGGTCGTCCCGGCGGTGGTGCACCAGTGCGAGCAGGTCCTGGTCACCGAGTGGATCGATGGCATCCCGCTGTCCGAGATCATCGCGGACGGCACCCAGGAGCAGCGCGACCGGGCCGGTCAGCTCCTTGCCCGCTTCCTCTTCTCGGGCCCGGCCCGCACCGGCCTGCTGCACGCCGATCCGCACCCGGGCAACTTCCGGCTGCTGCCCGGCGGCCCCGCCGGTGAGGACGACTGGCGCCTCGGCGTCCTGGACTTCGGCACGGTCGACCGGCTCCCCGGCGGCCTGCCGGCCCCGATCGGCGTCTCCCTGCGGATGACGCTGGACGGCGACGCCGAGACGGTTTACGAGCTGCTCTGCGCGGAGGGGTTCGTGAAGGAGACCATCGAGCTGGACCCGGACGCGGTCCTCGACTACCTGCTGCCGATCATCGAGCCGGCCCGGGTCGAGGCGTTCACCTTCACCCGGTCCTGGATGCGCAGCCAGGCCGCCCGCGTCGGCGACCCCCGCTCCCCCGCCTACCAGCTCGGCAAACGTCTCAACCTGCCGCCGGCCTACCTGCTGATACACCGGGTGACCCTGAGCACCATCGGGGTGCTCTGCCAGCTGGGCGCCACGGTCCGGCTGCGGGAGGAGCTGGAGGAGTGGCTGCCGGGCTTCGTGACCGACCCGGCCGAGGGGGACGCCGGCGAGGAGGAACCGGCGGCGGGCGCCTGACCGGGTCCGCACCGGCGCCGGGCCAGAAGGCTGCCTGACCGCGCGCCGGCGCCCCGCGTCACCCGCTCTCCGAACCGGCCGGCCTTCCCCGCTCTTCTCACCGCCGGGCCGGCTCTCACCACCAGGCCGAGTCCAGCCGTCCCTCGATCGCGCGGAGGTTCTCGCGGGAGCAGGCGTCGCAGAAGTACTGGCGGACGCCGTTCTCCACGGAGCAGGTCCAGGTGACCGGCTGGGGGCCGTCCGCGGGGGTGCCGCAGCGGGCGCACACGACGGGACGGGGCGCCGCGGTGGAGCCGCCCTGATCACTTCCTCCGGGAAGACTCGTCACCCGGCGACGATAACTCCGTACCCGGCACTTCGCCGTGCGCAACGCACCGCGGGGGCCGGTCCGTTCGGCCGGACCGGCCCCCGCGGAGAAGCTTCGCCTCCCTGTGCCGGGAGGCCACCGCTGCTCGGGTGTGTTCCTTTACTGCATGACGGCCATGGCGAGAGCGCGGCGGGCGCGCATCGAGGCGCGCTCGGCCCGGCGCTGCATCCGCCGGGCGGCGGCCAGGCGTACGGCCCGGCGTTCGCGCTCGGCGTCATGGAGCCGCTCGTGCATATGCGCGCGAGCCAGGGCTTCTTGCATGAGTTGCATCTCTCGGTTCCTGTTCTGGCGCGCTTCGGTCGCGCCGGTGGTGCTGAAGTCTGAGGTCGCGGAGCCTGCGGGCTCGCTGGTGGACGGCTTCATCGGGGCCTGCTTCTGGGGGTCGTGCGTGAGGGGGCGGTCGATCGTTCCTGCGGTGTTCATGCCGTGACCGGGTTCTTCCGCGGGCGACCACGGGGCCGCTTCCGGGCGACGACGACACCCTGGACGAACAGCTCGCCACCCCAGACGCCCCAGGGCTCACGCCGCTCCTTGGCGCCGGCGAGGCAGGCCTCCATCAGCGGGCAGGTGCGGCAGAGGGACTTGGCGTACTCGACGTCCGCGGGCGACTCGGCGAAGAAGACCTCCGGGTCGTAGGAGCGGCAGGGGACGGGTACGCCGAGGTTCTCGATGGCGTCGTCGAGCGCGGTGAGCGCGGTGAGGGGGGTCAAGGTGGAGTCCTCCGTGAGGCCGGGCGGGGGGATCGTTTGCGAAGGCGGTACGGACGGGGCGTGCGCTTCGAGTTGCACGGTTGGTTTTCCTCGTCTGGTCGGTCCGGCCGGTTGACCGGGTGGCGGCTTGGTACCGGGTTCTTTTCTTGTCCCGAGGCCCCTTCGCTCCGTCGTCCCGTTCGGGACAAACAGAAGGGCCGCGGATCCCGGATGGGGTTCCGCGGCCCTGAAGGCGCCGGCCTGATCGGCTGTCAGGCTGGATCGCTCCAGGGTTCTGGCCCACGGAAGGCCCACATCAGGTGGTGCTGCGTCGTCTGCTTCCGGAATCCGGCACCGGCCGCCGCAAAGGCATAGGCATGTGCCTGTGCCGCTACCGCTTCCAGTGCCTTGGTCGGTCGCTCGTTGCGCTCGCGGACAGGGAGGCCCGCGAGGGCAAGGGAGGACGCCGGACGGACGGCACGAATGCCGGACAGACCGGTGCCCTGGTTCGAGGCGCCGAGCATGCACGTGGAGACGGTCGAGCGATCGGTCAGTTTGGCCGTGCTGATGGTGCTGATGTTGATGCTGATCACTGGACTCGCCTCCTCTCGGCGTCTCTGGGACTGGGTGAACCAGTCCGTCGGATGTGCAAGTACAACACGGAACAGGGGCCTTGGAGAAGGCCGCTGCTTCCGTGCCTAGAACCTATGGGGATTGCCGGGGCATGCGCAAACTATTTTTTCGACGAGTTCGCATCAGTCGCTCCCGCCGCCTTCTTCAGGCTCCTGACCTGCACAAATGGCCAGAACATCGGCTCCGTAGCTGCGCAGCTTGCGGCTGAGGACGCCGGGGATGCGGGCGAGTTCGGCGGAGTTCTCCGGGCACGCCTCGGCGATGGCCATCAGCGTCCGGTCGGTGAAGACGCAGAAGTCCGGCTGGCCGCTGCGCTCGGCCTGGACCGCCCGCCACTCCCGGAGCCGCTCGTAGAGCCCTTCGTCCATGTCCGAGGGGCAGTCCTCGCAGCGCATCAGCTTCATCTCGCCCGCGTCGGTGAGCGTGCGACCGCAGACCCGGCAACGGGCGGGGGCGCGCTGGGTGCGCCGGGGGACGGCGCCGGTGCCCCCGGCGGTCCCGCGCTCCACGCCGCCGCCCGTACCGGCCCCGGAACGGCCGACGGTGGGGGTGGTGCCGGGGCGCAGGCCGTCCAGGAAGCGGCTCGCTCTGCGGCTCGGGCGTCCGCCGGGTGAGCGGGACAAGGACCAGGAGACGTGGAGGCGTTCGCGGGCGCGGGTGACGCCGACGTAGAGAAGGCGGCGTTCCTCCTCGATCTGCTCGTCGGTCCGGGCGTAGGTGATGGGCAGCATGCCCTCGGCGATGCCGACCAGGAAGACGACGTCCCACTCCAGGCCCTTGGCCGCGTGCAGGGAGGCGAGGGTGACGCCCTGGACGGTCGGGGCGTGCTGGGCGTTCGCCCGCTCGTCCAGTTCCGCGACGAAGTCACCGAGGGTGGCTCCGGGCCGGGCGGCGGCGAGGTCATGGGCGAGGTTCACCAGGGCGGCCAGGGATTCCCAGCGCTCTCTGACGGCGCCGGAGCCGGCCGGGGGCTCGGTGGTCCAGCCCTCGCCGGACAGCACCGCCCGTACCTGCGAGGGCAGGTCGACGGCCTCGTCCAGCAGGGAGTCGTTGCCGCCGAAGCGGGCCGCGCCGCGCATGGCGATGCCGGCCTTGCGGACCTCGGGCCGGTCGAAGAAGCGCTCGGCGCCGCGCAGCTGGTAGGGGACTCCGGCGTCGGCGAGGGCCTGCTCGTAGGTCTCGGACTGGGAGTTCGTGCGGAACAGGACGGCGATCTCGGCGGCCGGGACGCCCGCGTCGATCAGCTCGCGGATGCGGCGGGCGGCACCCTCGGCCTCGGCGGGCTCGTCGGTGTACTCGGTGTAGACGGGCTCGGGTCCCGGGGGGCGCTGGGAGACGAGTTCCAGCCGGTGGCCGGCGGCGCGGCCGCGGGCCTGGGCGAGCAGTCCGTTGGCGAGGTGGACGACCTGAGGAGTGGAGCGGTAGTCGCGGACCAGCTTCACGACGGTGGCGCCCGGGTGCCGGGTGCGGAAGTCGAGGAGGTGATCGGGCGTTGCTCCCGTGAACGAGTAGATGGTCTGGCTGGCGTCCCCGACGACGCACAGGCTGTCCCGGTCGCCGAGCCACAGGTCCAGTAGCCGCTGCTGGAGGGGGCTGACGTCCTGGTACTCGTCCACGACGAAGTGCTGGTACTGCGCGCGGACCTGCTCGGCGATGTCGCGCCGGTCCTGGAGGATGGCGACGGTCAGCAGCAGGACGTCCTCGAAGTCGATGACCGCCCGGTCGCGCTTGAGGTCCTCGTAGGCCGCGTAGAGGTGGGCGATCTCGGCCGGGTCGCGGGGGGCGTCGCGACCTGCCTTCGCAGCCGCGTACGGATAGTCCGCGGGGACCGTCTGGGTGACCTTGCACCATTCGATCTCGCCGGTGACGTCCCGCAGCTCGTTCCGGTCGAGGCGGGTGCCCAGGGCGGCGGCCGCGTCGGCGACGAGCTGGATCTTGCGGTCGACGAGCCGGGGCATGGAGCCACCGATTGCTTTCGGCCAGAAGTACTGGAGCTGTCGCAGAGCGGCGGAGTGGAAGGTGCGGGCCTGGACGCCCTGGGCGCCGAGTTGGCGCAGCCGGCCGCGCATCTCTCCGGCGGCGCGGTTGGTGAACGTGACGGCGAGCACACTGGACGGGTGCAGGATGCCGGCGCGCACCCCGTAGGCGATGCGGTGGGTGATCGCCCGGGTCTTGCCCGTGCCCGCTCCGGCCAGCACGCACACCGGGCCGTGCAGGGCGGTGGCCACCTCGCGCTGCTCGGGGTCGAGCCCTTCGAGCACCGCGTCGGCCGAGTCCGGTACCTGCGGGAAGAGGGTGGAGCGCGTTGCTGCTGTCACACGGCCATGCTGCCAGGTCGCCCGGGACGGCTGCGCCGGTTGTCCACAGGCAAAGGCTCGCAGTCGTATTAATCAGGGGCTCGCCGTCGTGTGAATGCGGCAGGCGTCACAGCCGAAGGCGGATACCCCGGTCGGGAATGGGGGGCCGGTCGCCTACGTTCTCTCCCTGGACGAACTTTTCCCTAGCTGCCTGAGGAGCGCGAGAGACATGCAGGGCACTGTGACGATGTACAGCACGACCTGGTGCGGCTACTGCCGACGGCTGAAGAGCCAGCTGGACCGGGAGGGCATCGCGTACAGCGAGATCAACATCGAGCAGGACCCCGAGTCCGCCGCTTTCGTGGAGAAGGCGAACGGCGGAAACCAGACGGTCCCGACCGTGCTCTTCGCGGACGGCACCACGCTGACGAACCCGTCGCTGGCCCAGGTGAAGCAGAAGCTCGCCGCGTGACCCTCCGCGGGTTTCCGCGGTGAGCGGCCGCCAGGGCGGCCCCTGTCTCTCAGGGGCCGCCCTGTTTGTTTGCCGTCCTCGGTCGTTTCCCGGCCTCGGTTGTGTCCCGTCGCCGGTTGTGTCCCGTCCCCGGCGGTTTTCCGTCCCGCGCCGGGCGCACCTCCCGCCGCTCAGACGAAGCTGCGTGTCGGCAGGGGCTTGCCGTACCACATCTCGATCAGGCGGGCCGCGATGGAGATGCCGTAGGGCGCCAGCACCTCGCCGGCCTCGAAGGCGGTGTGCAGCTCCTCCCGGGAGAACCAGCGGGCCTCGTGGATCTCGTCCCCGTCGACGTTGATCTCGGTGGAGGTGGCGCGGGCCATGAAGCCGAGCATCAGGCTGGACGGGAAGGGCCAGGGCTGGCTGGCGACGTACTCGACCGGGCCGACGGTGACGCCGACCTCCTCGGACACCTCGCGGCGCACCGCCTGCTCGATGGACTCGCCGGGCTCGACGAAGCCGGCGAGCGTGGAGAAGCGGCCCTCGGGCCAGTGGACCTGGCGGCCGAGCAGGATGCGGTCGTCGTCGTCGGTCACGGCCATGATCACGGCGGGGTCGGTGCGCGGGTAGTGCTCGGCGCCGCAGGCCGGGCAGCGGCGGATGTGGCCGGCCGCGGCGATGACCGTGCGCTCGCCGCAGCGGGAGCAGAAGCGGTGGGTGCGCTGCCAGTTCTCCAGACCGACCGCGTGCACCATGAGCCCGGCGTCGCGCGGGGACAGCAGCAGGCCGGCCTCCCGCAGCCCCGCGGGGCGCGCGGACTGGTCGATACGGCCGGGCAGCGAGTCCTTCTGGAGGGCGAAGTAGCTGACGCCGTCCCCGTCGGTGCCGAGGAAGTAGCGGTGGGCCTCGGTCAGCGGGGCCTCGAACGACGGGGTCATGACCAGCTCGGTCCGGCCGTCAGGGGTCTCGTCGATGAGCACCTGGCCGCCGGAGACCACGAAGCAGCGGGTCGTGGGGTGGCTCCACGCCGCCGCGAGCCAGGCCTCGTCCAGCCGGTGGTGGGCGGCGCGGTCGATGCCGCTCGGGGCGGTCAGCGAGATGGGTCGGTCGGCTGTGTGGTCGGTCCAGGTGGTCACGGGTGCTTCCAACTCCCCCAGGGCAGCGGTTCTGTCGGCGGGCGGTTCGGCGGGACGTAGGGCGGGAGGGCGCAGGGCCGGGCGCGGACGGGGCGACGGGGCGGTCCTTCCAGTGTGCCCCGCGCGCGGTGCCGTGCCGTACGCCGGCCGGTCAGGGTGCGGCACGCCAGTTCTCGGCCAGGTCACCCCACAGGTAGGCGCTGGTCTCGACGCCCTTGAGGAGGAGGTCCAGCTCGACCTTCTCGTCGGGGGCGTGCCAGCCGTCGGAAGGGACGGAGATGCCGAGGAACAGCACCGGGGCGCCGAGGACCTCCTGGAGATCGGCGGCGGGTCCCGAGCCGCCCTCACGGGTGAAGCGGACCGGCCCTTCGAAGGCCCGGCCCATGGCGCGGACGACGGACTGAAGCGCGGGATGGTCCAGCGGGGTCAGGCACGGGCGCGTGGCCGAGCTGAAGTCGATCTCGTACCGGATCCCGGCGGGCACCTGCTCGCCGGCCCAGGCGCGGACGGCCTTCTCGATGTGCTCGGGGTCCTGGCCGGCGACCAGCCGGAAGGACAGCTTCACCATGGCCGCGGACGGGATGATCGTCTTGCTGCCGGGGCCCTGGTAGCCGCCGCCGATGCCGTTGACCTCGGCGGTCGGGCGGGCCCAGATGCGCTCCAGGGTGGTGTATCCGGCCTCGCCGTGGGCGGCGTACGACTTGGCGGTGCGCAGCCAGCGTTCCTCGTCGAAGGGCAGCTCGGCGAACAGCTCGCGCTCGCGGTCGGTCAGCTCGACGACGCCGTCGTAGAAGCCGGGGACCGCCACGCGCGCGTGCTCGTCGTGCAGGGCGGCGACCAGGCGGGCGGCGGCGGTGGCCGGGTTGGGCACGGCACCGCCGAAGGAGCCGGAGTGGATGTCCTGATCGGGGCCGTACAGCCGGATCTCGCACTCGGCGAGGCCGCGCATGCCGGTGCACACCGTCGGGGTGTCCTCGGACCACATGCCGGTGTCGGAGACGATCACGGCGTCGGCGGCGAGCCGCCCGGCCCGCTCCTCCACCAGGGCGCGGAAGTGCGGGGAGCCGGACTCCTCCTCGCCCTCGATCAGCAGCTTCAGATTGACCGCGGGCGCGGTGCGGCCGGTGGCGGCGAGGTGGGCGCGGACGCCGAGGGTGTGGAAGAACACCTGGCCCTTGTCGTCGGCCGCCCCGCGCGCGTAGAGGCGGTTCTCGCGGACGACCGGCTCGAAGGGGTCGCTGCCCCAGCCGTCCTCGCGGGCGGCGGGCTGCACGTCGTGGTGGCCGTAGACCAGGACCGTGGGCGCCTCCGGGTCCCCCGAGGGCCATTCGGCGAAGACGGCCGGGGCACCGGGGGTCTGCCAGACCTCGGCGACCGGGAAGCCGGTCTCGGTCAGTTTCGCGGCGAGCCAGTCGGCGCTGCGCCGTACGTCGGGCGCGTGGTCGGGCTGGGCCGACACGGAGGGGATGCGCAGCCATGCGGCGAGGTCGTCGAGGAAGGCGGCGCGGTGCTGCTCGATGTACATGCGGACGGCGCTGTCCGGGGTCTGGCTCATGCTCCCGAGCCTATCCGCCCGCACCGGCAACCTCGGAGGGCGGTTCGTCACACTCAGGTCGCCTCCGGTGACCGCTCCGTCTCCCCCGTGAGCAGCCGCTCCAGCGCGGCCCGGTCCGGCAGGCCCTCGGGGCGTACGACCTCGCCGCTGCGCACGTACACGAAGGCGGCCGTGACGGACTCGGGCGGCACGCCCTGCTGCTCGGCCCAGGCCAGCCGGTACACGGCGAGCTGGAGCGGGTCTGCGGTGCGGGTGCGGCTGGTCTTCCAGTCGACGATCTCGTACGTCGTCCCGTCGCCGTCGCCGGTTCTGTAGACGGCATCGATGCGGCCCCGCACGACGCGGCCGGCGAGGCTGAGCTGGAAGGGCGCCTCGACGCGGTAGGGGGTGCGCCGGGCGTACTCCGTGCGTTCGAAGGCCGCCTTCAGGGCTTCCAGGTCGCGCTCGTCGGCGATCTCCGCGTCGCTGCCGGGCAGCTCGTCCGGTTCCAGCAGGGGCAGCGTCAGCTCCTCGAAGCGGGATTCGACCCATGCGTGGAACCGGGTGCCCCGGCGCGCGGCCGGTTGCGGGGGGCGCGGCATGGGGCGCGCGAGTTCCTGCGCGAGCCCGTCCGGGTCCTCGGCGAGACGCAGCAGCTGGGACGCGGTGAGCGTGGCGGGCAGGGGCACGTCGGTGACGGTCCGCCGGGCGCGCAGCAGTTCTCCGGTGAGCGCCTCCAGATCGCGGTCCCAGGAGGCGATGGTGCGGGCCTCCTCGGGCGTGAGCGGGGCCGGGACCGGCGGCCCGGCCGGACGGGGGCGGCGCGACGGGGCGGACGCCTGGTGGGGCACCGTGAGCCGCTCGTCGCCGCGGGCAGCGCGGTCGGCGAGGTCGGGCTCGTCAGGAACGGGGGCGTACGCGTCGTGCGGCGGCTCAGCGGCGAAGGGGTCGTCGTCGTACGGGAGGTCCTCGGCATACGGCTCCTCGCCGTACGGCTCGCCTTCGTACGCCTCCTCCGCCGCCTCCTCCGCGTACGGCTCGTCCGCGTAGGGCTCGTCGTCGTACGGCTCGTCGTCCGGCGGTGGCGGCCAGTCGGGGTTCTCGGCGCCGGCGGGGTCGTGCAGGGCCGGGCCGGGGCCGTCGGGGCGGGCGAGGGCCTCCAGGTGGGCGAGGACGGTCTCGGCGGCGGCGCGGCGGCGGGCCAGGGCGGCGGGGTCGAGCGGGAGCGGCCACACCTGGTCGGCGGTGGCCGTGTGCAGGGCCGGATTCTCCTCGTCCTCGGCAGGCTCCTCCGCCCATACCTCGATCTCGCCGTACCCGGCGGCGCAGTGGTCGTACAGGGCCTGGAGGAAGGCCGAGGGGCCGCGCCGCTTCTTCTGGCTGGGCCCCCACCAGTGGCCGGAGCCGAGGAGCAGGGAGCGGGGGCGGGTGAAGGTGACGTAGCCGAGACGGAGTTCCTCGGTGTGCTGGTGGTCCTTCATGGCCTCGTGGAAGGCCTTCATGCCCCGGGCGTCCCAGGATTCGATGTCGGGCAGGGTGTCGCTGTCGCCGCGCAGGGCGTGTGGCAGCACCTTGGCCTGGGCGGTCCACTTCTCGCGGCCCTGGGCGCTGGGGAACGTGCCGTTCACCAGTCCGGGGACGGCGACGACGTCCCACTCCAGGCCCTTGGACTTGTGCGCGGTGAGTACCTTCACGGTGTTCTCGCCGCCGGGCAGCGCGTTGTCGAGGCCCTTCTCGTACTGGGCCGCGGTGCGCAGGAAGCCGAGGAAGGCCAGCAGGGTGGCCTCGCCGTCACTCGCGGCGAAGGCGGCGGCGATGTCCAGGAAGTTGGACAGGGTCTCGCGGCGGCGGGCGGCGAGCGCGTGCGGGGATGCCGACAGCTCCACCTCCAGACCGGTGACGGCGAGGACGCGGTGCAGGACGTCCATCAGCGGGTCGGACAGCGAGCGGCGCAGGTCGCGCAGCTCGGCGGCGAGCCGGGCGAAGCGTACGCGCGCGTCCGGGGAGAACGGCAGCCCGTCGTCGTCTCCTTCCTGGACGTCCGCCTCCATCGGCGTTTCGAGGAACGTGTCCAGGGCGTCCGCGAGCGATATCACCTCGGACGGGTCCACCCCCTCCACGGCCGCGGCGAGCCGGCGGTCGGGGTCGTCTGTGTCGTCCACGCGCGCGTGGGCTACGAGCAGGCGGGCGCGGCGGCCCAGCAGGGCGAGGTCGCGGGGCCCGATGCGCCAGCGCGGTCCCGTCAGCAGGCGCACCAAGGCGGCGTTGGCGCCGGGGTCCTGGAGGACCTCGCAGACGGCGACGAGGTCGGCGATCTCGGGCAGGTGCAGCAGCCCGGACAGGCCGACCACCTCGACGGGGATGTCCCGGGCGACGAGGGCGCCCTGGATCTCGGCGAAGTCGGTCGCCGTCCGGCACAGGACGGCGATCTCGCCGGGGGGCGTGCCGGTGCGCACGAGGTGGGCGAGGGAGTCGGCGATCCAGTCGATCTCCTCGGCGTGGGTGGGCAGCAGGGCGCAGCGCACCGTGCCGTCGTACTCCGCGCCCGGGGCCGGGCGGAGGGCCTCCACACCCGCGTGCATGGCGCGCAGCGGCTCGGCGAGGCCGTTGGCGAGGTCGAGCAGGCGCCCGCCGCTGCGGCGGTTCTCGCTGAGCGCCTGCCGCGTGGCGGGCCGGCCGCCGGCGTGGGCGAAGTGCTCGGGGAAGTCGTCCAGGTTGGCCACGGAGGCGCCGCGCCAGCCGTAGATGGCCTGGCAGGGGTCGCCGACCGCGGTGACGGGGTGGCCGGTTCCGCCGCCGAACAGTCCCGCCAGCAGGACGCGCTGGGCCACGGAGGTGTCCTGGTACTCGTCCAGCAGCACCACGCGGAACTCCTCGCGCAGCAGACGGCCCACCTCGGGGATGCCGGCGAGGCGGGCCGACAGGGCGATCTGGTCGCCGAAGTCGAGCAGGTCACGCTCGCGCTTGGCGGCCCGGTAGCGCCGGACGAGGTCGGCGAGTTCCCGGCGGGCAGCGCCGGTCTCCGGGACCTTGCGCAGGTCGGCGTTGGTGAGCTTGGCGCCCTCCAGGGTGCGCAGCAGGCCGGCGTCCCAGGCACGCAGGTCCTCGGGGGCGACGAGGTGTTCGGCGAGTTCGGAGTCCAGGGTGAGCAGGTCGCTGACCAGGTCGGCGAAGGAGCGGGTCAGCGCGGGGTAGGGGCCGGGGGCCTCGCGCAGGACGCGCGCGGCCAGCTGAAAGCGGGTGGCGTCGGCCAGCAGACGTGAGGTGGGTTCCAGGCCGAGCCGCAGGCCGTGGTCGGCGAGCAGGCGGCCGGCGAAGGCGTGGTACGTCGAGATGACGGGCTCGCCCGGCGGATTGTCGGGGTCCGGCCAGGGGCTGCCGGCGCTCTGCGCCGTCGCCGAGGGGTGGTGGCCGGGCGACGGGAGGGCGTCGGGGTCGGTGACGCCGGCCTTGATCAGCGCCTTGCGGACGCGTTCGGCCAGCTCACCGGCGGCCTTGTTGGTGAAGGTCAGGCCGAGGACCTGTTCGGGGGCGACCTGTCCGGTGCCGACCAGCCAGACCACGCGGGCCGCCATCACGGTGGTCTTGCCCGACCCGGCGCCGGCCACGATCACCTGCGGGGCAGGCGGCGCGGTGATGCAGGCCGTCTGCTCCGGGGTGAACGGGATGCCGAGGAGCTCCTTGAGCTGCTCGGGGTCGGTGATACGGGCGGGCATGTCGAAAGAGGCTAGCGGCGGGCACTGACAGTCGGGAGCAGAGCACCCGTCCGGGACCGAAGAAGCGCAGGTCAGGCCGGGTCGTGCCGTACGTCACTCGACCACGTGCCGGCCCTCCGGCCGTGCGCTGCACGAGGCGCGGAACGCGCAGTGCGCGCAGTGCTGGCCGGTGCTCGGCGTGAACCGCTCGTCGAGCACCTTGCCGGCGGCGGTGGCCAGCAGCTCCCCGACCCACTCCCCCGCGAGCGGCTCCTGGGTCTGCACCTTGGGCAGGCTGTCGCCGCCGTCGCGCTTGGCGGCGCCCTGTCTGAGGTGGACCAGTTCGGCGCCGCCCGGTTCGGGGCGTACGCCGTCGAAGGCCGTGTCGACGGCGCCTTCGCGGACGGCGAGCTGATAGACGGCGAGCTGGGGGTGGCGCTCCACCTCGCGCGCGGTGGGTGCCTGCTTGCCGGTCTTGAAGTCGACCACGTAGGCCCGGCCCTCGGCGTCCGTCTCGACGCGGTCCATCTGGCCGCGGATGCGGACCTGGTAGTCGCCCGCTTCGAGAGTGACGTCGAAGTCCTGCTCGCTCGCCACGGGGGTGCGGCCGGCACGGTCCAGCACGTGCCAGTGCAGGAAGCGTTCGAGCGCCACGCGCGCGTTGTCCTTCTCCTGCCGCGACTTCCAGGGCGCGTCGAAGGCGAGCGCGTTCCACACGGAGTCCAGGCGTTCCATGAGGACGTCGAGGTCGGCGGGGGTGCGGCTGGAGGCGACCTCGTCGGCCAGGACGTGGACGACGTTGCCGAAGCCCTGCGCGGCGGTGGCGGGGGCGTCGGCCTTCACCTCGCGGCCGAGAAACCACTGAAGCGAGCATGTGTTGGCGAGCTGGTCGAGGGCGCTGCCGGAGAGGACCACGGGCTGGTCGCGGTGACGCAGCGGCACCTTGCTCTCGGTCGGCTCGAACATGCCCCACCAGCGGTAGGGGTGCGCGGACGGCACCAGCGGGCGGCCCTCCTCGTCGGCGAGCGCGGCCAGCCGGGCCAGCCGGCGGGCGGCGGCCTCCCGCAGCGCGGCGGAGACGCGCGGGTCGACGGTGGTGGCGCGCAGCTCGGCGACGAGCGCGGCGACGGCCAGCGGGCGGCGCGGGCGCCCGGTGACGTCCTTCGGCTCGACGCCCAGCTCGGTCAGGAACCGGGACGGCTGGTCGCCGTCGTCGGCCGGTGCCTTCACGGCGGTGACGACGAGCCGGTCACGCGCGCGCGTGGCGGCGACGTAGAACAGGCGGCGTTCCTCGGCGAGCAGCGCGCCCGGGGTCAGCGGCTCGGCGAGTCCGTCACGGCCGATGCGGTCGGCCTCCAGCAGCGAGCCGCGCCGCCGCAGGTCGGGCCACATGCCCTCCTGGACGCCGGCGACGACGACCAGCCGCCACTCCAGGCCCTTGGCGCGGTGGGCGGTCATCAGGCGAACGGCGTCGGGGCGTACCGAGCGGCGCGTGAGCGTGTCGGCGGCGATGTCCTCGGCCTCGATCTCCTCCAGGAAGTTCAGGGCGCCACGGCCTCCGGTGCGCTCCTCCGCGCGCGCGGCGGTCGCGAACAGCGCGCACACGGCGTCCAGGTCCCGGTCGGCGTTGCGGCCGGCCGCGCCGCCGCGCCGGGCGGCCCGCTCCAGGCGCGCGGGCCAGGGCGTGCCCTCCCACAGGTCCCACAGCGCTTCCTCGGCCGTGCCCCCGCCCGCGAGGCGCTCGCGGGCTTTGCGGAGCAGCGCGCCGAGGCGCTGCGCCCCGCGCGCGTACGCCGGGTCGTGTACGGCCAGACGCTCGGGCTCGGCGAGCGCCCGCGCGAGCAGCTCGTCGGACGGGGGCGGCAGCGGGTTGCCGGCGGCCCGCTCCTCCTCGCGCAGGGCGCGCCCGAGGCGGCGCAGGTCGGCGGCGTCCATTCCGGCGAGCGGGGAGGTGAGCAGGGTGAGGGCGGTCTCGGTGTCGAGCCAGCAGGCGTCCGGAGCTTGTGTTCCGGCGTCGTCGGCGGGTGCCTCCTCCGGTGCCGCGTCGCCTTCCGCGACCGGCGCCGCCGCAGGCTCCTCCGCCACGGCAGGCTCCTCGCGGCGCCCGGCCTCCGCCGTGGCCACCGCGCGCAGGGCCGTGAGCAACGGTGCCACCGCCGGCTCGTGCCGCAGGGGCAGGTCGTCGCCGTCGATGTCCAGGGGGACGCCGGCCGCGGTGAAGGCGCGGCGGAGGGTCGGGATGCGGGAGCCGGCCCGCACCAGGACGGCCATGTCGCTCCAGGCGACGCCGTCCTCCAGGTGCGCGCGGCGCAGAATGTCCGCGATGTTGTCCAGTTCCGCGCCGGGCGTCGGGTAGGTGTGGACCTCGACCCGGCCGCCGTCCCGTACGGGGGCCGGCTCCCGGTGGGCGCGGACCTTGTCGGCGGGCAGCCGGGGCATCGGCATGCGCTGGGTGATCAGGCGGGTGGCAGCCAGCAGGGCGGCGCCGGAGCGGCGGGAGGTGCGCAGCACCGCGACGGGGGCGGGGCGGCCGTCCGCGCGCGGGAAGGCGGACGGGAAGTCGAGGATGCCGTTCACGTCGGCGCCGCGGAAGGCGTAGATCGACTGGTCGGGGTCGCCGAAGGCGACCAGGGTCCGTCCCGCCCCTCGGCCACCGTCCTTCTGCGGCAGCCCCTGATTGCCGGCCAGGGCGTGCAGGAGCCGGACCTGGGCGGGGTCGGTGTCCTGGTACTCGTCGACGTACACGGCGTCGTACTGGGCGGCGAGCCGGGCGGCGGTCTCCGGGCGGCGGGCGAGCAGGACCGCGCGGTGGACCAGTTCCGCGTAGTCGATCACGCCCTGGAGGTCGAGCACGTCCAGGTACTCGGCGAGGAAGGCGGCCGCCGCCCGCCAGTCGGGACGGCCGATACGCCGTGCGAAGGCGTCCAGGGCGTCGGGGCCGAGGCCGAGCTCGCGGCTGCGGGCGAGGACGGCGCGGACCTCGTCGGCGAAGCCACGCGTGGTCAGGCAGGCACGCAGCTCGTCCGGCCAGCGGACGTGGGTCAGGCCGAGCCGCTCCAGGTCGGTCTGGCCGGCGAGCAGCTCGCGGACGGTGACGTCCTGCTCGGGCCCGGAGAGCAGGCGCAGGGGCTCGGTGAACCGGCCGCTGTCCTGGTGGGCGCGGACCAGCGCGTAGCAGTACGAGTGGAAGGTGGTCGCCCTGGGCGCGCGGGCCGCGCCCATGCGCAGGGCCATGCGGTCGCGCAGGCCGACGGCGGCCTTGCGGCTGAACGTCAGCACCAGGATCCGCTCCGGGTCACCGCCCCGGGCGATCCGCGCGGCGACGGACTCGACCAGGGTGGTGGTCTTGCCGGTGCCGGGACCGGCGAGGACGAGCAGCGGTCCGCTCCGGTGGTCAACCACGGCGCGCTGCGCCGCGTCCAGAGGAGGGGGATCCACTACGGCCGGCGGGGTACGGACCAGTCGGTAAGCGCCACGGCTCCCCTGCCGCACCGAGGGGTGCGGCAGGCGCCTGGTGGAGGAAGAGGAGCTCACGTGATCGGCCGGTCCTGGTGGTTGTGCTGGTGGGCGTGCGGTCACGCGTGCGAGGCGGTGGCCGCGGGGTGAGGGGGACACGTGCTGCCGACGCTACGCCGCCACTCCGGGCGGAAGCAGGGCTTCCGATTCTTCCCCGGCGGCGCTCGCACCACGCGCGCCCCACATCCCACGAACGTACGGCATGCCGCGAACGTCCCCCATGTCACCCGTATGGACCACAGGCCCGCCCTGGGGGCATCGGATGGCGGAAGCTGTCAGGTGTGACCCTCCGCGTCCGCGCCGCCGTCCCATCGGGCCCGCCGCATGTCGAGCCGCGGCAGATGGCCCTCGGCGCTCCTGCCCGCCTGCTTCAGCGGCGTGCCCTCGGCGCGATAGTGGGCGAGCGCCCGCAGCTCGTGCCCGGGCAGCAGCACACCGTCGGCGCGTACGACGCGCCACCACGGAACGGCGCCCCCGTAGAGGGCCATGACCCGGCCGACCTGGCGCGGCCCGCCCTCCTCCAGCCACTCGGCGACATCGCCGTATGTCAGCACCCGGCCCGGCGGAATCCGCTCGGCGGCCTCGAGGACCCGCTCGGCGTACTCGGGCAGCGCGTCCGCGTACCCCTCGCGGGCGTCTTCGGGAGGGCTCTGCTGGCTCATTCCCCCCATCCTGCCGCACCCCTCGGACATCCCGGCCGGGCCGGGAGCAACGGCCCTCTCGCCCCCCGGCGGTCCTTCGGGCAGACTGTGCGCCCGCGGATCCGCACCCTGATGCCCGTGTGTGTCGGTGGGGCATGCCACCATCGTGCGGGCGGTGACTGGTGATACGAGATCAAGAAGAGACGACGAAGGAGCAGGGCGTGCACCCCGAAGGAGCGGCGGGCACCCCTGACGCCTCGGCGCGCCCCGACACCGCCCGCGCGGGCGAGAACGGCGGCGACGCGCACCAGGACGACACCGGTCCGCACAAGAACGACGGCACGCGTGCGGAGGCAGGCGCCGCCGAAGCTCACGTGAGCGACGGCGCACGCGCGCGGGACGGCGACGCCGATGCCGCCGAGCCGGCGCCCGGCTCCGGAAACGCGCCGGCGGGCCACCTTCCGTGCGCCGACGACGACCCCCACGCCGAGCAGGTGGAGGGCGACGAACCGCTGCTCCCCGCGCGCGTGCACCGCCCCTCCGACCTCATGCGGCTCATGGTGGGCGTGCTCGCCATCGTCGTACTGCTGGCGATCGCCGCGTTCGCGCACGGCACCACCTCGGGCCTCGAACAGGACATCAACAAGGGCACCGGTCAGGCCCCGGACCTGCTGATCAAGATCGCCGGCCTGGCGTCCAGCATCGCGATCCTGCTGGTGCCGGTCGCCTTCGCGATCGAGCGGCTGATCAAACGGGACGGACTGCGGATCGCCGACGGCGTGCTGGCGGCCGTCCTGGCGCACGGAGTGACCCTCGCCACCGACCTGTGGGTCGCACGGGCCGCCCCGGACTCGATCCAGGAGGCGCTGACCCAGCCCTCGCCGGGCGACATCCACGCGCTGACCGACCCGGTGCACGGCTATCTGGCACCGGTCATCGCCTATATGACGGCCGTCGGGATGTCCCGGCGGCCCAGATGGCGCGCGGTGCTGTGGATCGTGCTGCTGCTCGACGCGTTCTCGATGCTGGTCACCGGCTACACCACCCCCTTCTCGATCATCCTGACGGTGCTGATCGGCTGGACCATCGCCTACGGCACCCTGTACGCGGTCGGCTCGCCCAACGTCCGCCCCACCGGCCAGACCCTGATGGCGGGCCTCCGGCACGTCGGTTTCCACCCGGTCAGCGCGGCCCGCGAGGAGACCGTGGAGACGGAGAACGGCGACCGGGGCCGGCGCTATTTCGTCGCCCTGGAGGACGGCCCGCCGCTGGACGTCACGGTCGTCGACCGGGAACAGCAGGCGCAGGGCTTCTTCTACCGCGCGTGGCGCAATCTGACCCTGCGCGGCTTCGCCACCCGCTCCAGCCTCCAGTCGCTGCGCCAGGCGCTGGAGCAGGAGGCGCTGCTGGCGTACGCGGCGATCGCTGCGGGCGCCAACGCCCCCAAGCTGATCGCCACCTCCGAACTCGGCCCGGACGCGGTCATGCTCGTCTACGAGCACACCGGCGGGCGCACGCTGGACTCGCTCGCCGACGAGGAGATCACCGACGAGCTGCTGCGCCACACCTGGCACCAGGTGCAGGCGTTGCAGTCGCGGCGCATCGCGCACCGCAGGCTGGCCGGTGACGCGATTTTGGTGGATCGTTCCGGCAAGGTGATCCTCACCGAGCTGCGCGGCGGCGAGATCGCGGCCGGTGAGCTGTTGCTGCGGATGGACGTCGCCCAGCTGCTGACCACACTCGGCCTCCGGGTCGGCGCCGAGCGGGCGGTCGCCTCGGCGGTCGGGGTGCTGGGCCCGGACGCGGTCGCCGACTGCCTGCCGATGCTCCAGCCGATCGCGCTGACGCGCTCCACGCGCGCGACCCTGCGCCGGCTGGCCCGGGAGCGGGCCCAGCGCGAACGCGAGGCGGTGCTCGAAGCCTCCCGGCAAGCCAAGCTGGCCCGGCTGGAGGAGGCGGCCGAGGCGGCCCCGCCCGCCCCGTCCGCCCCGGGAAAGCCCGACAAGAAGACGGTCCGCGCCGAGCAGCGCGCCGAGAGACGGGCCATCGACGAAGCCCTCGAAGAGGCCCGGGAAGAGGACCTGCTCACGCAGATCCGGCACGAGGTGCTGCGGATCAGGCCCCAGGCGCCCGTGGAGCCGGCCCGCCTGGAGCGGGTGCGGCCGCGGACGCTGATCAGCTTCATCGCCGGTGCGATCGGCGCGTACTACCTCCTGACGCAGCTCACCCACATCGAGTTCGGCACGTTGTTCTCGCAGGCCCAGTGGGGCTGGGTGATCGCCGCGGTGCTGTTCTCCGCGCTCAGCTACGTGGCCGCCGCGATGGCGCTGCTGGGGTTCGTGCCGGAGCGGGTGCCGTTCCTGAGGGCGGTGGCGGCGCAGGTCGCCGGGTCCTTCGTGAAGATCGTGGCGCCGGCCGCGGTCGGTGGTGTGGCTCTCAACACGCGCTTCCTCCAGCGCACCGGCGTGCGCCCGGGGCTCGCGGTGGCGAGCGTCGGCGCGTCGCAGCTGTTCGGGCTCGGCTGCCACATCCTGATGCTGCTGTCCTTCGGCTATCTGACCGGTACCGAGAAGACACCCTCCCTCTCGCCGTCCCGCACGGTCATCGCGGGTCTGCTGACCGTGGCGGTGCTCGTCCTCGTGGTGACGTCGGTGCCGTTCCTGCGGAAATTCGTCGTCACGCGCGTGAGGTCGCTGTTCGCCGGGGTCGTGCCGCGCATGCTCGACGTGCTCCAGCGGCCGCAGAAGCTCATCACCGGCATCGGCGGCATGCTCCTGCTCACCGCCTGCTTCGTAATGTGCCTGGACGCCTCCGTCCGGGCCTTCGGCGACGGCACCACCTCACTGAGCATCGCCAGCGTCGCCGTCGTCTTCCTCGCCGGCAACGCGCTCGGTTCCGCCGCGCCCACCCCGGGCGGCGTCGGCGCGGTGGAGGCGAGCCTCACGCTCGGTCTGATCGCCTTCGGTCTGCCCAAGGAGGTCGCCGCCCCGGCCGTCCTGCTGTTCCGGCTGCTGACCCTGTGGCTGCCGGTGCTGCCGGGCTGGCTTGCCTTCAACCACCTCACCCGCAAGGGAGCCCTCTAGGCCACCCGCAAGGGCGCCCGCTGGGCGTCTGCGCCGGGTGCTGTACCTCGTACGGCTCGCGTCCCGCGCGCCCCGGCGTGCGCGCCCCCACGATGGGGGTATGGCGAACCCCCTCCGGCTGCGCGCCGCCGCGCTGACCACCACCGCTGTGCTGCTCTCCGCCGTGCTGGCAGGCTGCGGTGACGGCGCCCAGGACGGGGATCTCACACAGCAGAAGCTGGACTGGAAGGACTGCCCGGCCCCGTCCGCGGCGGAGGGCGGCGGCAGCCCTCCGTCGCCGCTGCCGAACGGCACCGAGTGGCAGTGCGCCACCATGAAGGCACCGCTGGACTGGGGCAAGCCGAAGGGCGACACCATCGGCATCGCCCTGATCCGCGCCAAGGCCGGCGGCCCGGCCGACCGGCGGATCGGCTCGCTCTTGTTCAACTTCGGCGGCCCGGGCGGCAGCGGCGTCACCACGCTGCCCGCGTTCGGCGCGGACTACGCCGCCCTGCGCACCCGCTACGACCTGGTCAGCTTCGACCCGCGCGGCGTGGGCCGCAGCGCGCCGGTGAAATGCGAGAGCGACGCCCAGCTGGATGCCTACTTCCAGCAGGACGCGACCCCGGAGGACGGCGCCGAACGCGCACAGCTCCTGAAGCGCACCCGCCAGTTCAACGCCGCCTGCGAGAAGAACTCCAAGAAGGTCCTGCCGCATGTGCGCACCACGGACGCGGCCCGCGACATGGAACTGATGCGCCAGGTCCTCGGCGACGACAAGCTGCACTACTTCGGCATCTCCTACGGCACCGAACTCGGCGGCGTCTACGCCCACCTGTTCCCCAAGCACGTCGGCCGGGCCGTCCTGGACGGCGTCGTGGACCCCACGCAGAACCCGGAGCAGAGCGCGCTGGGCCAGGCCAGAGGCTTCCAGCTCGCCCTCGACAACTTCGCGAAGGACTGCACGTCGAAGACGACGGACTGCCCCGTCGGCGACACCGAGCAGGAGGTGAAGGACCGCATCGCGAAACTGCTCGGCGACCTGGAGAAGAAGCCGATCCCCGGCATCTTCCCGCGCCGGCTGACCCAGACGGCCGCCACCAACGGCATCGCGCAGTCCCTGTACTCGAAGGACTTCTGGGAGTACCTCACCGAGGGCCTGGAGGAGGCGTACGACGGCGACGGCAAGATCCTGATGCTGCTGTCCGACTCGATGAACGGCCGCAGCGACAACGGCGAGTACAGCAACCTCACCGCGGCGAACATCGCCATCAACTGCTCCGACGAGAAGCCGCGGTACACCGCTGACTACGTCCAGCAGAAGCTGCCCGAGTTCCGCGCGGCCTCCCCGCTGTTCGGGGACTACCTGGCCTGGGGCATGGTGAGCTGCACCGACTGGGCGGTGCCGGGCGCCGCCGATCACCCCGACGTCAGCGCGCCCGGGTCGGCGCCCATCCTCGTCGTCGGCAACACCGGCGACCCGGCCACGCCGTACGAGGGCGCGAAGAAGATGGTGGACGCGCTCGGCAAGGGTGTGGCCGTCGAGCTGACGTACAAGGGCCAGGGGCACGGCGCCTACGACAGCAAGAACAAGTGCGTACAGAGCGCCGTGAACGGTTACCTGCTGGACGGAAAAGTGCCGAAGGCCGACACGGTCTGCTCCTGAGCTCCCCCCAGAGAGCCACGAAACAGCAGGTCAGAGAGTTATCCACAGGCTGTCACGGCCCGGGCGCCTACCATGGCCTGAACGCCCGGCGCTGCACGGTGCGGCGGGCCTGTCAGGGGGGTGCACATGACGCGACTTCTGCGGTGGACGGCCGCGGTGGCGGCGGGGCTGCTGCTGGCCGGCTGCGGTGGCTCGTCCGGCGGGGACGGCGGCGGGGACGAGGGCAAGGGAGCGGACTCGGCTCCCCCGTCGGCGGCCGGCTCCACATCCACGCCGTCCCCGACGGCGCTGCCGTCCTCCCTCACCTCCCAGCGCCTCGACTGGCACCGCTGCACGTCCACCGGGAACGCCGCGGCACCGGGTGACGCATGGCGGTGCGCGACGCTCAAGGTGCCGCTGGACTGGTCCAAGCCCGCCGGCAGAACGATCGGTCTCGGCCTCATCCGCGCGCGGGCGACCGGCGGCGACCGCATCGGCTCGCTGCTGTTCAACTTCGGCGGCCCCGGCGGCTCGGGCGTGTCGACGATGCCGTACTTCGAGTCCTCCGTCTCCGCGCTCCACGAGCGCTACGACCTGGTGAGCTGGGACCCGCGCGGGGTCGGTGCCAGCGAGGGCGTCCGCTGCCGCGGCGACCGGGAGATCGAGGCCGCCGAGGCCGTGGACGCCACGCCGGACACCCCTTCCGAGGAGAAGGCGTTCTTCCAGGACGCCACCGCCTTCGGCAAGGGCTGCCAGAAGGCCACCGGCCCGCTGCTGGCTCACGTCTCCACCACCGACACCGCACGCGACATGGACCTGATGCGCCAGGTCCTCGGCGACGACAAGCTGCACTACTTCGGCATCTCCTACGGCACCGAACTCGGCGGCGTCTACGCCCACCTGTTCCCCAAGCGGGTGGGCCGGGTGGTGCTGGACGCGGTGGTCGACCCGACCGCGGACACGGTGGGCCACGCCGAGAATCAGGCCCGCGGCTTCCAGCGGGCCCTGGACGACTACCTCAAGTCCACCGGCCAGGACCCCGAGCAGGGTTCCCGGAAGATAGCCGGGCTGCTGACGCGGCTCGACGCCGAGCCGCTGCCGACGTCGTCCGGGCGGAAGCTGACCCAGACCCTCGCGATCACCGGGATCATCCTGCCGCTGTACAGCGAGTCGAGCTGGTCGAGACTGACCAGCGCACTCAAGTCGGCGGAGAGCGGCGACGGTTCGCAGCTGCTGGCACTCGCCGACGAGTACAACGACCGGGACTCCTCCGGTCACTACGGCACGATGTCGCACTCCCAGCGGGTCATCTCGTGCCTGGACGAGAAGGAGCGTCCGACGCTCGCCGAGACGAAGCGGCGACTGGCGGAGTTCAAGCGGATCTCGCCGGTGTTCGGGGACTTCCTGGGCTGGGACACGGCGGGCTGGTGCCACGACTGGCCGGTGCCGGGCCAGTACGACACTCCGGAGGTCATCGCACCGGGTGCGGCGCCGGTCCTGCTGGTGGGCAACACCGGCGACCCGGCGACCCCGTACGAGGGAGCCCGTAGGATGGCCGACGAGCTGGGCCGGGGCGTGGGCGTCGAACTCACCTGGAAGGGCGAGGGACATGGGGCGTACGGCAGCGGCAGCGACTGCGTCGACTCGACCGTGGACGCCTACCTGCTGAACGGAACGGTGCCGAAGGACGGCAAGGTCTGCGGCGGTTGAGAAGCCGACGGCGACAAGCCCACGGACGCGTAGAAGTGCCTCAGGGTCGTGCACCGGCACTGACCCGGCGGGGGACGTCCACGCATCGAAAGCCGGGGCGGCCCGCCGTGTCGCGCTCACGCATCCGCTCCTAACGGAAAATGATCATTCCGCTAGGATCCCCCGCGGTCATGTCATGAACACGGGGGAGTGAGATCCGTGAACCACAGGAGCGGTATAGGTCCGCGGGCGCGCGGCGCGGTCGTCGGGATGTCGCTGTCCCTGGCGCTGCTGACCGGATGCGGCGGCGGTGACGGGACGGCCGGCGGCGGTAAGGCGACGGCGTCCGCCGCGGCCGCCGGAGGCGCCGCGAAGGGCCCCGCCTACCGCGGGCCCGCGCTGCCCGGCTTCGCCGCCCAGCCCGCCTGGAGCCTGCCCGCCGAGGGCACCTCGGCGCCCGGCGTCCTCGACCTCGGCTCGACCCTGCTGCTGGCGAAGGACGCGCAGGGCGACTACGCAACGGGCGGGCTGACCGAGGGCATGCTGCACTCCTCAGAGGAGGCCGAGCCCCTCACGCTGGAGTTCCGCGACATGAAGACCGGCGCGGTCCGCAAGGCGCTGAAGGTACAGGCCGAGACGGTCGAGGCGGTCACCTGGCGTGACGGCGCCCCCGCCGTGGCCGTGACCTCCTCGACGACCAGCGAGTCAGACGGCCTCACCGAGGCGAAGACCACCACCGCGGCCACCCTGTACGGCGCCGACGGCGGCGAACTCGCCAAGGTCCCCTCGTACGAGCGGGGCACCCTGCTCGACGGCTACCGCGTCGAGAAGGCCGACGACACCCTCCGCCTCACGCCCGTCGGCGGCGGCCCGTCCCGCACGGTCACCTGCACCGGCACCGCCGCCAGGTGCACCTACGACGCCGAGACCGGCACGGCGGACGCCTCGGCGGCCCATACCCCGCTCATCGGCGGCGGCTACTACCCGGGCTTCCTGAACGCCAGCGACTTCCAGACCGAGCGCGAGCAGATCACGCTCAACGAACTCGCCACCGGCAAGCAGGTCTGGAGCACCGCCGACGCGAAGATCCCCGAGGGCGTGGAACTGGACGACAAGGGCAATCCCGAGAGCGAGGAGATCCGCATCCTGCGGATCGCCGACGGCAAGGTCCTCGTCGGCTGGAAGGCCGCTCCCTCCCTCTCCTCCGGCAACTGGATCCACGCCTGGTACGACCTGAAGAGCGGCTCGCTCCTCACCTCCTACCAGGGCGCGGCGGAGGTGCTGTTCTCGCCCTCCGGCGACCTCGCCGCCCGGGACGTGGTCAGGTTCGAGGACTTCCCCGGCACCACCGTGTGGCAGACCTCCGACGGCAAGCGGCTGTGGGAGCAGCAGGACGGCGAACACGCCCTCGACCCGGTCCGCTTCACGGCCGACGGGTCGGTGCTGTACGGGGTGACGGACGACGAGAGCGCCACCGACACCGGCGTCGCGGTGGACACCCGGACGAAGAAGGTGCTGGCGAAGAACCTGCCCGAGGAGAACATCCCGTCCGTCGACACGGCCACCGGCTACGGCTACGTCGGCACGGAGGCGGGTCTGTTCGTCTTCGCACCGGCGTGAGCCGGCCCGCACGCCGATCCATGTCACGCGGCGACCGAAAGGGTCGTCGCTGACCGATCTCCTCGGGGCCCCGCGCTGACCGATCTCCTCGGGGCCCCGGTTTCGCCGAGCAGCCGGTAGGGGTGGAGCCGGAGCGTACGCGCGCCTGATCGGTCGGCGCACGCGCCCTCGTGGCTGAGTGTCGTCGGCTGCGTTCGTGCCACCGCCGTGCCAGATACGGAGGGCAACCACGGTCAGCGAAGGAAACCTGCGGGCGATTTTTTGTCGCAGCAGGTTTCGAAACCGCAGGTCAGTGGCGTGATGCGGCCGATTCCGTCCGGATCTGTGCCGACGGCCACAGCGAGCGGGAAGAACGTAGGCTCATACTGAGCCATGACAAAGCCCGCTGCACCGAAGCGTCACTTGCCTACCAGCCCCTTCAAGCCCCCGGTCACACCGGCTCCCAAGCACTTCGCCACGGGCGACCAGGTCACGCATGACGTGTACGGCCTCGGCCGGGTGATCGGCATCGAGGACGGAATCGCGGCGCTCGTGGATTTCGGCTCGGCGCAAATGCGGATCTTGAGCCCGTACGCCAAGATGACCAAGCTGTAGGACCGCTGTGCCCGGTCACGGCACACCAGGCCCCTTCAGGGACCTGTACCGAAAGAGAGACCTCTCATCGATCTGACGCCGCTGTTCTCCGCCCCGGAGGGACAACGCCGCTGCTCCAGTGCAGCATCGCCGCCTCCGACGACGAACCCCTTCCAGGCCCCTGACTTCGGGCAAGACGACACCGTGCCGTTCGAGGGTGCACAGGAGCCCGGCTCGGGCATGCGTGCGGCGCGACCCGAGGCAGCTTAGCTCCACGAATGACGGTTGCTGCGGCAACTGGCCGCCGGCCGCCTCCGGTTCTGTGGTGAGGAGCGCGGCCGTCTCGGTTTCCGTTTCCTTCAGCCCGTTCACCGTCGTTCGGCGCACAGGCGGGCCACCGACCACCACGATCGGAAGGCGTGCGCCTACCGTCGGCATGAGGCAGTGAGCGGTGCGGGGCCGGCATGTGCACCTGGGGCGGCACCACGTCCCCGTTCCTGAGCCGCCGCCCAGCTCCCCGCCACTCAGCCGCTCAAAGCGGATGTCAGCCACCTGGCCCGGCTCGACCGGGCCGGCCCCCTCCCCAACGGGCCGTGCTGCCGGCCGGCGCAGGCTGCCGCATGGCGATTTCCCGTCCAGGCAGCCGCAGCCCGGGCCGTCTCCGGGCGGTGCGAGGTCAGCCCGACACCGACCGACAACGACCGAAGCCCACGGCATCTGCACTGGTCAGAGCCGTGGGCTTCTTCTGTCACGCTGGTCAGCCAGCGGGCCGGTCAGTAAACCGGCTTGTGCGGTTCGATCTGGTTGACCCAGCCGATGACGCCGCCGCCGACGTGGACCGCGTCGGCGAAGCCCGCGGACTTCAGGACCGCGAGGACTTCCGCACTGCGGACACCCGTCTTGCAGTGCAGGACGATCTTCTTGTCCTGCGGGAGACCCTCCAGGGCGGCGCCCATGAGGAACTCGTTCTTGGGGATCAGCCTGGCACCCGGGATGGAGACGATCTCGTACTCGTTCGGCTCGCGGACGTCGATGATCTCGATGTTCTCGCCGTCGTCGATCCACTCCTTGAGCTGCTTCGGAGTGATCGTGGAGCCGGCGGCCGCCGCCTGGGCCTCCTCGGAGACGACGCCGCAGAAGGCCTCGTAGTCGATGAGCTCGGTGACGGTCGGGTTCTCGCCGCACACCGCGCAGTCGGGGTCCTTGCGGACCTTGACCTGGCGGTACTGCATCTCCAGGGCGTCGTAGATCATCAGGCGGCCGACCAGCGGCTCGCCGATGCCCGCGAGGAGCTTGATGGCCTCGTTGACCTGGATGGAGCCGATGGACGCGCACAGCACGCCCAGGACGCCGCCCTCGGCGCAGGAGGGGACCATGCCGGGCGGCGGGGGCTCCGGGTAGAGGCAGCGGTAGCAGGGGCCGTGCTCGGACCAGAAGACGGACGCCTGGCCGTCGAAGCGGTAGATCGAGCCCCACACGTACGGCTTGTTCAGCAGCACGCACGCGTCGTTGACCAGGTAGCGGGTCGCGAAGTTGTCGGTGCCGTCGACGATCAGGTCGTACTGGCTGAAGATGTCCATCACGTTGTCGGCTTCCAGCCGCTCCTCGTGAAGGATCACGTTCACGTACGGGTTGATGCCGAGCACGCTGTCGCGGGCCGACTCGGCCTTGGAGCGGCCGATGTCGGACTGGCTGTGGATGATCTGGCGCTGCAGGTTCGACTCGTCGACCTCGTCGAACTCCACGATGCCGAGGGTGCCCACGCCCGCGGCGGCCAGGTACATCAGCGCCGGCGAGCCCAGGCCGCCGGCGCCCACACAGAGCACCTTGGCGTTCTTCAGCCGCTTCTGCCCGTCCATGCCCACGTCGGGGATGATCAGGTGGCGGGAGTACCTGCGGACCTCGTCTACGGTGAGCTCGGAAGCCGGCTCGACCAGGGGTGGCAGCGACACGGGGACTCCGTTGGTCGGTCAATCACTACAGTTGTTCTCCTCGTAACACTGCCACGGCCTTCTTCATTCCGAGACACCTGTTCCGATACGCGAGACGATTTCGTCCCAGTAGCCGGGCATCGCCTCCCAGGGGTCGGCGCGCCCGCCGCCGTCGGTGCGGTCCGTGAAGTAGACCGTCGCCGCTCCCTGCCAGCGGGCGATCCGCAGCGCCTCGTCCAGATGCCCGCGCGGCACGCTGTGCACGAAGTGGCAGAACCGGTCGGCCGGATAGTCGGCGGTCCACTCGGCCACCTGCGACCAGCGGTAGTCGGACCAGGGACCGGAGAAAGTCACCAGTTGGTCGGCGTCCTCGGCGTAGCCGGGGTGCGGGTGGCGGCCGTGGCCGAGGACGATGTGAGCGGTGTCACTGATCGCCCGGAGGGTGGTGACCGCGCGGCGGACCTCCGGGAGCGCGGCGCGCTCGGTCGGGCAGCGGTCCAGCAGGAAGCCGTCGACCCGGTACCAGTCGAGATGGCGGTGGGCGTCGGACAGCAGGTCCCCGAAGGCCCGGGCGCCGTAGGTCAGGTCCAGATGTCCGAGGACGCGGACACCCGCGGCGCGCAGCCGGGCCGCGGCCTCCAGGCAGTGCGGGTCGGGTCGGGTGCCGGGGCCCGCGGCCACGTCGAGCACCGCCCAGTCCAGCGGGGTGCCGGGGCGGGCGAGTTCGGCCCACTGGGCCGGGGCGACGAGCGGGTGGGCGTATCCGGGGATGCCGAGGGCGGTGCGGACGCCGGTGCCGGTGCCGGTGGCGCCCGCGGTGGTGCTGGTCAGATGCGGCATGCCGCCTCCATCCAGATGTCGGCCAGGGATTCTTCGAGGTTGATGCGGGGCCGCCAGCCGAGCCGGTCGCGGGCGGTGCGCACATCGGCCTGCTGCCAGCTGCCGCAGCCGTCCGGGTACGGGTAGGCGACCGGGGCCGCGTGGTCGGAGTCGGCGCGGGGATGGCCGATGGCGCTGCGCAGCGGCCCGGGCGGGGCGTCGAGTTCGTGCAGGGCCCCGCCGTATCCGGCCACGCGCGCGAGGACCGCGGCGGCGTCTCTGAGGCGCACGGCACGGCCCGACCCGATGTTGATCACGCCCTGCGCGGCGGAGAGCGAGGCGGCGTGCACGGCCCGCGCGACATCGCGCACGTCGATGAAGTCGCGCTGGACGCCGAGGCCGCCGAGCTTGAGTTCGCCGTCGCCGGACTGCATGGCGCGGCGCATGGCCTCGGCGAGCCGGCCGAGCGGGGAGCCGGCCGGGGTGCCCGGGCCGGCCGGCGAGAAGACGCGCAGGACGACGGCGTCCAGGCCGGAACCGAGGACCAGTTCGGTCGCGGCGAGCTTGCTGACGCCGTACGGGCCGCCGGGGCGGGGTACGGCGTCCTCGGCCGTGGAGGAACCGGGCTGGCTGGGGCCGTACTCGGAACCGCACCCGATCTGTACCAGACGGGCACCGCAGCCGCTGCGGCGCAGCGCCTCGCAGACGGTGGCCACGGCGACGGTGTTGTGCCGGGTGAGTTCACGGGCCCCACCGCGGGTGGCGCCGGCGCAGTTGATGACGACCCCGGGGTGGACCGCGTCGAGGAAGCGGGTGAGCGCGCCCGGGCTGCCGGTGGCGAGGTCGAAGCGGACGTCGGCGTCGTCGCCGCGGCCGAGCGCGGTGAGCTGGACGGCCGGGTCGGCGAGCAGGCGGTCGGCGACGAAGCGGCCGATGAATCCGTTGGCTCCGATCAGCAGGACCCTCATCGCGCGGCCCCCTGGGTGTGCGCGCCGGCGGTACCGGCCGTTCCGACCGCTCCTGCGGCTGCTCCGGACGCTCCGGCGGTTCCGGTGACTCCGGTGACTCCGGTGGCTCCTGAGGCTCCGGGTCGGAAGGTGGTCATCTGGTCTTCTCCTTCAGCGGGGTGGTGCGGGTGGTGCGGGTGCCTCCGGCGGTGGGTCGGGCCGGTGGGCGGAAGGTTCACTCGGGTGCTTCCGCGGGCGCGTGGGCCGAGGCCCGCGTGAGGGTGCGGCCGGCGTGCCACAGCAGGGCCAGGGCCGCGGTGCCGCAGGCGAGGGCCGGTACGGCGGCCTCGCCCCAGGCGTCGACGAGGGTCTCGACGGGAGCCGCCAGGAAGGCACAGCCGGGCAGTCGTCCGGCCGCCGGCAGCGCGAGGGCCACCGCCTCCGTGGCCGCCGCGGCGCCCAACGCGAGGGCGGGGACGCGCCGGTGGCGGTGCACGGTGAGCAGGCGCGCGAGCAGGAGCAGGGCGCCCAGCGGGAGGGTCTGCCCGTAGGCCGCGGGCGCGTGCAGGGCGGCGCCGCACAACGCGAGCGATGCGCCGAGGGCGCTCAGGAACAGGGCGAACGCGCCGAGCAGGAGCGGTTTCACGGCGGCCGTGAAGTCCTCCAGACCCCGGCTGCCGGCGAGCCTGCGGCGGGCGCCGACGGCAAGGAGGTGGGCGGACCAGGCCGCGGGGGCACAGGCCAGCAGGAGAGCCAGGGCGGGCGCGGTGGCGGTGGGCCAGGGGCCGTCGGGGGCGCCGGTGGGCAGGGCGTCGGGGCCGCCCGTCACGACGGTGTGGAGGAGGCCGTCGCCGAGGAGGGCGTAGGCGAGCAGCCAGAGCGTCCACGCGCGCGTACCGGCCGCGGTGCGCCACGCGCGCGTGCCGGGCGGGCCGGCGAGCGGGCCGTGACGCAGTGCCGCGCGCGCGGCGAGCGCTACGGCGAGGAGGCCGCCGACGGCCACCAGCAGGCGCGGGTGTCCGTGCGTGACGGGCAGTCCGGTCACCGTGGCCGCGCCGAGTGCCCCGGGCAGCAGGGTGAGCAGGACCCAGCCGAGGCGGACCCGCGGCACCGGCAGGGGCTCGGGCTCCGGACGCGGCTCAGCGTTGCGCGGCACACGCGCGTACAGCTCCTCGGCGAGCGAGAAGACGTCCCGGTGCCGGAAGCGGGCGGCGGTCCGGTCGGTCACCCCGTGCGCCTCCAGTCCCGCCGCGATCTCCAACGGGTCCACGGCCCGCTCACACAGCGCACGGTGCCGATGCAACAGGGCTTTCACCGGGTCACCGGACCGGCGGGGGCCGGGGGCACGCGACTTCTCGGCGGCTGCGACACCGGGGTCGGGTGAGGCGAAGGTGCGTCGGGGAGCGCGCCCGGCGGGAGCGGCTGGGGATTCGAGGAGCGCGGGGGGCTGTCCGGCGGCGGCTGGGGATTCGAGGGGCGCGGGGGGCTGTCCGGCGGCGGCTGGGGATTCGAGGGGCGCGGGGGGCTGTCCGGCGGCGGCTGGGGGTTCGAGGGGCGCGGGGGGCTGCCCGGCGGCGGCTGGGGGTTCGAGAGGCGCGGGGGGCTGCCCGGCGGCGGCTGGGGGTTCGAGAGGCGCGGGGGGCTGTTCGGCGGGGGTGGCCGGCGGTACGGAGGGGCGCGCTGGAGCCTGTTCGGTGGCAGCGGGCGATCCGGGGGCTTGCGCGGGTGCCTGGCCGGCAGGGGCGGCGAGCGCACCGCAGAATTCTGCGGCAGCCCGTCCAGCGACGTCGGCCGGCGCACGACAGGCTTGTCCGGGCGCCTGCCCGGTGGGGTCGGCGAGCGATGCGGAGACATGCACGGAAGCCCGGCCGGTGGCCTCGTCCGGCTCGCCCGTCAACCACTCCCCCGACCGCGCGTCCCAGGGATCGGCACCGCCGGGCATTCCCGGCCGGTCGACTCCGGCCGGTTCTTTACGACCCCGAGTGCCGTCCCCGGCGGACGCGCTCACGGGTGCCGAACCGCTCACAGCGGCGGAGCCGTCCCCGGCGGACCCGTCCGGGACACCGAAGCCCAGGCCCTCCAACTCACCCGGTTCCTCCGGCTCGACCTCCTCGCCACCGAACTCACCGCCCTCCCCACCCAGCTCCCCCACTCCTCCGAAACCGAGCCCCTCACCGGCGATCCGGCTGTCCAAGTCGCTCACCGTGCCCCCTCCGCAGCCGCCAGTGAGGTCGCGCGGACCGGTGGGCTGGCGGCCCAGGCGGGGATGGCTCGGGGCAGGACGCGGGCCGTGGGACCGGTCCAGCGGCCGGGGACGTGGGACTCGGCGGGCGCGGCGAACGGCAGTGGCTCGCCGGACTCGTCCAGGACGACCCGGCGGACCGGACAGTGCGAGACGATCTCCAGGTAAATGCCGTGAAATGCCGCGATGTTCTGCTCGACGGTGAACAGTTCGAGCGCCCGGGCGCGCGCGGCGGCACCGAGGCGCTCACGGCGCTCGGGGTCACGCAGCAGCGCCACGCACGCCTCGGCGAGCGCCCTGGGATTGCGCGGGGGCACGACCAGCCCCGTACCGCCGATGACCTCCACGACCGCGCCCACGTCCGTGGACACGGTGGCCCGGCCGCAGAACATGGCCTCGACGAGGCTGATCGGGAAGCCCTCCACGACGCTGGAGAGGACGACGACCGCGCCGGCGGCGTACGCGTCGGGCAGCGTCGGCGCCTCCGGGGAGCCGATCTCCTCGAAGGAGACGGGATTGTCGCCGACCTCGTGCGCGCCGCCCGCCTCGTCCGGGAAGAGCTGCGCGGCGAGCGCCCGGCAGTGGCCGAGGTAGGCCGCGCCGTCGGCGCCGGAGGGCGCGCCGACGATGCGCAGGCGGATCCGGGGCTCCTCCTTGCGGACCTCGGCGAAGGCGTGCAGCAACGAGACCAGGTCCTTGGCGGGTTCCACGCGCCCGACCCAGACCAGCGTGTCCGGGTCAGCCCGGTCCGGGGACTCGCCGGCCTCGGTGAAACGGTCGGCGTCCATGCCCGGGTACACCGTGCGGATCCTGGCGCGGTCGGCGCCGCACCGTTCCTGCCAGCGGCGCGCGTGAGCGTTGCCCGGGGTGAGGATCTCGGCCTTCCGGTAGACCTCGGTGGCGAGCCTGCCGTGAAAGGCGGCGAGCAGCGCGCGTACGGCGGGGGCGGCGGCGTCGGGGCCGAGGGCCAGGTAGTGCGAGCGCAGTTGCACGCCGTACTCGGTGACGAGCAGCGGTACGTCGGAGAAGTGCCGGGCGAGCAGTCCGCAGAGGGCGGCGGGGCCGCCGGCGGTGGCGTGGCAGAGGTCGGCCGCGCCGAGGCCGTCGTCGCCGTACCAGTCGAGGGAGAGGGGGCGCAGGGCGCGTTCGAGGTGCGCGGCGACGGCGAGCAGATCGGGTACTCGCGCCTCGCGCGCCGTGCGCAGCGCTCCGGGCGCACGACAGGCGTGTTCCAGGGCGCGTACGGCGGCGTCGGAGCGCAGGGCGCCGACCAGTCCGCCCTCCTCGCGGGCGAGTTCGGCAAGCCCGTACAGCGCACTGCCGAAACGGTCCGCCAGATCCGTGGGCGCGGACGCAGAGGCGGACGCGGCAGCCGGCCCGGCATCCGGCGCACCCTCGGCCCATCCGGCCTCAGACCCACCAGCCCCACCGGTCCCACCGCCGTCGACCCCGGCACACACCGCCCGCACCAGCTCCCCGTAGCACTCTGCGAAGCGCCGGCGCGTGCGCCGTCCGTACGTGACCCCGTCGTCCACGGCCGTCCACAGCGGCGCCGTACGCACCCGGCTGACCTGCGGCGGGAGCGGAACGCAGCCCTCTTCCTGCTGGCGTCGGCTGCGGCTGAGCGCGTAGACGTCGAACTCGTGCTGCTCGAGCCCGCGCACAAGCCGGTCGCACCAGAATCTGGCGTCACCGCTCACATACGGATAGCCACCTTCGGTGAGCAGTCCTATACGCATGTGTGCACCCCCGATCTCCCATCTGGGGAGCCGCCGTGGTCCCGGCGGCTCGCAGCGGGACGAACGTAAGGGGACAAGGCGGTGGCGCGACGGACGGTTGTCCGTCGCGCCACCAAAAGGGGTGAACGGCCGTAACTTTCGCGTGCGGGTCGCGTTCCGTCACGCTATGGGACCGCAGAGTGATCAAGCGAGCCCGAAACGTTACGCCACGCGGGCACGGGACCTGCGCCGGGCGCTACGCCACCGGTTCACGCCGGGCGGCGCGTCGCCGGGCCGTCAGCTCCGGGTCGAGCGCGGGCACGGCGGCCAGGAGCTGCTTGGTGTACGGCTCGCGCGGGCTGTCGTACACCTCGTCGGCGGGCCCGTACTCGACGAGCCGGCCGCGCCGCATCACCGCGACCCGGTCGCTGACCTGGCGGACGACCGCGAGGTCGTGCGCGATGAAGACCAGCGCGAGGCCGAGTTCCCGCTGGAGCTCGCCGAGCAGGGCGACCACCTGGGCCTGCGTGGTGACGTCCAGCGCGGAGACCGGCTCGTCGCAGACGATGGCGCGCGGCTCGGCGGCGAGCGCCCGCGCGATGCCGATGCGCTGGCGCTGTCCGCCGCTGAACTCGTGCGGGTAGCGGTCGTAGTGCGCCCCGTCGAGCCCCACGCGCTCCAGCAGCTCCGTCACGCGCCCCCGGATGCGCTCCTCATCCCTCCCCCACCCTCGGCTTCGCTCGCGCCGGGGGACCCCCACCCCCCGCGCGCGGAGCGGGTCGGCGATGGACTCACCCACGCTGCGGCGGGGGTTGAGGGAGGAGACGGGGTCCTGGAAGACCATCTGGACGGCCGGGTTCACGCCGGTGTGCGGGCGGCCCTCGTAGCGGATCTCGCCGGCGGTCGGCTCCAGCAGCCCCACGAGCATGCGGCCGAGCGTGGTCTTGCCGCTGCCGCTCTCACCGACCACGCCGAGGGTCTCCCCGCGCCGTACAGTCACCGAGACGTCGTCCACGGCCGCGAGCGCCCGCTTGCCGCGCCCGAACTCGCGCCGCACGCCGGTGGCCTCCAGCACGACCTCCTCGGTGGCCGGGGAACCGGTCCTGCGGGCGTCCACGCGCGGGACGGCGTCGAGCAGCTCGCGGGTGTACGCCTCGGCGGGCGCGGCGAGCACCGCGCCGACGGGGCCGCGCTCGACGGCCCTGCCGTGCCGCATGACGAGGACGTCGTCCACGCTCTCGGCGGCCACGCCCACGTCGTGGGTGACGAGCAGGAGACCCATGCCGGTCTCCTCGCGCAACGTGTGCAGCAGGTCGAGGATCTGGGCCTGCACGGTGACGTCGAGGGCGGTGGTCGGCTCGTCGGCGATCAGCAGGTCCGGCTCGCAGGCGAGAGCCATGGCGATGAGCGCGCGCTGGCGCATGCCGCCGCTGAACTCGTGCGGGCGGGACCGGGACCGGCGTGCCGCGTCCGGGATGCCGACGCGGTCCAGCACCTCGACGGCACGCGCGCGTGCGGCGCGGCGCGACACGCGCGTGTGGACGCGGTACACCTCCGCGATCTGGTCGCCGATCGCGTAGTACGGGTCGAGCGAGGACAGCGGGTCCTGGAAGACCATGGCGGCCTTGGCGCCGCGCAGCCGGCGCAGTTCCTCGTCGGAGGCCGTCTGGACGTCGGTGCCGGCCACCCGGACCGAGCCGCCGACCCTCGCCCCGGTGCCCCGGTGCAGGCCCAGCAGAGCGCTCGCGACCGTGGACTTGCCCGAGCCGGACTCGCCGACCAGGGCCAGGGCGGCGCCCTCGGCCAGGCTGAAGGAGAGCCCGTCGACGGCGCGCAGGGCGCCGAACTCGACGGTCAGGTCGGTCACTTCCACCAGGCTCATGTCCGCCACTTCCACCAGGCTCATGTGAGCACCACCCGTCGGTCGGCCACCGCGTACAGCACGTCCGCGACGGCGTTGGCGAGGACCACGAAGAAGCCGGTGACCAGGACCATGCCGACGACCACCGGCAGGTCGACGACCTTCACCGCGTGCACCAGTTCCTGGCCGATGCCGGGCAGGCCGAAGAGGGTCTCGGTGAGGACGGCGCCGCCGATGGCGGAGCCGAAGGTGACCGCGTTGAGCGCGATGACGGACGCCGTCGCGCCGCGCAGCGCGTGCCGGGCGATCACCGCCCGCTCGCCGACGCCATAGGCGCGGAACGTACGGATGTGGTCCTCGGCCAGCGTCTCCAGCATCGACGCCCGGGTCAGCCGGGCGAAGTTGGCCGCCTCGATGAGGGCGAGGGAGAGCCAGGGCAGCAGCAGGTTCCACGCCCACTGTTCGGGATCGTCGGTGAAATGCACGTACTGCGGGAAGGGCAGCAGCTGGAGTTCGCCGCAGACGACGATCATCAGGATCAGTCCGATGACGAAGACGGGGGTGGCCGTGCCCGCCAGGGTGATCGCGGTCAGGACGCGCTCGGAGAGCCGGCCGCGCCGCCATGCGGACAGCACGCCGGTGCCGATGCCGAGCAGCAGCCAGATCACCATCGCGCCGAGCACCAAGGAGAAGCTCACCGGCAGCTTGGTCAGGATGATGTCGGTGACCTGCCGGCCGGTCTGGTACGACTGGCCGAGGCAGGGTGCCGAGCAGTGCTCCACGGCGGTGCCGGTCGAGAAGTCCTGGCCCACGAAGAGCCCCTGCAGGAAGTGCCAGTAACGCACGTACAGCGGGTCGTCGAGGTGGAGCTGCTGGGCCACCTGGTGGACCTGGGCCGGGGAGCAGCGCGGGCCGCAGGTGATCTGGGCGACGTTGCCGGGGGTGACGTAGAAGACGACGTAGATGATCACCGAGAGCACGAACAGGGTGACCACGGCACCGATGACCCGGCGCAGCACGAATCCGGCGAAGCCGTTCACGCGCGCTCCTCCTTCTTCGGTGCGGCGGTCGGTGCGGCGCCCGCTGCGGCGTCCGGCGCGATGCACGCTGCGGCGTCCGGCGCGGCGCTCGGGGCGTTCCTCGGCGCGGCCGTCTCCGCGCGGGTCGCCTGGTGCGGTACGGCCGCCTGCGCGCGGGCCTCGCGCTTGCGGCCGGTGCCGATGCGCAGGCGCGAGGCCGCGCGCGGGTCGAGGGCCACGCGGACGCCGTCGCCGAGGACGGTCATCGCGAACACGGTCACGAACAGGGCGAGGGCGGGCAGCAGCAGGTACTGCGGGGCCGCCTGGTACCAGACGTCGGCGGAGGTGAGCATCTGCCCCCACGAGGGGGTGGGCGGCTTGACGCCGACGCCGAGGAAGGACAGGGCCGCCTCGGCGCTGATGTTCGAGGGGACCAGCAGCGCGGCGTAGGTGATGACCGGCGCGGCCAGGCCCGGGAGCAGCTCGCGTACGGCGGTCCGCCAGGTGCTCCAGCCGCTGAGCCGGGACGCGGAGACGTAGTCGAGGTGCTTGAGGGCGAGGGTCTGCGCCCGCACCATCTTCGCCATCGTGCTCCAGCCGGAGACCAGGGAGATGATCAGTGCGACGAGGACGGGCCGCGGGAAGCCGCTCGGCACGATGGCCAGCAGCGCGAGCGCCATGATCATCAGCGGCATCGAGACGAAGATGTCGGTGACGCGGCTCAGGACCAGGTCGACCCAGCGGTTGCCCAGTCCGGCGGCCACGCCCATGGCGACGCCGAGGAGGATCTGCACCAGCGTGGCGCCCAGCGACACGCCCAGGGAAACCTGCGCTCCGTAGGCCAGCCGGGCGAACATGTCGCGTCCGGTCTGCGGTTCGACACCCAGCCAGTGGTCGGCGCTGATGCCGCCGAGGGAGCCGATGGGCACGCCCCCGCGCGCGGAGTCGATCAGAGTGGGGTGGTAGGTGGTGGGGTCCTGGCCCTCCAGGGCGACGAGCAGCGGCGCGGCGAGCGCGACCAGGACGAGCAGCGCGACGACGGCCGCGGCGACCAGGGCGGCGCGCTGCGCCCGCAGCCGCCGCCAGAACTGATGTGCCCCCGAGACCGCCGGGACGGTGCTGCCCGTCCCGGCGGTCTCGACGGCGGCAAGTGCTTCGCTCACGGCGCTACTTCACCGCGACCTGGGAGATGTCCAGCACGCCGGTCCAGTCACTGATGACGATGTTCTTGACGTCCGAGCCGTACAGGCGCTTGTAGACCGGGTGGAACAGCGGCACGACGAGTGCCTTTCCGCCGATCTTCTTGTCCAGTGCACCCCATCGCCGGGCGGCGGCGTCAAGGTCGGTCAACTTGTTGATCGCGTCAATCTCGTCATTGACCGACTTGTCATTGAGCAGGCCCGTGTTGAAGTTCGCTCCATCCTTGACGATCTGCCGGCCGTCGAAGATGGGGGCGAGGAAGGGACCGCCGGAGGGCCAGTCGGCACCCCAGTGGGCGAGGAAGAAGCCCGGCTCGGACTTCACACTGTGGATCTTGTCCCGGTAGTCGTTGTCCTCCAGGCCCTGGAGCTTGACCGTGATGCCGGCCTTCTTGAGCGCGTCCTGGATGGCGGTGGCGATCTCCGGGCTGGTCTCGAAGTCCTTGTTGTTGGAGTGGGTCAGCGTGATGGTGAGCCCGTTCTTGTGACCGGCCTGGGCGAGCAGCTCCCCGGCCTTCGCCGGGTTGCCGGACTTGCCCGCCGGGAACGGGTCGTACGGCGTGTGGCCGAAGGACTTCTGGTTCGGCAGGAAGGTGGTGGCCGGCTCGGCGAGGGCGCTGCCGCCGGCCGCGTTGACCACGGACGACCGGTCGATGGCGTACGCGATCGCCTGGCGCACCTTGGGGTTGTCGAACGGCTTCACGGTCGGGTTGAAGGCGATGTAGTCCGTGTAGCCGAAGTGGCCGGTGCCCACCCGCGCGGCCAGCTCCTTGTCACCGGTCACCTTGGCGAGTTCGGCCGGGCCGAGGTTGGTGTCCGTGGTGACGGCGGCGGCGTCCGCCCCCTGAGACGTGGAGATCCGCTGGTTGATCACCGAGGAGTCGAGGCCGGAGCGGACGTCGATCCGGTCCGGGTAGGCCTTGCGCTCGGCGTCCGTCGCCGCCGACCAGTGGGTGTTGCGCTCCAGGACGAGGTGCTCGCCGTCGTTCTCGTTCTCGACGACCTTGTAGGGGCCGGACGAGACCGGGTGCGACTCGTACTTGGTGCCCGTGTCCTTGCTCTTGGGCACCGGGGCGAACTGCGTCTGCGTGGCGAGGTACGGGAACTCGCCCTCGGGCTTGTTCAGGTGGAAGACGAGGGTCCGGGCGTCCGGCGTCTCGATCGCGGACAGGCCCTTCTTGTCCTTGTACGGCCCCTGGTAGTCGGCGGCACCGACCAGCCAGTCGCGCAAGTAGGGGGCGCCACCGGAGAGTTCGGGGGCGAAGGAGCGCTCGATGCCGTACTTGACGTCGGCCGAGGTGATCGGCGTGCCGTCCTCGTACGTGAGGCCCTTCTTCAACGTGTACGTCCACACGGTGGCGTCCTTGTTGGGGCGCCCGGTGTCGGTGGCGAGGTCCGGGACGACCTGGGCGCCGGCCGCGCCGTTCTCGCGGTTGCGCGTGGTGAGGGTGCGGAAGACGAGCGAGGGAACGTTTCCGCCGCCGGAGGTGTACAGGCGCGCCGGGTCGAAGTCGGTCTGCGGCTCGGAGTTCAGGACCGTGAGCGTGCCGCCCTTGTGGGGCGCGGAGTCGCCACCGGAGCCCTTGGCATCGCTGTCCTCCGGGCCGCAGGCGGCGGCGCCCGCTGCCACGACCAGGCTGACGGATGCCGCTGCCACACGGCGCGCTATGACGGACGGTTGACGCATCGGAATGACGACCTCTCGGGGTGATGTGTCGGTGTCGATCGAGGGTTTCTCGATGGATGAGACATGTGGACGAGGAGTGAGACGACTGCGGACAGACGTCGGCCCCGGCGTCGGGTCGTCGAAAAATCCGTGACACAGTCACGGACGGAAGAGCGAAAAGGGTCGCGACGCGAACGCCGGGGAGGCGGCGTCAGCGACAGTGGATGTCGGCCACGCAGAGAGCGGTCACACCGATGAGCGCCAGCTCGATGGCGGCGCTCGCACGGACGGCATGACTAGACCACATGCGCAGAAATATGTACGAACTCACGGCTCATGTCAATGTGACATAAGTGGACTCTGTCAACGACCGGGGTATGGCCATGGATTGGGTCGACAGTGGATTCCGTCGTGGTCAAGGAATTTGGTCTGCTGCTGCATGACGGGCGCCAGCTCCCCGTCCTTCTGGCAGGTGACGTGCCCGTGGCCGAGCCGGTGGCCGACCTCATGGTTGATCAACATCTGCCGGTACGCATGGATCGCGTCACCGTAGGTCTTGCTGCCTTGAGCCCACCGGTACGCATTGATCATGACGCGGTCGGTCGCGGCCGAGTCGCAGGAGACGTTGTCCTCGGTGGTGTCCAGGCCGGACTTGGCGCACCACGTGGCGGTGGTGCCGGGGCTGGCCAGCGTGATCACGAAGTCGGGCTTGCCGGAGGAGATGCGCTCGAAGGTACGGGCGCCGCCGTGTGCCCAACTACGGCCGTCGTTCAGGGTCTTCTGCACAGCCTCGGCGAACAGCGCGCCGTCCAGCCCCAGTCCCTGCTCGACGTCGACGCGGTACCGGTACTTCTGACCGGTGCCGGGCGCCTTGTCGAGACCGGGCACGGCGTCGAACTTCCCCGAGCCCTTCAGTGCGGCGCCGAGCGGGTACTTCTTGGCCATCTTCTGGTCGTACGTCAGCGCCACCGCGCTCGGCACGGCGGCCGGCGTGGGCTCGCCGGAGGGCCGCGCGTCGTGGACCTGGCCGGTGGCGGACTGCGACTGTACGGCGTCGTCGTGCTGTCCCTCGGCCACCTGTCCGGCGACGACCACCGCGAGCACGGTGGTGACGGCGGCCGCCGCGATGCCGGTGAAAGCCCAGCCCTTGCCCCCGCCGCGCTGTGCCGGCACGGCTGCGCCGTCCGCCGCGACCGTGGACGTGCCCGGAACGGCGCCCGGTGCCGCGCCCGGCGGCCGGCCGGTACCGCGCGCCCGGCCCGCACCGGCCGCGAAGACGTCGATGTCCTCGATGCCCTCGGTGTCCTCGGTGCCCTGGGCGTCGGCACCGGCGCCGTCGAAGGCGTCGAGGTACTCCTGCCGGGGGCCGCGGCGGCGTCCCGGACCGCCCGGCGCCTGGCGCTGCCGCGGCACCGCCGCACCGGGACCGCCGGCACCGCCCGCCCGGCCCGGGAACTCGCCCCAGCCGCCGCCGGCTTCCCGCTGCTCGGGATGCCCGCCCCGCGCGGCCGTCCCCTCCCGGGAATCTGACACCCCGCGCGCGGGAGTGCCATCGGCCGCCCTCGGCGTCCCGCGCGCCGGCGCCCCGTCGGCCGGCCTCGGCACACCGCGTGCCGGCGTCCCGTCGGAGAACCTCGGCACACCGTGCGCGGGAGTACCGTCAGCCGGCCTCGGCGACCCCTGTGCCGGCGTGCCGTCGGCGAACCCGGGCACGCCCCGCCCCGTCGTACCCTCCGGCACACGGGGCGCGTCGCCGCCCTGGCCGTCGGAGCGCGTGCCCCGCTGGTCCCCCCGCCTCGCTGCTGGTATGTCCGCGGAGTCCTTCTTCGGGGCCGGTCCGCGGCGGCTGTGGCGTCCCACTCCGGACCTCAGCTCCCCGCGCCCGTGACGACGCCCTCGGTGGAACGGGCGCCCTCGGCGGAGCCGGCCGTCTGCGCCAGGAGCTCCCGGAACGCACCGGCCACCACGTCCGGGTACTCCATCATCGCCACATGCCCGGCGTCCGGCAGGGACAGCAGACGCGAGTCGCGGAAGGCGCGGGCGGCCTTGCGGGCCATGCGGAAGCCGACCAGCTGGTCCCGGCCTCCGTAGATCAGCAGGGTGGGGGCCAGCACCCGCTCGGCTTGGCGCCACAGCCCGTGCTGTCCGCCGAGCGTGTAGGCGTTGACGATCCCGCGCGCGGAGCGGCCCATCGCGTCCCAGAAGTACGGCAGCTGCTGCCGCCGCTCCAGCTCCTCCACTGCGTGCCGGAACGCCTCCGGCGAGACCCGCGTGGGGTCGCCGTAGCAGAGCGCCATGACCCCGCGCACCCGCTGCTCGGCCGTCCACTCCCTGGTGAGCCGGGTGAACAGGGCGGCGATGCCGGGCACACCGAGCAGCCCGGTCGGCACCGCGCTGCGCTGCACCCGCAGTTCGGGCAGGGCGGGCGAGACGAGGGTGAGCGTGCGGACGAGGTCGGGGCGTACGGCGGCCACGCGTGTGGCGACCGCGCCGCCGAGCGAGTTGCCGAACAGGTGCACCGGGCCACGGCCGGCCGCGTCCAGACAACGGATCACCGCGCGCGCGTGCCCGGTGACGGAGTAATCGCCGTCGTCCGGGGGCGGCGAGTCGCCGAAGCCCGGCAGATCGACCGCCTCGCTGTCGACGACGCCCTCCAGCTCGGCCATGAGCGACGACCAGTTCTGCGAGGAACCGCCGAGCCCGTGGACGTACAGCGCGGGCGGCAGGCCCTCGCGCGCCGGGCGCCGGGAACGGATCGACAGGGTGACCCCGGGCAGACCCACGGACCGCAGCCGCTCACCCTCGCCGACCCGGACGGGCGCCACCCTGGGGAGCACACTGGCGGCCGGTACGGACGGCGACTCGGTCGAAGACATGCGGCAATGTTACGAGGTGATCACGCCGGGGTTCGTGTGTTCGCCGTCACAGGCTGAACCGTGCACGGCCGGGGAACCGGACAGCGAACGGACCTGACGGCATGGCGTCCGGATCAGCTGTCTCCTAGGCTCATACAGAGGGCACCCGCATGTGGCCCCTGCTGTTTCCAGGGACGTTCGTAGGAAGGGAGCCCACCATGGCCTATGACCCCTCAGACCCCGACGCGATCGAGGACATCGAGGATCTGGAGGCCGACACGGTCTCGGAGATCGATGTCGAGGCGCCCGAGGTGGACGCGGCCGAGCAGCACGCGGACATCTCGCCGGACCGCGACGACCCCCTGACGGACGTGGACCCGGACCGGGGGAACGAGGCCGATCTCATCGAACAGGCACGCGTGGTCGCGCTCGACGAGGACGACTACCGCTGACCTCGCCGGTCCTCGCGGGACCCGGCCGGCCGCAGCAGGGCGGCCGCACGGCTTTCGCCGTCGTCCGGTACGTGAAATTCTGCGCTCGCACCGCGCACACCACGGTTACCGAAAAGTACGATGGCCGCGCGGCCGACACCGCACGTGGACGACTTTGGGAGGCGGCGTGACAGCCATCGAGCAAACTGAGGCGGTACGCCCGCGTGGCACCCGTCTGCCGCGCCGCGCCCGGCGGAACCAGCTGCTGGGCGCAGCTCAGGAGGTGTTCGTCGCGCAGGGCTACCACGCGGCGGCCATGGACGACATCGCCGAGCGGGCCGGCGTGAGCAAGCCGGTGCTCTACCAGCACTTCCCGGGCAAGCTCGACCTCTACCTGGCCCTGCTGGACCAGCACTGCGAGTCGCTGATCCAGGCCGTGCGCGGCGCACTGGCCTCGACGACCGACAACAAGCAGCGCGTCCGGGCGACCATGGACGCCTACTTCGCGTACGTGGAGGACGACGGCGGAGCCTTCCGGCTGGTCTTCGAGTCGGACCTGACGAACGAGCCCGCGGTGCGCGAGCGCGTGGACAAGGTCACCACCGAGTGCGCCGAGGCGATCTGCGACGTCATCGCCGAGGACACCGGCCTCTCGCGCGCGGAGTCGATGCTGCTCGCCTCCGGTCTCGGCGGCCTCGCCCAGGTGGTCGCCCGCTCCTGGCTGCACAGCGACCGCAGCGTCCCGCGCGACCAGGCGGTGCAGCTGCTGACCTCGCTGGCCTGGCGGGGCATCGCCGGTTTCCCGCTGCACGGCAGCGAGCAGCACTGACGGCCGGTTCAGTTCATTCCCGCGGGGTGTTCGCTCCTGGCGTTCCGGCTCGCAGCGTGTACGTCCCCTCACCGGGCTAATGTGTGCGGAGTACGGCGCGGAGATCGCGCACATCACTGACCGTCGGAGGGACATAGCCGTGGAGGTCAAGATCGGCGTGCAGCACGCGCCCCGCGAGATCGTTCTGGAGAGCGGTCAGAGCGTCGAGGAGGTCGAGCGCGTGGTGGCCGAGGCGCTGGCCGGCAAGACGGGGCTGCTGAGCCTTCAGGACGAGAAGGGCCGCAAGGTCCTGGTGCCGACGGACCGTCTGGCGTACGTGGAGATCGGCGAGCCGACCGTGCGCAAGGTGGGGTTCGGCGCGCTCTAGCCGACATCACGAGAAGGGCCCGGCGGCCGTGTGCCGCCGGGCCCTTCCGTATGCGGTGTGCTCACATAGGGAGCACAGCTCCTCCACAGCGGAGGATTGCAAACCGCAGGTCACGGGTATGACGGGCTACGACCGTCGAGCCAGACCGGCCGTGGGAGGGACCCCCGACATGATCCTGGAAGCACTCGGCTCCGCCGTGCTCGGTCTGATCCTCGCCTGGGCGGCGGCCCACCGTTTCGCCCACCGGCTGCCGGCCCGCCCGCTCGTGTACTCGACAGGCGTCGCCGGAGCCCTCTTCGGCGACTTCGTCACCCACACCGCCCTGGGCCCCGGCACCGCCCTGCTGAGCCTCCTGGGCGCCCTGATCATCGGAGTGGCGTCCCTGTCCCTGCTGCTCCGCCCCGCGGGCCGCCTGCGCCGACGATCAGCAACGGCGTAAGGGCCGTAGGGAGTCGGGGCGGCGACGGCGAAGCCGAGCCGCCCGAGGGGCGCGGGGAACCGCGCGAGCGTCCTCAACGCACCCCCAGCCGCGAGAAGCACCCCGACCAGCTCCCACAAGGCGCAACGGCTCTCAGGCCGCGAGGCCCAGCGCAGCCATCCGCTTGGTGTGCGCCTCGGTGATCCGCGAGAACATCCTCCCGACCTCCGCGAGATCGAACCCGTCGGCCACGCCCCCCACGAGCATCGTGGACAGCGCGTCCCGCTCGGCGACCACCCGCTGGGACTGCGACAGCGCCTCGCCCATCAGTCGCCGCGCCCACAGCGCCAGCCTGCCCCCGACGCGCGGATCTGCGTCGATGGCGGCCCGCACCTTCTCCACCGCGAACCCGGCGTGCCCGGTGTCGTCGAGCACCGCGAGCACCAGCTCGCGCGTGTCGGAGTCGAGCCGGGCGGCGACCTCACGGTAGAAGTCGCTCGCGATCGAGTCGCCGACGTACGCCTTGACCAGGCCCTCCAGCCAGTCCGAGGGCGCGGTCTGCCGGTGGAAGCCGTCGAGCGCGGCGACGAACGGGTCCATCGCCGCCGTCGGCTCCTCGCCGATCTCGGTCAGCCGGTCCCGCAGCCGCTCGAAGTGGTGGAACTCGGCCGAGGCCATCTTCGCCAGCTCCGCCTTGTCCGCCAGGGTCGGCGCCAGCTTGGCGTCCTCCGCGAGCCGCTCGAACGCAGCGAGTTCCCCGTACGCGAGCGCGCCGAGCAGGTCCACGACGGCGGCGCGGTACTGCGGGTCGGCAGACGCCTGCGCCCAGTCCCGGGCGGCGACGCCGGTGGGTGCGGCGGGTTCGGCGGAGGCGTTCTCAGGCTTGTCAGAGCTAGTCATGAGGCGCACAATAGCCCGCTTGTCGTGCCTCCGAAGCCCCTGATCAACCACTGTGACGACGACTACGTGACCGATTCGGCCATCGCATGTGCGCGAATCCGGGGTACAGTGGTATTGCGCCTGCTGAGTGCGTCGACGGTGTTCGACGTGTCCCGACAGGCTGCACGCATGAGGATGCCCGGTCGGTGGCCCGATCGGCTCCGACCCGACAGCCCTCCAAGGCCGTACGGCAGTGATCGTACGACGGCAGGAGGGACACCCTCAGCGGTACGAGCGCTAGAGCGTCGGCAGAGGTCCCGTGTCCTACGGCTTGCCCGAGCGGCTTTCCGTATGGCAGCCGACGTCCCCGGCACGGTCAGTCATGACCCCCCGCGCTCGCCTCGCACCGCGCACACAGAAGAGGCATAACCCTGACTACGACGTTTCGAGACCTCGGAATCCTTCCCGAGACCGCCGAGGCCCTGGAGGCCGTCGGCATCATCACTCCCTTCCCCATCCAGGAGATGACGCTTCCCGTCGCCCTCTCGGGCACGGACGTCATCGGCCAGGCCAAGACCGGCACCGGCAAGACGCTGGGCTTCGGCCTCCCGCTCCTCGAGCGCGTCACCGTCCCCGCCGACGTCGAGGCCGGACGCGCCGCCCCCGAGGCCCTCACCGACGCCCCGCAGGCGCTCGTGGTCGTCCCCACCCGCGAGCTGTGCACCCAGGTCACGAACGACCTGCTGACGGCCGGCAAGGTCCGTAACGTGCGGGTGCTGGCGATCTACGGCGGCCGGGCCTACGAACCCCAGGTCGAGGCCCTGAAGAAGGGCGTCGACGTGGTCGTCGGCACCCCGGGCCGGCTGCTCGACCTCGCGGGCCAGAAGAAGCTGAACCTGAAGCACGTCAAGTGCCTGGTCCTCGACGAGGCCGACGAGATGCTCGACCTGGGCTTCCTGCCCGACGTCGAGAAGATCATCGACATGCTGCCGGCCAAGCGCCAGACCATGCTGTTCTCGGCGACCATGCCGGGCGCGGTCATCGGCCTCGCGCGCCGCTACATGTCCCGGCCCACGCACATCCGCGCCACCGCGCCGGACGACGAGGGCGCCACGGTCGCGAACATCAAGCAGTTCGTCTACCGCGCGCACAACATGGACAAGCCGGAGATGGTCGCCCGCATCCTCCAGGCCGAGGGCCGCGGACTCGCGATGATCTTCTGCCGCACGAAGCGGACGGCGGCCGACATCGCCGAGCAGCTCCAGCAGCGCGGTTTCGCCTCGGGTGCCGTCCACGGCGACCTGGGGCAGGGCGCCCGCGAGCAGGCCCTGCGGGCCTTCCGCAACGGCAAGGTCGACGTCCTCGTCTGCACCGACGTCGCCGCGCGCGGCATCGACGTCGAGGGCGTGACCCACGTCATCAACTACCAGTCCCCCGAGGACGAGAAGACGTACCTCCACCGGGTCGGCCGCACGGGCCGCGCGGGCGCCAAGGGTACGGCGATCACGTTCGTCGACTGGGACGACATCCCGCGCTGGCAGCTGATCAACAAGGCGCTGGAGCTGGACTTCAACGACCCGGTGGAGACGTACTCGAGCTCCCCGCACCTGTTCTCCGACCTCGGCATTCCCGCGGGCACGAAGGGCATCCTGCCGCGCTCCGAGCGGACCCGTGCCGGTCTGGACGCGGAGGAGCTGGAGGACCTGGGCGAGACCGGCGGTCGGGGCGCGCGTGGCCGTGGCCGCGGCGATCGTGGTGACCGCGGTGGCCGTGGTGGCCGTGCCGAGTCGGCCCCGGCCGAGCGGGAGCGTCCGGACCGTACGCCGCGCCGGCGCCGCCGTACGCGCGGCGGAGCGCCGCTGGACGCCGCCCCCGCCGCCCCCGCCGCGTCGGTCGCCGAGACCGCCGGCCCCGAGGAGTCCCCGGTGGCGACCCGCACCCCGCGCCGCCGTCGCCGTACGCGCGGCGGAGCGCCGGCGGAGCAGCCGGTGACGGTCGCCGCGGTGACCGACGAGGCCGCTGTCGCGACGGCGGACACGGTGGAGGGCCCGGCCGTCCTGGACACCGCGGCCACCCCGGACACCCCGGAGAAGCCGCGCCGGCGCCGCACGCGGAAGTCGGCGACGGCGGAGGCGCCGGTGGCCGAGTCCGTGACCGAGCCGGTGACCGAGCCCGTGGTGGCGCCTGCTCCGGCACCCGCGCCCACCGTGGCCGAGGCCCCGGCCGCCGAGCCCGCGATCGCCGCCGGCGAGGTGGCAGCGCCCGAGGCCGCGCCGGCCGCGGAGGCCAAGCCGCGCCGCCGCACGCGGAAGACGGCCGAGCCGACCGCCCAGGCGGAGGCGGCGCTGGACACGGCGGAGGCCGCCGAGGCCAAGCCGCGCCGGACGCGGAAGACCGCGGCCGCCGCGGAGACCGCCGAGAACACGGAAGCCAAGCCGCGCCGCACCCGCAAGACCGCGGCCGCCGCCGAGGCCGCCGTGGACACCGCCGAGGGCACGGAAGCCAAGCCGCGCCGCACCCGCAAGACGGCAGCCGCCGCCGTGGACACGGCCGAGGCCGAGGCCACGCCGCGTCGCCGCACCCGCAAGGCAGCGGAGCCGACCCCGACCGACGCCCCCGAGGCCGAGGCCGAGACCAAGCCCCGCCGCACCCGGAAGACCGCGGCGGCCGCCGTGGACACCGCGGAGGCCGCCGAGGCCAAGCCCCGCCGGACCCGCAAGACCGCGGCCGTCGCGCCGGAGGCCACCGAGGGCGAGGCCGAGGCCAAGCCGCGCCGGACCCGTAAGACCGCCGCCGCCGTGGAAGCGGCCGGCGCGGACGAGGTCGCCGCTCCGAAGGCGCGACGGACCCGCAAGGCCGTTGCCGAGGCGGCTGCTCCGGAGATTCCGGCGCAGGCCACCGAGGAGCCGGAGGTCAAGCCGCGGCGCCGGACCCGCAAGGCGACGGTGTCCGTCGCCGAGGCGGCCGGTGAGGGCGCCGAGACGACGCCCAAGCCGCGCCGGACCCGCAAGGCCACGGCGTCCGTGGAGGCCGCCGAGGCCTGACCCGGCGCCAGGCCGCGGCGTCCGTGGAGGGCCCCCGAGGCCTGACCCGGCGCCGCGTGCGCGGCGGCAGAGTAAGCCGATCCGATGGCCGGGTTCACGACAGTGGACCCGGCCATCGCGGCGGCAGAGTAAGCCGGTCCGATGGCCGGGTTCACGACAGTGGACCCGGCCATCGGCGTCTCCACCCGTAACCCGCGCCCCACCGCCCCCGCGCCCGCCCCGCGCGCCCGCCGCCCACACCACCGAACCCGGCACCCGCGCCCAACCACCACCCACACACGCCACCCCGGCCCAACCGCCGCGCGCACCCCCGCCACCACACACCCCCACCCAGCTCCCCCCACCACCCCGACACCCACCCGGCGCCCGCCCCCACCCCCGCCCGATAGCCTCTCCCCATGAGCAGGCCCGCCACCTTCGTCCCGCCTCCGGGCGCCCGCGCGTACTCCCTCCGGACGGCGCGTGGTGAGTTCGCCGTGGTCGACGCTCCCGTGGCCGTCGGTGTCGAGTCCAGGGGTGTCGCGCTGCTGCTGCCGGGGTTCACCGGCAGCAAGGAGGACTTCAATCCGCTGCACGTGCCGCTCGCGGAGCGCGGATACCGGACCGTGGCCGTGGACGGGCGGGGACAGTTCGAGTCGGACGGACCGGCGAGGGACGAGTCCGCCTACGCGCAGGAGGAGTTGGCGCGGGACGTGCTCGCGCAGGCGGAGGCGCTCGGCGGCCCCGTGCATCTGCTGGGGCACTCCCTCGGCGGGCAGATCTCGCGCGCGGCCGTACTGCTCGACCACTCGCCCTTCCTGTCCCTCACCCTGATGGCCTCCGGGCCGGCCCAGATCTCGGCGTCCCAGCGGGAGCGCGTGAAGCTGCTCCGGGACGCGCTCGCGGTGCTGACCATGGCCGAGGTGTGGCACGCGATGCAGGCGATGGAGCCGCCGGAGGAGACCGATGCGCCCGCGCTGGACGAGGGGCTCGACGACCGGGACGACCTGCGGCGCCGCTGGCTGGCCACCAAGCCGGCCCAACTTCTCGCCACCGGCCGCCAGTTGTGTACGGAACCGGACCGGGTCGCCGAACTCGCGGCCCTGCCACTGCCGTTCCACGTCCTGTCGGGCTCGCAGGACGACACCTGGCCGCTGCCGCTGCTGGACGACATGGCGATACGGCTGAAGGCGCGGCGGACGGTCGTCGACGGCGCCGAGCACTCCCCCAACACCGACCGCCCCCTGGAGACGGCGCGCGCGCTCGCCGACTTCTGGGACGAGAGTCCGAGCACCCTCTAGGACGACGCCCTAGTACTGCGCGTGCAGATGCTCCCAGAACCCGTCCCTGAGCACGCGCCGCAGGTCCGCCTGGCCGCGCAGGGAGTACTGGAGCAGGTCCTCGGCCTCGACCAGCAGGTCCTGGTCGACGGAGCCGGGCAGGTAGGGGTGGCCGGGGAACAGTTCGACCAGCGCTTCGCGGCCCCGGGACGCGAGCCACTTCGCCGCGATCTGGGCGCCGACGAAGCGCACGTCCTCGCGGGTGGGGCGGGTGCCGGCCGTGGCCTCGTACGCGGCGGTCGTGCGCCGGGTGACGTACGGCTTGAAGAACTCCAGGTCGAACGTGCGCTGGCTGTCGACCTCCCAGAGCAGCGGCTCGGCCTGGTTGCGGCCCTCGGGCGCCTCGATGCCCCAGAGGTGGACGCGAGCGCCGTAGCCCTGGGCCGCCTCGACCGCCGAGACCAGGTCCTCGTCCCCGCCGAGCAGGGCCGCGTCGCTGATCGCGCGGTGGCGGGCCAGTGATTCCAGGTCCGTCCGGATCAGGGAATCGACGCCCTTCTGCTGGTTGTTGGAGTTGAGGTTGCCGAGGCGGACCTTGACGTCGGGCAGTTCGGCGATGGACTGCTGCTCGGCGGTGTGGATGCGGCGCCGGGCGCCGTCGTACCAGTACACGCGCAGCAGCCGGCTGTCCGCGAAGATCGAGCGGGCCTTGTCGATCAGCGCGTCGATCAGGCCCTCGGCGTCGAGGTCGAAGGCCCGGCGGTCCTCGGTTCCGGCGACCAGCCGGCCGGCGGCCGCGTACAGATAGCCCGCGTCGACGAAGATCGCGTGGGTCGAGGGCGTCTTCGCCACCTCGGCGAGCATGCGTTCCAGCAGCTCGTTCGTACGGTCGATGCGGGCGCCGAGGGCGGCAAGGTCGTCGTTCATCGCCTTCATTGTCCGGCTGGTCACGGTGCGAACACAACCGGTCCCGGTCGGTTCCCCCACGATCGCTTACCGGTCGGTAATTAGTCGTTCGAAAATTTTCTTTAGCGTAGGGAATGTTTGTAACAAAGACCGGGTTGACTATCTACGACACCGGATACACCGGACGTCACAGCAAGTAGTTCTCCTCCAGGAGGATCACCAGACGAAGGGAGAAGCCCATGCGCTTCGAGATCATGCGACTCGACGAGGTCGACGGCACCACCGTGGACACCACCGTCGTGGACGCCGCCTCCGTCAACCGGATCGTGCAGCAGGCCGCCGCCATCGGACAGCGCCTGTGGATCCGTCCGGCCGACACCTCGGCCTCGTAACACCTACGCGGGCATCCGCCACTCAAGCTTTCCGGGGGAGCCGAGCCGACGAGGCTCAGCTCCCCCGGATCACCTGAGTGACCCCGTTGATGATCTGCTGCACGGCGATCGCGGAGAGCATCATGCCCGCGAGCCGTGTCACGAGGACGACACCGCCGTCCTTGATGATCCGGATGATCAGCAGCGAGTAGCGCATCACCAGCCACAGCACAACGTGGATCGCGAGGATCGCGGACCACACCGAGACCTGCGTGGCCACGCTGTCGGCCTTCTGCACGGCCAGGATCACGGACACGATCGCACCGGGCCCCGCGAGCAGCGGCATGCCGAGCGGCACGAGCGCCACGTTCACGTCCTTGGTCTGCTTCGGCTCGTCGGTCTTGCCGGTGAGCAGGTCCAGCGCGATCAGCAGGAGCAGCAGCCCGCCCGCGATCATCAGCGCGGGCACGGACACGTGCAGGTAGTCGAGGATCTGGTGGCCCAGGACGCCGAAGACGGCGATGACCCCGCCCGCCACACAGACGGCCTGGAAGGCCATCCGCTTCTGCACCTTGCCGGGCCGTCCGGCGGTCAGGGCGAGGAAGATCGGGGTGATCCCAGGGGGATCCATGATGACAAAAAGGGTCAGAAACAGAGAGCCGAAGACGGCGATGTCGAACATGGGGGTAGTACAAGCCTTGCGGGGTGAGGAAGTACGGGCGTGAGGTGGTGCGGCGCGTCGGCCCCTGGGGGGCCTCAGGCTCCGCCGGTGCCCGGCACCGGGAACGCGCCCGTCGCCCGGCGGGTGATCTCCCCGTACACCTCGGGGTCGGTCGTGTACGCGCCCAGCGCCACGGTCTTGCGGCTGCCGTGGTAGTCCGAGGAGCCCGTGACCAGCAGCCCCAGCTCCTTCGCCAGTCCCCGCAGCCGGTTCCGGGCGTCGAGGTCGTGGTCCATGTGGTCCACCTCGATGCCGTCCAGACCGGCCTCGGCCAACTCCGCGATCCTGGACTCCGGCACGGTCCGGCCACGCTTGGCGGCGGCCGGGTGCGCGAACACACAGACCCCGCCCGCGGCCTTGACCAGCCGGATCGCCTCGAAGGGGTCGGTCTCGTGCTTCTCCACGAAGGCCCGCCCGCCGTCGGCCAGCCAGTCCTCGGTGAACGCGTCGCTCACCGTCGGCACGACACCCAGCTCGACCAGCGCGGTCGCGACATGCGGACGCCCGACGGAACCGCCGGCGGCGATCCGCTCGACCTGCTGCCAGGTGACCGGCACGCCCAGCGCGTTCAGCTTGGCGACCATGCCCTGGGCCCGCGGCACCCGGTCGTCCCGGACCAGCTCGCGCTCGGCGAGCAGGGTGGGCTCCTCGGGGTCGAAGAGGTAGGCCAGCATGTGCATCGAGATGCCGTCGATCCGACAGGACAGCTCGGCACCGGTGACCAGGGAGAGCCCCTCGGGCAGCGCGGCGATCGCCTCGGCGTACCCGCGGGTGGTGTCGTGGTCGGTCAGCGCGACGACGTCCAGTCCGGCCGCGGCCGCACGCCGCACCAGCTCGGCCGGGGTGTCCGTACCGTCGGAAGCCGTGGAGTGACAGTGCAGATCGATGCGCACGGCGACTCCAGGCGGTGACGGAAGGAAAGGGGACACCTAAGGATAGCGGTGTTTCCAAGCCCCACTGTCACACCCGCAACCGCTGAGCACCCCCTACGGCAGCCAACCCGAGGGGCGCGAGGAACCACAGACGACCCGCAGCCGCCCACGCAACAGAACCCGGCACCCCGGTGGGCGCTACGGCCGGAGCAGGCGCGGCGACAACGCCCCGCAGGGCACCAGATCTATCTCCGCCCCCGCGTCCCGCAGGTCGGTCAGCACCAGCTCGTCGTACATGAGCAGCCCGGACTGCTCGGGCCACATCACCGCCCACAGCCACATGCCGAGCGCCTCTCCGGCGAAGACGGCCCGGTCGTCGGGGGTGCGGAAGACGTGCCAGAGCGGGGTGGGGCGGCCCGCGGCCAGCACCTTGGCCTGCGGCGGCTTCTCCACGTTCATGTACGACCCCGGGTCCGGGCCGTCGATGCCGGCGTAGTACGCGCCGAGCCCGACGCCCAGTTCCTCGGCGATCAGGATCATCTCCCCCGGCCCGCCGAGCGGCCCGGGACCCGAGCAGGCCACGGCGGTCGCCCGGCCTCCGCTGCGGTCGTCCCCGGCGTAGGCCACACCCGTGAACAGCCAGCCGACCGGCAGCGGCCACGGCATCCACACCGGCACCTGGGTGCGGTGCACCACGACGTTGAGCGCCTCGACGCTGGGCGGGATCACGGGCTGCAACGGATACACCGTGCCGTGCACATCGCACTGCCACGCATCGGCGAAGAGGCCGGGAGCCCTGACCCGGCCACCACACCTCGGGCAACTGGGTTCGCCCCTCATAGGGCTCCACGGTCCTACCCCTGCCCGCCCACGTCAAGGACGATCACCCGTCCGGACGGAAGACCCGACCATATGCCGTACCAGCCGGACACACCCCGGATAGTTGCGTCAGCATTAATTAGGTGCGCTAACTTACTATGTGCATATCCCAACTATCCCGTGGGGACGCGAGAAGCACATGGACCCCTTCGACGCGGGAGTCCACGGCATCCTGCGGCAGCCCAAGGCGGTCTGGCCACGGCCGGCGCCTCCGTCGTCGCCTTCACGGGCGTCTGCCTGGTCGACCCGATCCCGCCGTCGATCGCGCAGGGCCTGCACGCCACCGCCAGTCAGGTGTCCCTGCTCTTCACCTCGCACACGAACGGCGTGAAGGCCGGCACGGTGAAGTACGTGCAGTTGGAGAAGTGCTGGACATGACGCCGTACCGGTCGGGCGCCGTGCTCTCCGCCTGGGGCGTGCTGCTCGCCGTCTTCGTCAACTGACCGGATCCGGCCTTGTGTTGGTGAGATCGGTCACCCGGGCGTCAGTCCAGCCGGACGGATCTGCGGGCGGGGTCCCTCAGGTCCGTCCCCTGGGTGAGCCAGCGCTCCTGGAGGGCCTGAGCACCGTGCACCCGCTTCCAGGCGGCCTCGTTCGGGGTCATCGGCAGCAGCGGCAGGAACCGTACGGGGTCCATCGGGGCGTCCAGCTCCAGGTCCTCCACGAGTCCACCCGGCTCGCCCACCAGGACCGAGGTGAAGGGGGCGCCGGGCCACAGCGGCTCACCCACCTCCAGCGAGGCACCGGGGGTCACCACCAGGCCCTCCACCTGCGGGGACGCGGCCAGGACGGCGAGCGGGCGGAGCACCTTGTCGGTGTCGGCCAGGCCCGCGCGGACGGACAGGACCAGCTCGGCGCGGGGACCCTTGACGGGGTCGGCCAGCAACGCCGTGGGGTCGGCCATCGGGTGCTGGGACATGCCGAGGGTGGCGTACCGGACGACGTCCCCCTCCTGGAACCGGAGCACCTCGATGCGGTCCGTGCCGAGGAAGGTGACCGCGGCGCGGGCGTCCGGTTCGCCCAGCGCGGTGTTCAACCGTGCCTCGACCAGAGGAAGAACATCAACCATGCGGTGAGCATAGAACTCGTCAGTAGCGGGCAAAGCGGCGCCTTGACACAGCGGGCGGCTGCTACGCTGAGCCGGTGGTTCGGGACAGCACGCAGAAGCGTCGCTATCGAGTCCCGACGCCGATGAGACTCCCTTACGAGGGACCGGCCGGAGGAGGTGGGGCTGTCATGGATCGAAGTCGACCGTGCAGTACCACTCGCTCTTCCGGCTGCTGATGTAGTTACCGGCTGGCCGCCGCCTTCCCTTTCGCGTCGTCGTTTCGCGTCGTCCTCGGAAGAGCACTTCGTTTCGCTTTGCCTGATCTGTCTGACCTGAATCAGTTCTGCATCAGTAGCGAAGTCGCCACCGCGACGGTGCGGTGCTCCCCGCTTTGTGGACGGGCCAAACATCCTTCCCTCGCCCGAAGGGCCGGGAGGCCCTTGCCGGACGTCCCCATTCCGGGTAGTTCCACCCGTCGCCGCGCGCGCTCTCGCTGCCCGCCCGCGAAGGAGCCTGCCCATGTCGATGATCCGCGACCTGCGCGCCGTGGTCCGCCCGTCGTCCCGTGTCTCGCTGCGCAAGGACGCCGGCCTCACCTACGACACCACGCGCGCCCCCGGCACCCCCTCGGCCGTCGTGGACTGCGCCGTCTACCGCGACGGCGCCCGCGTGGCGAGCGACAAGCCGCTGAGCCCGCACGAGGCGATGCGCCTGGTGCGCCGTGACGGCGGCTTCGTGTGGATCGGGCTGCACGAGCCGACCGAGGCCGAATTCGCCGGTATCGCGAGCGAGTTCGGGCTCCACCCGCTGGCCGTCGAGGACGCGGTGCAGGCCCACCAGCGGCCCAAGCTGGAGCGGTACGACGACTCGCTGTTCACCGTCTTCAAGACCATCCACTACGTCGAGCACGACCGGCTCACCGCCAACAGCGAGGTCGTCGAGACCGGCGAGGTCATGTGCTTCACCGGCCGGGACTTCTTCATCACGGTCCGGCACGGCGGCCAGGGCTCGCTCAGGGCGCTGCGGCACCGGCTCCAGGACGACCCGGAGCTGCTGGCCAAGGGCCCCTCGGCCGTGCTGCACGCCATCGCCGACCATGTCGTGGACGGCTACATCGCGGTCGCCGACGCGGTGCAGGACGACATCGACGAGGTGGAGACCGAGGTCTTCTCGCCCGGCCGCAAGGGTGGCGTGTCGCGTGGTGTCGACTCGGCACGGATCTACCAACTCAAGCGTGAGGTCCTGGAGTTCAAGCGCGCGGTGGCTCCCCTGTTGCGGCCGATGCAGCTGCTGAGCGAGCGGCCGATGCGGCTGATCGACCCCGACATCCAGAAGTACTTCCGGGACGTCGCCGACCACCTCGCCCGGGTCCAGGAGCAGGTGCTGGGCTTCGACGAGCTCCTCAACTCCATCCTCCAGGCCAACCTCGCCCAGGCGTCCGTCGCGCAGAACGAGGACATGCGCAAGATCACGTCCTGGGCCGCGATCATCGCCGTACCGACGATGGTGTGCGGGGTGTACGGCATGAACTTCGACTACATGCCGGAGACGCACTGGCGGTTCGGCTACCCGGTGATCATGGCCGTCACCGGGGTCATCTGCCTGGGCATCCACCGCACCCTGAAGCGCAACGGCTGGCTGTGAGCGGCCCGGTCCGGCCTGGATAGGCTGGGGCGCATGACAAGCGAGCTGCTCGACCGGGCCCTCATCGAGGAGGCCTCGAAGAAGTCCGGCCTGATCTGGGTCAGGGGCGCCGGTGCGCCGGCCGCGCGTGCGCTGTGGCACGTGTGGCACGAGGGCGCGGTGTGCGTGGTCGGTGACGGTCCCGGTGAGCAGCCGCTGGAGGGGCTGGCCGACGGCGGCTCCGCCGAGGTGAGCGTGCGCAGCAAGGACAAGGGCGGCCGGCTGGTGACGTTTCCGGTGACCGTGGCCCAGCTGGCTTCCGGCTCCGCGGAGTGGGAGGCGGCCGTCGCCGAGCTGAAGGGCAAGCGGCTGAACGCGCCCGACGGCGAGGAGATGCCGGCCCGCTGGGCCCGCGAGTGCCGGGTGCTCCGCCTGGTGCCGACGGGGGCGGTGACACCGGTGCCGGCCGGCAACCTGGCAGAGTCCCCCGTCCCCACCCCGGCCACGACCCGCAGACCGGCACCGGCGGGCCTGCCGAAGCTGCTGTTCAAGCGCCGTAAGCGGAAGTGAGAGCGGGGGGGCTGAGGGGGGCGTTCGGGGCCACGGGGTCGCGCCGCGGGGTTGCGCCGTCGGGTGGAGCCGCTTGGGCTGAGCCGCTCGGGTGGAGCCGCTCGGGCTGAGCCGCTCGGGCTGAGCCGCTCGGGCTGAGCGGCTTGGGCTGAGCCGCTCGGGCTGAGCCGCTCGGGCTGAGCAGGGTTCGGCACCGCCGGACTGCGCCGCGGGGGCTGAGCGCCGTTGCGGCGGGAAGTGGGTGGCGGCGGCTGGCTCAGGTCGGCTGTGCGTCCTCCGCCTGCTCCAGGAACGCTGTGCTCGCTCCACCCGCCCCGGAACCGCGGTTTCTTTCCCCGCCGCGACGGTGATCAGCCACGACGGCGTTGATCGGCGGTGCCGGGCCTCGCTCGGCCCGGCCGGTCGCTCATGAGGTCGGCAGTTGCTTGCCGTAGTCCACCGTTTCCGACTTGGCCGGTTCCTCGACGGTGAAGTTCTTGCCCCAGTCGGAGAAGCGGAGGGTCCCCGCCTGGCCGGCGCGTACCAGCCGGAGGGGGTAGGGCGTGCCCTGGAGGGACACGTCCAGGGTGCCGCCGGAGCCGTTGTCGCCGGTGATGCGGATCGTGCGGGTACCCGACCCGTCGGTGTGATGGCCGTCCGTGGCCAGCGTGCCGTGCAACGTCAGCAGACCGTCGAGGAGGACGTCCTTGTCCGTGAAGCCGCTGAACTTCTTGTACGCCGGGTCCCCCTGCGGCACCTTCACGTACTTGCCGTCCAGCTTGCCCGTGGCGCCGTCGTTGCCGTCGGTGTGCTTCCAGAAGTCCGCGTCGGCCTTGAGATACAGCTGCTGCCCGACCCGCAGCAGCTTGAAGGTCGCCCCCTGCGAGGTCACGGACCCGGTCCCGCCGTCGGTCTTCAGCCGCATGTCCAGCGTGTACGTACGGCCGCTGGTGACCACGGTCCCGGACAGCCGCACGGCGGACGCCGCCTCCGCCGCGGCCCGCGTCTTCGCCTGGATCTTCTCGGCGGGCAGCTTGCCCACGCCGTTGGTGCCCGCGTCCGGATCGTCGCCGCCGCACCCCGTCAGCGCCGCCAGCCCGGTCACGGCCAGTGCGCACAGCGCAGTCATCCGCGTGGCCCGGCGGGTTCGGCCCTGGGCAATCGCAGTCACAGGTGCAGCTGCCTTTCTGACGAGTCCTGAGCGGCGTACCGCAGCGTACCGGTGCCCGGGCCGCCCGGCGGAGCCAGTCCGTCCGGACCGCTCACCAGGGCGTATCCGATCAGGACCGGCTAGCCTGAAGCGCACCTGCGCGGGTATGTCCGAGCAACTCACACGATCCCCACGCAAAGGAAGCACAGCCATGGCAGCCGGTGCCCCCCGGATCTTCGTCTCGCACCTGGCCGGGGTCCCCGTCTTCGATCCGACCGGCGACCAGGTGGGCCGCGTGCGCGATCTGGTCGTCATGCTGCGCGTCGGGCGGCGCCCGCCGCGCGTGCTCGGCCTGGTGGTCGAGCTCTCCACCCGTCGCCGTATCTTCCTGCCCATGACCCGGGTGACCGGCATCGAGTCGGGCCAGGTCATCACCACCGGCGTGCTGAACGTCCGCCGCTTCGAGCAGCGGCCCACGGAACGGCTGGTCTTCGGCGAGCTGCTGGACCGGCGGGTCACGTTGGTGGAGACCGGCGAGGAGGTCACCGTCCTCGACGTCTCCCTGCTGCAGCTGCCCGCCCGCCGGGACTGGGAGGTCGACCGCGTCTTCGTCCGCAAGGGGAAGAAGGGGGGCGCCTTCCGGCGGGCGAAGGGCGAGACGCTGACCGCCGAGTGGTCGGCCGTCACCGGGTTCTCCCTGGAAGAGCACGGGCAGGGCGCCGAGAGCCTGCTCGCCACCTTCGAGCAGCTGCGCCCCGCCGACCTCGCCAACGTCCTGCACCACCTCTCCCCCAAACGGCGGGCCGAGGTCGCCGCCGCCCTGGACGACGACCGGCTCGCCGACGTCCTGGAGGAGCTGCCGGAGGACGACCAGATCGAGATCCTCGGCAAGCTGAAGGAGGAGCGCGCGGCGGACGTGCTGGAGGCGATGGACCCGGACGACGCGGCCGACCTGCTCTCCGAGCTGCCCGAGGAGGACAAGGAGCGGCTGCTGAGCCTGATGCAGCCCGCCGACGCGGCCGAGATGCGCCGCCTGATGTCGTACGAGGAGCACACGGCCGGCGGTCTGATGACGACCGAGCCGATCGTGCTGCGGCCGGACGCCACCGTCGCCGACGCGCTCGCCCGGGTCCGCAACCCGGACCTCTCCCCCGCCCTCGCCGCCCAGGTCTACGTCTGCCGTCCGCCCGACGAGACCCCGACCGGCAAGTACCTGGGCACCGTCCACTTCCAGCGGCTGCTGCGCGACCCTCCGTACACCCTGGTCAGCTCGCTGGTGGACGACGATCTCCAGCCCCTGGCGCCGGACGCCGCCCTGCCGATCATCGCCGGGTTCTTCGCCACGTACGACATGGTGGCGGCGCCCGTGGTGGACGAGTCCGGGTCGCTGCTCGGCGCGGTGACCGTGGACGACGTACTGGACCACATGCTGCCCGAGGACTGGCGGGAGACGGAGTTCCACCTGGACGAAGGAGAGGAGGCGCCCACGCATGGCTCCTGAGCGCGAGACCGCGACCCGCGACCGCCATCCGGCGGGCGCCACGGCCGCCACCCGGCCCCGGGCCCCCCGGCTGGACCAGCCGCGCCCGCCGCGCCGCCGTTTCCTGCCCGAGTGGGACCCGGAGGCCTTCGGCCGGCTGTCGGAGAAGATCGCCCGGTTCCTGGGCACCGGGCGCTTCATCGTCTGGATGACGGTCGTCATCATCCTGTGGGTGGTCTGGAACGTGGCCGCACCGGTGGGGATGCGCTTCGACCAGTACCCGTTCATCTTCCTGACCCTGATGCTGTCCCTCCAGGCCTCCTACGCGGCTCCGCTGATCCTGCTCGCCCAGAACAGGCAGGACGACCGCGACCGGGTCAACCTGGAGCAGGACCGCAAGCAGAACGAGCGGTCCATCGCCGACACGGAGTACCTGACCCGGGAGATCGCCGCACTGCGCATGGGCCTCGGCGAGGTCGCCACCCGCGACTGGATCCGCTCGGAGCTGCAGGATCTGGTGAAGGAGCTGGAGGAGCTGCGCAGGCACGACGGTCACCCCGGCCAGGTCGTATTCCCGGCGGAACGGGCAGAACGCCCGCAGGGACGTGACACAGACGACCGCTGAGGGGCATCCCGGATGCCCCTCGGCGCGCCGTACCATCGTCCTTATGGCTACGGAAGACGCGGTGCGCGAGGCACTGGCGACGGTGAACGACCCCGAGATCAACCGCCCCATCACCGAACTGGGGATGGTCAAGTCGGTGGAGATCGGTGCGGACGGAGCGGTCGCGGTCACCGTGTATCTGACGGTGTCCGGCTGCCCGATGCGCGACACCATCACGCAGCGCGTCACCGAGGCGGTCTCCCGGGTCGACGGCGTCACCCGCGTCGACGTCACGCTGGACGTGATGAGCGACGAGCAGCGCAAGGAGCTGGCGGCGGCCCTGCGCGGCGGCCAGGCCGAGCGCGAGGTGCCCTTCGCCAAGCCGGGCAACCTCACCCGGGTCTACGCGGTCGCCTCCGGCAAGGGCGGTGTCGGCAAGTCCTCGGTGACGGTGAACCTGGCGGCGGCGATGGCTGCCGACGGCCTGAAGGTCGGTGTCGTGGACGCCGACATCTACGGCCACAGCGTGCCGCGCATGCTGGGCGCCGACGGCCGTCCCACCCAGGTCGAGAACATGATCATGCCGCCGTCCGCGAACGGCGTGAAGGTCATCTCCATCGGCATGTTCACCCCGGGCAACGCCCCCGTCGTCTGGCGCGGCCCGATGCTGCACCGCGCTCTCCAGCAGTTCCTCGCCGACGTCTACTGGGGCGACCTGGACGTCCTGCTCCTGGACCTCCCGCCCGGCACCGGTGACATCGCGATCTCCGTGGCCCAGCTGGTCCCCAACGCCGAGATCCTGGTCGTGACGACCCCGCAGCAGGCGGCGGCCGAGGTGGCCGAGCGGGCGGGCTCCATCGCCGTGCAGACCCACCAGAAGATCGTCGGCGTGGTCGAGAACATGTCCGGCCTGCCCTGCCCGCACTGCGGCGAGATGGTCGACGTCTTCGGCACGGGCGGCGGCCAGCTGGTCGCCGACGGCCTGACCCGTACGACGGGTACGACGGTCCCGGTCCTCGGCAACATCCCGATCGACGTCCGCCTGCGCGAGGGCGGCGACGAGGGCAAGCCGGTGGTCCTCACCGACCCGGACTCCCCGGCGGGCTCGGCCCTGCGCGCGATCGCCGGCAAACTGGGCGGCCGCCAGCGTGGCCTGTCGGGCCTGTCGCTGGGCATCACGCCGAAGAACAAGTTCTGAGCCGGCTTCTCTCAGCTGGTACGGCGAAGGGGTGCCGTCGTTCGTCGACGGCGCCCCTTCGCCGTACTCAACGGTCGTCGCGTGCGTCCGCGTGCCCCGGGCAGAGGTCGAGCGTGGTGCACAGCAGGATCTCCTGACAGGAGGCTCCCCCGGGCTCAGCGCCCGGCTCCCGGTCGGCATGCGGCACGAACCGCCGTTGCGATGCCTTGAGGTGCCGCGTCCGATCCGCCTTCTCGACGTGCACGTGCTCCGCACACCGCGCGTCTGGCCTTCTACTTCGGAATCCCGGCCGGCGTGGGCCTGCTCTATCTGCACTTGCAGGATCCGTGGACCATGCTGCAGCTCAGACACGAGCCCACCGCGATTCCGGAGCTCGTCGCGAAGTTCGCCGCCTATCAGACGGCGTGGGCCGCTGCCGGTTTCACCCTGGGCGCGCTGTGGCGCCTGCTCCCGGCCACCGCAGCGCCGTTCGGGCGTGGTGCCTGGCCTTCGCCTTCGCCCTGCCCGCCTCTCTGGCGCTGCTGCTCTACCGGTTCACCGGCGCGGACTTCGTGAGCCTGCTTCTCTACTCCCTGCTCATGGCCACGATCCTGACGGCCACCAGCATCTGGTCGGACACATCCACGTTTCGCGAAGAACGGCAGTACTCGCCCAGCCGTCTCGCTCTGCTGGTGTCCATCTACCGGCTACGGGGCCTCACCGGGCACGTCACCTGGCTGCTGGCGCAGCTCGCGGCGGCCGTGGCGATCCGGCACGAGTTGGCCACCCGTTGACCGGCCCGATCCGGACCGCCGCCCGGCCGCGGCGGTCCCCCTGACCCGCCGCCTAGGCGTACGCGGCGATGTCCTTGATCGCGGCGAATCCGAGCCCGTACGCGCTCATCCCCCGCCCGTAGGCGCCGAGGTGCACTCCCGCCTCCGTCGTACCGGCCAGCACCCAGCCGTACTCGGACTCCCGGTAGTGGAACGAGGCGGCGACGCCGTCCACCGGGAGGGAGAGTCTGGACCATTCGGGGCCGTCGAGATCGTCGGCCAGCGCCCAGGCGGTCTCGGTCTGCTGGTCCAGCCAGTCGTCCCGCAGGCTGTGGTCCATCTGCCCGGGCCAGGTGAAGGACAGCAGCCCCACGCCGGCCAGCCATGCCGCCGAGGACACCGATGTCGCCTCCAGCAGCCCCGTGCCGTCGGCGCTCCGCCGGGACGGCTGCGCGGCGACGGTCACCACGACCGCGAACTTCTCCCGCGGCTCACCGGCGGAGCCGGACTCGCCCCGCACCGAGGGCTCGTCACCGTGCCCGATCGAACCGTGCTCGACGGCGCCGTCGGCCGCCGTGCCGACCTGCATCAGCCAGCGCGGCCCCGTGAACGCCTCGTCGAGCCCGTACCAGGGGAAGGGCGCCCGCAGGTAACCGTCGACCGTACGCCGGGCGGAGGGGAGCTGCTGTCCGCCCTCCGCGGCCGGCGCCTGCGCGCCCACCCGACTCGTCGTCTCCATCTGCCCGGACGCCTCCTCGCTCTCGTCGGACCGGGGTGGCCCGCCCCCCTTCGGGCGTACGCGTCCGGTCCGCACAACAACTCGGCAGCATATCCACACTGCTGAGAGCAGCAGGGCAGGCGCTGGATGCGTGGGTCGCGCGAACGGCCTGTTCAGGCCGTGCGCGACGGGCGGGCGCTATGAAACGCGTCACGTGCGCGGCGTACACCCGCGTGCGCGTGTCGGCAGGGAGCGGCTCCGCTTACGTGGCGTCCGCGTCGAAGGGCGGGCGCTCGGCGTCGCCGGGCGCCTCGGGCTTCTTGGTCATGTCGACGCGGCCGCCGGAGGACGCCGGGGAGGACGTCCCGCCGTCGCGACCGTGCACCGCGTCCGTGACCTCGGCCATCTCCTTCTTCAGGTCGAAGCCGTTGCGGATCTCCTTCAGCCCCAGTTCGTCGTTGTCCAGCTGCTTGCGGAGGAACGTCTTGGGGTTGAGGTCCTCGAACTCGAAGTCCTTGAACTCCGGACCGAGTTCGCTGCGGATGTCGTGCTTGGCGCTCTCCGAGAACTCGCGGATCTTCCGGATCGTGCGCATCACGTCCTGGATGACCTTCGGGAGCTTGTCCGGACCGAAGACGAGCACGGCGAGCACGATGATGGTCACCAGCTCCAGTGGCCCTATGTCATTGAACACCTGACGCTCCTTGCGATGCCCTCGGTCACTCAACGGTACCCGGCGTTCCTGTCCGACCGGTACCGTCCCGAGGTGAGACTTCTGTCAGTTCTGCTCCGACGCTCCCAGCACGAGTGACACCTCCCGCTCGATGCCCTCGCGTTCGACCGTCAGCCGCAGCCGGTCACCGGGGCGGTGGGCACGGATCTTGACGATCAGCTCCTCACCTGTGTGGACGCGCTCGCCGCCGACCTCGGTGATGACGTCGCCCGCCTTGAGGCCGGCCCGCTCGCCGGGGCCGCCCCGGGTGACGGCGGGACCGCCGCCCGCGCTCTTGCTGTCGATCCGGGCGCCGTCACCGGTGTAGCCCATGTCGAGAGTGACGCCGATCACAGGATGGGTGGCGTGGCCGGTGTTGATCAGTTCCTCGGCGACGCGCTTGGCCTGGTTGACCGGTATGGCGAACCCGAGGCCGATGGAGCCGGCCTGGCCGCCCTCGGAATCCGAGCCGCTGCCGGCGGAGCGGATCGCGGAGTTGATGCCGATGACCTGGGCGCGGGAGTCGAGCAGCGGGCCGCCGGAGTTGCCCGGGTTGATCGGGGCGTCGGTCTGGAGCGCGTCGACGTAGCTGACGTCGCTTCCGTCGCTCTTCTCCCCGCCGGCCGTGATGGGCCGCTCCTTGGCGCTGATGATGCCGGAGGTGACCGTGTTGGCGAGGTCGAAGGGGGCGCCGATGGCGACGACCGGGTCGCCGACCTTGACGTCGTCGGAGTTGCCGAGCGGCAGCGGGGTGAGTCCGTGCACGCCGCGCACCTGGACGACGGCGAGGTCGTAGCCGCTGTCCCGGCCGACGACCTTGGCCTTGACGGTGTCGCCGCTGCTGAACGTCACGGATATCTCGCCGTCCGACCCGGCGGGCTCCACGACGTGGTTGTTGGTGAGGATGTGCCCCTGGGCGTCGAGCACGAAGCCGGTGCCGGTGCCCGCCTCGTCGGCCCCGCGCACGTGCAGCGTGACCACGCTGGGCAGGGCGCGGGCGGCGATCCCGGCCACGCTGTCCGGCGCCCGGCCGGCCGGCACGCTCCCGGCCTGCGGCAGCCGGAGGTCGTCGCCCAGGCCCTCGCGCTCGACGTAGGCGCCGACGGCTCCGCCGATGCCCGCCGAGACGAAGGCGACGACCAGGGTCCATACGAGGATGAAGCGCTTCGCCCGCCGCTTGCGCTGCTCGTCCGTCAGCACCGCTGCCCCGGTCTGCTGCAGCGGCCCCTGGGCCAGGGCCTGCTCCTTGGCCGATCCAGCGCCCCAGGGGTCGTACCGCCCCCAGGGGTCGGCGGGAGGGGGTACGGAGGCGTCGGCGGCCTCGGGAGAGACGGGAGCCGTGGGCACCGCCGAGCCGGGAGGGGTGGGCTGCGCGGGCGCAGGCACGTGGGCCGCGGGTGCCGGCATGGCCGCAGGGGCCGGGACAGAGGGCGCCGGTGCCGGTACGGGCGGCGCGGGGGTCGGCGCGGAAGACATGGGTGCCGGACCGTGAGCCGCCGGTGCCGGTACAGAGGGCACGGGAGCCGGCACGGGAGACATGGGTGCCGGGCCGTGAGCCGCCGGTGCCGGTACGGGCGGCGCGGCTGCCGGCGTGGGAGCCGCGGGTGCGGGTGTCGCCGTCCCGTGGGCCGGAGTCGCCGCCGGGTGCTGTACCGGCGGTGCCGGAGCCCAGGGGCCGGGTTCGCCGTACGGCGGGGTGCTGTACGGATCGGGGTCGTGCAGCGGCTTGGGCCGCTCGGCGGGCACCGTCCAGGCGGTTTCCCCGGCTGCCACACTTTCGCCCGCCCCGGCGCCGGCCGCTGCCGGCCTGGCCAGCTCGAAGTCGCCGTCGGCAGCGGACGGGGCCCGGTCCACGGGCTCCGGTGCACGGCCGGCCGGGACCTCCTCGGTGCCCGTCTCCGCCCCCACGACATCCTCGATCCGGTCGGCCGGTGTCACCCCCGCCGCTCCCTCCGGTCCTGCCACCGGCGGGACACGGTTCCCCTCGTTCATGTTCTCCCCACGGCCCGGCCGCGACCACGCGCTGTCGCGGCCACGGAACTTCGTCTACGCGCCCGGGTCATCGCCACCGGGCACGGCCCTCACAGGATTCAACCAGGTTCGCCGTGGTGCAGTCGCCGGTCAGGGCGACGGGTGGGGTGCGGGGGTGGTGTCGGGGACGGGGGCGGACAGCAGGTCGGAACCGGTGGCTCCGAGGGACGTGGACCAGTCGGAGAGCGGGAGCGCCGTGATCTCGTCGAGCGGGCGTATCAGTGGGGAGACGGCGGCCGCACCGGCCAGCACCGGCGCGGTCAGGCCGCGTACGGCGTCGGTCTGTGGCTGCCCGGCGGAGGCCGGCACTCCGGGCAGCAGCGGGGCGGACAGCGCGGTCGGCGCCGCCGGGACCGGCCCGATCAGCGCACCGCCCTGGGCGAGCAGCGGTCCCACCGGGCGGCGGCGCTGGCTGTCCGGTGTGATCGTGCCCCCTGCGCCGGTGGTGCCCGCCGAGCGCGCCGGGGTCGCATTGCTGCCCGTGCCGGAGCCGCCGCGGGCGTCCGCGGTCAGGCCGGGGACGGCGGTGGTCATGCCGCCGAGGGCGACCGCGGCCAGCGACACCGCACCGGCGGCGGCGACCGCGAAGCGCAGCCCGCGCGAGGCGGAGCGGCCGTCGTCGGGGCGGCCGACGGGATGGATGCGGAAGCCACGGTCCGCGGGCCCGGCGGTGCGGTCCGCCCGGGCGGGGACATAGCCGTGCGGGCGGGCGGGGACGTACCCGAACGCGAAGCGGTCGGCGCGCCTCACGCCGAAGACGCCGGAGGATCCGGAGGGTCCGGAGGGTCCGGAGGGTCCGGAGGGTCCGGATGCGGGGTCGCCTCCGAGGAGGTGGCCCCCGGGTGACGGCGTGCCGCCGCCGTCCAGGTCACCTCCCGCGGGGAGGCCCTGGAGGCGGGCCAGAAAGCTCGCCGAGGGCGGGGGCGGGGCCGCCTCCGCGAACACGTTCTTCAGCGCGCGCTGGGCGTCCGCCTCCGCCTTGCACCGGGCGCAGGTGGCCAGGTGCGCGAGGACCCGCTCACGCGTGTCATGACCGAGCTCTCCGTCCACCAGAGCGGAGAGCCGGTCTCCCAGGTGCTGCTCTGCGAGATGGGGCTCCTCGACAGGTTTCAGTCGTGATCCACTCACGCGGTCGCGCCCCCTCCCCCCAGAGCGGGGACACGGGCCAGGAAGGAGCGCCGCTCGGCGGCACGGGCTTCCGGGGAGCGGTGGGCGAGCGCCTTGCGGAGCTGGGACCGGCCGCGGTGGATACGGGAGCGGACCGTGCCGAGCTTCACGCCGAGGGTGGCGGCGATCTCCTCGTACGACAGTCCTTCGATGTCGCACAGGACGACGGCGGCGCGGAACTCGGGCGCCAGGGTGTCGAGGGCCTGCTGGACGTCGGCGTCGAAGTGGGCGTCGTTGAAGAGCTGCTGCGGGGTGGGCTCGCGGCTGGCCAGGCGGTCGGCCGCGTCGTCGCCGAGGGCGTCGAAGCGGATGCGCTGCTTGCGCCGGACCATGTCCAGGAAGAGGTTGGTGGTGATGCGGTGCAGCCAGCCCTCGAAGGTGCCCGGCGAGTACGTAGACAGGGAGCGGAAGACGCGGACGAAGACCTCCTGGGTGAGGTCCTCGGCGTCGTGCTGGTTGCCCGTCAGGCGGTACGCGAGTCGGTAGACCCGGCCGCTGTGCATGCTGACGATCTCGTCCCACGTGGGCGGAGTCCACGCCTGCCCGTCCGCGTCGGTGGCGAAGGTCGCGGTCTGGGTCTCGCCTGCGGCGAAACCGGCGGCGTGGCTGTCAGCAGCGGTGTCGGTCACGGATTTCGGCCTGCCCGCCGACCCGAGGAAGCGCCGCAGCACTCCACCCCGATCCCCGGGCGCAGCCGCACCTCCCCTGTCGGCTCTGGTGGTGTCCAGTGGAGCCCCTACCATAGCCACCTCGCCCGTTAGCTCCGGATAAGCGGTTTTACGAGAATTTGATGCAGGCTGATACAGCTCATACGGCTGCGTCAGCAGTTGCTCGGCGTCCTGATCCACCTCTTGCCCCCCGTCGCCTCCCGGGCCACCGGCTCATCCCTATAAACGCCTGGTCCCATCTGCGGGTTCCCGCCGCCAACGGATACAGTCACGCCCAGGCAACCAGGGGACGGGAGAGGGTCATTACCGGCAACCGGCAGACGAGCTGGGCGTTCGCCGACGCCTTTGTCGCCGAGGACGAAGCGCTGCGGTGGGCCCGCGACCGGGCCCGCGAGGCAGGGCTGCGCTCGGTGTCGCCCAGCACGGGCGCCGCGCTGCGACTGCTCGCCGCCTCCGTGGACGCGAAGGCGGTCGCGGAGATCGGCACGGGCTGCGGGGTGTCCGGGATCCATCTGCTGCACGGGATGCGGCCGGACGGGGTGCTCACCACGGTGGACCCGGAGCCGGACCACCAGCAGTTCGCCCGGCAGGCCTTCCGCGTCTGCGGCTTCGCCAGCAACCGGGCCCGTTTCATCCCCGGCCACGCCCTGGACGTGCTGCCGCGTCTCGCGGACGCCGGCTACGACCTCGTCTTCTGCGACGGGGACCGGCTGGAGTACCCGGACTACCTCGCTGAATCGTTGCGCCTGCTGCGGACGGGGGGTCTGGTCGTCTTCGAGGGCGTCTTCGCAGGCGGCCGGACGGTCGACTCGGGGCCGCAGCCGACCGAGGTGCTGCGGCTGCGCGAGCTGCTGCGCACCGTGCGGGAGAGCCAGGAGCTGGTGTCGTCGCTGCTGCCGGTGGGCGACGGACTGCTCTGCGCCGTCAAGCGGTGACCCCGGCCGCGACGGTCCCCGGGAACGCGGCTGCCCCGGCACCGCGTACGATGCCGGGGCAGTCGCAAGGACAGGATCGCTGGGACTCAGACGACGACCTTCTTGAGGGCGTCGCCAAGCGCCTCGGCCTCGTCAGGGGTCAGCTCGACGACGAGTCGACCGCCGCCTTCGAGCGGAACGCGCATGACGATGCCCCGCCCCTCCTTGGTCACCTCGAGCGGGCCATCACCCGTCCGCGGCTTCATGGCCGCCATGCTCGTTCCCCTTCCTGAAACCAGCTCATCGTCTGCCGACGGCCCCAAGAGGGCAACCGCCATCCGGAACGGACACGCGACACCGGCATCGAACACATTGCTTCCAAGCCATTATCCCGCATCGCAGGACCCGATGACCAACATCGGTCGGCATCGCTTGGGCAACGCGCGCGAGCAAAACCACCCAATTCGGCGATGTGGCTGCGATACTGCGCCACCGCACGGAAATCCACCGGCCGGCCCGACCCTGCTTTTCTTTGACGCAGGTCACATGTGCGCTCCGGCCCTTTGCCGGCGATCTCCGCCATGCTGTCCTCAGACAGGGGCGTACTGAGCGGTACGTCACCAGCCGCGACACCGGAGGGGATACGCCATGGCCGACACCGTGCTCTACGAGGTGAGCGATGGACTCGCGACGATCACGCTGAACCGCCCCGAGGCGATGAACGCGCTGAACATCGCGACCAAGGTCGCCCTCCGGGAGGCGGCGGAATCGGCGGCAGGCGACTCGGCCGTACGGGCGATCCTGCTGACCGCCGCCGGGGACCGGGCGTTCTGCGTGGGCCAGGACCTCAAGGAGCACATCGGGCTGCTGGCCAGCGACCGGGAGAGCGGGTCGGGGCAGACGATGAGCACGGTCAAGGAGCACTACAACCCCGTCATGCGGGCGCTCGCCGGTGCGTCGAAGCCGGTGGTCGCGGCGGTGAACGGCGTCGCCGCCGGGGCCGGGTTCGGCTTCGCGCTCGCCGCGGACTACCGCGTGGTGGCCGACACCGCGTCCTTCAACACCTCGTTCGCGGGCGTGGCCCTGACCGCCGACTCCGGCATCTCCTGGACCCTGCCCCGGGTGATCGGCCCGAGCCGCGCCGCCGACCTGCTGCTTTTCCCGCGCAACATCAGCGCCCAGGACGCGCTGGAGCTGGGCATCGCCAACCGGCTCGTGCCCTCCGCCGAGCTGCGCGCGGAGGCCGAGAAGGTGGCCCGGGCGCTGGCCGAGGGGCCGACGGTGGCGTACGCGGCGATCAAGGAGGCGGTGGCGTACGGGCTGACGCACTCGCTCGAGGAGACGCTGGAGAAGGAGGACGAGCTCCAGACTCGGGCGGGGCAGTCGGAGGATCACGCCATCGCCGTTCAGGCGTTCGTGAACAAGGAGAAGCCCAAGTACTTGGGGCGGTGACGCTCCACGGGCGGGGATGCGGGTTCGCAGTGGTTGCTCGCGCCCAGGCGGCGGAGCCACAGATCGCTACGGCCCCGCGCCCCTCACGCGGCGCTACGGGCCACGCACACTTCCAAGTGGTCGTTCACCAGGCCGCACGCCTGCATCAGCGCGTACGCGGTCGTCGGGCCCACAAACCTGAGCCCCCGCTTCTTCAGCGCCTTGGAAAGGGCCGTGGACTCCGGAGTGACCGCCGGGACGTCGGCCAGGGTCTGCGGGGCCGGGCGGCCGGCCGGGTCGGGGGCGTGGGACCAGATCAGGGAGTCCAGGTCGCCCTCGGCCCAGTCGGCGAGTATGCGCGCGTTGGCGAGCGTGGCGTCGATCTTGGCCCGGTTGCGGATGATGCCCGGGTCGGCCAGCAGGCGGTCGCGGTCGTCGTCGGTGAACGTGGCGACCTTCTCGATGCGGAAGCCGGCGAAGGCCGCGCGGAAACCGGGGCGGCGGCGCAGGATCGTGATCCAGGACAGGCCCGACTGGAAGGCCTCCAGGCTGATCCGCTCGAAGAGGGCGTCGTCGCCGTGGACCGGGCGGCCCCACTCCGCGTCGTGGTACGACACGTAGTCGTCGGTGGACAGGGCCCAGGGGCAGCGCAGGGCGCCGTCCGGACCGGCGAGGGCTGCTCCGGTGGTCATCGCTGCTCCTCCCGGCCCTCGCCCTTGGCCGGCGGCGCGTGCGCGGCGGCGGCTCTGGCGCCGGCCAGGGCGGACTCCAGGTCGGCGATGCGGGCGTCCCGTTCGGCCAGTTCGGCGGCGAGCCGGCCGAGCGCGTCGTCGACGTCGGCCATGCGATAGCCGCGCGGGGCGACCGGGAAGCGCAGGCTCTCCACGTCCTCGCGGCCCACCGGGCGGTCCGCGGGCAGCGGGTCCCGCAGCTGCTCCGGCACCACCTCGGGGAGCGGGCCGCTCGCTCCGCCGCCCACCACGGCCAGGGTCACCGCGGCGACCACGACGGCCAGCGCGACGACCAGGAACAAGAACATCACCATCGCCAGAGGTCCCCACGCTCGTACCGGACGCTGTGCCGGAAGCTGAATCTGTCAGGCTCCGATCGTGCCATGCGAGTCTGACAGTTAGGGTCACAGGCGGCTGTACTGCGGGATGTTCGAGGAGAGGTCACAGCGGATGCTCAGGCTGGGCAAGCGGGAATTCGGACCGCACGAGCCGGTGATCATGGCGATCGTGAACCGGACGCCGGATTCCTTCTACGACCAAGGAGCCACGTTCCGCGACGAGCCTGCGCTCGCCCGGGTGGAGCAGGCGGTGGCCGAGGGCGCCGCGATCATCGACGTCGGCGGGGTGAAGGCCGGGCCGGGCGAGGAGGTCACGGCGGAGGAGGAGGCGCGCCGGACGGTCGGTTTCGTCGCGGAGGTACGGCGCCGGTTCCCCGATGTGATCATCAGCGTGGACACCTGGCGGGCCGAGGTCGGCGAGGCCGTATGCGAGGCGGGCGCCGATCTGCTGAACGACGCGTGGGGCGGGGTCGACCCGGGGCTCGCGGAGGTCGCCGGCCGGTACGGCGTGGGGCTGGTGTGCACGCACGCGGGTGGCGTGCAGCCGCGGACGCGACCGCACCGGATCGCCTACGGCGACGTCATGGCCGACATCCTCGAGGTGACCGTGGGGCTGGCCGAGCGGGCGGTGGCGCTGGGGGTGCCGCGGGAGTCGGTCCTGATCGACCCCGGGCACGACTTCGGGAAGAACACGCGGCACAGCCTGGAGGCGACGCGGCGGCTGGACGAGATGGTGGCCACGGGGTGGCCGGTGCTGGTGTCGCTGTCCAACAAGGACTTCGTGGGCGAGAGCCTGGACCGGCCGGTGAAGGAGCGGCTGATCGGTACGTTGGCGACGACGGCCGTGTCCGCGTGGCTCGGGGCGCAGGTGTACCGGGTGCACGAGGTGGCCGAGACCCGTCAGGTACTGGACATGGTGGCGTCGATCGCCGGGCACCGGGTCCCCGCGGTGGCCCGCCGGGGTCTGGCCTGAGCGACCGGGGGCTCCGCCCCCTGGACCCCGCTCGCCCATCCGCCCGACCGCCTCGGTCGGCTGACAGGCGAAGGAAAAGGGTGGGCATGGGCCCGGGGTCCGGGGCGGAGCCGACAGGGCCTAGGGGGTTTCGTTTGGATCAGGTCGGATCAGGCCGCGGCGCATGGTGCGGTGCATCGCAAGGCGGAGGATCACCCGCGTACTGGGCGTACTCGGGTGGTCCGACAACGCGGCGAGGTGCCGTGCCGGGCGTCGCGGACCCGGGCTGATCCAAACGAAGCCCCCTAGCGGCCCGCCTCCTTCGAGACCAGGGCCACCGCCTCCTCCACGTCGTCGGTCAGGTGGAACAGCAGGAGGTCCTTCTCCGCCGCCTTGCCCTGGGCGACCAGCGTGTTCTTCAGCCAGGCCACCAGACCGCCCCAGTACTCGCTGCCGAACAGCACGATCGGGAAGCGGGTGACCTTCTGCGTCTGGACCAGGGTCAGGGCCTCGAAGAGTTCGTCGAGGGTGCCGAGGCCGCCGGGCAGAACGACGAAACCCTGGGCATATTTGACGAACATCATTTTCCGCACAAAGAAGTACCGGAAATTCAGTCCGATATCGACGTACGGATTCAGCCCCTGCTCGAAGGGAAGCTCGATACCGAGGCCGACCGAGATACCGCCGGCCTCGCACGCGCCCTTGTTGGCCGCCTCCATCGCGCCGGGGCCGCCGCCGGTGATCACGGCCCAGCCGGCCTCCACCAGCCCGCGGCCGAGCCGCACCCCCGCGTCGTACTCGGGCGAGTCCACCGTCGTCCGCGCCGAGCCGAACACGCTGATCGCGGGCGGGAGTTCGGCGAGCGTGCCGAAACCCTCGATGAACTCCGACTGGATGCGGAGCACGCGCCAGGGGTCCGTGTGGACCCAGTCCGAGGGGCCGCCCGCGTCCAGCAGCCGCTGGTCGGTCGTGCTGGCCGTGACCTGTCCTCGCCGTCGGAGGACCGGTCCGAGCCGCTGCTCGTCCGGCGGCTGCTTCTTCCCCTCGGGGTTGCCGGTAGCCATGTGCGCTCCCTCCGCTTGCCGGTAGTTCGATCTCAGCCTAGATCCACCCGGGTTACGAAGGGGGGAAGTGCGCATGTCCGCGTGCGTGCCCGCGGGGACCCGCAAGGGCCCACCGGGCCCCACAGGAGCCCTCGCAGGGCCCCCGCAGAGCCCCGTAAGACCCCGCAGAGCCCATGGAGGCGCGCCGCGAGGGCCCCCTACGCCGTGAGCCAGTTCCGCAGCCGCTCCTCGCCCGCGAGGATCTTCGCGGTCTCCACGCGCTCGTCGCGCTTGTGGGCCAAGTGCGGGTTGCCGGGGCCGTAGTTGACCGCGGGGATGCCGAGCGCGGAGAAGCGGGACACGTCAGTCCAGCCGAACTTCGGTCGCGGGGTGCCGCCCACCGCCTCGATGAAGGCCGCGGCGGCCGGGTGGGAGAGGCCGGGCAGCGCGGCGCCGCTGTGGTCGTCCACCACGAACTCCTCCACACCGCAGTCCGCGAACACCTCGTGGACGTGCGCGAGCGCCTCCTCCCCGGTGCGGTCGGGGGCGTACCGGAAGTTGACCGATACCACGCACTCGTCCGGGATGACGTTCCCGGCCACTCCCCCGCTGATCGCCACCGCGTTCAGGCCCTCGTGGTACTCCAGGCCGTCGATGAGCGGCCGGCGCGGCTCGTAGGCGGCCAGGCGGGCCAGGACGGGCGCCGCCGCGTGGATGGCGTTGGAGCCCATCCAGCCGCGCGCCGAGTGGGCCCGCTCGCCCTTCGTCTTCAGCAGCACCCGCAGCGTTCCCTGGCAGCCGCCCTCGACCTCACCGTCGGTGGGCTCCAGCAGGACCGCGAAGTCGCCCGCCAGCCACTCCGGGTGGGTCTCGGAGACGTGCTTGAGACCGTTGAGGTCGGCGGCGACCTCCTCGTTGTCGTAGAAGACGAAGGTCAGGTCGCGGTTGGGGGCGGGCACCGTGGCCGCGACGCGCAGCTGCACCGCCACGCCCGACTTCATGTCGCAGGTGCCGCAGCCCCAGAGCACGCCGTCCGGGTCGAGCCGCGAGGGCACGTTGTCCGCGATCGGCACGGTGTCGATGTGGCCGGCCAGGATCACGCGCTCGGCGCGGCCCAGGTCCGTACGGGCGATCACGTTGTTGCCGTAGCGGTCCACCGTCAGGTGGGGCAACGCCCGCAGGGCGGCCTCGATCGCGTCCGCGAGCGGCTTCTCGGTGCCGCTCTCGGACCGGAAGTCCACAAGCTGCGCGGTGAGCGCGGCGGCGTCCAGGGTGAGGTCAAGCGAGGTGTCGGCCATGGCCCCGACCCTAGCGCGCCGCCCCTGGGCCGGTCCGCTGTGCCGGGCGGACCCCTCGTGAGGGCCTTGCGGGGCTCCAGTACCTTGTACGCGTGTCAGAGCCGTCCCCCACCCGTCCCAAGCGCCGCGGTCGCCTCTTCCGTTTCACCGCGGCCCTGTTGGTCCTGTGCGGTGTCGCCGCGTACCTCGTGGTGCAGTACATCACCGGAGGCGGCGGAGCGCGCGGCTGCAAGGTGGTCTCGGCCTCCGGCGACGGGGCGTCGTACGAGTTCACGCCGGAGCAGGCGGTGAACGCGGCGACGATCGCCGCCGTCGGCACCGGGCGCGGCATGCCCGAGCGGGCCGTGACGATCGCGCTGGCGACCGCCCTCCAGGAGTCGGGGCTGCGGAACATCGAGCACGGCGACCGGGACTCGCTGGGTCTGTTCCAGCAGCGGCCCTCACAGGGCTGGGGCACCGAGCGGCAGATCATGGACCCGGCCTACGCGGCGGGCATCTTCTACGCGCACCTGGCCAAGGTGCCGGACTACACCGACCTGCCGCTGACGGTGGCCGCGCAGCGGGTGCAGCGCAGCGGCTACCCGGAGGCGTACGCCAAGCACGAGCCGGACGCCACACTGCTGGCCGCGGCCCTGACCGGGCAGGCGGCGGCCACCCTGACCTGCGACGGGCGCCCGGAGCGCACGGCCTCGGCGACCGGTCCGGACGCGGTACGGGACGCGCTGGTACGGGACTTCGGGCGGGACGCGCTCCAGGAGACCGGTGCGCAGGTGGGCGGTACGCCCGTGCCGTCCCCGTCTCCGTCGCCGAGCGTGACCGCGACCGCGCGCGGGCGGACGGTGACCGTTCCGGTGCCCGCGGGCACACGGACGGACGCGACCGGGCGCGGCGAGCGGGAGCGGGGCTGGCAGGTGGCGCAGTGGGCGGTCGCCAACTCCTCGGCGCTGCACATCCAGCGGGTGTCGTTCGCGGGCCGGGAGTGGACCGCGGGGAGCAGCGGCAGCGCTTGGAAGACGACCGGTTCGCACGGGGCCGGCGGCGCGGAACGGTCCCTGGGCGCGGTCCGGATCGTGACCGGACAGTAGTACGGCGGGTCACTCCGGCGGGTTGTGCGGCGCCGGGCCGCGGGGCCGTCCGGCCGAGTGCGGTGGGGGGCCGGAAATCCCCGGAATTCAAGGGGTGGAAGGATTCTGCACGGTTTCGGGCAGACGTTCTTTGCCCGTTTTTATCCACACCTGATAATGCGATGCGTTATCCATTCTTTACCTTGGGCGTCCGCAACCTTCGCGGGCTTCGAGCGGTAGTCACGGCGTCCGAGCCGGACACGAGCTCGGACGCAGACACCGTTCTCTCCCGTCGAATGGAGCATCATGTCCCTCCCCCTGACCCGCCGGATCGCCCGTGCCGCGCTGCTTGTCGCAGCGGGAGCGGCTGCCGGGGTCGGTGCGGCCGGCTCCGCCGGTGCGGCCACGAATCTGCCGGCGGCCACCCCGAACCTGAGCGGTCTGACCTCGCCGGACGTGACGCCCGTCGGCAACACCGTCGACGGTGCCGCGCAGAGCGCCACCTCGCTCGCGGGCAACGCGGTCGAGAAGGCGGTGCCGGCCGCGGGCAAGACCGGCGGCGGCGCCGTGAAGAAGACCGCCCCGGCGGCGCAGAAGGCCGCGGCGGACGCGGCCGGGACCGCGGGGGGTGTCCTCGGGGACGCCGCCTCCGGTGCGACGAAGGGCGGGCTGCCGACGGACTCGCTCAGCAAGGGCGGGCTGCCCACGTCGTCGCTGCCCACCAAGGGCCTGCCGCTCGGCTAGGCGCCCTGCTGTGACGGTCGACGGGGTCCGGGGAGTTCCCTGGGCCCCGTCGGTCTGTCCGGGCTACGCCGTCAGGCGTGCCACCGCTGCGCGTACGCGTTCGTCCGTCGCCGTGAACGCCACCCGGACGTACCGCTCGCCCGCCTCGCCGTAGAAGTCGCCCGGGGCCACCAGGATGCCCAGGTCGGCCAGGTGGGCGAGCGTGGTCCAGCAGGACTCGTCGCGGGTGGCCCACAGGTAGAGGCTCGCCTCGCTGTGTTCGATGCGGAAGCCGTGGGCGAGGAGGGCCGTGCGCAGGGCCTCGCGGCGGGCGGCGTAGCGCTCGCGCTGCTCGTGGACGTGGGCGTCGTCGCCGAGGGCGGCCACGACCGCCGCCTGCGTCGGCGCGGAGGTCATCATGCCGCCGTGCTTGCGGATCTCCAGCAGCGGGCCGAGGACGGCCGGGTCGCCGGCGATGAAGGCCGCGCGGTAGCCCGCCAGGTTCGAGCGCTTGGAGAGGGAGTGGACGGCGACGATGCCGTCGTAGGAGCCGCCGTTGACGTCCGGGTGCAGGACCGAGACCGGGTCGGCCTCCCAGCCCAGCTCCAGGTAGCACTCGTCGGAGAAGACCAGGACGTCGTGGGCGCGGGCCCAGGCGACGATGTCCGTCAGCTCCTGCCGGGACAGCACCTTGCCCGTCGGGTTGGACGGGGTGTTCAGCCAGAGGAGCTTCAGGTTCGACGGGTCCAGCTCACGCGGGTCGTCGTAGACCTCGTACTCGGCGCGGGCGAGGCGGGCGCCGACCTCGTAGGTGGGGTAGGCCAGGCGCGGGTAGGCGACCTTGTCGCCGGGGCCGAGGCCGAGCTGGGTCGGCAGCCAGGCGACCAGTTCCTTGGAGCCGACGACCGGCAGGACGTGCCGGTGGGTGACCCCGCGGGCGCCCAGGCGGCGCTCCAGCCAGCCGGTGATCGCGTCGCGCAGAGCGGGGGTGCCCCAGACCGTCGGGTAGCCCGGGGAGTCGGCCGCGTCGATCAGGGCCTTCTGGATCAGCTCGGGGACCGGGTCGACGGGGGTGCCGACGGAGAGGTCGACGATGCCGTCGGGGTGCGCCGCCGCCGTCTTCTTGTAGGGCTCGAGCTTGTCCCAGGGGAAGGTCGGCAGGCGGTCGGAGACTGCGGACACGGTCAGTGGCTCACTTTCGTCTGGTGCGGCAAACGCCTCGGTCCCGTGCGGCGGTGATCAGGGGTGATCGGGCCGTACGGGACCGAGGCGGCGCGGTGTTGCGGGCCGCTTACGGGATTACTCGCCCTGCGGCGGCAGCGCGGCGACGAAGGGGTGGTCGCGCTCGATCAGCCCCAGCTTGCTGGCACCACCGGGCGAGCCCAGCTCGTCGAAGAACTCGACGTTCGCCTTGTAGTAGTCCTTCCACTCCTCCGGGACGTCGTCCTCGTAGAAGATCGCCTCGACCGGGCAGACCGGCTCACAGGCACCACAGTCGACGCATTCGTCCGGGTGGATGTACAAGGACCGGGAGCCCTCGTAAATGCAGTCGACCGGGCACTCCTCGATGCACGCCTTGTCCTTCACGTCTACACAAGGCTGCGCGATGACGTAGGTCACGCTGTCGTTCCTCCTCGATAGGGCGCTGGCGGGCCTCCTCAGGCTCCGCCGCCTGGCGCGCGGGAGCGCGGCGTCGTCGATGCCCGCCCCTAGTATCTCCGTTCCGGAGCATGATCCGAACAGGAGGGGTGAACTGACCAGTGGAAATCTCGGCGACAGGACGCCTGGTAGTCCGAATCACCCCTTCTGACGTGGGGAAACGTGTCTCTGTACGGCGGTTGGGCGAACCCGGTGCCGGCCCGGAGAAGTTCACCGACACGGTCGGTGTTCTCACATCATGGGACAACGGCGTGCTCATGATCACACGGCGGGACGGTGAAAGCGTCCACATCCCGGAGTCCGCCCTGGTAGCGGGGAAGGTCGTACCGGCCGCTCCGGCGCGCCGCAGGGGGCCCGCCGCCACGTATCCGGAGCTCGCGCGGATCGCCGCGCGCGCGTGGCGGCCGGTGGAGAGCGAGTGGCTCGGCGAGTGGGAGCTGCGGGCCGCCGACGGTTACACCAGGCGGGCCAACAGCGTACTGCCGCTGGGCGATCCCGGCCGTCCGCTCGACGCGGCCCTGGACGCGGTACGACGCTGGTACGGCGAGCGTGGCCTGCCCGCCTATGTGCAGACCGCGACCGGCGCCGAGGGCACGCAGGAGCTGCTGTGCGCGGAGCTGGAGCGGCGCGGCTGGGCGCGGGAGGTGACCGCCGAAGTGTGGACCGGTGCCCTGGCGCCGGTCGCGGACCGGGCCGAGGGCGCGGGTGTGGCCCTCTCCCGGACGGCTGACGAGCCGTGGCTCGCGCGGTACCAGCGCAAGGGAGTGAGCGAGGTGGCCCTGCGGGTGCTCGGGGGCACGTCCCCCTCGGGCGGAGCCGAGAGCGGGGAAGGGCCCTCGGTGTGGTTCGCGTCCGTGCCCGGCGCCGGGAGCGGTGAGCCGCCGGCGGCGATCGGGCGGTGTGTCGTGGACGGGCGCTGGGCCGGGTTCGCCGCCGTCGAGGTGGATCCCGGCCGGCGGCGGCAGGGGCTGGCCACCGAGGTGATGGCCGCGCTGGCCCGGCGCGCGCTGGACGAGGGCGCCTCGGCGGCCTGGCTCCAGGTGGAGGCGGACAACGAGGGCGGCCGGGCGCTCTACCGCGCGCTCGGCTTCGTGCCGCACCACGCCTACCACCACTACCGGGCTCCGGAGGAGCCGGAGGCGCCCTCCGGCCCCGGACGGTCGTAGGAACCGCCGTGGAAGGGCATGAGCCTGCCATGCGTCATCCGTATCTCCCGCCCCCGTATCCGCCCCCGCCGGAACGCTCCGCCGAGCTGCGGCGGCGGTTCGCCGAGGAGGCCCGGTCCGAGCGGCCGGACCTGTCCGCGCTGTGCCTGCTGATCGGCGCGGAGACGGACGGCTCGCTGGACGAGGCCGGCCTCGACGCCGCGCAGGCGGAGCTGGACCGGCTGGCGGGCGAGCTGCCGTACCGACCGGGCGGGCCGCACGCGTGGGCGGAGGCGGTACGACGGCTGCTCGGCGGCCGCTACGAGTTCCACGGAACGCCGGGCGACTACCAGCGGCTGGAGTCCTCCCTGCTGCACGAGGTGCTGCGGCGGCGGCGCGGGCTGCCGATCCTGCTGTCGGTGGTGTGGCTGGAGGTCGCGCGCCGGGCGGGGGCTCCGGTGTACGGGGTCGCGCTGCCGGGGCACTTCGTGGTCGGCTTCGGGGCGGCGGCGGAGCAGGTGCTGGCCGATCCCTTCGAGGGGGGCCGGGTACTGACCGGGACGGACGCCGAGCTGCTGGTGGCGGGCGCCACGGGCACCCCGCTGGATCCCGCGATGCTGGAGCCGGCGGCGCCTTTGGAGGTCGTGCAGCGCGTCCTGAACAACATCCGGGCGTGGGCCACCGCGCGGCCGGAGCGGTCGGACGTGGCCCTGCGCGCGGTGGAGCTGGCCCTGCTCATCCCCTCGCATCCGGCGCGACTGCGCTATGAGCGCGGGCAACTGCTGGTGCAGCGCGGGCAGTTCGTCGCGGGCGCCGAGGAGCTGGAGTACTACGCCGACCTGATCGAGGTGGTGGACGAGTCCGCCGCGCGGAAGGTCCGGCAGGAGGCGGGGACGGCGCGGGCGAAGCTCAACTGATCCCCGCGCCCCGCACCGGCAGGGGGGTTCAGAGCCACCCCTTCTCCCGGGCGGTCCGCACCGCCTCCGCCCTGTTGCGTACCGCCAGCTTCTGGATGGCTGTCGACAGGTAGTTGCGGACCGTGCCCTGGGAGAGGTGGAGCACCTGGGCGAGTTCGGCGTTGGTGGAGCCGTCGGCCGCCGCGCGGAGCACCTCCCGTTCGCGCTCGGTGAGCGGGTTCGCGCCCTCGGCGAGCGCGGCGGCGGCCAGGGTGGGGTCGATGACCCGCTCGCCGGCCAGCACCTTGCGGATCGCCTCGGCGAGCTGGGCGGCCGGGGCGTCCTTGACGAGGAAGGCGTCGGCGCCCGCCTCCATGGCGCTGCGCAGATAGCCGGGCCGGCCGAAGGTGGTGAGGACGACCAGCTTGACCCGCGGGTGCTCCCGGTGCACCCGGGCGGCCGCCTCGATGCCGGTGCAGCCGGGCATCTCGATGTCGAGCAGCGCGACGTCCACGCCGTGCGCGGCGACGGCCGCGAGGACCTCGTCGCCGCGCGCGACCTGGGCGACGACCTCGATGTCGTCCTCCAGGCCGAGCAGCGCGGCCAGCGCCTCGCGGACCATCGACTGGTCCTCGGCCAGCAGGACCTTGATCGTGCTCGTCATGCCCCGGATCCTACGTCGGCCCCGGGGGCCGTGGGCACGCGGGCGACGAGCCGGAAACCGTGCTTGACCCGGCCCGCCTCCAGGGTGCCTCCGGCCTTCTCCAGCCGTTCGGTCAGACCGGTCAGTCCGTTGCCGGGGGCCGCGCCCGAGCCGCCGGATCCGTTGTCCTCGACGGAGAGTTCGAGCACCGGCCCGTCGAGGGTCTGACGGTGCAGCAGCTGTACGACGCACCGGTCGGCGCCGCTGTGCCGGACCACGTTGGTGACCGCCTCGCGCAGCGCCCACGCGAGCGCGGCCTCGGCTTCCTCGGGCACGCCGGTGAGCTCGGGTTCGGCGGGCACCTCGGCGGTGACCCCAGCGGCGGTCAGGGCGACCTGGGTGCCGGCGAGTTCGGCGGCGAGCCGGGGCCGCCGGTAGCCGGTGACGGCCTCCCGGACGTCGACCAGGGCCTGCCGGCTGACCTGTTCGATGTCGGCGACCTGCTGGGCCGCCTTGTCGGGGTGGCCGGGCAGCATCCGGCCGGCCAGCTCGCTCTTCAGCGTGATCAGCGACAGCGAGTGGCCGAGCAGGTCGTGCAGGTCGCGGGCGAGCCGGAGCCGCTCCTCATTGGCGGCGAGCTGGGCTACGGTGGCCCGCGCCTTGCGCAACTCGATGGTGGTCCGCACGAGTTGGCCGACGCCGGTCATCGCGAATCCGATGAGCAGGACCAGCAGGACCAGGCCCCGCGCCTCGTGCTCGTCGGAGCGCAGGCCGATCAGGTACATCGCCACGGCGGAGGCCGGGATGGCCCAGTAGGCCGCGCGCAGCGGCAGGGTGGCCCCCCAGGCGACCGACAGGTAGACGAACAGGCCCAGCCAGGCCCTGCCGAGGGTGAACGCGAGCACGGGGGCGAGGACACCGAGGATGCCGCCCAGCGTGAGTACGACGCGCGGGGAGAACGGCCGGCCGATGTTGCGGAACACCAGCGTCAGATAGACCCCGACGAAGACGGTGAGGCCGAGTGCGCCGGCCACGGTGGCCCCGGTGGTGTGTCCCCCGTCGACCAGGTCCTCGACCGGCGAGCTGAGGAAGACCAGCCAGACCCCGATCCACAGCGTCTTCACCAGCAGCTCACGCCGGTTGCGGGGCGGCCAGCCCACGGGCGTGCGGTTCGGCATTCCGTGCCGGTCTTCCGTCATCGCGCTCACGCCTTCAGCGTGTCCTTCCGGTACAGCCAGGCCGCGCCGCCCGCGAAGAGGACGAAGTAGGCGGCGAGGACGGCGACGTCCGTCGCGCTCGGGGCCTGGCTCTGCTCGATCGCTCGTCCCACGGCAGCGTACGCGTGGGTGGGCAGCCACTTGGCGATGTCCTGCAGGATCTGCGGGAAGGTGGTGGACGGCATCCACAGGCCGCCGAGGATCGACAGACCGAAGTAGATGATCATCGTGATGGGCCGGACCGCGTCCCCGGAGGCGAGGTACCCGATGGCGACGCCGAGCGCGGCGAAGACGAGGCTGCCGGCCCAGATGGCCCCGGTGAGGGCGAGCCACTGCCAGGCGTCCAGGTGGACGTGCTCGATCGCGGCGGCGGCGAGGAACACCACGATGATCGACGGCAGGCTCACCACGGCGGCGCCGGCGGTCTTGGCGAGGACGTAGCCGCGCCCGGGCAGCGCGGTCAGCCGCAGCTGCCGTACCCAGCCGTTCTCGCGCTCCTTGGCGATGCGCTCGCTGTTGCCCATCAGGACGGCGGTCAGGGCGCCGAAGGAGGCCATGGAGACCATCAGGTAGGTGGCGACAGTCAGGCGGCTGCCGTCGACCTTCTCGTCCGCGCCGGAGCTGCTGGAGAAGATCAGGAACAGGATCGCGGGATAGAGCACCGAGAAGAACAGGAACTTCTTGTTGCGCAGGGCGCGGGCGAGTTCGAGCTTGATCAGGGCGTTCACGACTGCTTGGCCTCCTCGGCCTCGGTGATGGCGACGAAGGCCTGCTCCAGGCCGAGGCCGGCGACTTCGAGGTTGCGGGGGTAGACGCCGAGGCCGTACAGGGCGTGGACGGTGGCGTCGGCGTCGGAGGACTGGATGCGGACGGTCTGGCCGGACACGTCGAGCGAGGTGAGGAAGGGCAGGCCGCGCAGGGCCGTCTCGTCGATCTCCCCCTCCAGGTCGAAGGAGACCCGGCGGGCGCCGGCCTTGGCCTTGATCTCGGCGGCGGTGCCGTCGGCCAGGAGCCGGCCCCGGTGCAGCACCAGGACCCGGTCGGCGATGGCGTCGGCCTCTTCCAGGTAGTGGGTGGCGAACAGGACCGTACGGCCCTGGTCGGCCTGTTCGCGCATGGTGGCCCAGAATGCCTGGCGGGTGGAGACGTCCATGCCGGTGGTCGGCTCGTCCAGGACGATCAGGTCGCTGTCGCCGGCGGTGGCGAGGGCGAAGCGGACGCGCTGGGCCTGGCCGCCGGAGAGCTTGTTGACCTTGCGGTCGGCGATCTGCGCGATGCCCGCCCGGGCGATCACGTCGGCCGCCCGGTACGGCTTCGGGTGCAGCGAGCAGGCCAGTTTCACCAGTTCGGCGACGGTGACCTCGTCCATCAGCCCGCCGCTCTGCAGCATGGCGCCGACCCGGCCGGCGACGATGGCCTCGCGCGGGCTGGTGCCGAACAGCCGCACCGAGCCGCTGTCGGCGTGCTTGAGCCCGAGGAGCAGGTCCAGGGTGGTGGACTTGCCGGCCCCGTTCGGGCCGAGGAGGGCGACGGTCTCGCCCGGGTACAGCCGGAGCGAGAGGCCGTCGACGGCCCGCACGCTCCCGTATGTCTTGGTCACCTGGTCGAACCCGACCACCGGGGTGGTGGTGGCCGGTGCCGCTGTCGTCGTCATGCGTCCATGCTGGCCGGGAGGGCCGTGGACCCGGCAGTGTCGGCGGTCCCGAGTGCCGGATGACAGATGTCACGCGGATCTCGTGACGGACGCGGCGAGGGGGCGCCCCCTGGGCGAGGCGCCCCCTGGAACGGCCGGCTAACTCGGGTTCGTCTCGATGACGCCCACCCGCTCGGCCGCGGTCTTGCCCCGCAGGGCCTTGCGCAGCGCGGCGACGACGTCCTGCGGCAGGACGCCGCGCTTCCCGGTCGCGGTCTGGATCTGCACGCCGTCGAAGGTGCTGCCGTAGGCCGCCTTGAGCGCGTTGAGGTCGTAGGTGTCCACGAGCTTTCCGTCGATGGCCTTGAAGCCGATGATCTTCGGCAGCGAGACCGGGCCGAACGGGATGCTGTGCGCCGGGTCGGTCTGCACCCGGACCAGGCCGGACATCGCGGGCTTCGCGAAGTCCTTCATCATCCGGTCGACCTCGGCGTCGGAGACCGTCGGCTGCTTGGTGGTGGCGGGCACGGCGACCGGGGTCGCGCTGCCCGACTCCACCAGCGTGCGGTACGCCTGTTCGACCGCCTGGGTGGACCCGCCGGCGTCGATGGCCTTGCCCGCCTTGCCGTAGACGGCCACGGCCTTGCCGGACTGGAACTTGATGGTGCCGTCCGTGACCGAGCCCGAGCCGCCGCCGGCCTGCTGGAGGGCGGCCTGGAGCTTCTCCTCGTCCACCGGCATGACCGGCTCGACCACACGCTTCTGCCCGAAGAGGGAGCCGACGACGTGCACCGGGTTGTAGTCGCTCTTCGCGGCCTCGCTCACCGTGGCCTGGTAGTCGAACTGGAGGCCCGCGTTCTCCGGCGTAAGGGTGACCGTCTTGCCGCCCACGGCCAGCTTCAGCGGCTTGTTCACCCGGCTGCCGAAGGCGTCGTCCAGCTTCTTGACGGCGTCGTCGCGGGTGCCGCCGCCGATGTCGACGCCGAGCACGGTGGTGCCCTTGGGCACGTCGGTGTGGTTCATCAGCAGGCCGGCGCCGTAGGCACCGCCTGCGACGACGATCACGCCGACGCCGAGCAGCATCAGCTTGCTGCGGCCCTTCTTCTTCGGCTTGGCCGCCGCCTTGGGCGCGGCCGGCTCGGGCTTGGGCGCCGCCGGGCCGCCGGGGTGGCTGCCGAAGGGGGACGTGCCCGCGTCGGGGACGACCGGGATGCCGCTGGTGACGGTGTGTCCGGAGACGTTGTCGGCGGCCGGGGAGCGGTAGCCGGGCGTGCCCGGCTCCGGGGCCGGCTTCTGCGGGGTGAGGATCGCGGTGTCGTCGCTGAGCCCGCCACCGGGGCCGTGGCCCGCGGGGCCGTTGCCGGGGGCGGCACCCGGGCCGCCGGGGACACCGGGGCCGTCCAGGTCGGCGAGGTCGGCGAGGGCGCTGCGCGCGGGCGGGGTGCCCTGGCCGCCGAAGCCGGCGCCCGCGGGGCCGGCGAAGGGCTCGCCCGGCGCCGTGCCGAGGCCGCCGGCGGCCGGCGGGACGAGGGGGCCGTCGCCGGTGACCGGGCCACTGGTGGGGCCGGCCGGGCCCTGCGGGCCGCCGGGACCACCGGGGCCGCCGGGGCCGCTGAAGCCGCTGGCGCCGCCGTGGCCGTGGGCACCGCCCGCGGGGCCGCCGAAGCCGTCGTGACCGTTCGTGCCGGCCGTACCGGCGTCGAAGCCGCCCCGGCCGCCGTTCTCCGCGAAGGGCTCCGAGAGGCTCCCCCGGCCGTTCCCCGCGCCGTTGCCCATGCCGTTCCCCGCGCCGTTCTCCGCGAAGTACGGCAGATCGTCCCGGCGGGGCTCGGCGGAGCCGGCGGAGCCGGGCCGGGAGCCGCCGCCCAGCGGGCCCGCGGTCAGCGCCTCGGTCACGTCGAAGGAGCCGGTGCCGCCGCCGTGTCCCGGGGCGACGGGGCCGCCGGTGGCGCCGGGCAGGCCCTTGCCGTTCGAACCGCCGGAGCGGGGGCCGCCCGGCACGCTCATGGAGCCGACCACACCGCCGGGACGGCCGCCGCCGGGGCGGGCGCCGGGGGCGCCGGCCTTGCCGGACGGTGCCGGAGCGCCGGTGCGGGGGCCCGCCGCGGCGGAACCGCCCGGGATCCCCGCCCCGTTCGTGCCGCCGCCGCCCGGACCGCCCTTGGGGGCGGCGGACTTGCGGGGCGCGAACCAGTCGCTGGTCTTCTCCTCCGCCTGGGACGCCGGGTCGGCCGGGGCCTCGGCGGGGCCGGCGGCCGGACCGTCGGCCGCGGGCCGCGGCTCGGCGGCGGGCGCCTCGTCCGCGGCGGCCTCGCCGTCCCCGACGGGCGTGCGCACGACGACCGGCGGGATGGGCCGGGAACCGGGGATGTTGATCCGGATCCGGGTCGTCAGCGTCGTCTCGGTCTTCTTCTCCTCCGGGCGCGTGCCCGAACGGCCCGCGTCCAGGCCCTCGTCGGAAGCCAAAGGGGTCCCGTACGGCGGCGTGCCGGAGGGGTACGCGGCTCCGCGCCCGTTGGGCCCGGAGGACGGAGTGTCAGTTTCACGACTCAAGGCAGGTTCTCCCAGTTGGCTCCACCGCCCGTTACGACCTCACGTTGGGGGTCCCCCCTGCTCGAAGAGCTTGGGGGAGGCTCGGCGGCGCGCACCACCATACTGGCCACTTCTGGCGTGTATCCCCTGACCGCTGAGTAAACCCACACGGGACTCGCACGTGCGCCGCACGGCGAAGTGGTACGTCACTTGGCAAGTCGGGCGGAGCCGCCGTCGGGTTGCCGTCCGGCGCCAACGGTGGCACAGATCACAGCGAGGGCCATGCCGCCGAGCAGGAAGAGATAGGAGCCGCCGCCCGCGCCGAACAGGAAGTCGCCTTCCGGGCGCGAGGTGGTGAGCAGGATGACGGTGACGATCCAGCCCGCCGCCGGCGCGACCGCCCCGCTGCGGCTCCTGGTGGCGTACGCCCCGCCGAGGAAGAGCCCGACGGCGCCCGCGAGGGCGAGCAGCAGCCCGCCGGGGAACCAGGCCGCCTGCACCAGAGCGCCGGCGAGGCTTAGGACCGCGCCGAGCAGGAACAGGCCGATGTGGGCGACGGCCCGTCCGGCGGACGGCGGGCGCAGCGGCTGGGTGAGCATCGAGCCCGGTCCACCGTTGCTCATGACGCCTCCTCGACGCCGGCGAACAGGTCGGTCTCCCCGCCCTGTCCCGTCCCGCGCACCAACTCGTAGTACTCGGTGGTGAACAGCGGCTGGGCGAGTGCGTTGGAGAGCGCGAAGTACGGCTCGGCCACCTCGATCTGGGTGGCGTGGGCGCGCATCGCGGCGGCCTTGGCGGCGGCGTGCGCGGTGCCGTCGATCGCGGTGGTGATCCGCTCGTCGGCCACCACGCCGGGCAGGTCGTCCACGGCCGCACTCTTCTCGAACGGCAGTGCGGGCAGCTCGTCCTGGATGCGGGCGAAGGCGGCCTCGGCGACGGAGCGCGGGATGCGGTTCCAGTACACCTTGTCGATCCGGTGGCCCCGCTCGGCCGCCATGTCGACCGCGCGCATGGCGACGCGGTGGGCCTGGATGTGGTCGGGGTGCCCGTAGCCGCCTTTGTCGTCGTAGGTGACGAGGACCTGCGGCCGGACCTCCAGGATCACCTCGATGAGGTGGCCGGCGGCCTCGCCCGGGTCGGCCTGCCAGAAGCAGCCGGGGTCGTCGTTGTCGGCGAGGCCCATCATCCCGGAGTCGCCGTAACGACCGGCGCCGCCGAGCAGCCGGACGTCCGTGACCCCGAGCGCGCTCGCGGCCGCGCCCAGCTCGCCGCGCCGGTGCGTACCCAGCGCGGGACCCGTCAGATGCCGCAGCTCCGGCGGGATGACCTCGCCCCGCTCGCCCAGGGTGCAGGTGACCAGGGTCACATGGGCACCCTCGGCCGCGTACTTGGCCATGGTCGCGCCGTTGTTGATCGACTCGTCGTCCGGGTGCGCGTGCACCAGGAGCAGACGCCGAGCGGCAGGTTCCGTCATGGGACCACCCTACGAGGTTCCCACGCCCGTCCCCGGGACGGCTGCCGTCAGAACTTGATGCTGCCGATCATGCTCGCGACGTTGGTCGTCAGCTCGTTGATCGTGGGAGCGACGGTCGAGGAGGCGAGATAGAAGCCGAGCAGGATGCAGACGACCGCATGTCCGCCCTTCAGTCCTGACTTCTTGACCAGCAGGAAGACGATGATCGCCAGCAGCACCACCGCCGAAATCGAGAGTGCCACGGCGGCTCACCTCCAAAGATCCCAGGGACGCGGGTTCTAGATCAGTAGAGCAAATCCATGCAGATGCCAGCAGGTTCATACCCACACAGCGGTAGTGATCATAACTATCCGTACTCGCGCATCGCTCGGCGCACGGCCGCACAAGGGGGCGCATGGCCAATATGGTCGGGGTATGACGACCGAGGCAGACTCCTTCCCCCGTCGGCACGCCCGGACCCAGCGGTTCACGCTCGGCGCGCCGCGTGCGTTCAGCGTGGCGCCCGACGGCACGCGTGTCGCGTTTCTGCGTTCCGGCTCCGGCACCGACCGGGCCAACTCCCTGTGGGTGCTTGATCTGCCGGAGGGCGTGGAGCGTCTGGCGGCCGACCCGCGGGTGCTCCTCCGGGGCGCCTCGGAAGAGCTCTCGGCCGAGGAGCGGGCACGCCGGGAGCGCAGCCGGGAGGGCGGGGCCGGCATCGTCGGCTATGCCACCGACGGCGCCGTGGAGTTGGCGTCTTTCGCCTTGTCAGGGCGGCTTTTCACGGCGGAGCTACGAGCGGGTACGGCGCGTGAACTCCCCGTTCCGGGACCGGTGATCGACCCGCGTCCGTCCCCCGACGGGCGGCACGTCGCATATGTCGCCCGGGGTGCGCTGCGGGTGGTGGGCGCCGAGGGGGACGGCGACCGGGCACTGGTGGAGCCGGAGTCGGCGGACGTGAGTTACGGCCTCGCGGAGTTCGTCGCGGCCGAGGAGATGGCGCGTTCGCGGGGGTTCTGGTGGGCGCCGGACTCGGACCGGCTGCTCGTGGCGCGCGTGGACGACACGCCGGTACGGCGGTGGTGGATCGCGGATCCGGCCCATCCGGAGCGTGAGCCACTCAACATCCGGTACCCGGCGGCGGGCACGCCGAACGCAGACGTACGGCTGTTCGTGTGCGGGCTGGACGGGGCCCGCACGGAGGTTGTCTGGGACCGCACGCGCTATCCGTATCTGGCGCGTGCGCACTGGTCAGAGGCGGGTGCGCCGCTGCTGCTCGTGCAGGCGCGGGATCAGCGCAGCCAGCTGTTCCTGGCGGTGGACCCGGACACGGGGGCCACGCGGATGGTGCACGCCGATGAAGATCGAAGTTGGCTGGAACTGTTCGCCGGTGTGCCCTGCTGGAGCCCGTCCGGGCAGCTTGTCCGGATCGCGGACGAGGGCGGCGCACGCGTTCTGGCGGTCGGCGAAAGGCCCTTGACCAGCGGTCAGTTGCACATCCACGCGGTCCTGGACGTGGGCGCGGACGACGTATTGGTTTCCGCCTCCGCGGGAGAGGAGGCTCAGACACCGGAAATCGGCGAAGTCCATGTGTACCGGGTGAACGAGCTGGGCGTGGAGCGACTGTCGCAGGAGCCCGGGGTACACATGGCGGTGCGCGCCGGGGGCGTGACCGTCCTGGTGTCCGCCGCACTGGACCGGCCGGGCGCCCGGGCCCAGGTGCTGTGTGACGGAAAACCGGCGGCCACTATCCGGTCTTATGCCGAGGATCCCGGTTTGTCCCCGCGGGTGACCCTCACCGAGGGGGGCGCACGCCGAATTCCGTGCGCCGTGCTTATGCCACGGGACTACCACGGTGACACTCCCCTGCCGGTTCTCCTGGACCCCTACGGCGGTCCGCACAGCCGACGGGTGGTCGCCGCGCACAACGCGTACCTCACCCCCCAGTGGTTCGCCGACCAGGGCTTCGCGGTCCTCGTCGCCGACGGCCGGGGCACCCCGGGCCGCTCGCCGGCCTGGGAGAAGGAGATCCGGGACGACGTGGCGGCCGTCGTCCTCCAGGACCAGGTCGACGCGCTGCACGCGCTCGCCGAGCGGTACCCGCTGGACCTGGGCCGGGTGGCGATCCGGGGCTGGTCCTTCGGCGGCTATCTCGCGGCACTCGCGGTGCTGCGCCGCCCGGACGTCTTCCACGCGGCGGTGGTCGGCGCGCCCGTCACCGATCTGCGGCTGTACGACACCCACTACCAGGAGCGCTATCTCGGCGACCCGAACGAGCAGCCGGAGGTCTACCGCCGCAACTCGCTGCTCGACGACGCCGGTCTGGTCGACCCGGCCGAGCCGCACCGTCCGATGATGATCATCCACGGGCTGGCGGACGACAACGTCGTCGTCGCCCACTCCCTGCGCCTCTCCTCCGCCCTGCTGGCCGCCGGCCGCCCGCACGAGGTGCTCCCGCTGTCCGGGGTGACCCACATGACCCCGCAGGAGACGGTCGCGGAGAACCTGCTCCGCCTCCAGCTGGACTTCCTCCGGCGCTCCCTGCCGCAGCCCGGCCCCCGCCCCTGAACCCCGTTTACACACAGGCAACTTCACGGAAGCGGCACCGATATACGAACACGGGAGGCTGATCAGCGTACGGCCGTGCGGGTGCCGTGAACGGGCCGGGGTACGCCATGTGACCCCGGCCCGTTGCCGTTCCGGACGGCTCAGCGGGGCTCCTCGGGCGGCACGCCCCCCGGCGCGGAGCGCCTGATCGATACGGCCTCCGCCGCGAAGTGGCACGCCGAGGGGTGGGCCGCCGGGCCGGACGTGTCCCGGAAGGCGGCGGGGACCGCCAGGGCCGGCACTTCCCTGGCGCACCGCTCCTGCGCCTTCCAGCAGCGGGTGCGGAAGCGGCAGCCGGAGGGGATGTCCGTCGGCGAGGGCACGTCACCGGTGAGGATGATCCGCTCCCGCTGCTCCCGGGCCTCGGGGTCGGGCACGGGGACGGCGGAGAGCAGGGCCTGGGTGTAGGGGTGGGTCGGGTGGTCGTAGATCTCGGCGTCGCGCCCGGTCTCCACGATCCGGCCCAGGTACATGACCCCGACCCGGTCCGAGATGTGCCGGACGATCGACAGGTCGTGCGCGATGAAGACGTACGACAGCGCGAACTCCGCCTGGAGCCGGTCCAGCAGGTTGATCACCTGGGCCTGGACGGAGACGTCCAGCGCGGACACCGGCTCGTCGGCGACGATGATGTCGGGGCGCAGCGCCAGCCCCCGGGCGATGCCGATGCGCTGGCGCTGGCCGCCGGAGAACTGGTGCGGATAGCGGTTGATGTACTCGGGGTTGAGGCCGACCACGTCCAGCAGCTCCCGCACCCGGCGGCGCCGGTCGCCCCTGGGGGCCACCTCGGGGTGGATGTCGTACGGCTCCCCCACGATGTCGCCCACCGTCATCCGGGGGTTGAGGGAGGTGTACGGGTCCTGGAAGACCATCTGGATGTTCCGGCGTACGGCCTTGAGTGCCTTGCCGGAAAGCTTCGTGATGTCCTCGCCCTTGTACTTGATCAACCCTGCCGTCGGCCGCTCCAGATGGACCAGCATCCTGGCAACGGTTGATTTGCCGCAGCCGGACTCCCCGACGATGCCGAGGGTCTCTCCCCGGTCCAGCGTGATGTCGACGCCGTCGACGGCCTTGACGGAACCGACCTGTTTCCTGAACAGAACGCCCCGCGTCAACGGGTAGTGCTTGACCAGTCCGCTCACTTCCAGGATCCGCTCAACCATTGAGGCACTCCCTCCAGAAGTGGCAGGCACTGCCCCGGTGTTGATCCACCTCGTACAGCGGCGGCACCTCGGTGCGGCACACGTCCCGGGCCATGGGGCAGCGCGGGTGGAAGGCGCACCCCGGAGGGATGTTCATGAGGCTGGGCGGCAGCCCCTTGATGGCGCGGAGCTCCCGGCCCTTGCGGTCGAGCCGCGGGATCGACTCCAGCAGGCCCTTGGTGTAAGGGTGGGCGGGTGCCTTGTAGAGGTCGTGCACGGGCGCCGACTCGACGATCCTCCCGGCGTACATCACCGCGATCCGGTCGGCGACGTCCGCGACGACGCCCAGGTCGTGGGTGATGAGGATGAGGCCCATGCGGTACTCGCGCCGAAGCTCGGCGAGCAGGTCCATCACCTGGGCCTGGACCGTGACGTCCAGGGCGGTGGTCGGCTCGTCGGCGATGACGAGGGCCGGTTCCAGGGCCAGCGCCATGGCGATCATGATGCGCTGGCGCATACCGCCGGAGAACTGGTGCGGATGGTCCCGCACCCGCTGGGCCGCGGCCGGGATGCGCACCCGGTCCATCAGCTCCACGGCCCTCGCCCGCGCGTCCTTCCTCGACATCCCGCGGTGCACGACGAACATCTCGCCGAGCTGGTCCCCCACGGAGAGCACCGGGTTGAGGGCCGACAGCGCGTCCTGGAAGATCATCGCCATCCCGGCGCCCCGGATCCTGCGCCGCTCCTCCCCCTTCAGCCGCAGCACATCCCGCCCTTGGAACAGGATCTCCCCGCCGGTGATCCGCCCCGGCGGCATGTCCAGGATCCCCATCACGGCCTGTGCGGTGACGGACTTGCCCGAGCCGGACTCGCCGAGCACGGCCAGCGTCTGCGCCGCGTCCACGCCGTAGCTCACCCCGTTGACCGCGTGGGCGATCCCGTCCCGGGTCCGGAACTCCACATGCAGGTCGCGCACTTCGAGCAGCACGGCACCGTCACCTCAGCTTCGGGTCGAGGGCGTCGCGGACCGCGTCGCCGAGCATGATGAAGGCCAGCACCGTGAGGGCGAGGGCGCCCGAGGGCCACAGCAGGGCGTGCGGGGCGTTGCGGACGTAGGGCGAGGCGGCGGAGATGTCGATGCCCCAGGAGACGCTCGGCGGTTTGAGGCCGACGCCGAGGTAGGACAGGGTCGCCTCCAGGGCGATGTAGGTGCCGAGTGCGATGGTCGCGACGACGATGACCGGGGCCACGGCGTTGGGCGCGATGTGCCGGAGCAGGATGCGGGCGTCGGAGGCGCCGAGGGCGCGGGCCGCCTGGACGTAGTCGTTCTGCTTGACGGTGATGACCGAGCCGCGCGCGATCCGGGAGATCTGCGGCCAGCCGAGCAGCACCATGAACCCGATGACCGGCCAGACCGTATTACTCGTCACCACGGAGAGGAGGACGAGTCCGCCGAGGACGACCGGGACGGCGAAGAAGATGTCGGTGACACGGGACAGCACCCCGTCCCAGGCGCCGCCGAAATAGCCCGCGAGCCCGCCGAGCACCGACCCGAGCAGGGCCACCCCGAGCGTGGCGCACAGGCCGACCGTGACGGACGTACGGGCGCCGTAGACGGTGCGCGTGTAGACGTCGCAGCCCTGTCCGTCGTAGCCGAAGGGATGGCCGGGCCGGGCGCCGTCCTGAGCCCTGGCGAGGTCGCACTTCAGGGGGCTGCCGGAGGCGATCGCCGAGGGCCACAGGGAGATCACGATCAGGAACAGGATGACCAGGGCGGAGAGGAGGAAGACCGGATTGCGGCGCAGGTCCCGCCAGGCGTCGGACCACAGGGAGCGGGGTCTGCCGGCCGGCCCGGTGCCCTCCGGTCCGGCCGGCACCGGCTCCAGCGTGGCCGCCTCGCTCGCGCCGAGGTCCATCGCGCCGCCCATGCCGGTGCCGGCGATCGCGCGCTCGGGCTCGTACGGCTGCTCAGGCATAGCGGATCCTCGGGTCGAGTACGGCGTACAGGAGGTCGACGAGGAGGTTGGCGACCAGGAAGACGAGGACGAGCACGGTCACGAAGCCGACGACCGTCTGGGTGTTCTGGCGCAGGATGCCCTGGTAGAGCTGGTAGCCGACGCCGTGGATGTTGAAGATCCGCTCGGTGACGATCGCGCCGCCCATCAGCGCGCCGATGTCGGTGCCGATGAAGGTGACCACGGGGATCAGGGAGGTGCGCAGCAGGTGCCGGGTGATGACCCGGCGCCGGGGCAGGCCCTTGGCGACGGCCGTGCGGACGTAGTCGGACCGCTTGTTCTCCGCGATGGAGGTACGGGTGAGCCGGGTGACGTAGGCGAGCGAGACGGAGGCGAGGACCAGGCCGGGCACGAGCAGCTCGCCGAAGGCGGCGGCCGGGGAGACGGACGGTTTGATCCAGGTCCACCGGACGCCCAGGAGCAGCTGGAGCAGCAGGCCGGTGACGAAGGTGGGGACGGAGATCACCACCAGGGTCAGCAGCAGCACGGTGGTGTCGACGGGCCGGCCGCGCCTGAGGCCGGTGAGCACGCCGAGCGTGATGCCGACGACGATCTCGAACAGGAGGGCCACGACGGTGAGCCGGATGGTGACGGGGAACGCCGTGGACATCAGCTCGGTGACCGGCTGGCCGTTGAACGCCGTACCGAAGTCGCCGGTGAAGACGTTCCCCATGTAGGTGAGGTACTGCTGCCACAGCGGCTGGTCCAGGCCGAACTCCCGCTTCAGCTGGACGGCGGTCGCCGGGTCGCAGGTCCGCTCCCCGCACAGGCCCGCGACGGGGTCGCCCATCACGTTGACCATGAGGAAGATCAGCAGGGTGGACCCGATGAACACCGGGATCATCTGGAGCAGTCGCCGGACGACGTAGCGCCCCATGGCGGCTCAGCTGACCTTGATCTCGTTGTAGACGGGGACGCTGAAGGGGTTGAGCGCCACGCCGGACAGCCGCTCGGAGTAGCCGGCGCTGCCGTTCTGGTACCAGAGCGGGATGGCGGCCATGTCGTCCCGGACGACCTCCTCCGCCCGCTGGAACAGCGTGACGGCCCTGGCCTGGTCCGGCTCGGCGTTGGCCTGGTCGACGAGCCGGTCGAACTGCCGGTTGGACCAGGTGCCGTCGTTGGACGAGGCGCCGGTGTAGTACAGCGGCTGGAGGAAGTTCTGGATCAACGGGTAGTCCATCTGCCAGCCGGCCCGGAAGGGACCGGACATCGTGTGCCGGGTGATCTGGTTGCGGAAGTCGGCGAAGGTGCCGACCGGCTTGCCGACGCATGCCTTGTCGTTGTCGAGGGCGTTGTTGATGGAGTTGCACACGGCGTCCACCCATTGCTTGTGCGAGCCTGTGTCCGCGTTGTAGGTGATGGTCAGCCGGCCGCCGGGGATCCCGCCGCCCTCCCGGACGAGCCGCTTGGCCTGCCCGGGGTCGTAAGTGCAGGCGTGGCCGCACAGGCCGGGCCGGTAGCCGCCGGCCGTACCGAGGACCGGGGAGGTCCAGTCGGTGGCCGGGGTGCGGGTGCCACGGAAGATGGTCTCGGTGACCTGCTTGCGGTTGATGGCCATGGACAGGCCCGTGCGCACCTTCCGCGCCCCGCCGGTGTTCCACCTCGGGTCGTAGTACGGGAAGGCCAGGGTCTGGAGGATGCCGGCCGGGGTGTTGATGTAGCGGCCGTCCAGGTCGGTCCCGACGTTCTTGAGCTGGGTGGAGGGCACGTCGTCGACCAGGTCGAGATTGCCGGCCAGTACGTCGGTGTACGCGGTGTTGTTGTCCGTGTACACAAGGAGGGTCACGCCGACGTTCCGGGCCGGGTCGGGTCCGGGGTAGCCGTCCCACTTCCGCAGGGCCATGGCCGAGCCCCTGGCGTAGGAGTCGACCAGATAGGGCCCGTTGCCGATCGGCTTCTTCACCCAGGCCGCGTGATCGGTGAAGAAGGCGCGCGGGAGCGGGGCGAAGGCCGCGTACCCGAGGATGTCGGGGAAGCCGGAGAACTTCTGGCTCAGCGTGACGGTGAAGGTGTGGTCGTCGACCACCCTCAGCCCGGACAGGGTGTCCGCGGTCTGCCTGCCGCTGTCGGGGTGGACCTTGTCGTAGCCGGCGATGTACCCGAAGAAGTAGGCGTTCTTCTGGTTGTGGCGCAGGCTCGCCCCGTAGTTCCAGGCGTCGACGAAGGAGCGGGCGGTCACCTTCTCTCCGTCGGAGAAGGTCCAGCCGTCCTTCACCGTGACCGTGAAGTGCCGTGCGTCGTCGGTGTCGATGGACCGGGCGAGCCAGTTCTGCGCCTTGGCGGTCTTCGGGTCGTACCTCTTCAGGCCCCGGAAGAGCATGTCGAGGACCTTGCCGCCCTGCACGTCGTTGGTGTTGGCGGGTTCGAGCGGGTTCTCCGGTTCGCTCCAGGACGACGTCAGCACCCCAGCGCCGCCGTATCCGGCGCCGCCACCGCAGGCGGTGGCGAGCAGTCCGGCGGCGATCGCGCACACGGCCCACCTGACGCGCGCGGTTCCACGCATGGCTGCCTCCTCCGCGATCACCAAGCCTATATCGGTCATATCAGCTCATACTTCAGATATCGCAGGTACGCCGTCGGATTCGGGGGCCTTTGAGCGGACACGTCATCCGATTGCAGGCATCACCCGCCCGCCGCCTTGATGATCTTGAGCGAGGAGTGCAATAGATCTTCATGCAACGATGCTGAAACGTTGGATTGGGACGTGGCGATGTACGCATTTCGACACTCCACCGTCCGCATATCGAACTTCTTGCCCGATTTGCCCAATTGGTCCGATGTGAAGCACGGATTGATTACGGCGGGCTACCCGCGTAGCTACGGAATGATCAAGTACAGGCAAAGAAGGTAAAGAGAAACCCAAGCCGACCGAGAATTTATTGACCTTGAATGAATTGCGTTGAAAAAGTCCGGCGTAGCCCGTAGGGGAGCGCCCTGCGGAGTCATCAGACCCTCCCTTGGGCCAGGAGCACCATGACCCCCCCAACTCCATCTGCGGCTGCCCCGCTTGAGGTGACCGACGAAACCGTGTCGAAGTCGATCACTTCGGACGGTTCGAAGGGCAGCGAAGGCCGCTCTCCGGGACGGCTTGCTTGGAAGCGCTTCAAGCGCGACAAGACGGGCGTCATATCCGCTTATGTCGTGATCTTCTTCTTCGTGATCGCCATAGCGGCGCCACTCATCGCGAAGCTGTACGGCAAGGACCCGTACACCACCTACGCGAGCAAGGACCCGAGCCTGCTCAACGCGTTCTCCTACCCCGCGGGCCCCAACGGCGGCATGAGCTCGGAGTTCTGGTTCGGCATCGAGCCGCAGCTGGGCCGGGACGTCTTCACCTTCCTGCTGTACGCGATCCGCAACTCGCTGGGCATCGCTCTCGCCGCCACCCTGCTCACGACGATCGTCGGCGTCCTGGTCGGCATCACGGCCGGCTACCTGGGCGGCAGGGTCGACTACTTCGTCGGCCGGGTCATCGACATCATGCTGTCGTTCCCGTCCACCCTCTTCATCATCGCCTTCCTGCCGGTCGTCTTCGGCCTCTTCGTCGCCGCTGACGAGGACATCCCGACGAGCCTGCGCGCGGTCTCCCTGATCATCGTGCTGGCGGTCTTCGGCTGGGCGTCCATCGCGCGTCTGCTGCGCGGCCAGGTACTCGGCCTGCGCGAGCGGGAGTTCATCGAGGCGGCCAAGGTCACGGGCGCGTCTCCGATGCGCATCGTCTTCAAGGAACTGCTGCCCAACCTGTGGACTCCGATCCTGATCCAGTCCACGCTGATGCTCCCCGCGTACGTGACCGCGGAGGCGGGTCTCGCCTTCCTCGGCGTCGGCATGATCGACCCGACCCCGGACTGGGGCGTCATGATCCAGCGCGGAGCGCAGTTCTACACCGAGGACATCACCTTCATGCTCTTCCCGGGCCTGGCGATGGTGATCTTCGTCCTGGCCTTCAACCTCCTCGGCGACTCGGTGCGCGACGCGCTCGACCCGAAGTCCAAGCGGTAATCCACGTTCCACCCCCGGCCCGGTTCGACGACGACCGGCGGGTCCCGTCTGTTCCGATCGACACAAGGCAGGCTCAGCATGTCTTTTTCCCGTAGAAACTTCCTGATCGCCACCGGTGTGGCGGCGGCCTCGACCTCCGTGCTGAGCGCCTGCAGCAGCGGCAGCGGCAGCGGCTCCGGGGACAAGGTGCCCCAGGTCAGCGGCAGCAAGGAGACCAAGATCGCGGTCGGCACCAAGGCCGACTCGACCGGTCCGGCGCCGGAGGTTCCGGGAGCCACCAAGGGCGGGACCATCTACTCGCTCGACCAGTTCGACATGGACCACCTGGACCCGGCGCAGATCTACTCCTCGACCGAGGCCGCGATCAGCGTTCCGATCCTGCGCGGTCTGACCGGCTACAAGATCGACGACAAGGGCGGCGCCCTGCTCGTCGGCGACCTCGCCACGGACGCCGGCACCATGAAGAACGGCGGCAAGACCTGGTCCTTCACCCTGAAGGACGGTCTGAAGTGGGAGGACGGCTCGGACGTCACCATGGACGACGTCCGCCACACCTTCGAGCGCCTCTTCGCCGACTTCATCACCGAGGGCCCGCGCTACGTCCAGAACTGGCTGGAGGGCGGCAAGAAGTACAAGGGCCCCTTCAGCGGCAAGCACCTCGACTCCATCGAGATCTCCGGCAAGACCGTCACCTTCCACCTCAGTGAGGCGCGTGGTGACTTCAACTTCACCCTCGCCATGCGCGGTTACGCCCTGGTGTCGAAGAAGCACGACACCAAGGAGAAGTACGACGAGCGCCCGTTCTCCTGCGCCCCGTACAAGATCGGCGAGCGCAAGATCGGCAAGTCGCTGAGCTACGTGCGCAACGAGCACTGGGACCCGAAGACCGACTCGATCCGCAACGCCTACCCGGACAAGTTCGTCTTCCAGTTCGGCTTCCAGAACCTGGCGTCGACCGACCGCTACATCTCGGACCGCGGCAACGACCAGTACACGATGTCGATCTTCAACGAGGTCGCCGCCGAGCGTGTCGCCCAGGTCCTGACCAACGCGAAGTTCAAGAACCGCGTCCTCACCGCGGTCGACACGGCCACCTACTACTGGCCGATCAACACGACCCGGATCAAGGACGTCAAGGTCCGCCAGGCCATCAACTACGCCTGGCCGCTCCAGCAGCTCCAGACCATCCGCGGCGGTGCCTCGATCACCGAGATGGCGACCACCATCTTCAGCCCGGTGACCCCCGGCTACCAGAAGTTCGACCTGTACGGCAAGACCACCAAGCCGGGCGGCGACCCCGAGAAGGCCAAGGCTCTGCTGAAGGAGGCCGGCAAGGTCGGCCAGAAGCTGGTCATCGCCTACCAGCAGTCGGACAACTCGGTGAAGCAGGCCGTCGCGATCAAGAACGCGCTGGAGGCCGCCGGCTTCACGGTCGTCAACAAGCAGGTCGACAAGTCGACCTTCTACACGCAGATCAGCAAGCTGGACAACGGCTACGACATGTTCGCCGCGGGCTGGAGCCCGGACTGGCCCGCCGGTTACTCGGTGTTCTTCCCGTGCTGGGAGGGCAGCCAGATCGTCGACGGTGGCCAGAACTGGTCGCAGCTGAACAACACCGGCGTCAACAAGGCGATCGCGGCCGCGTCGCAGATCACCGACCCGGACAAGGCCAACAAGGCCTGGGGCGACATCGACCGCCAGATCATGGAGCTGGCGGGCTGTGTGCCGGACTACCACCCGATCCGTCACTGGATGTACGGGTCCAAGGTCGGCCACGTCATCTACGACAGCGCCAACACCTGCGTCGCGCTCTGCAAGCTGTACGCCAAGAAGTAAGCGCGCTCGAACCCTCGGGGGCGGCCACGATCTGGCCGCCCCCTCCGGCCCACCCCTCACCCCGGCGACGGCGCCCCGTCCGGAAAGTCACGCCCCATGTTCCGCTTCCTTGTCCGCCGAACCCTCGGCGCGCTGGTCATCCTCCTGGTCATCAGCGCTGTCACTTTCTGGCTGTTCTACGCAGTCCCGCGTGACCCGGCCATGCTGTCCTGCGGCAAGAACTGCACGCCCGACATGCTCAGCAAGGTCCGGCACAACCTGGGCATCGACCACCCGCTGCCGGTCCAGTACTGGTATTGGATCAAGGGCATCTTCGTCGGGCGGGACTACGCCGGCTTCGGGCACTGTGAGGCGCCCTGCCTCGGCTACTCCTTCGCCAACAACCAGCCGGTGCTCAACACCATCCTGGACCGGTTCCCGCTCACCCTCTCGCTGGCCCTCGGTTCCGCCGCCGTCTTCCTGGTCTTCGGCATCGGCGCCGGCATGATCGCCGCCGTCAAGCAGGGCAAGTGGCAGGACAAGGTGGCCAGCTCGGCCTCGCTGGTGGCCTCCTCGCTGCAGATCTACTTCATCGGTTACATCGCGATGTACTTCCTCGTCGGGAAGCTCGACCTCCTCGACAACCCGTCGTGGACGCCGATCACCGAGGACCCGGCCGCATGGGCCTCCGGTCTGCTGCTGCCGTGGCTGGTGCTGGCCCTGATCTGGACCGCCAACTACACCCGTATGACCCGCTCCCAGCTGGTCGAGACGCTCAGCGAGGACTACGTCCGCACGGCCCGGGCCAAGGGCCTGTCCCGCCGTAACGTCTTCTTCCGGTTCGCCTGGCGCGGCGCGATGGGTCCGATCGTCACGATCTTCGGTATCGACCTCGCCACCCTCATCGGCGGCGCGATGATCACCGAGTACACCTTCAGCCTCCAGGGCATCGGCCGCCTCGCGGTGGACTCCGTGGACAAGAGCGACCTGCCCATGCTGCTCGGCGTCACCATGCTGTCCGCCGGCGCCATCGTGTTCTTCAACATCATCGTCGACGCCATCTACGGCCTCATCGACCCGCGGATCCGGCTCGCCTGACCTCCGCCCGCCGTCTCCCTTCCCACCGCCCCACCCGGCGACCCTCGCATCACCCCCCAGGAGCGTCCCCGTGACGAGCACCGATCAGCAGCCGTTCCTCTCCATCAGGGACCTCAGGGTCCACTTCTCCACCGAGGACGGCATCGTCAAGGCCGTCGACGGACTGAGCTTCGATCTGGCCAAGGGCCAGACGCTCGGCATCGTCGGCGAGTCGGGCTCCGGCAAGTCCGTCACCAACCTGACGATCCTGGGCCTCCACGACCGCGACCGCACCGCGATCGACGGCGAGATCGTGCTGGACGGCAAGGAACTGCTCACCGCCTCCGAGCGGGAGCTGGAGCAGCTGCGCGGCAACAAGATGTCCATGATCTTCCAGGACGCGCTTGCCTCGCTCTCGCCGTACCACACCATCGGCACCCAGATCGGCGAGACCTACCGCAAGCACACGGGCTGCTCCAAGTCCGAGGCCCGCAAGCGGGCGATCGAGATGCTGCGCCGGGTCGGCATCCCGCAGCCGGACATGCGGGTGGACGACTACCCGCACCAGTTCTCGGGCGGTATGCGCCAGCGCGCGATGATCGCCATGGCACTGGTGTGCGACCCCGAGCTGCTGATCGCGGACGAGCCGACCACGGCCCTCGACGTGACGGTCCAGGCCCAGATCATGGACCTGCTCAAGGACCTCCAGCAGGAGTTCGGCACCGCCATCATCTTCATCACCCACGACCTCGGCGTCATCGCCGACATCGCCGACGACGTGCTGGTGATGTACGGCGGCCGGTGCGTGGAGCGCGGCACCAAGGAGGAGGTGCTGCGTACCCCGCAGCACCCCTACACGCTGGGCCTGCTGAACTCGATGCCGAGCCTGACCGGGTCGGTGGACGTGCCGCTGACGCCGATCCCCGGTTCGCCGCCCTCGCTGCTCAACCCGCCGTCGGGCTGCCGCTTCCACCCGCGCTGCACCTTCGCCGACAAGGTCGCCGGGGGGCTGTGCTCCGGCGAGCGCCCGGTGCTCGAGGTGGTCGACGGCCGCGGCTCGGCCTGCCACCTCACCGAGGAGCAGAAGCGGAAGCTCTTCGCCGACTTCGCCGGAACCCGGCACAACTGACGGACACGAGACGGGACTTCACGATCATGAGCAACACGAACCCCCTCCTGGACGTCTCCGGACTGACGAAGCACTTCCCGATCAAGGGCGGCTTCCCGATCCGCCGTACGGTCGGCGCGGTACAGGCCGTGGACGGACTGGACTTCCAGGTGGCCGAGGGCGAGAGCCTGGGCCTGGTCGGTGAGTCGGGCTGCGGCAAGTCGACCACGGGCCGGCTGATCACGCGGCTGATGGAGCCGACCGGCGGCAAGATCGCCTACCGCGGGCAGGACATCACGCACGCGAGCCGCAGGGAGCTGGCGCCGATCCGCTCCGAGATCCAGATGATCTTCCAGGACCCGTACGCCTCGCTGAACCCGCGGCAGACGGTCGGCAAGATCATCTCCAGCCCGATGGAGATCAACGACATCAACCCGGCCGGGGGCCGCGAGAAGCGGGTCCGCGAGCTGCTGGAGATCGTCGGCCTGAACCCGGAGCACTACAACCGCTTCCCGCACGAGTTCTCCGGCGGCCAGCGCCAGCGCATCGGCGTCGCCCGGGCGCTCGCCCTGGAGCCGAAGCTGATCGTGGCGGACGAGCCGGTGTCGGCCCTGGACGTCTCCATCCAGGCCCAGGTCGTCAACCTGCTCCAGAAGGTGCAGAAGGAACTCGGCATCGCGTTCGTGTTCATCGCCCACGACCTCGCGATCGTGCGGCACTTCTCGCAGCGCGTCGCGGTCATGTACCTCGGCAAGATCGTCGAGATCGCCGACCGCGAAGACCTGTACGGCAACCCGCGCCACCCCTACACGCGGGCCCTGCTGTCCGCCGTGCCCGAGGCGACGGTGGACGAGGAGCCGCGCGAGCGCATCCGGCTGACCGGTGACGTGCCGTCGCCGATCAACCCGCCCTCCGGCTGCCGCTTCCGCACCCGGTGCTGGAAGGCGACCGAGAAGTGCGCGACGGAGGCCCCGCCGCTGGTCCAGGCCGAGGGCAACAAGCCCGGCCACCTGACCGCGTGCCACTACCCGGAGACGGCCGACACCGTCCCCGCACCGCGCCTGTCCAAGGACCCCGAGGCGGCGGTCTGACACACCCCTTTCCGTCAGCCGCCCCCTTGCGGAACGGACTTTCACCGGCCCATTGACCCGAGCCCATGAACGTCCGCTCCAGGGGACGAGGGCCCGTGCCTCCCCAGGCGCGGGCCCTCCTCTGTGTGCCGGGACCTCTCCGGTCGCCCCGCCTTGCCCGAACCACCGCGGTGCGCAGCGGACTTCACGGAGTGCGCCGTTCCTGACGCACCGTTCAGGATCGTGTGTCACACTGCCGCGGTGGTCGATCACGTCTTTGCCGATCTCTCGCTCGCCGCGCTGTACGACAGCCTCAATCCCTGGGGACCGGGTGACGACTTCTACCTCGGTCTGGTGCGGGAGGCCGGGTCCGTGCTGGACATCGGCTGCGGTACCGGGCAGCTGCTTCGGCGGGCCCGGGCCGAGGGGCACCGGGGCCGGCTGATGGGTCTCGATCCGGCCGCCGCCATGCTCGTACAGGCGCGCAGAGCATGCCCCGACGTCGAGTGGGTGCTCGGCGATGTGCGGGTGCGGCGGTGGCAGGCGGAGTTCGACCTCGTCGTCATGACCGGGCACGCCTTCCAGGAGCTGGTGACCGACGACGAGATCCGTCTCTGTCTGCGCGCCGCGCGGGCGGCCCTGCGGGACGGGGGGCGGTTCGTGTTCGAGACCCGCAATCCCGGCGCCCGGGCCTGGGAGCGGTGGACCCCGGACCGGATCCACGAGATCACCGCCGCCGACGGCACCCCCGTACGGGTCTGGCACGAGGTGCGGGGCGACGGACCGCAGCGGGGCCGGGTGCGCTTCACCGAGACCTACGCCGGCCCCCGGTGGCCCGCCCCCCGCGTCCAGCACAGCGTCCTCCGTTTCCTGGACGCCGGCGCGCTGGAGGGCTTCCTCGCGGAGGCGGGCCTGGTGGTGGCCGAGCAGTACGGCGACTGGGCCCGGGGCCCGCTCACCCCCGACGCCCCGGAGATCATCACGGTGGCCCGCCGGGCCTAGCCGGCCACCGTGACAGGGACCCGGGAGGCCCCTAGGCCCTGTCGTCCTGGCCTTCCTCCAGTGCCGCCAGGGCCGGGTCCAGGACGATGTCCTCGGCGCGGGCCTCGATGGTCGGCTCCTCCGGGAAGTGGCAGGCCGTCAGGTGGCCGTCGTGGTTGCCGGAGAGCCGGATCAGCGGGGGCTCGTCGGTGGCGCACTTGTCCTGCGCCTTCCAGCACCGGGTGCGGAAGCGGCAGCCGGAGGGCGGGGAGATCGGGGACGGCACGTCACCGGCGAGGCGGATGCGCTCGCGGGCCGGCGCGTCGCCCTCCGCGAGGTTCACCTCGGGTACGGCGGACAGCAGGGCGTGGGTGTAGGGGTGGCGGGGGCGGGCGTAGATGGAGTCGCGGTCGCCCACCTCGATGATCTTGCCGAGGTACATGACGGCGACCCGCTGCGAGAAGTGCCGCACGACGGCCAGGTCGTGGGCGATGAACACGAACGCGATGCCGAGTTCCTTCTGCACCTTCTGGAGCAGGTTGACGACCTGGGCCTGAATGGAGACGTCCAGGGCCGACACCGGCTCGTCCGCCACGATCAGCTTCGGCTCCAGGGCGAGCGCCCGGGCGACGCCGATGCGCTGGCGCTGGCCGCCGGAGAACTCGTGCGGGAAGCGGTTGTAGTGCTCCGGGTTCAGGCCCACGGTCTCCAGCAGCTCGCGGACCCGCTTCTCGCGGCCCCCGGCCACGTTGATGCCGTTGATCTCCATCGGGCTGGAGATGATCTTTCCCACCGTCTGCCGCGGATTCAATGACGAGTACGGGTCCTGGAAGATCATCTGGATCTCGGAGCGGATGGGGGCGAGCTGCTTGCGCGTCGCGCGGCTGATGTCCCGGCCGCGGTAGGTGATCGTGCCGCTCGTCGGCTCCATCAGCCGCGTGATCAGCCGGCCCGTGGTCGACTTGCCGCAGCCCGACTCGCCGACCAGGCCGAAGCTCTCGCCGGCGTGCACGGTCAGGTCGATGCCGTCCACGGCCTGCACCGCGCCGACCGTACGGCGGATCGGGAAACCGCCCTTGACCGGGAAATGCTTGGTCAGCCCCGAGACCTCCAGCAGCGGCTCCCCGTCCGCGCCGGCGTTCTGCTCACGCGGGACCGGGAGGACCAGGTCCTCTTTCATGACGGTGTCCTCCTAGGACGACTGACGACCTAGCCCAGTCGGGGCTTGATCTCCTCGATGAAGATGGTCCGCTTCTGGTCGGCGGTGAGATGGCAGGCCGAGGCCCGGTCCGGGGCCGACAGCGGGCGTTCGGTCACACAGCGGCGCGTACCCTCCACCCGATCCTGGAAGCCGCAGCGCGGATGGAAGCGGCAGCCGGACGGCGGGTTGAGCAGCGAGGGCGGGGTGCCGGGGATCGGGGACAGCTGCGCGCCGAGGTCGGAGTCGAGGCGGGGCATGGAGTTCAGCAGGCCCCAGGTGTAGGGGTGCTGGGGTGAGCGCAGCACCTCCTCGGTGGTGCCCCGCTCCACCGCGCCGCCCGCGTACATCACCATGATGTCGTCGGCCATGTCGGCGATCACCCCCAGGTCGTGGGTGATGAAGATGATGCCCGAGCCGAACTCCTGCTGGAGGTCCTTGAGCAGATCCAGGATCTGTGCCTGGACGGTCACGTCCAGCGCGGTCGTCGGCTCGTCGGCGATGAGCAGGTCGGGGTCGCAGACCAGCGCCATGGCGATCATCGCGCGCTGGCGCATGCCGCCGGAGAACTGGTGCGGGTAGTCCTTCGCCCGTTCCCGCGGGTTCGGGATGCCGACCTTGCCGAGCATCTCCACCGCACGGTCCCAGGCGTCCTTCTTGGAGGCACTGTTGTGCTTCATGTACGGCTCGGCGATCTGCCGGCCGACGGTGTAGTAGGGGGAGAGCGCGGTGAGCGGGTCCTGGAAGATCATGGCGACCTTGTTGCCGCGCAGCTTCTCCAGCTCCGACTCCCGGGCCGTGGTCAACTCCCGCCCGTCCAGCAGGATCTCGCCCTCGACCGTGGTGAACATCGGGTTGTGCAGGCCGAGGATGGTCAGGTTCGTCACCGACTTGCCCGAGCCGGACTCCCCCACGATGCCGAGCGTGCTGCCGCGTTCCAGGTCGAAGGAGAGCCCGTCCACGGCCCGTACGACGCCGTCCTCGGTCTTGAAGCTGACGTACAGGTCCCGGACCGAGAGCAGGGGCCCGGCGCCGGCCGGGGTGGGAGCACCGGATTCCTTGGTCAGAGTGGTCACGACAGTGCTCCTAGGACAGCCGCACACGCGGGTCGATGAAGGCGTAGGCGGCGTCGACGATGATGTTGAAGAGCAGGATCATGGTGGCGGAGAACAGCATCACGCCGAGCAGCAGCGGCAGATCGCTGAAGAACACGGACTGGACGGCGAGCTGTCCGAGGCCGGGCAGGCCGAAGGTGGTCTCGGTGATGATGGCGCCGCCGAGCAGCGAGCCGAGGTCGATGCCGAAGATGGTGACGATGGGGATCAGCGAGCCGCGCCAGGCGTAGCGGAAGAAGACGTACTGCCGGGACATGCCCTTGGCCCGGGCGGTGCGGACGTGCTCCTCCTGGAGCTGTTCGATCATCGAGGACCGTGCCATACGGGTGTACTGCGCGGCGAAGATGGTGGACAGGACCACCCAGGGGATGATCAGGCCGGTGAACCAGCCGACCGGGTCCGTGGTGAAGGTGTTGTAGGCGGGCTTGTCGAACCAGTGGGTCTGGTAGACGAGGACGGCGAGCACCAGGGGGCCGAGGAAGTAGATCTGCATCGAGCTGAGCACCATCGCGCCTCCGGTGGCCGCCTTGTCGATCAGCGTGCCGCGCCGCCAGGCGGCGAGCAGGCCGGTGCCGAGACCGACGATCAGGAAGCAGACGGCTCCGCCGAGGGTGAGCGAGAAGGTGATGGGCATGCGGTCCACCAGGGTGCCCCAGACCTCCTCGTTGGTGTGGTACGAGTAGCCGAAGCAGGGAGCCGGGCAGGGGCCCTGGGCGAACTGGTCGCTGCCCAGGACGAGGTTGTGCAGGAAGGTCCAGTACTGCTCGGGAATGGACTTGTCCAGGCCGAGCACGTGGTGGATGTTGGCGAGGCTGTCGGGGTTGCAGGTCTTGCCGCACATCAACAGCGCCGGGTCGCGGGGCACTCCGAAGAACAGCAGGAACGCGACGATGCTCAGCAGGAAGAGGATGACGACGGCACCGAGAGTCCGGCGCACGAGGAAGCGCAGCATGGCAGGGGCAGCTCTCTGACGTCGGCGGCCTTGGCGGTACCCGGCGCACCGCTGGTGGGGCGCGCCGGGTACCGGGCGGGGACGGTTACTTGATGTAGAGGCGACGCGGGTCGACGCCGCCGATCACGTCGTCGTAGACCAGGCCGCCGACCTTGGAACCGGCGATCTGGGTCTGCTTGTAGTACGCGGTCGGGACGACGTTGACGACGTCCTTGACCAGGTACTCGTTGAGCTTCTCCCACTCCGCGGCGGACTTCGCCGGGTCGGTGATCCGGTTGATGCGGTCGATCTCGCTGTTGACCTTCGGGTCGTTGATCTGCGAGTAGTTCTGCGCGCCCTCGGCGATCTGCCGGCCGTCGTACAGCGGCGGGATCACGGTCGAGGCGGACGGCCAGTCGGCACCCCACGCGGTGTGGAAGATGTCGTAGTTGTTGTCGAGCTTGGAGACCTGGTCGTAGTAGGTCTCGGCCGGGATCTCCTGGCGCTGGACGTCGAAGCCGGCCTTCTTCAGGCCCGCCGCCATGGCGGTGGAGTACTGCTGGCCCTCGGGGGTGTTGATGTAGCCGAAGGTCAGCTTCATGTTGAGCTTGCCGGCCTTCTTCAGCAGCTCCTTGGCCTTCTCCGGGTCACCGGCGGGCTTCTTCTTCTTGCCCCACGGGTCGAAGGCGGCGTTGTAGCCGGAGACGGTCGGCGAGATCAGGCCGCCGGCGACCTCCATGGCGTCGGTGCCGCCGAAGGCGCGGACGAACGGCGTGATCGGCAGGGCGTAGGCGATGGCCTGCCGGACCGTCTTGTCCTTCATGGCCGGGTGGCTCAGGTTGACGTTCATCTGGCCGACGTACGGCATGTAGCCGGAGACCGTGCGGGACTTGAGCTTCGGGTCGCGCAGGACCTTGGACAGGTTGCCCGCGTCGACCTGGTTGGTGAAGCTGACGCCGGTCTGGTCGGCCCCGCTGTCGGCGAGCAGCGCCTTCGTGGACGTCTCGTACTGCTGGTTGAACGTGAAGTTGACCTGGTCCAGGTACTGGTGGCGCAGCGGGTCCGTCTTCGCGTCCCAGTTGGTGTTCTTCACCAGCACCATCGACTTGCCGGACTTGAACGACTGCACCTTGTACGGGCCGGACGCCACCGGCGCCTTGTCGTACTTCTGCTTGGTGTCGCCCTTCTCCGAGACCACCGAGTAGCCCGCCATGGCCAGCGCGTACGGCAGGTCGGGGTGCGGGGTCTTGAAGTGGAAGACGATCGTCTTCTCGTCCGGGGTCTCCAGGACGGAATCGGGCAGGTGCTTGCCCTTGTACGGGCCGTCCTTGAGCAGCTTGCGGTAGGTGGCGCCCGGGGTGTCGGCCAGCCATTGCTGGACGTAGCTGGGGCCCTGGTTGATGAACGGCGCGAAGAGCCGCTCGATGCTGTGCCGGACGTCCTTGGACGTGATCGGGGATCCGTCCTGGAACTTGATGCCGTCCTTGAGGGTGTACTTCCAGGTCTTGCCGCCGTCGGTGGTGGTGCCGGAGTCGGTGGCGAGGTCGCCGACCACCTCGTGCTGGCTGCCGTCGTTGCTGGTGGCCTTGTAGCCGGTGAGGCCCCGGTGGATCAGCTGCGACAGGGTCATCTCGTCCTGGACGTAGACCTGGCCCGGGTCGAGGTGGGCGAAGCTGTCGCGCTGGAGCACCTCCAGGGTGCCGCCCTGCTTGGCACCGGCCACGTCCGGTGCGGGGCCCGTGGAGTCGGCGGCGTTGCCGAACTTGATGGATGCCTGCTGGCGCTTGGCGTTCTCCTGCTGCTTCTTCTCGTTGCCGCCGCCGTCGCTGCCGCCCTTGCTGCAACCGGTGAGCACAAGAGCTCCGGCCGCGAGCACGGAGAGTGCGCCGTATACGTGGCGTCCGCCCCTACTCATCACGAAGATTCCCACCCATCTGTGTGTCACCAGTGCGATCCGTGTGTCACCAGTGCGAAAGAGAACGTGCTTGGGTCAGCGCGCGGTCTTGGGATCGAATGCGTCTCTGACCGAGTCCCCGAGCAGGTTGAACGCGACGACGAAGATGATCATCGAAATGCCGGGGAAGAACATGTAGGTGATGTCGTTCTGCATCACCAGTTCGGTGGACGCCTTGGAGAACATCTGTCCCCAGTCCGGCGTCGGTTCGACGATGCCCACACCCAGGTAGGACAGGCCCGCCTCGGCGGTCACGAAACCGGGCAGCAGGTACGTCGACTGCACCAGCAGCGGGGTGACGATGTTCGGCAGGATCTCCTTGCGGATGATCCGCCACGGCGAGGCCCCGCTGACCTTGGCCGCCTCGATGAACTCCCGTTCGCGCAGGGCGAGTGCGGTGCCGCGCAGGATGCGGCCGAGGCCCATCCAGCCCAGGAACCACTGGACGAGAATGAGTGCCACCACCCGGACGTAGGTGGGTGTCTCGTCGCGTGGGCTGACGAACAGGGAGACCACGACCGGCATGCTCGCGATGAAGAACAGCTGGGCCGGGAAGGCGAGCAGGAAGTCGATGATCCGGCCGATGAAATAGTCGGCCTTCCCGCCGAGGTAGCCGGCGGTGACGCCGAGCAGGATGCCGGTCACGACGACCGCGACGGTGACGGCGACCGAGATCATCAGCGAGGTGCGGATGCCGTACAGGAGTTTGGTGAAGACGTCGTAGCCGTTGCCGGGTTCGAGGCCGAACCAGAACTCGCCGCTGATGCCGCCGTTGGGCTGCACCGGGACGCCGGCGCTGTCGAAGAGCTCCGGGCGCTCGTCCGCGTACACGGTGTACGGGTCCTTGCCGTACACCTTGGAGATGAGCGGGGCGAGCAGGCCGATCAGGAAGAAGAAGCCCACGACGTAGGCCGAGATCACGCCGGTGCGGTCGCGCTTGAAGCGCATCCACATCAGCTGGCCGGGGGACCGGCCTTCGAGCTTGACGGTTTCGCTCTTCGTCTGCGGCCCGGGTTCGCCGTCGACGACGACCGAAGTACCGCCGCCCTCAATGTCGATAGGACTTGTCACGGTTCGTCCGTTTCACAGGTATAGGTGTGAGAGGTACCTGGGTACTCCTAGAACGCGCGAAACCGCAGTCGGACGCGCGTAGTTCTGTGTCGAATCACACCGCTGGAAGCGACGAACTGACCCACCTGGTGCTCGTGACACCGCGCATGGGGGTTCCTCCTCATGACTTCACGTGTTCACCAACAGGAGAGGGTTTCCGTCTTCCCTCCGACACCCCTGACGGAGGGTCAGACACCCCCTGGTGCTCGTGAGTCGGCGCTGTCCCCACAGCGCGAGACCCATTGACCCGAGCGCTACGCGGCTAACTATCTGCCATGCGACAGGTGGCGACCACCGTCTTTAAATCTCAATTCAGTCACAGCTGACGCGAACAACTTCCAATAACTGGACAAACTGTTCGACGGGAGAAGGCCGCGAAACGGACGTGTTACCTGGGTATCGGTCGGGGATCTCCGCAATCCGGACGCCGGACGCCCCGTAGTCGATCACCGGCCACCGGAAAACGGGTTGCAAAAAGCCCGGGCACCCCCATCATGGGGGCACCCGGGCTCAACTGCCGGTGCGTCAGCCGTGCTTGGCGCGGCTCGCGGAGCGGGCCCGCTCACGCTGGTCGAGTACGACCTTGCGGATGCGAACGGCCTCCGGGGTCACCTCGACGCACTCGTCGTCGCGGCAGAACTCCAGCGACTGCTCCAGCGACAGCTTGCGCGGCGGCACGATCGCCTCGAACGAGTCGGCCGACGACGACCGCATGTTCGTGAGCTTCTTCTCCTTGGTGATGTTGACGTCCATGTCGTCGGAGCGGGAGTTCTCACCGACGATCATGCCCTCGTACACCTCGGTGCCCGGCTCCACGAACAGCACGCCGCGCTCCTGCAGGTTCGTCATCGCGAAGGCGGTGACGGCGCCGGAGCGGTCGGCTACCAGGGAGCCGTTGTTGCGGGTCGTGAGGTTGCCGAACCAGGGCTCGAAGCCCTCGTGGATGGAGTGGCCGATACCCGTGCCACGGGTCTGGGTCAGGAACTCGGTACGGAAGCCGATGAGGCCGCGCGAGGGCACGACGAACTCCATGCGGACCCAGCCGGAGCCGTGGTTCGACATGTTGTCCATGCGGCCCTTGCGGACGCCCATGAGCTGCGTGACGGCGCCCATGTGCTCCTCGGGCACGTCGATCGTCATGCGCTCGACCGGCTCGTAGACCTTGCCGTCGACGTCCTTGGTGACGACCTGCGGCTTGCCGACGGTCAGCTCGTAGCCCTCGCGGCGCATCTGCTCGACCAGGATGGCCAGCGCCAGCTCACCACGGCCCTGCACCTCCCAGGCGTCCGGGCGCTCGGTGTCGAGGACCCGCAGCGAGACGTTACCGATCAGCTCGCGGTCCAGGCGGTCCTTGACCTGGCGGGCGGTGACCTTGCGGTCCTTCACGGCCGCCTTGGCGTCCGCGCCCTTGCCGGTGCCGCCCCGGCCGACCAGCGGCGAGGTGTTCGTGCCGATGGTCATGGAGATCGCCGGCTCGTCCACCGTGATCAGCGGCAGCGGAACCGGGTTCTCGGTGTCGGCCAGGGTCTCGCCGATCATGATGTCCGGGATACCGGCGACCGCGCAGATGTCACCGGGGCCGGCCTTCTCGGCCGGCTTGCGGGTGAGCGCCTCGGTCATCATCAGCTCGGAGATGCGGACGTTGCTGACCGACCCGTCGCGCTTGATCCAGGCGACCGTCTGGCCCTTGCGCAGCTCGCCCTGCTCGACGCGGAGCAGCGCGATACGGCCGAGGAAGTTGTCGGCGTCGAGGTTGGTGACGTGGGCCTGGAGCGGCGCGTCCTCCTCGTACGTGGGGGCCGGGATGTGCTCCAGGATGGTGGAGAAGAACGGCTCCAGGCTGGTGGAGTCGGCCGGGACCGTGCCGTTGTCCGGCTTGGTCAGCGAGGCGATGCCGTCACGGCCGCACGCGTAGACGATCGGGAACTCGATCTGCTCCTCGTCCGCGTCCAGGTCGAGGAAGAGGTCGTAGGTCTCGTTGACGACCTCGTCGATGCGGGCGTCCGGGCGGTCCGTCTTGTTGATGCAGAGGATGACGGGCAGCCGGGCCTGGAGCGCCTTGCGCAGCACGAAGCGGGTCTGCGGCAGCGGGCCCTCGGAGGCGTCGACGAGGAGGACCACGCCGTCCACCATCGACAGACCGCGCTCGACCTCGCCGCCGAAGTCGGCGTGGCCGGGGGTGTCGATGATGTTGATCGTGATCGGGTCCCCGCCGTCCTTGGGGTGGTACTTCACCGCCGTGTTCTTGGCGAGGATCGTGATGCCCTTCTCACGCTCCAGGTCGTTCGAGTCCATCATGCGGTCGTCGACCGAGTCGAGCTGGTGGGCGGCGAAGGCACCGGCCTGCTTCAGCATGCCGTCGACGATGGTCGTCTTGCCGTGGTCGACGTGGGCGACGATGGCGACGTTGCGGATATCGTGGCGCGTGGCCATGGTGTGGCGTTCTCCCGGAGTGTGAGGACTGCCCTGCGCGTACGTCCGTGCCGCGCGGGCCCTGCCGGGCTGGACACGCCACGGCCTCACCCCATGGTACGTGGCCTTTTCAGCCGGGGCTCGCCGGGCCGCCTCAGCCCTTGCCCGGACTGGCCGAGACCTTCGCCCCCTTCTTCAGAAAACCCATGTCCTCGTAGATCGGGGTCTGGAAACCGAAGGCACCGGCGTTGACCAGGTTCTTCCGCACCCCCACCAGCTGCGGCCGCTGGTACAGCGGGATCGAGCCGGCCGCGGCCCAGATCCTCGCGTCGGCCTTCCTGATCAGGTCCCGCGCCTCGTCCTCGTCCAGTGTGGTGCCGGCCTCGTCGAAAAGCTGGTCGACCTGGTCCGTACCGACCCGTGTGAAGTTCTGCTCGACGTTCACCGAGCCGTCGGCCGCCGGGACCGGCTTGGCGTAGATGGGCCGGGCGTCCGTGGCCGGGAAGGCGGAGGACGGCCAGGAGTACAGGGCGAGGTCGTAGTCGCCGGCGGCGATGTGGTCCTTGAAGTAGCTCTCGTCCGAGACCTTGGTGATCGTCGTACGGATGCCGACCTGCTCCAGCATCGCGGAGATCCGCTCGGCGACGGAGTTCAGGATGTCCGAGCCGGAGCCGGAGGGCAGGACGAAGCGGAGCGCGAGCGGCTTGCCGTCCTTGGCGAGCGGTCCGGCCGGCGCGGCGGCCGGGGCGGCCGTGCCCTGGGGCGCGTACGCGCCGGGTGCGCCGCCGTGCTTGCCCTCCTGCGCGAGGTGCTGGTCGCCGTGCTCGCGCCCGTCGTCGGCGGACTCGTGCTGCTTGTCCTTGCCGTCGCGCTCGCCGTCGCGCTTGCCGTCGTGGTTCTCGTCGGGGCCCTTGTCGTCCTCCCCGACGATGTACTCGCCGTCGTTGCCGCCGTTCGAGACGTCCTCGGAGCCGTGCTCGGGACCGTGCTCGGGACCCGCCGCCTTCTCGCCCTTCTTCTCCTCCTTCAGCGGGCCGCCGCGCACCCAGCCGGCGTCGGCGAGCAGCGCCTGCGCCTCCTTGGCGTCCTGGTCGCCGAGCGCGCCGCTGTTGTCGGCGTAGGCCAGCTGCCCGGACAGGGCGAGGTGGCTGCCGACCGGGACGGCGGGCAGCCCCAGCGGGGTGAGCACCAGCCGGGCCAGCTCCGTGCGGTCCAGGGCGCGGGCGACCGCCCGGCGCACCCGTTCGTCGGCGAGCGGGCCGGCGGCGCCGTTGAGGGCGAGCTGGGTGTAGACGGGCTCCAGGGACTTGCGGACGTCGAAGTCCCGCAGCGCCTGCTGCTGCTCCAGATAGCGGCTGACGGCCTTGCGCAGCTTCTTCTTGCCGGCGTGCACCTCGTCGGAGTCGAGGCCGTGCGCGAGGGCCCAGGAGCGCAGTTTCTTCGCGGAGGTCTTCCCGGCGCCCTGGAGCGGGGTGCCGGTGCCCTTCTCGCGGGCGGCCAGGCCGATCCGCTGGGCCTCGCCGGAGTCGATCTCGGCGAGGTCCACGCTGCCGTCGGCGAGCGCGGTGGCCCGCTTGTCGCGGGCCACGGCGTGCAGCACGATCCGGTCGAGCTTGGCGGGCTTGCCCCACCAGCGGGGGTTGCGGGTGAGGACGACGTCCTTGGCGGCGGTGTCGACCTTCTCGACCTTGAAGGGCCCGGCGGTGACCTTCAGCTTGCGGCGGGCGCCGTCGTTGAAGGCGTCCGGGGTGCCCGTGACGTCCTTCGGGTACAGCGGGGAGAACAGCGATTTCCAGTCGGCGTAGGGGCGCGAGAAGGTGACCCGGACCTGGAGGTCGTTGGCGCCGCGCTCGATCTTGGCGATCCGGTCGTAGCCGGCGTTGCGGGCGGTCCAGTAGGCGCTGTTCTTTCCGGACAGGGCGCGCCACTGGGCGACGAAGTCGGCGGCGCCGATCTCCCGGCCGTCGCTCCAGACGGCCTGCTGGTTCAGCTTGTACTCCACGACCTGGCGCGGTTCGGTCTCGATGACCTTGGCCGACTCCAGGTAGGCGGGATTGGCCGCCGGCCGGCCGGCGGCGTCCATCCGGAACATCGAGGGCAGCACGGCCTGGGCCACTCGGGTGGTGCCGGCGTCGGCGTCGGCCTGGAAGGTGTTCAGCGTCTCCGGTACGGCGTCGACGGCCCATTTCAGGGTGCCGCCGTCGGCGACCTGGTCGCGGGCGACGAGAGCGATGTCCTGCGGCGCGAGCGGGTCGGCGACCTCGTCGTCGGAGCCGCAGCCTGCGAGAAGCGGCACCGCGAGCGCCCCCGCGGTGAGGAAGGTGACCGAGCGCATGACCGCGCGCGAGCCGACGCCGTGGTGGGACATCTCTGCTACCTCCGGGAAGCCGCGGGCTTTATGCTCACATTTGTCGGTATACGGAACTGATCACTTTTGGCGGTATATGGAGCTGATCAGATCTATGCGGCCACTGAAGAGGAAAGGATCCAGCAACAGCGGGCGACACGGCGACGACGGTCGGTAAGCCCACCCGTGCGGCGCAACACACCGGGCGATACACCCGTACGCCTCGGCCAATCGCTGCACATCCCTTCACAGAGGCAGGCGTGAGGCGCAACACTCCAAGGCGCATGAACGTTGCCGCCCATGACCCGCCGGACCCGCGGAAGCGAGGGCAAGTCATGTCCGTGCACGACGACATCAACGCGATCCAGCGCTGTATCGAGGACCTCAACCGGTCGCTGGGCCGTCTGGAGCACCAGATCGGCGGCGGCCTGGACATACGCCGGGTCCGCCTGGACGCCGACCATCTGCGCGAGAGCGTGGCACTGCTGCGGGAGGCCGCCGCCGCCCCGGCCGCGTCGCACCGGCCCGACCTCGTCACCATCTCCGACGCGCCCTACGACATCAGCCTGTGGACGGACTCGGACGACGAGGGCCTGGGCGCCCGCGACCGCCGCGCCCCCTGAACCCGCTACCGACCGGAGTCCTGACTTGGCCACTGGTACGGAACCCCGACAGAACAGCGGCGGCGTACGCACCGGTACACGCGCCGCGATCGCCGCCCCGCACCTGCGGACCGACCGCTGGTGGCTGGCCCCCGCCGTCACCGCGGCCGGTCTGCTCGCCTTCGTCGTCTACTCGACCTGGCGGGCCTTCGCGAACGCGGACTACTACGCGGCGCCGTACGTCTCGCCGTTCTACTCGCCCTGCCTGGCGGAGAACTGCCGGACCATGCGCGCCGGGCCGAACGCCGACCTCTTCGGGAGCTGGTGGGCGATCTCGCCCGCGATCCTCATCCTGATCTTCCCGCTCGGCTTCCGCCTGACCTGCTACTACTACCGCAAGGCGTACTATCGCGCCTTCTGGGCGTCCCCGCCGGCCTGCGCGGTGGCCGAGCCGCACCGGACGTACACCGGCGAGACCCGCTTCCCGCTGATCCTCCAGAACGTCCACCGGTACTTCTTCTACGCCGCCCTGCTGGTCGCCGGCGTGCTGACGTACGACACCGTGCTGGCCTTCCGGGATCAGCACTACCGCTGGGGCCACATGGGCCTCGGCAGCCTGGTCTTCCTGGTCAACATCGTGCTGATCTGGGCGTACACCCTGTCCTGCCACTCCTGCCGGCACATCGTCGGCGGCAAGCTCAAGCACTTCTCCAGACACCCGGTGCGCTACAAGGCGTGGCAGTTCGTCGGGAAGCTCAACGCCCGGCACATGCTGCTCGCGTGGGCTTCCCTGCTGAGCGTGGCACTCGCCGACTTCTACGTCTATCTGGTCGCGTCCGGGGTCTTCGACGATCCGCGCTTCTTCTAGTGATTCCAGTGAGGGACTGAACTGATGTCCGTGGTCGACCGGCAGGAGTGGGACGTCGTCGTGGTCGGTGCCGGCGGTGCCGGGCTGCGGGCCGCCATCGAGGCGCGCGAGCGTGGCGCCCGTACGGCGGTGATCTGCAAGTCTCTGTTCGGCAAGGCGCACACGGTGATGGCCGAGGGCGGCATCGCGGCGGCGATGGCCAACGCCAACGAGCACGACACCTGGCAGGTCCACTTCCGCGACACCATGCGCGGCGGCAAGTTCCTCAACCAGTGGCGGATGGCCGAGCTGCATGCGCAGGAGGCCCCGGACCGGGTGTGGGAGCTGGAGACCTGGGGCGCGCTGTTCGACCGTACGAAGGACGGCCGCATCTCGCAGCGCAACTTCGGCGGCCACGAGTACCCCCGGCTGGCCCACGTCGGCGACCGTACGGGTCTGGAGCTGATCCGCACGCTCCAGCAGAAGATCGTCGCCCTCCAGCAGGAGGACTTCCGGGAGAGCGGTGACTACGAGTCCCGGCTGAAGGTCTTCCAGGAGTGCACGGTCACGCGGATCCTCAAGGACGGGGACCGCGTCTGCGGGGTCTTCGGGTACGAGCGCGAGACCGGCCGTTTCCTCGTCCTGGAGGCACCCGCCGTGGTCGTCGCGACCGGCGGCATCGGCAAGTCCTTCAAGGTCACCTCGAACTCCTGGGAGTACACCGGCGACGGCCACGCGCTGGCGCTCCTCGCGGGCGCACCGCTGCTGAACATGGAGTTCGTGCAGTTCCACCCGACCGGCATGGTCTGGCCGCCCTCGGTGAAGGGCATCCTCGTCACCGAGTCCGTGCGCGGGGACGGCGGGGTGCTCAGGAACTCCGAGGGCAAGCGGTTCATGTTCGACTACGTCCCGGACGTCTTCAAGGAGAAGTACGCCGAGTCGGAGGAGGAGGCCGACCGGTGGTACGACGACCCGGACCACAACCGCCGGCCTCCCGAGCTGCTGCCCCGCGACGAGGTGGCGCGGGCGATCAACGCCGAGGTGAAGGCGGGCCGGGGTTCGCCGCACGGCGGTGTCTTCCTGGACGTGTCGACCCGGATGCCCGCCGAGGTGATCCGGCGCCGGCTGCCGTCGATGTACCACCAGTTCAAGGAGCTGGCGGACGTCGACATCACGGCCGAGGCCATGGAGGTCGGGCCGACCTGCCACTACGTGATGGGCGGCATCGCGGTCGACTCCGACACGGCGGCGGCCCGCGGGGTGCCGGGGCTGTACGCGGCAGGCGAGGTGGCCGGCGGCATGCACGGCTCCAACCGGCTCGGCGGCAACTCCCTGTCCGACCTGCTGGTCTTCGGCCGCCGGGCCGGCTGGCACGCGGCCGAGTACGCGCAAGCGCTGACGTACCGGCGCCCGCCGGTGGACGACGTCCAGGTCGACGCGGCCGCCGCGGAGGCCCTGCGTCCCTTCTCCGCGGAGGCGGAGGGCGAGGCGGGGCCGCCGGAGAACCCGTACACCCTGCACCAGGAACTCCAGCAGGCCATGAACGACCTGGTCGGCATCATCCGCCGCGAGGGCGAGATGGAGCAGGCCCTGCACAAGCTGGCCGAGCTGCGGGCACGGGCCCGGCGGGCCGGCGTGGAGGGCCACCGCCAGTTCAACCCCGGCTGGCATCTCGCCCTGGACCTGAGGAACATGCTGCTGGTCAGCGAGTGCGTGGCCCGGGCCGCGCTGGAGCGCACCGAGTCGCGCGGCGGGCACACCCGCGAGGACCACCCGACGATGGACCGCGCCTGGCGCAACGTGAACCTGCTCTGCACCCTCGCCGACCCCACCGGCGGCCTCGCCGCGACCGATCACGCCCGCGGTCAGATCCGCCTCAGCCGCGAGACCACCGACCCCATCCGCCCGGACCTGCTCGCCCTCTTCGAGAAGGAGGAGCTGGTCAAGTACCTCGCCGAAGAGGAGCTGTACGAGTGAGCAGCTACGAGGCCCGCTTCAAGGTGTGGCGGGGTGACGAACAGGGCGGCGGCCTCGAGGACTTCACGGTCGAGGTGAACGACGGCGAGGTGGTCCTGGACATCGTCCACCGCATCCAGGCCACCCAGGCACCCGACCTGGCCGTGCGCTGGAACTGCAAGGCGGGCAAGTGCGGTTCGTGCTCGGCGGAGATCAACGGCCGACCCCGGCTGTTGTGCATGACGCGGATGTCGGTGTTCACCCGGGACGAGACGATCACGGTGACACCGCTGCGGGCCTTCCCGGTGGTCCGGGACCTGGTGACGGACGTCGGCTTCAATTACCGGAAGGCGAGGGAGGTCCCGTCCTTCGTCCCGCCCGCCGGTCTCGGCCCCGGCGAGTACCGCATGGTCCAGGAGGACGTGGACCGCTCGCAGGAGTTCCGCAAGTGCATCGAGTGCTTCCTGTGCCAGAACACCTGCCACGTGGTGCGCGACCACGAGGAGAACAAGCAGGCGTTCGCGGGCCCGCGCTACCTGATGCGCGTCGCCGAACTCGACATGCACCCGCTGGACGCGGCCGCCGAGTCCGGCCTGGACCGGGGGCGCACCGCCCAGGACGAGCACGGCCTCGGCTACTGCAACATCACCAAGTGCTGCACGGAGGTCTGCCCCGAGGGCATCAAGATCACCGACAACGCCCTGATCCCCCTGAAGGAACGGGCGGTCGACCGCAAGTACGACCCGCTGGTGTGGCTGGGGTCGAAGATCAGGAGGCGGTCGGGGGCGTGACCACCCAGTCCTCCCGGTACGCCCGCCAGTCCTCCTCCGTGGCCGCGAAGTCAACGTAGAGAGCGACGCCGAAGCGGGCCCGGCCGGCGTCCGTGCGGCTCAGGCCGAGGCGGACCCCGCGCACGGCGGCGGGCACGGTCTCGGCGTGCGCCCAGTGACCGAACCGGTTCTCGTGGTAGAAGGGCAGGCCCATCAGCAGGTCGGTGCCCTCCGGCGTGACCTCCAGGGCGAGGCTCGTCTGCTGGGCCACATAGCCGCCGTACAGGCTTTCGAGCGGCTGCATGGTGTCGTACGACATGACGGCGATCTGGTCGACGCGGCGGGCCACCTGTCCGAAGTACGCCTGCGACCACCACTTGGGGTGGCCGGTGGTCGTGCCCCAGAAGGAGTGGAAGCCGGGCAGCGGGTCGATCTGATGGGCCGCGACGGAGAGGACGGCGCCCCGGGCGTGGGTGAGGTCGCGCAGGTCGTCGAGGAGGCCGAGGTAGTCGCGGTCGCCGGAGTGCAGGGGCTCCAGGTCGAAGTGGGCGCCCTGGAAGCCGGCGTCGAGGATGCCGCGGGTCGAGTCGAGGATCGCCGCGCGGGTGGCCGGGCGGTCGAGGCGCAGCCCCTTCGGGCCCTCGCTGGCCAGCACGTCACCGAGCCAGGCCTGGACGCGGACGCCGGGCAGCTCCCGGTGGACGGCCGCCGTCAGCCAACGGGCCTTCGGGTACGCGGACCCGGGGAGGGTGCCGTCGTGTTCCAGCGGGCCCGAGTGGACGTACAGATCGTGGATGCCGGTGTCGCGGAGGCGGCGGGCGAGGGCCTTGACGTCCTTCTCGGTCTTCCGGCCGTCCACCCAGGCGTGGCCCAGCCAGACGGCGTCCCGGTGCCGGGTGCGGGTGCCGGGGGCCGGGTCGCCGGTGTAGTTGAGGCGGAGGGCCGTCTCGGCGGTGAGGAGCGGGAACAGCAGGAGGGCGAGGACGGCGGCGACGACGCGGAGGATCCGCCGCCTGCGGGAGCGGGGCTTCGGCCGCGGAGCCGGACGGTCACCGGCCGGGGCCGCGCCGTCCGGCGGGGCTATGGACTCGCCGGTCTCATTGCTGCGGCCGGTGTCGCCGGCCTCACCGGCCTCACCGGCTTCGGCTTCCGGACGGCCCTCCTGCTCCGCGTGTTCCGCGTCCCGGTCCCCGCCCACCGGGTTCGCACGGTCCCGGCTCTCGCCGGCCCGACCCAAGCCCGCCCGCTTCTCCTCGGCCCGACCCAAGCCCGCTCGCTTCTCCTCGGCCCGCTCCTCGCCGGCCCGCTTCTCCTCGGCCCGCTCCTCGCCGGCCCGCTTCTCCTCGGCCCTGTCCTCGTCCGCCCGCTTCTCCTCGGCCCGCTCCTCGCCGGCCCGCTTCTCCTCGGCCCTGTCCTCGTCCGCCCGCTTCTCCTCGGCCCTGTCCTCGCCGGCCCGCTTCTCCTCGGCCCGCTCCTCGCCGGCCCGCTTCTCCCCGGCTTGGTCCTCGTCCGCCCGCTTGCCGTCCGCCCGCTGCTCGTCCATCCCGCCCCCCTGTCCTTCTGGTCCCCCACCCGTATCCATCCCGCTCGCGAAGGCGTCTACCTGCCCATACGCTCCGAAATGTGACGTCCTCCCTGATCCGGGGCCGGCCCCGGCGTGCCACAGCGCACATACGGGTGCGGGTGGCGTATGCCGTGCTGGGTGCCCTGGTGGGAGCCGGGTGGCTGATGTCGCCGGTGATGACGGTCGGTGCCCGCGATCCGGTTCCCGCCGCGCCGGTCGGCATGGTGGCGAGCGCCGCCGCCCCCGACCAGGACGAGACGTCCACCGCCGACCTCGTGCTGCCGCTGGTCGCCGGGGTGGCGGCCGTCACCCTCGCCGGATACGGCTACCTCCGGCGCACCCGGCGGGCCCGCACCCGGACCACTCCGGGCACCGTCTCGGCGCGCCCGCCCTCGCCCACCCCGGCCGACTCCGAACGCCAGGCCCGCGCGGCACTGCGCCTGGCCGACGACTGCGTACGGACCAGCAGGGAGGAGCTGTCCTTCGTCCGGGACCGGTACGGGGAGAAGCAGACGGAGCCGTTCACGCACGCCCTGCGGGCCGCCGAGACCGAGCTGGCGGCGGCGTGCGCGATCTGGCGGCGGTACGAGGAGGGCGTCCCGGAGGACGAGAGCGCCCGGCGCCAGGCGCTGGTCGGGGTGATCGGCCGCTGCGCGGAGGCGGGGCGCCGGCTGGACGCGGAGGCGGCGGCGCTGGATCGGCTGCGGGGGTTCGGCGCAGAGGACGGGGCGGGGGGCCTCGGCTCGGCGCTGGAGGTGGCCGAGGGGCGGTTCCGGGAGTGGGCGGCGCGGACCCTGCCCGCGCAGGACACGCTGGCGGCCCTCCGGGAGCGGTACGCGCCCTCCGCCACCGGGCCCGCCACCGGATATCTCGAACAGGCCAAGGACCGGCTGGTGTTCGCCACCGTCCGGCTCAACGAGGCCCGCCAGGCCGCCGACGCGGGCGACATGCGGCGGGCCGCCCGGCAGCTGCGCGCCGGCGAGGGCGCGGTGGCCCAGGCCGGGACGCTGGTGGACGGCGTGGAGCGGCTCGCGGCGCGGCTCGGGGAGGCGGCCGGGCTGGTACCGGCCGCGGTGGCCGGCGCCGAGGAGGAGCTGGCCGCGGTCCGGCGCGAGGCCGGGCGGACCTCGTTGACCACGGGTGAGCTGCACGCCCGGCTGGCGCACGCCGAAAGGGTGCTGGCGGCGGTCCGCGAGGAGCTGGCCGGCGGACCGTACGACCCGCTGGACGCACTGCGCCGGATCACCCGCGCCGTCGAGCGGCTGGAGGGGGAACGCCCGGAGGTACTGGACACCGCGGCGCTGCTGGTGGCGCGGGGTGCCGTGGCCGGGGCGGAGGAGTTCGTCGCGGTGCACCGGGCAGCGGTGGGCGCGGAGGCCCGGGCCCGGCTGGCGGAGGCGGCACGGGAGCTGGACGCGGGGAACACCGGCCCGGCCGACGCCTTCGCCGCCCAGGCACGGGAGCACGCCGAGCAGGACGTACGGGTGTACGGCACCCCGCATGTCGGCACCGACGGGGACACGGCCGGTCTCGCCGGCGCCGTGCTCGGCGGCATCCTCCTGGCCGAGGACCCGGACGCCGGTCCCCCGGCCGCGTACGGCGGCCCGCAGACCCGCACCCGCCACCACAGCGGCCCCGACGCCTAGGGCCTCTCTTCCGGATCTCGCCGGGAGCGCGGGACCGGCCTGATCCGTAAGACCTGATCCGGAAAAAGGCCCCGGCCGCCGGGGTTCCGGCCGGCCGCGTCGTCGGGGGGCGGGCCCGGTTCAGAAGAGGCTCAGCAGCGCCTCCGCCGGGTCGGTGAGGCCGCCCTCTCCGCCCGGCAGCGGCAGCTCGAACCACACCGTCTTGCCGCGGGGCGTCCGCCGGGAGCCCCAGGCCGCGCTGAGCAGGCCGACCAGCTGCAAGCCCCGCCCGCCCTCGTCTGTGTCCCGGGCGCGTCGGCGGCGGGGCTGGACGAGACCGGAGTCCCAGACCTCGCAGACCAGTGTGCGGTCCAGCAGCAGCCGTAGCCTGATGTCCCCCTCGCCGTACCGCAGCGCGTTCGTCACCAGCTCGCTGACCAGCAGCTCCGTGGTGTCGACCAGCGGTTCCAGGTCCCAGGACAGCAGCTGGCCGCGGGCGTACTCACGGGCCCGGCCCACACTGCGCGGCTCGCGGGACAGCGTCCAGTCGCCGACGGACTCCGCGGGCAGCCCCTGGACCCGGGCCATCAGCAGGGCGATGTCGTCCTCGCCGTGGTGGGTGTCGAGGGTGTTGAGGACGTGGTCGCAGACGTCCTCCAGCGGCCGCGACGGATCCGTGAGCGCCCCCACGAACGCCTGCAGTCCCTCTTCCAGGGGGTGGTCGCGGGACTCGACCAGGCCGTCCGTGTAGAGCGCGAGCAGGGCGCCCTCCGGCAGTTCGACCTCGACCTCCTCGAACGGCTCGCCGCCCACGCCGAGCGGCATGCCGGGCGGCACGTCGAGCATCAGCGCCGTCTCGCCGGGCTCGACCAGGACCGGCGGCAGATGGCCGGCGTTGGCGAACGTGCAGCGTCTGGTCACCGAGTCGTACACGGCGTACACGCAGGTCGCCAGGTACACCTCGGACAGGTCGGCGTCCCGGGGCTGGCGGGCGGTACGCGTCGCCTGCTGGACCCCGCCCGGGGTGCCGAGCCCGCGCGCGATCTCGTCCAACGCCGACAGTACTTCGGCCGGTTCGAGGTCGAGCAGGGCCAAGGTGCGTACGGCCGTACGGAGTTCACCCATCGCCACGGCCGCGCGCAGGCCCCGCCCCATCACGTCACCGACCACCAACGCCGTACGGTGACCGGGCAGTTCGATCACGTCGAACCAGTCGCCGCCCACCTCCGTCGCCGCGTTGCCGGGCAGATAGCGGCAGGCGATGTCCAGGCCGGACGCCTCGGGGTCGCCGGGCGGGAGCAGGGACCGCTGGAGTATCAGCGCCCGTTCGTGTTCCCGGCGGTACAGGCGCGCGTTGTCGATGCAGACGGCGGCGCGTGCGGCCAGCTCGACAGCGAGGTCCCGGTCCCGGTCGCCGAACGGCTCGCTGCCCTTGGTACGGGCGAACTGTGCGAGTCCCACGACCGTGTCGTGGGCGACCATCGGCACGGCCAGCGTGGACTGCACGAGGCCCCCCTCCTCGGCGGGCACGTGCTGCGGCCGGGCGGTGCGCAGGGCGTCCGCGCAGGGCGAGTTGAACGGGAAGTGGTGGACCGCGCCCACCTCGACGGGTTCCCCGGAGCCGCTGAAAGGGGCACCGGACACCGCGCTGGCGAAGGCGACGCGGCGCAGTTCGGCGCTGCCGTCGGCGAGACCGGGTGGGGTCTCGTCGCCCGCCAGCAGGCCCTGGTAGAGATCGACGGTGGCGAGGTCGCAGAAGCCGGGCACGACCACGTCGAGGAGTTCGCGGGCCGTGGTCTCCAGGTCGAGGGAGTTGCCGATCCGGGCACCCGCCTCGTTGAGCAGGGCGAGGTTGCGGCGGGCGGCGGCGGCCTCGCGGGCGGCGGCACGGCGGGCGGTGATGTCGGTGCCGAGCCAGGCGACACCGATGGGCCGGCCGGTACCGCTGTGCACGCGGTAGAGGTTGACGGACCAGTGCCGGCGTTCCTCGGAGCCCGGGACGAAGCCGGTGACGTGCATGTCGGTGATGGACTCGCCGCTCTCCAGCACCCGGCGCAGGGTGGCCGAGACCCGCTCGGCCTCACCGCGCGGCAGATAGTCGTGAACTCCCTTGCCGCGGTGGTCGTCCGGGGATCCGCCGAAGATGGAGGCGAAGCGCATGTTGGCCCGGCGGATCCGCAGGTCGGGGTCGATCAGCAGGAAACCGAACGGGGATTGACCGAATATCGCCTGCGAGGCGGCGAGATCCGTCTCGATACTGCGCAGCGTGCGGACGTCGACGACTATACAGACGGCGGCATTCTCGCCCTCGGCACTGCGGGTCGGCATGACGTAGACCTCGGCCAGGCCCTCTTCGCCGCGCGCGCCGTCCGGCCCGTCCGGCATCCGGAAGGGAACCACTCCGGTCCACTCGCGCCCGTCGAGGATCTCGGCCATCTTCCGCTGGCCGCGCTCGCGCAGGTCGGGGTCGATGAAAGCCTCTATGGGGTCCATGCCGACGGCGCGTTCGGCGGGAATACCGAAGAGCTGCTCGGCTCGCAGGCTCCACTGTTCGACCAGACCGCCGGGACTGATGGAGAAGGACGCGACCTTGATGTAGTCGTAGATCGAACCGGGCGGACTGCTCTGCCACATGGCGTCTCCGGGTGCCGCGGCAGCCTCCGCGGCCTGACTCCTCGCGCCGTCCGACGGGTCCTCGAACTCCGTGGCCTTCGCTGGTATCTCGCTCACGCGAACCGTCCCCTCCAGCTCACCGCGTCCGGCACCGGTCACCGGGGGCGGCTGCCCGCAGTATCCAGCACTACGGCGCCGCACGACACGGTGTTCACGATCACAGCTCGGTCCAGGTGTTTTTCGGACCGGTCCGTGACAACACTCCCACTCTTCTAACCAGGGAACACACCGCCGAATCGCCCGCCCTAGGACAGGGTGCGCCCCCGGCGCGCACGGTGGACGGCGCGCCTGCGGCTGTACACCCCGTGCCCCCGTGGTGCTCCGGCCTCACCCGGGCACCGCCAGCTCGAACCAGACGGTCTTTCCGCTCGCGTCGGGCCGGGTGCCCCAGCGGCGGGAGGAGCCGGCGACCAGCTGGAGGCCGCGTCCGCTCTCGTCCTCGGGCTGCGCGACACGTTCGCGCGGCGGGTCCGGGAGCGGGTCCGAGACCTCCACCAGCAGCGCGTCCTCCATCCCGGCGGGGCGGATCAGCCGTACGCCGATGGGGCCGGTGGCGTGCCGCAGTGAGTTGGTGACCAGTTCGCTCACCAGCAGGGCGGCGAGGTCGGCGACGCAGTCCAGATCCCAGCCGTGCAGCTGACGCCGGACCGCCGCGCGGGCGGCGCGCACCGCGCCGGGATCTGCCGGAAAGGTCCACTCGACGCAGTCGCCGTCGGTGTCGATCACGCCGATCACTTCCCAGGCCAGCGATCCCACCCATGTCCGGTTTCGTGGGGTTAATGGGGACATACCCGATATCCGGGGGGCAGTACCGCGCGAAAGGGCGCACTGTGGCACGAACGGGCGCGCTCCACTTGGGGGCCGGGGTCCAAGAGCTCGGGTGGGGGTCGTCCTGCGACTGCGGGTCCGTTGCGGCTGGTCGCGCCCACGCGACGGCAGCCGCACCTCAGACCCGGCCCCACGCCCCTTGCGAGGCTACGCCCCGCGTCCGATCGTGGCCGCCACCTCTTGGACCGCCGGGACATCCTGGTCGAGCCAGTCGACCTCCCAGATGCGGTCCGGGGTCAGCCAGCGCAGCGCGTCGTGGTCCTGGAGGGGCCGGGGCGCGGGTGAGCCGGGGCGCAGGCGGGCGGTCCACACCTTCAGGACGTACGGCGTCCGCAGCGGCCACTCCCCCGGCACACGCCCGACCGGCTCGGCGTCGACGCCCAGTTCCTCGCGCAGTTCGCGCACCAAGGCGTCCTCGGGCCGCTCGCCCGCCTCGACCTTGCCGCCGGGCAGCTCCCAGCGCCCGGCCAGGTCAGCGGGCGCGCTGCGGCGTGCGGCGAGCAGCCGGCCGCCGTCGAACAGGGCGGCTCCCACCACCACGATCCGCTCCGGCCCGGGTGTCATCGGAGTCATGGACGTCATGGAGCGGAGCCTACGGGAGGCGGGAATGGTCAGTTCCGAGTGCCGTCGCCGTTCTGGCTGATGCGCTCGACCCAGTAGAGCTGCTTGTGCCCCCGGTCGTCGAGGCTGTCGGCGATCTTCTGCGCCTCCGCGCGGGTCGCGTACCGGCCGACGCGGTAGCGATTGCCGTTGTCGTCCTGCCGTATCACGATCCAGGGCAGAGAGACCGTGCCTTCACTCATGGGCCCCACCGCCCGCGTACCTTCGCGCACCGCCCCGCCCTCCCCCACTTCCGACTTCGCTCTCGCTTGCGCGGGGGGACACCCATCCCCTCTCGGGCCCCCGTCGCGCCCCGCCTAAGGAAACCGCAGTCCGCATATGCCCGAGCGTACGCCCAACCTTCACTGAGCGAATACGTCTTTTCACAAAGAGGTACGCAACCAGCCAGAACGCCGGGGGCGCACGGGACCGAATGCGCCGTCGCGAACTCCGCTGCCTCGACTCGGGCAAGCCGGGGGCAGCCGGGACCACCTGGGAGAACGGCCGGATTGCTGCGCCGCGCGGGGGCCCGGCGGCGACCGGAGCACCGTCGTCAACGCCCGTACGGGCGCGCGGGGGTGTGCGCTACTTCACGCGGAGTGCGCACGCACGCACGCCCGGCGGGCCGCCGACGGGGCGACGCCCGCGGGGCCCGGTGCGCCCGTCACTTCACGGGCAGGTGGTAGGAGACCCGGTAGCGGTCGGCCGGGATCACCACGTCGGCGGTCTCGACCGGGCGGCCGGAGGCGAAGTAGGTGCGCTGGACGACCAGGACCACATGGCCGGGGACACCGCCGAGCAGGTGCAGTTCCTCGGCGAGGCCGGGGCGGGCGCCGACCTCCTCGGTGACGTTGTCGACGATGACGTCGATGGCCCGCATCCGCTCGACCACGCCCATCCCGCCGAGCGGTCCCTCCTCGGGCAGCATCACGGGGGTGCGGCCGGTGACGGCGAGGGGCTCCCAGGAGGTGGAGAGCATCATCGGCTCGCCGCCCTCCCGGAACACGTACTTGGTGCGCATGACCCGGTCGCCGGACTGGATCGCCAGCCGCTCGGCGATGGCCGCGCCGGCCTCGGCCTGCTCGCTGCTGGACTCCCAGGTGCCGCGCACCGAGGCGTCGGACTGCTCCTGCCGGAACGGGGTGGCGCCGCCGGCCGGGCGGTAGCCGGAGCGGGCCACCCGCCGGGGCACCGGCCGCTCCCGCACATACGTCCCCGAGCCGGACCGGCCCTCGACGAGCCCCTCGGCCATCAGCACCTTGCGGGCCTCCAGCGCGACGGTGTCCGAGACGCCGTACTCCTCGCGGATGCGGGCCTGGGAGGGGAGCCGGGTGTGGGGCGGGAGTGAACCGTCGACGATCTTCTTGCGGAGATCACCCGCGACGCGCAGGTACGCCGGCTGCTCACCGAAAGTCACTGGCCGCTCCCATCAGGTTGTACAGACAGCAACAGCCTGGCAACCGTGGGTTGTGCCGTGCAAGCGAAGGCCAGAGAATCACTCGATGTGATGACATGCGGGCCGGGAGGGCTTTACCCAGGCGCTTTCTTCCCCGTATAGGGGTGCTCAGCCCGCGGCCCGCTCACACCTGGAGAGAGCTGCCGGCGCCCTCGTCGTCCGCGGGCGGGGTGGTGGCCAGCCCGAGCGCCTTGCGGGCGTCGACCGCCTGGCGGGGGCCGATCAGGCCGAAGCCCTTGTCGTAGTGCCCGTAGAAGGCGTCCGCGTCCTTCGCCTCGGCGGCTTTCGCCCACTCCGCGCGCGCCTTGTCCAGCCGGGCGGCGAGCGCCGTGACCGGCCCCTCGGCCCCCGCGGGCCAGTCGTGCGCGCGCAGCGTTTGGGACTGCTCGGCCAGCGCGGCCGACACCCGGCCCGCCCACGCCTTGTGCCCCGGCAGGTCGTCCTCCACGTACTCCTCGTCCGGGGCGGTCTCCAGGGCCGCGTTGAGGACGTGAGCGGCCTTCAGATAGGCGACCTGGTCGGCGTCGAGGACGGTCTCGTCGTTGCGCAACGAGCCGGTCAGGTCCTCGCCCTCCGTGGTGTTGCCGAACACACAGGTGACCTCGCGGTCCCCGCCGGCCCAGCTGTCCTCGGTCGGCGTCAGGTAGTACACGTCGACGTCCCGCGGGATCGCCCAGCCGTCCATCGCGTAGCCGTCCTGGAGGGTCCAGCAGCGCTCGTCGGCGGTGTCGGTGACCTTGTCGTCCCCGGGGTAGGCGCCGTCCGCCAGCCGGAAGGACGCGAACACCTCGCCGTCGTGCGCGCCGGCGCAGGGGACCTTGTCCACGTCGTACGTCTCGCCGCTCAGCGCACCGTCCGGCGCGTTGAAGCACTCCCCCTCGGCCAGCGAGACGGTCGCGCCCTCACGCGAGCCCTCCTCGACCCCCCGCCACACCTCGGCCGCGCCGCCGGTGGCGAGCAGCAGCGCCCACAGCGCGATCCCGACCCCGGACAGCACCGCGCCGCCCACGGCCAGCCCGGTGCCGCGTTCGCCACGCCGGCGGATCTGCCGCAGCGCGACCAGCCCGAGCACCAGCCCGACACCGGGCAGGAAGCACAGCACACCGAGCACGAGGGCGGCGATGGCGAGCCCGTTGACCGGTGCCGGGTGGTTGAAGGGGCTGTACCCCTGGGCCCACGGCCGGTACCCCGGCAACCCCGGGGGACCGGCGGGTTGTTGGCCGTACGGCGACGGCCCGTACGGCCCCCGCGGGTACGACTCGGGTGGCTGGAACGGCCCTTGTGGCTGGTGGGGGCCGGGTGGCGGGGGTATGGACACCGGTACCGTGCTCCTGGGTCGGGCGGCGGCAGGACAGGACCGGCGACCGGCCGGCGGCTGGACTGACGTACGACTGGCCGCATGGTAAGCGGGGCACGAACGGGGACGGAATGCGGGTGGAGACCCAGACGGGCGGCCGGATGGACGGCACGGCCCGTCAGGGGCGGTCCGGCGCGGGGGAGTCGGCGCTGGCGGAGTCGGCCGAGGCCGTGGGCATGCCGGCCGCTCAGACTGCGGCACCCGCACGGAAGTTCCCCGGCTTCCTCGCCCTGCGCCGGCACACCCGGCCGGTGTCGGCGACGGGTTGGGGACGGGCCCGTGCCGTTCCCGGCGGCCGCCCGGGCGAGCCGGCCGGACCCGCACGGTCTGCCCGAGGAGGCGCCGGTGGTGGGGCCTGGTGAGCCGGGACCGAGCCGGCGGCGGAAATGAGCAAGGAATGCAAGGAATGAGCAGGGCGTCCCGGAAGGGCAAGGAATGAGCAAGGTGACCGAGGAGACGGTCCGGCGTGTGAACGGGCTGACGGCCCGCTGGGCGCAGGCCCTGCCCGAGGGCACGGTGTTCTCGGCGCCGGGCGTCTGGCCCCTGCTGGCCTTCCTGGCCGACGGCGCGGCGGGCCCGGCGCGGGCGGAGCTGGCCGGTGCCCTGGGCGTGCCGGCCGAACAGGCGGCCGGTGCCGCGCGGGAGCTGCTGGCGGGGCTGGCATCGGTGTCCGGCCTGGACGCGGCGCTCGGCCTGTGGACGCACCAGGGGCTGGCCCTGCGCGAGGAGTGGCGGGCCAAGCTTCCCGCCGGTACCCACGGAGTCTTCGGGGACGACCTCGTCACCGCGCAGGAGCGGCTGGACGCCTGGGCGGCCCAGCGGACCGGCGGGCTGGTCGAGCGCATGCCGGTGACGCTGACCCGGGAGGCGCGGATGGTGCTGGCCAGTGCCCTCGCGCTGCGCACGGACTGGCGGCAGCCGTTCACGGAGCAGCCGCTGCGGCCGGACTCCGGCCCCTGGCAGGGCCGTACCCTGCGCGGCCTGCACCGGCGCAGCGTGCGGCCGGACCGGGTGGGTGTCGCGGGCACCCCGGACGGCTTCGTCACCGCGCTGACGGTGCCCGGGGACAACGGGGTCGACGTGCATCTGATGCTCGGCGAGGAACGCATGACGCCCGGTCAGGTGCTGGCGGCCGGTGTGGGGATCGTGGAGCGGGCCCTGCCGCTGACCGGGGGCGGCGCGCTGCCGTACGGCCATGTCGGCCCCGGCCTGCACGTGGAGCAGCAGCCGGCCACCGCTCCGGAGCCGAAGACGCTGGACGTGCGGACGGTGGCGTACGAGGTGCGGGCCGACCACGACCTGCTCGCCCTGGCGGGCGTCTTCGGCCTCACCGCGGCCACGGACAGCGAAGTCGGGCACTTCCCGGGGGTGAGCGCGTATCCGCTGGCCGTCGGCGAGGCCCGCCAGTCGGCCGTGGCCCAGTTCGGGGCGCTGGGCTTCCGGGCGGCGGCGGTGACGGCGGTCATGCCGGTGGCGGCGGGCGGGCTCCCGCAGTACCGCTACGAGACCACGGTCGTCCGCGTCACCTTCGACCGCCCCTTCGCCTTCCTCGCCACCGACCGGGAGTCCCGCCTGGTGCTGGCGGCGGGCTGGGTGACGGAACCGGCGCCGTACCCGGTCACGGGCTTCGGTGCGGCGCCTTCGCCGGTGCGCTGACCGGCGGCCGCCGCCCACGGTCTCGGGGCCCGGCCCCCGCCGAGTCGCTGCCGCGGAGCCATCGGTCCGGGGCCCGGCCAGGGTGGGTGGGCTAAGCGCCCAGCTCCGCGCCCCGGGGCAGGTGGAAGGGGACGGTGTGCCAGGGGCTGTCCGGGTGGGTGGCCAGGGCCCGGTGGGCCGCAAGCATCTCCTGGTACCAGCCGCCGAATTCCTCGTCGTCGAAGTGCAGGCAGCGGCCCAGCGCGTAGCCGGCGGAGAAGTCCTGCCAGGAGGTGTGGGCGGACTGCGCGGCGCCGCTCGCCTCGACGACGGCCTCGCGCATCTCGACGCGCGTGGCGAACCGGGCGCCGTAGCCCCAGCGGGCCATCATCGAGGCGCGGCCGATGTCCCAGGCGGCGACCGAGCGCACCGCGGCGTCCGCCGCGAGCAGGCCGTCGGCGCGGAACCTGGCCTCGTACCGCAGCACCTTGCCGACCAGGCCGACGACGTGCGCGACGAACTCCTCCCAGTCCGGCCCGACCTCGTCCTCCGGCAGGTGCGCGGCACGCTCCCGCAGCGTCATCTCGACGCATTCGCGCCATGCGGTGGCGTCGACGGCCTGGAGCCGCCCGCCCGTGTACCGGTGGGCCAGTGCGTTCCGCGCGTCGAGGACGAACTCCCAGTACCAGGGGGTGACGTCCCGATCCAGGAGCCGCCGCTGGGTCTCCTGCCACTCCGCCCGGTCGGTGACGCCCCACCACTTGGCGAGCCGTTCGTGCTCGACGGACAGGCCCAGACCGTGGTAGTGCGGGTTGTTCCAGGCCTCGCCGTTGACGAAGCACATGTGGGCGCCGAGGGCCAGGCCGTGCAGGAGCGGGCCGCGGGGCGGGGCGCCGGTGCGCAGGGTGACGAGCTGTTCGGCGCGGCCGTCCTCGTCCCAGTGCTCGTTGTGCAGCGCGCGCCACACCTGGCGCTCCTCCGCGTCGGCCGACATGAGCATCGGGCACGGCGTCTGGCTGTTGACGGCGATGCCGGCGACGTCCTCGGGCAGGTCGTCGGCCAGGTCGCGCAGTGTGTACGTCTCGAAGACCAGGTACGGGTGGGGACGCGGGAGCAGGCCGCGCGTGTAGACCGCGACAAGCCGTCCGACGGGGGTGTCGTGGACGTGGAAGGTGCGCTTGCCGGGATCGGGCGAGGTCTCCTCACGGCGGAACGGCACGTACACCAGGTCGCCGGCGAGCGCCTCCAGGTAGGCGAGGTGCATGTCGCCGCGGGCCTCTTCCTCGGCGTCCGCGTCCTTCCACTCGGTCGCGGCGTGCCGGGTCAGCAGCTCGTACAGGTGCTGTTCGAGCGCGTCGGGCGCCTGCCAGGTGCCGGGCTCGGCGGGCACCGGGACGTTCGGCAGCGCCTCGTCGTGATCGTCCAGTTCCCCGACGACGTACCGTTCGGCCACCTGCTCCGCCCCCTTTGTGATCATGGCTGCGGCCACTCTACGACCCCAACCCGCCAGCGGGTCTCGGTACCGGCCTCGGGAGCCGTGATCCTGTCCGGCTCGGGTCGCCGGGTCCACCCTCGGGTACGTGTCGATCCGGCCCCCCGTCGGGAGGGCTTCCGGACGGGGGGCCGCGTAGGGCTCAGTCCTCGATCACCGGATTGCACGGCGAGAGGAACGGGTCCAGGCGCTCCTCGACGACCCCCCTGCGCAGAACGCGCACCCGGAACGCGTTGTCGGCGTTCGGGATGTCCCTTTCGTCGGAGCGGTCGTAGAGCAGCCCCCACGAGCCGGGGAAGCGGCGCGCGATGTACGCCACCAGTTCGTCCAGCTGCCCGGCCTCGTAGCCGATGTGGTTCGTGTGGCCGGTGGCCGTGACGACGTCCAGCCCGTTGAAGACGTCGAGCGCGACCTTGCAGCTGGAGGACCACTGGACCGCGTCGATCCGCGCACGCAGCTCCTCGACGCCCGCCCTCAGGGACTGCGAGTCGTCTTCGTACGGGTCCTCGGAGATACCGAACCAGCCATGGAACTCGTACATGCCCTCACTCCAGCGGAGTCGTGTCGATCACCGGCTCGACGCCGTACCGGCGTCCGTATTCCTGGAGCTTATCGATCACGCCTGGTCCGGGCGGTCCGTCGAAGTGGAAGTACGGCGTGCGGCCACTCTGGATCGCCGCCTCGAACGTGGCTTGCGCCTGCTTTCGGAACTTCTTGTTCAAGGTGAAGTCCGCGGGCTTCGCCTGGGCCACGTACTCGTCGCTGATCGCGTCGAACTCACGTCCGTCCGGGTCGTTCGCGAACCTCCTGCGGGGATCTCCGCCCAGCTTCTCGGCCAGCTTGTCCGCGTCGGCGTCGGGCTTGGTGACCTCGATGAGGTCGCCGAGCCCCCCGTTGTCCTCGTACGGCGCGAGGCCCAGCGGATCGCTGAACCGGTGCGGGTTGTGCACGTACGCCGTCGGGTTGGGCGCGGGCGCGAGGCCCAGCGGGTCGGGCGTGATGTACCGGGCGGTCTGCGGGTCGTAGTAGCGGTGGTGGTTGTAGTGGAGGCCGGTCTCCGGGTCGAAGTACTGGCCCGGGAACCGCAGCGGTGTGTACGCGGACGCGTCGGTGTTCCACGTCGTGATGCCCCACAGCGTGGTGCGGCTCTGCCAGGCGATGCGCCCGTCCTCGTCGATGAGTTCGGTCGGGGTGCCGATGAGGTCGGTCGCGATCGCGAAGAACCGTGCGTCGATCTCCCGCTGGGTGGCCGCATCGGTGAGCCGTTCGGTCTGGGCGACAGGGGTCAGGCCCTCGTGGTCCCAGCTCAGTGTGGTGTGGTGAGGCAGCTCGCCGGGGATCTCCGTCGTCTGCTCCGCGAGCACGGGACCGTCCCAGACGAAGCGCGTGCGCTCGGCCACCGCCTGGCCGTCGGCCGCCATGCGCTCCTTGGCGATGCGCCGGCCGAGCGGGTCGTACCGGTAGCGCCACAGAGTGCCGTCCGGGGTCGTGACCTCGGTGAGCCGGTCCTCGGCGTCGTACGCGTACGTCCACACGTCACGCTTCTTCGACAGCCGGGTCTTCGAGCGGCGGATCAGCCGGCCGGCTCCGTCGTACACGTAGCGGTTGGCGCCGGCCTCCGTGATCCGGGTGCCGGTGTAGGAGCGCTTGCCGCGCGCGTCGCCACCGGCGTGGCGGTCGGGCCAGGCGGCGGAGATGTTGTTGCCACCGCTGTCGTACGCGTACGACTCGCTCCACCGGTCGGCCGTGACGGCGGTGACCCGGCCCGTCGCGTCCAGGCCGAAGCGGCGCGGGCCGCGCAGGGCGTCGTCCACGGCGACGAGATGGCCGTCCTCGCGGTAGGCGTACGTCCGCAGGTTCAGCCGGTGGTCGCCGCGCGCGATCTCCTGGGCGGTGAGCCGGCCCGCGGCGTCCCAGTCCGACGTCAGCGTCAGCGTCTCCCCGACGCTGCGGCTCAGCTCGCGCCCCGCGGCATCACGCGTGAACACGATGTCGTGGCCCGCGACGGTCAGCGCGGCGGCACGGCCCGCGCTGTCGTGCGTGTACGAGGTGACATGGCCGCTCGGGGTGACGCGCCGGGTGCGGCGCCCGGCCGCGTCGTACGAGAAGGACAGCGCACGCCCGTCGACCAGCTCGGTCTTGACGTGGCCCCGGCGGTCGTACGCGTACACCAGCTCCGCGTCGGGCCCGACGGCCCGTAGCAGCCGGCCCGCGGGGTCGTACTCGTACGTCGTCACGGCACCGCCGGCGTCCTTGCGGACGACCTGGCCGAGCACGTCCCGCTCGTAGCGGACGGCCGCGCCGAGCGGGGTGGTACGGGACAGCACCCGGCCGAGCGGATCGACGTCGTAGGCGATGGTGCGGCCGTCGAAGTCGGTCTCGGCGACGAGGGCGCCGGCCGGGTCGTAGGTGTAGGTCCACCGCAGGCCCAGGGGGTTGCGGACCTCGGTGAGACGCAGCTCGGTGTCGTGCGTGAATTCGTGGCGGGCGCCGTCGGGGTCGGTGCGGGCCCTGAGCAGGTCGAAGTGGGTGTACTCGAAGGTCGTGGTGCGGCCCTCGGGGTCGGTGTGGCTGAGGCAGTTGCCCTCGCCGTCGTACGTCCACGACTCCACGGCGCCGTCCGGGCCCGTGAACCGTGCGAGCCGGCCCTCAGGGGTCCACTCGAAGCGGGCGGTGCCGCCGCTCGGTCCGGTGCGCTCGGTGATCCGGCCGAAGGCGTCCCGCACATACGACGTCGTACCACCGTCCGGGGCCGTCTGGGCCATGAGAAGGCCCGCGGCATTGTGGCGCAGCAGTGTCGTGGCGCCTGGGGGTCCCCCCGCTCGCGGGGGAGGGTCGGTGACCGAGGTGACGTGGCCGAGCGCGTCGTGGGTGTAGCGGGTGGTGTGCCCGGCGGGGTTGGTGACCGCGACCCGGTTGCCGCGTTCGTCGAACTCCTGCTTCCAGCGCAGCCCGCCCGGCTGGACCAGCTCGACCGGGCGGCCGTCGCTGCCGTAGGCCGCCGTCTGCACGCTGCCGTCGGGGCGGGTGACCGAGACGAGACGGCCCTCGTCGTCCCAGCGGAACTCGGTGCGCGCGCCCGGGGATCCCCCCGCTCGCGGGGGAGGGTCGGTACGGGACAGCAGCCGGTCGTCGCGGTCGTAGGCGTACCGGATCGTCGCGCCCGTGGGCCAGGTCTCGGCCACGACCTGGAGGTGGCTGTTGACCGTGTAGCGCCAGGTGTGGCCGAGGGAGTCGGTGACCGTGGTGGTGGTCAGGCCGGTGTCGGGGTGCGGATCGCCGTAGTGGAACTCCGAGCGCAGATGCCCCTCGTCACCGGTCTGGGAGACGCACCGGTCCCTGTCGTCGTACACGAAGCCGTAGCCGGAGCCGTTCGTGTCGGTCCAGGCGACGATGCGGCCTTCGGTGTCGTAGTCGAACCGGGTGGGGACGCCGGAGGACTTGGTGACCTCGGTGAGATGGCCTTCCTCGCTGTATCCGTACCTGGCGATCTCGGTGCCGCCGAGGCTCAGCGAGGTGATCCGGCGGTTCCGCGTGGTGAACGTGAGGCGGTACCCCCCGGAGTGGCTGAGGGCGAGCGGGGCGCCCTCCTCGTCGTACTCGACGGTGATCGTGCGCCCGTTGCGGTCGGCGATCTCGGCGAGCGGCGCGGAGCCGTTGTCTCCCGGCTCTGCGCCGGGCGGGGCGAGAAAGTGCCGGACGATGCCCGTGTCCGGGTCGGTGAGCGTGTAACTGCCGTCGATGTGCCGTTCCAGCGGCCAGCGCGGCCCCGCCACGGGGAGCACCGGCGTGCCGGGGGCGGGGTGCGGATACGGGACGAGCAGGTTGTCCTCACCGTGGAAGACGACACCGATCGGGTCGACGGTCAGGCGCTGGTCGATCGTCGACGACCAGCTCTCGCCGAACCAGCGGCCCGCCCGGTACGAGGACTCGAAGTCCCTGCGGAACAGCAGCGGCAGGCTGCCCGGCAGCAGCACGTCCTCCTGCGGCAGGAACATGCGGCCGGTCGCGAAGTCGACGGGCTCACGGCCGCACCGCTTGCCGTCGGGCCTGCGGACGGTCTCCCTGAGTTTGCGGGCCCGGCGCGCCTTGGCGGCGTCCGCGAGCTCGTCCGTGAGCCGCGCGCCCTTCGCGGCGGCTCCGGCGCCACCCGTCGCGGCGGTGAGGATCGCGTCCGGCGCCAGCGTGCCGAGCCCTTCCGCCGGGTCCTTCATGAAATCGTCCAGCATCTGCTTGCCGGTGCCCCAGGGGTCGTTGGCGACCTGGACGAGTCCGGCGACGGTGCTGTTGAGATTGGTGACGTACTCGGCCGGATGCGTGATGTTGTACGGGTCCAGCGGGTTGATGCCCCGGACGAAGTTCACGATGCCCGCGGTGCCCTTGACCGCGCCCATGGTGAAGTGGGTCTTCATCAGTTCGAGCTCGTCGAGCCCGTCCTTCAGCTGTTCGCCGTAGGAGGGCTTGGGCGGAGCCGCGTCCCGGGCCTTCTGCACGGCTGTGCGGGCGGTCTCGGCGGCGGAGTTCCGCTGCTTGCGCGCCTCGGCGAGGATGTCCTGCGCCTCCTGCATCTTCGCCTTGCCGGGGTCGGAGAAGTCGCCCGGCTTCGGCGGCAGTGTGGCGGGGTCACGCTTGTCGGCGGGCGTCGCACGGTACTTGCCGACGGCGTCCTTGTAGTCCTCGACCTTCTTCTTGTGCGCGTCCAGGGCGTCCGCCGAGGCCTTCGTGCCTTCCTTCCACTTCTCGATCGCGAGCTGCGCCTGGCCCTGCGCCCAGGTCACCGTGTCCGCGAACGCCTCCAGCGCCTTCGCCGCTTCCTCGAACGCGTCCGCGCCCTTGTACCACTTGGGCGGCTCCAGTTTCACCGTCCTGCGGAACGCGTCCGCCGCCTGACCCCGCAGGGAGTCCGAGTCGAGCCCTTCGAGACCGAGCCCTACGTCGTTGAAGGAATCCGTGAAGTGACGCAGGTGGGACGCGGTGGAGCGCAGCTTGCTCGGCGAGCCGTAGACGAGCTTGGTCTTGTCCTCGGTCTGCCCGAGATCCATCTCGTCGACCTCGGCACCCATCCGGTTCGCCAGTGAACGCGACTTCTCGCGCACCCAGTCCGCACCGGAGTCCCAGCCGACGTCCTCGAGCCGGTCCGCCGTCCAGTCGCCGGCGTCCTCGACCCGGTTGCCGGCCCACTCGACGCCGTCCTCGACCGCGTCCTCGACGACGTCCGGCGTGATGTCACTGACGAAATCCCCGATGCCCATGCGTCAGTTCCCCCCGCCTTTGCTCTGCTGCTGTTGCTGCTGGGCCCGCTCCTCGGGCGACGGCCCGAAGGTGTCGTCGACGGCCTTGTCGAACTGTTCCTGGTCGATGCCGAGGAGGTCGTTGAGCATCCGCGACCGCTCGCCGCCCTGCCCCTCGGTGAGCACCGCGCGTCCGGTGTCCTTCCAGGTCTGGGCCATCTCGTCACCGGCGCGGTCCCATGACTCCGCGCTCCAGTCCGGGTTCAGCGCGTCCGGTGTGAACACGTCGCCCCAGCCCTGCCGGGCGATGTCCTCCTCGGAGGCGTACGGGCTGCCGCCGGCGATCGAGTTGACGCCGAACTTCAGCGCGCTCTCGACGTACTGGTCCTCCTCCCAGAGCACGCCCGCGGCCAGGCCGAGCTTCGCCGCGATGGTGTTGGCGTCCTGGATCAGCGCTCGTACGCCCCACTCCCACCGCTCGCAGAAGTCCTCGAAGTCCACGGACAGGCCGTGGTGCCCGGCTTCCATGCCGGTCATCGCCAGTTCGGAAAAGCCCTTGCCGAGCACCGCTCCGGTGCTCGTACCGATCTCCTTCAGCTCACCGACCGCGTTGCGCAGGCCCTGGGTGAGCCGCTGGACGGTGTATTGGTCGACATGGAGATCCTTCGCCCCGTCGCCCATCAGGCGGCACCCCCTGCGGTCTTGTCGGTCCCGTGGGTCGCGTGCGTCACGTCGGTCCCGCCGACGAGCTTGTCCGGCGTGTCGACGGCGGCTTCGTCCGGAACGATGCCCATGGCGGGCGGGAAGAGCATGGACCCGTCGGGGTCCGCGACGTCGACGGCGATGCCCGCGGGCTCGCCCATCGCCGGGATGATCTCGTCGAGCAGCCGGGCGCCGAGCAGTTCGGCGAACTCCCAGGGCCGCGCGCTGTCCTGGGCGCTTGCGGACTGCCGTGCCCGCGATTGCGCGAAGCGGGCGAGGGCCTCCTCGCCGGTGAACGCGAACACCCAGCGCACACCGCCGAAATGCCCCGTCCACAGCCCGCCCCGGTCCAGCGGTACGAGCATCCTGGCCCGCCTCAGCTCCCCCAGGAGCGCCCGCGGATCGCCCGTCCCGGCCCGCCGCTCAGCGATCTGCTCGGCGAGCGCAGTCCCGTCACGCACCTCAATGCCTCCCCCGGCATCGTCGACAACGCGCCTTCCCGGGGAACCACGCTCCACCCACACCCGACGGTTCCCGGCCACTGCCCTCTACCGAGGGAGAGAAATCCATGGCACACCGCGGAACCAGACTGCGCAGGTGAGTGACTCCTGCCCCTGCCCGTGTCGCGGGCACCGCGTGCTCGGCGACATGCCCGGCTCTTACGAGATCTGCCCCGTCTGCTTCTGGGAGGACGACGGCGTGCAGTTCCGCTGGCCGGCCATGGCAGGCGGGGCGAACAAGGTCTCCCTGATCGAGGCCCAGCGCAACTACCAGGTCGCAGGCCGGACGGCCCTTCGCCGGATGTATTAGACGTTGAATCGGAACGTTCAGCACAGCGCTCCGACCTGCTGAAACATGCTTCTTGGCGATCCCATCCCGCACCGGTCCAGCACGGTGAGGATGCATCCCGCACATCCAGCACGCGCGCTCGCAGCCGTTGTGTACACATGGGACACTCTGTACGCTTGGGCGCATGAGTCAGATGCCCATAGAGTCCATCCGCGACGTGCGCGCACACCTGGCTGAGGTCGTGGAGCGGGCGGACCGCGACGACGTACCCACGGTCATCACGCGGCGCGGCAAAGAAGTCGCCGCCGTAGTGTCGATCGAGGTGCTGCGCAAGTACCAGGAATGGGAAGAGCGCGAGATCAACCGGATCATCGACGAGCGCATGGCCAACCCGGCGCCCGGCATCCCGATCGAGGACGTCATGCGGGAGACGCTGGCACGCAGTGAATGAGCACAGCGTGAGTGAGTACCGAACCGTCTTCCGGCCAGAGGCGCAGGCAGAGCTTCGGAAGATCCCACGCGACATGGCGCTGCGCATCCTGGCCAAGCTGACCGAGCTGGAGAGCGACCCCCTCGGCTTCAACACCACCGCGCTCGTGTCGAAGCCGGAACGCCGTCGACTGCGAGTCGGCGACTACCGCGTCGTCTACACGATCGACAACGGGGAGCTCGTGGTGTGGGTCGTACACGTCGGGCATCGCTCCACCGTTTACGACACCTGACGCCGGCTGATCCGGCGTCAAAACAACCAGCACCCATCCAGCAGGGTGACGGCGAAGGGGCCGACTCCGGGAGGAGTCGACTCCTTCTGACCTGCACGCTTGACGGATCACCTAGCGCGCAGCAACGGAATGGTTACACGTTGAAGCGGAACTCCACCACGTCGCCGTCCTGCATCACGTAGTCCTTGCCCTCCATGCGGGCCTTGCCCTTGGCGCGGGCGTCGGCGACCGAGCCGGCGTCGACCAGGTCCTCGAAGGAGATGACCTCGGCCTTGATGAAGCCCTTCTGGAAGTCGGTGTGGATGACACCGGCCGCCTCGGGGGCCGTGGCGCCCCTCTTGATCGTCCAGGCGCGGGACTCCTTGGGGCCGGCCGTCAGGTACGTCTGGAGGCCGAGGGTGTTGAAGCCGACGCGGGCGAGGGTGGCGAGGCCGGGCTCGTGCTGGCCGACGGACTCCAGCAGCTCCAGAGCCTCCTCCTCGTCCAGCTCGGCGAGGTCGGCCTCCAGCTTGGCGTTCAGGAAGATCGCCTCGGCGGGGGCGACCAGGGCGCGCTGCTCGTTCTTGAAGTCCTCGTCGATCAGCTCGTCCTCGTCCACGTTGAAGACGTAGAGGAAGGGCTTGGTGGTGAGCAGGTGCAGGTCGTGCAGCAGCTCGGCGCGCTCGCTGCCCTGGACGATGCCGTGCGCGAAGAGCGTGTCGCCCTTCTCCAGGATCTCCTTGGCCTCCTCGACGGCCTTGACCTTGGGCGCGATGTCCTTCTTGATCCGCGACTCCTTCTGGAGGCGGGGCAGCACCTTCTCGATCGTCTGGAGGTCGGCCAGGATCAGCTCGGTGTTGATCGTCTCGATGTCGTCCTTCGGCGAGACCTTGCCGTCGACGTGGACGACGTTCTCGTCCTTGAAGGCGCGGATGACCTGGCAGATCGCGTCCGACTCACGGATGTTCGCGAGGAACTTGTTGCCCAGGCCCTCGCCCTCGGAGGCGCCGCGCACGATGCCGGCGATGTCGACGAAGTCGACCGTGGCCGGAAGGATGCGCTCCGACTTGAAGATCGAGGCCAGCTTGGCGAGACGGGCGTCGGGCACGCCGACCACACCGACGTTCGGCTCGATCGTGGCGAACGGGTAGTTGGCCGCCAGCACGTCGTTCTTGGTCAGGGCGTTGAACAGGGTCGACTTGCCGACATTGGGCAGGCCGACGATTCCGATCGTGAGCGACACGTTGCGACTTCCCGTAGATGAGTGGGCCAGGGGCTGCCAGGGGCCAGAGACCGACACTGGCCGATCCACCAGTTTACGGCGTCCCGCACACCAGGCTCGCGGGATGGCCGAACGCCCGGCCGAGCCTCCCGCGTCGGCGTGTCTGAGGGCTGATTGGGCACATAAGCAGACCTAAGTTGGTCCAATGGAGCAACACAGAACGGGATCTCCGCACGACGGACCGCGACACGGCAGGCAGCCGCCCGCCGCGCTGCCGCCGCAGACCCGGCGCCGGCCGGGCGGCGAACGGCGGCCGGCGCCGGGGACCGCCCGGCCGGCGCGTCCGGGCCGGCCGGTCCGGGCCGCCGGAGCGGCCGGAGCGGCCGGACGGCTGCAGAACCCGAGACTCACCGGGCTCGGCAGCGGGCTGTTCTGCATCGCGGCGATGTTCCTGCTCGGCTACCTGGACCAGTTACTCCTCGGGGCTTCCCTGACGGTGTACGGGATGCTGTTCCTGCTGGTGTGCGTGCTCACGGCGGTGTGGGTACGCGTGGGGGACGTACTGACCGCGCCCGTGGTGGTGCCGATCGCGTTCGCCGTGGGGCTGCTGCCCGTGGCCGACGGCAGCGGGGGGCTCGCCGGCCGTCTGATGGGTCTGTTCACGGGACTGGCCACGCAGGCGGGCTGGCTGTACGGGGGGACGCTCGCCGCCGGGATGATCGTCCTCGTCCGCCGGGTGCGGTGGGTACGGGAGCGCCGCCGGAGAAGCTGACCGGCGACGCCGGGAGGAGCTGAGTGGCCGGGCACCGGGAGGAGGAGCCGAGCGGCCGGGCACCGGGGCTGGGGAGCGCCTTGACGAGCGGCCAGGCGTCGAGGCGAGCGTAGCGGCCGGGGCCCGGGCGGAGCCGGGGCACCGGGACGAGCGGAGCGGCTGTGTCCCGGGTGCCTGAGCGGTCAGGACCGCTCGGCCGCTCTCATCGCCGCTCCCACGATCCCCGCGTTGTTCTGGAGCTGCGCGGGGACGATCTCGGCCTTGACGCCCTCGATGAGGTGCAGGAACTTGTCCGCCTTGCGGCTGACCCCGCCGCCGATGATGAACAGCTCCGGCGAGAACAGCATCTCCACGTGCGCCAGATACTTCCGGACGCGCCGCGCCCACTGCTCCCAGCTGAGGTCGTGGTCCTCCTTGGCCTTGCTGGAGGCCCGCTTCTCCGCGTCGTGGCCGTTCAGCTCCAGGTGGCCCAGCTCGGTGTTCGGCAGCAGGGTGCCGTCCACGAAGACGGCGCTGCCGATGCCGGTGCCGAAGGTGAGGAGGACGACCGTGCCCCTGCGGTCCCGGCCGGCGCCGAACCGCATCTCGGCGACGCCCGCCGCGTCCGCGTCGTTCACCACGGTCACCGGCAGCCCGCCGAGCCGGCCGCTGAACAACGCGCGCGCGTCCGTGTCGATCCAGCTCTGGTCGACGTTCGCCGCCGTACGGACCATGGCGCCGCCGGTGACCACCCCGGGGAAGGTCAGGCCGACCGGGCCGGTCCAGCCGAAGTGGTCCACGACCTGCTTGACCCCGTCGGCCACGCCGTCGGGCGTCGCCGGGTGCGGGGTGAGCACTTTGCAGCGCTCCTGGGCGAGGTCTCCCTTGTCCAGGTCCACAGGAGCGCCCTTGATCCCGGATCCGCCGATGTCCACGCCGAAGATCTGCATGGCTCCACGTTACGACGGACCACTGACGGTCACGCCTCCGGCGTACCGCTCCCGCCGCGCTCGGCGACCAGGGCGGTGGCCTCGTCGCGCAGGTCGCGGCGGAGCTCCTTGGGCAGCGAGAAGGTGATGGACTCCTCGGCGGCCTTGACCAGTTCCACGTCCGCGTAGCCGCGCTCGGCGAGCCACTCCAGGACCTGCTCGACCAGCACCTCGGGCACGGAGGCACCGGAGGTGACGCCCACGGTGGTCACGCCCTCCAGCCAGGCCTCGTCGATCTCGGCGGCGAAGTCCACCAGGTAGGCCTCGCGGGCACCGGCGATCTTGGCGACCTCGACCAGCCGCTTGGAGTTGGAGGAGTTGCGCGAGCCGACGACGATGACCAGCTCGGCCTCGGCGCCCATCTGCTTCACGGCCAGCTGCCGGTTCTGCGTGGCGTAGCAGATGTCGTCGCTGGGCGGGGAGACGAGACCGGGGAACTTCGTCTTCAGCGCGTCGACGGTCTCCATGGTCTCGTCCACCGAGAGCGTGGTCTGGGAGAGCCAGACGACCTTCGACGGGTCGCGGACCTCGACCTTGGCGACGTCGCCGGGGCCGTCGACCAGCTGGATGTGGTCGGGGGCCTCGCCGGAGGTGCCGATGACCTCCTCATGGCCCTCGTGCCCGATCAGGAGGATGTCGTAGTCCTCCTGGGCGTACCGGACGGCTTCCTTGTGGACCTTGGTGACCAGGGGGCAGGTGGCGTCGATGGTGGCGAGCCGGCCCTGCCTGGCCTCCTCGTGCACCACGGGGGCGACGCCGTGTGCCGAGAACATCACGATGTTGCCCGGCGGCACCTCCTCCGTCCGCTCCACGAAGACGGCGCCCTTCTTCTCCAGGGTCTGCACGACGTACTTGTTGTGGACGATCTCGTGCCGGACGTAGATCGGGGCCCCGTACTGCTCCAGGGCTTTCTCGACGGCGATCACGGCGCGGTCCACGCCGGCGCAGTAGCCCCGGGGGGCGGCGAGCAGGACACGGCGGCCAGACGAAGCGGTCATGCGTCCCATCGTAAGGCCGCGTTCGGCGGCTCCGAGATCGCGGCCCCGTGGCCCGGCGGGGAAGACCGTGTGCGTATGTCCGACACCGGAACGACTGCCTCCGGGATCGGGGCGCGGCACCGGCTGCGGCGCAGCCTCGGCTTCCGGGATCCCGTCCACGGGTTGCTGTCCTCGCCCCGATGGCGCCGGTCGGCGTCTGCGGGCCGCTGGACGCCCGGTCGCACGGCGCGGTGGCGCTGGTGTACGTGGTGGCCACGGTCGTGCGGGATCGGTGGTGCGCAGAACGGGATAGCCGACGTCCATGGACATGCCGGCCACCTTCGCGCGGCTGCTGCCGGGCGCGACAGCCGTTTTGTCGGTGGCGGCCGTTAGTCTCGCGGCATGGCTGTGAACACGTCCCCGGAAACCCCCCTGCCCGTAGGCGAGGTGTCCCGGCTCATCGGGGGCTGGATCGACCGGCTCGGTGCCGTATGGGTCGAAGGGCAGATCACCCAGCTCTCGCGGCGGCCCGGCGCCGGTGTCGTGTTCCTCACGCTGCGCGACCCGTCGTACGACATCTCCGTCAGCGTGACCTGCTACCGCCAGGTGTTCGACGCGGTCGCGGACGTCGTCGGCGAGGGCGCCCGGGTCGTCGTCCTGGCGAAGCCGGAGTGGTACGCGCCGCGCGGCCAGCTGTCCCTGCGTGCCGCCGAGATAAGGCCCGTCGGCGTCGGCGAGCTGCTGGCCCGGCTGGAGCAGCTGAAGAAGGCGCTCGCGGCCGAGGGCCTGTTCGCGCCGGAGCGGAAGAAGCCGCTGCCGTTCCTGCCGCAGCTGATCGGGCTGGTGTGCGGCCGGGCCTCCGCCGCGGAGCGGGACGTGCTGGAGAACGCCCGGCACCGCTGGCCCGCCGTCCGCTTCGAGGTGCGCAACGTCGCGGTGCAGGGCGTGCACGCCGTTCCCCAGGTCGTGCAGGCCGTCAAGGAGCTCGACGCGATCGACGACGTGGACGTGATCATCGTGGCGCGCGGCGGCGGCAGCGTCGAGGACCTGCTGCCCTTCTCCGACGAGCAGCTGGTGCGGGCGGTGGCCGAGTGCCGTACGCCGGTGGTGTCCGCGATCGGGCACGAGCCGGACAATCCGCTCCTGGACCACGTCGCCGACCTGCGCGCCTCCACGCCGACGGACGCGGCCAAGAAGGTCGTACCGGACGTGGGCGAGGAGCTGGCGCGGGTGCGGATGCTGCGGGACCGGACGCGGCGCTGCATGGCCGCGTTCGTGGAGCGGGAGGAGCGCGGGCTGGCGCATGCCCTGGCCCGGCCCTCGATAGAGGATCCGCACCGGATGATCGACGAGCGCGCCGACCAGGTGGCCTCGCTGGTCGACCGGGGCCGGCGGACCCTCGGGCACTTGCTGGACCGCGCGGACTCGGAGCTGACGCACACGCACGCGCGCGTGGTGGCGCTCTCCCCCGCGGCGACGCTCCAGCGGGGTTATGCGGTGCTCCAGCGGGCCGACGGGCACGTGGTGCGCGATCCGGCCGAGGTGACGGCGGGCGAGGCGCTGCGGGCGCGGGTCGCCGACGGTGAATTCACGGTGAAGGTGGGCGAATGACGAGCAAGGTGGACGAGGCGCTCTCGTACGAGCAGGCGCGGGACGAGCTGATCGAGGTCGTACGGCGGCTGGAGGCGGGCGGTACGACGCTGGAGGAGTCCCTGGCGCTGTGGGAGCGCGGCGAGGAGCTGGCCAAGGTGTGCCGGCGCTGGCTGGAGGGGGCGCGGGCCCGGCTGGACGCGGCCCTGGCCGAGGAGGAGGCCGGGGAGGACACCGAGTAGGCACCGGCCCGCGGGCTGTGAGGCCCGTCACCACACCCTGACACTTGTTGAAGGTTGAACTTCATCTGGCGTAGTGTCGTGCCGTCAGCCGATCCGGACCGCGGTCCGGTACGTCGGATCAAGACGCACCCAGAAAGTTCACGCATGTCTCTCGTTCTTGACCCCGCCGCCCAGGACCTGCTGTTCCGTGAGGCCCGCACCGCGAACACCTTCACCGACGAGCCGGTGACCGAGGAGCAGGTCCAGGCGATCTACGACCTGGTCAAGTACGGCCCCACCGCCTTCAACCAGTCCCCGCTGCGCATCACCCTGGTCCGCTCCCCCGAGGCCCGCGAGCGCCTGGTCAAGCACATGGCCGAGGGCAACCAGCCCAAGACCGCCGCCGCCCCGCTGGTCGCCATCCTCTCCGCGGACAACGAGTTCCACGAGGAGCTGCCGACCCTCTTCCCGCACTTCCCGCAGGCCAAGGACATGTTCTTCAGCGAGCGTCCGGCCCGTGAGGGTGCCGCCGCGCTGAACGCCGCGCTCCAGGCCGCGTACTTCATCATCGGCGTCCGCGCCGCCGGTCTCGCCGCCGGCCCGATGACCGGTCTCGACTTCGAGGGCGTCCGCAAGGAGTTCCTGGACGACGACCACACCCCGCTGATGGTCGTCAACATCGGCAAGCCGGGCCCGGACGCCTGGTACCCGCGCTCCCCGCGCCTGGCCTACGAAGACGTCGTCACGACCGTCTGATCCGCCGGAACAGCCCGTACACGCGAAGAGGCCCCCAGCACCGCCGGGGGCCTCTTCGCATACGTGGATCACTTCATCTGCAGCGCCGCCACCATCGTGGTCAGATCCGCGAAGGAGCCGGTGCCGGCCACCACCGTCGTGGAGCCGGGCGTGTCCTGGAGGACGAGGGCGTCGTACCGGCCGCCGGTGTAGCGGGTCCAGGTGCGGCCGTCGATCTTCTCGGTCCGCTGCGTCGCGGACCCGCCCTGGCTGGCCTGGTCGATGAAGTCGGCCCGCTTCAGCGTGGACTGCTCGACCTGCACGTACTGGCCGTCCGGGGTCTGGAAGCCGAGGTGCCAGCGGTCGGATTTGTCGCCCTGGAAGCGTACGGAGGTCGCCTTCCAGGTACTCGGCAGGCCCTCGGGCGCGGCCACCGGGTAGCTCGCCGCCCGGCGGGCACCGAGCAGCTCCACCCGGTAGTCGACCCGCTTGAGGTCGGGAGTGTGATCGTCGTGCGGGACGGAGAGGAAATAGACGACCGCCGCCGCGATGCCGATCAGGGCCAGGGAGAGGATCATGTCCCGGGCCGTCTTCTGCTTGCCGTTCGAACCTGCCACGCCCCCTATCGTCGCAGGTGTCCCATGCGCTCATCCGTGGGGCCCCCTGCTCATTTTGTCTGCCCGACGATAGAGTCAGGGTCCAATACCCTCATCCGGCCGTCGTCGTATCAGAAAGGTGCGCTCCGATGACCGAAAATCATCACCTGCCGTCCGAGCTCGATGTTCCCTCCGAGGCTCCCGACCGCAACCTCGCCCTGGAACTCGTCCGGGTGACCGAAGCCGCCGCGATGGCAGCGGGCCGCTGGGTGGGGCGCGGTGACAAGAACGGCGCCGACGGTGCCGCGGTGCGCGCCATGCGGACCCTCGTCTCCACCGTCTCGATGAACGGCGTCGTCGTCATCGGCGAGGGCGAGAAGGACGAGGCCCCGATGCTCTTCAACGGGGAGCACGTGGGCGACGGCACCGGTCCCGAGGTCGACATCGCCGTCGACCCGATCGACGGCACCACGCTGACGGCGAAGGGCATGCCGAACGCCATCGCCGTCCTCGCCGCCGCCGAGCGCGGCGCCATGTTCGACCCGTCCGCGGTGTTCTACATGGACAAACTGGTCACCGGTCCCGAGGCGGCGGACTTCGTCGACATCGACGCGCCCGTGGCCGTGAACATCAAGCGGATCGCCAAGGCGAAGAAGGCCACGCCGGAGGACGTCACCGTCGTCATCCTCGACCGGCCGCGGCACGAGAGACTGATCAGGGAGGTCCGGGAGGCCGGCGCGCGCATCAAGCTGATCTCCGACGGCGATGTGGCCGGCTCGGTGTACGCACTGCGCGAGGGCACCGGCGTCGACCTGCTGCTCGGCATCGGCGGCACGCCCGAGGGCATCATCTCCGCCTGCGCCGTGAAGTGCCTGGGCGGCACCATCCAGGGCAAGCTGTGGCCGAAGGACGACGAGGAGCGGCAGCGGGCCATCGACGCCGGGCACGATCTGGACCGCGTGCTCACCACGGACGACCTGGTGTCCGGGGAGAACGTGTTCTTCGTCGCCACCGGTATCACCGACGGCGAGTTGCTGCGCGGGGTCCGCTACCGCTCGGAGACCGCGCAGACCGAGTCGATCGTGATGCGGTCGAAGTCCGGGACCGTGCGGCGGATCTACTCCGAGCACCGGCTCAGCAAGCTGCGGGCTTACAGCGCGATCGACTTCGACCGGGCCAAGTGACACGCCCGCCGGGGCTTGCGCTCCTCGGCGACTGAAAGGGCGCCCTCTGTGCGGAGAGGGCGCCCTTCGTCGCGTGCAGCTAGCCGGCTATGCGGTTCGCCGTCGCCCGTGCCGCCTTCTTCAGCTCGACTTCGCGCCGGCGGCGCCGCGCCAGCACCACCCGGCGTTCCGCCGCCGTGAGGCCGCCCCAGACACCGTAGGGCTCGGGCTGGAGGAGGGCGTGTTCGCGGCACTCGACCATGACCGGGCAGCGGGCGCAGACCCGCTTGGCCGCCTCCTCGCGGGACAGCCGGGCGGCGGTCGGCTCCTTCGACGGGGCGAAGAAGAGGCCCGCCTCGTCGCGCCGGCACACCGCCTCGGTGTGCCAGGGTGCGTCTTGATCCCTGTCTCGCGCTGGCACCCGCTGGGCCGGAACGGCAGCTACCTGCAAGGACGAATGCGGCGGTTGCAGCACGGTCTACTCCTGACGACGGCTTCGCGAGCGAGAGACGATGCAGCAAGGCCTACCCGCTGTGCGCGCGCCTATGCACAGCGTTCCCATCCGCAGGCGCACTACATCGCTTTCACGCCCCCGCGAGGCATCGCCGCGGCGCCACACCCCTGCCGGAGACCGCCGGATTCGCGTCCGTCAATGCCCCAGGTGTTTGCGCAGCTTCCGGTCGGCCTTGTCCTGCACGCGGTCCAGGATGTCCGCCACGAGCTTGCCCCGCTTGGGCCGCGCCTCGACGTTGCCGAGGACGGCCCAGCCGTCGACGTAGACCACCGGCGCGTCCGGTTCCACCGAGTCCAGCGGGCTCACCTCGAAGTTGCCGAGCACACCGCCTCCGGTGCCGCGCAGGGAGATGTTCTCCGGGACGCGGATCTGGACGTCGCCGAAGACCGAGACCGCCTTGATCACCACCTGCTGGTACTCGAAGATCGCCTCGCTGAGGTCGATCTCGACGCTGCCGAAGACCGCGTACGCGTGCAGTCGCCGGCCGGCCCGCCAGCGACCCCGGCGCATGGCGCTGCTGAACACCGCCACCACGCTGGCGTCGGCCTCCGCCGGCACCGCGCCCGGGGTGGGGCGGGACGGGACGGGTGTGCAGGCGGGGGCGGCGGAGCGCTGGTGGGCGCCGGGCAGATCCCGGATGAAGACCTGCAGCTCACCCACCGTCTTGGCGTGCAGCACCCCGTCCACGCGCTCGGCGTGCTCGTCGGCGGTCAGCCGGCCCTCGGCGAGGGCCTCGCGGAGAATGTCGGCGACCCGGTCGCGGTCGGCGTCGGAGGCGCGCAGCTCGGCTGCGGGTGTGGGTGCGGTCTGCTTCTGAAGGTCCACGGACAGCAGCGTACCCAAACACGATAGATCGCGATACCCCCAACTGAGCCTTACCTCACAGGTTCGCCGTCGGCGGCAGGTTCTACGCTGGGGAGGCTCGCCAGCGTCGGCGGGCGGCCGTCCGTCAGAGTGAGGAATGGGCTGAGATGCCTGAGTTCGCGTACACCGATCTGCTCCCCCAGGGAGAGGACACCACCCCGTACCGGCTGGTGACGTCCGAGGGCGTCTCCACGGTCGAGGGCCCCGACGGGCGGACGTTCCTCAAGGTGGAGCCGGAGGCGCTGCGCAAGCTGGCCGAGGAGGCCATCCACGACATCCAGCACTACCTGCGCCCGGCCCACCTCGCCCAGCTGCGCCGGATCATCGACGACCCGGAGGCGTCGGGCAACGACAAGTTCGTCGCGCTCGACCTGCTGAAGAACGCGAACATCGCGGCGGCCGGCGTGCTGCCGATGTGCCAGGACACCGGCACGGCGATCGTGATGGGCAAGCGCGGGCAGAACGTGCTGACCGAGGGCGGCGACGAGGCGGCGCTGAGCCGTGGCATCTACGACGCCTACAAGAACCTGAACCTGCGTTACTCGCAGATGGCTCCGCTCACCATGTGGGAGGAGAAGAACACCGGCTCCAACCTGCCGGCCCAGATCGAGCTGTACGCCACCGACGGCGGCGCCTACAAGTTCCTGTTCATGGCGAAGGGTGGCGGCTCCGCCAACAAGTCCTTCCTGTACCAGGAGACGAAGGCCGTCCTGAACGAAGCCTCCATGATGAAGTTCCTGGAGGAGAAGATCCGCTCGCTCGGTACGGCCGCCTGCCCGCCGTACCACCTGGCGATCGTCGTCGGCGGCACGAGCGCCGAGTACGCGCTGAAGACCGCGAAGTACGCCTCCGCGCACTACCTGGACAACATGCCGACCGAGGGCTCGCCGCTCGGCCACGGCTTCCGGGACGAGGAGCTGGAGGAGAAGGTCTTCGAGCTGACCCAGAAGATCGGCATCGGCGCGCAGTTCGGCGGCAAGTACTTCTGCCACGACGTGCGCGTCATCCGCCTGCCCCGGCACGGCGCGTCCTGCCCGGTCGCGATCGCCGTCTCCTGCTCCGCCGACCGCCAGGCGGTCGCCAAGATCACCGCCGAGGGTGTCTTCCTGGAGCAGTTGGAGACCGACCCGGCGCGCTTCCTGCCGGACACGACCGACGATCACCTCGACGAGGCGGGTGACGTCGTCAAGATCGACCTCAACCAGCCGATGGACACGATCCTCGCCGAGCTGACCAAGTACCCGGTCAAGACGCGGCTCTCGCTGACCGGTCCGCTGGTCGTGGCCCGTGACATCGCGCACGCCAAGATCAAGGAGCGGCTGGACGCGGGCGAGGAGATGCCGCAGTACCTGAAGGACCACCCGGTGTACTACGCCGGCCCGGCGAAGACCCCCGAGGGCTACGCCTCCGGTTCCTTCGGCCCGACCACGGCCGGCCGCATGGACTCCTACGTGGAGCAGTTCCAGGCCGCGGGCGGCTCCAAGGTGATGCTCGCCAAGGGCAACCGCAGCAAGCAGGTCACCGACGCGTGCAACGCCCACGGCGGCTTCTACCTCGGCTCCATCGGCGGCCCGGCCGCCCGCCTCGCCCAGGACTGCATCAAGAAGGTGGAGGTCCTGGAGTACGAGGAGCTGGGCATGGAGGCGGTCTGGAAGATCGAGGTCGAGGACTTCCCGGCGTTCATCGTGGTGGACGACAAGGGGAACGACTTCTTCCAGGATCCGGCTCCGCAGCCGACGTTCACGAGCATTCCGGTGCGGGGTCCCGGGCTGGCCTAGGGACTTCGTTTGGATCAGCCCGGGTCCGCGACGCCCGGCACGGCACCTCGCCGCGTTGTCGGACCACCCGAGTACGCCCAGTACGCGGGTGATCCTCCGCCTTGCGATGCACCGCACCATGCACCGCGGCCTGATCCGACCTGATCCAAACGAAACCCCCTAGTTCCCTCGCCCCGGCCGCCTGCCGGCCGACCGAGTCGGGTGGCGGGTGAGCGGCCGGGGGTTCAGGGGGCGGAGCCCCCTGGTCGGTCAGCTGAAGCGCTGGGCGGCCGACCCGTCACAGCTCTGCAGCCGGGCCCGGTCCCCGGCCGCGCCCAGCGTCACGCACAGCCCCGTCGCCGCCGCCGGACGGACCGTCCCCGACTGGCGGACGAACTGCTGGTTGGCGCCGCCGTGGCAGTTCCAGAGGATCAGGCCGGTGCCGGCCGTGTAGGAACCGCCCGGCACGTCCAGGCACCGGTCATGGGTCAACTCCACGTGCAGCGAGCGCCGTTCGGTGTCGTACCACCAGCCCTGGTTGCGCCCCCCGTGGCAGTCCCAGCCGATCACCTCGGTGCCGTTGGCGCTCGATCCGCCCGAGGCGTCCAGGCAGGGGCCGGTGGCCGGGCTCGTCAGCGGCCTGAAGGCGTCGTCCCAGGCGCCCGGGTACAGCCGGGGCGTGCCGGTGCTCGCCGGGTCGGCGCAACCGGCCTCGCGCAGGCCGGATTCGTAGAACCGGGTCAGGCAGGCGGCGAAGGCGCCGTGGCCCCGGGCGCCCGGGTGGAAGGACTGCCGTACCGAGTTGGAGTCGGGCGGGAAGGGGTTGGTGAGGTCCACGTACAGGCCCCGTGCCCAGGTGTCCTCCATGCAGACCTCGTGGCCGTGGAAGAGCCGGGAGTTGTCGAGGTAGGAGGCGCCGCTCTCCCGGGCCGCCTCGCGCATGCCGCGTTCGAAGAGCGGGACGGCGGTGTTCCGGCCCCAGGCGGCGTCGGAGTCGTAGCCGGTGCAGCCGCCCGGGAGCTTGCCCGGGTAGTCGGGGTTGTCGTGGATGTCGGGGCCGATGGGGCTCGGGTAGCCCATGAGGACGAGTGTGTAGTCGTCGTCCGCGTAGCCCGCGTTCCGCATGACCGTCCTCAGGTCGGCGACGGTGGCCTTCACCTTGGGCACGAGGGCGTCGACGCGGGCCTGCCAGCCGGGGTCGTACTTCGGCTCGCAGCGGCCCTGGAGGGTGAGATAGCGGGTGACGCAGTCGGTCATGACGGGGCCGAACCGGAGGTCGTCGTTGGCGCCGGCGACCAGCACGATCAGCTTGATCCGGGTGGTGCGGGCCTTGATGGCGAGGCTGTCGCTCTGCACGAGTTCGTCGGCGTACTGCTTGCTGCCGCCGATGCGGATGTTGCCGGTGTAGGCGCCCGAGCAGGCGACGTTGTAGGTGACGTCGGCGGGGATGCCGGTGCGGTGGATGGCCGCCTGGGGTGAGCGGTGGCACCAGTTGTCCGGGCCGTTGGTGCCGGGCTCGTAGGTGCCGACGCCCTCGCCGGAGATCTCGCTGTCACCCAGGGAGATCAGCGAGGTCTTGCGGTCGGCGAGGGGCCGCTGGGCCGGGTCGCCGTAGAGGGCGGTGGCCTCGGCGGCGCGGATGCGTTCCAGGTCGGGCGGGAGAGGTGTGGCCCCCTCCGCGGCCGCCGTCGCCCCCGTGACGGCCGTGGCGGCCGGGACCGCGTGGGTGGCGGGGGCGGTGAGGCCCGCGAACACGGTGGCGGCCGCCGCGACAGCGACGGCCGTCCATCTGATCCTGGATCTGACGCGTTTCATGACGCCTCCCCGAAGCAGGTGTTGCCCCCGGTATTTACTGGTGGGTAGTCAGATAGGGAATACACGTGCCGCGACAAGTGCTCATGTTTTCGGAGGTACGACGATGACGACCGAAGAGCCGCAGTACCGGATCGAGCACGACTCGATGGGCGAGGTCCGGGTCCCGGCCCACGCCAAGTGGCGCGCGCAGACCCAGCGCGCCGTCGAGAACTTCCCCGTCTCCGGGCAGCGGATCGAGCGGGCGCACATCGAGGCGCTGGCCCGCATCAAGGCGGCCGCGGCGAAGGTGAACGCCGAGCTGGGCGTCCTGGACAAGGACATCGCGGAGGCGATCCAGGAGGCGGCCGGGGAGGTCGCCGCGGGCAGGTGGGACGAGCACTTCCCGGTGGACGTGTTCCAGACGGGCTCCGGAACGTCGTCCAACATGAACACCAACGAGGTCGTCGCGACGCTGGCGACCGAGCGGCTCGGCCGGGACGTGCACCCCAACGACCACGTGAACGCATCGCAGTCGTCCAACGACGTCTTCCCGTCCTCGATCCACATCGCGGCCACCGCGGCCGTCACCCACGACCTGATCCCCGCCCTGGAGCACCTCGCCGCGTCCCTGGAGCGCAAGTCCGAGGAGTTCGCGGACGTGGTGAAGTCCGGCCGGACGCATCTGATGGACGCCACCCCGGTGACGCTCGGCCAGGAGTTCGGCGGGTACGCGGCCCAGGTGCGGTACGGCGTCGAGCGCCTCAGGGCCTCCCTGCCGCGCCTCGCCGAGCTGCCGCTGGGCGGCACGGCGGTCGGCACCGGCATCAACACCCCGCCCGGCTTCTCCGCCGCCGTCATCGAGGAGGTCGCCCGGGCCACCGGGCTGCCGCTCACCGAGGCCCGCGACCACTTCGAGGCGCAGGGCGCCCGGGACGGCATCGTGGAGACCAGCGGGCAGCTGCGGACCGTCGCGGTAGGCCTGACGAAGATCGCCAACGATCTGCGCTGGATGTCCTCCGGGCCGCGCACCGGTCTCGCCGAGATCCGGCTGCCCGACCTCCAGCCCGGCTCCTCGATCATGCCGGGCAAGGTCAACCCGGTCGTCCCGGAGGCCGTGCTGATGGTCGCCGCGCAGGTCATCGGCAACGACGCCACCATCACCACCGCCGGCGCCGCCGGCAACTTCGAGCTGAACGTCATGCTCCCGGTGCTCGCCAAGAACGTCCTGGAGTCGGTCCGGCTGCTCGCCAACGTCTCGCGGCTGCTGGCCGACCGGACCATCGACGGCATCACCGCCGACCGCGAACGCACCCGCGAGTACGCCGAGTCGTCCCCGTCCGTGGTGACCCCGCTGAACAAGTACATCGGCTACGAGGAGGCCGCGAAGGTCGCCAAGAAGTCGCTCGCCGAGCGGAAGACGATCCGTGAAGTCGTCCTGGAGAGCGGGTACGTGGAGCGCGGCGACCTGACGCCGGAACAGCTGGACGAGGCGCTGGACGTGCTGCGGATGACACGGCCGTAACCGCGAGCGAAGCTTTCCGGCCACCCCGGAGCACCGTGATGTGCACCGCAGCAGTCGTATGCCCGTGGCACCTAATATCTGTCCATGACGGACGACGGAGCGGTGGCACGAGTGGCAGCGGGACCTGCGACGCACTGGACCCCGGGGACGCAGATCCTGTGGCGTTACCGGGAGAACGGCGGCGCACACTTCCACATCGCCCGGCCCGTCACCGTCGTACGCGACGACGCGGAGCTGCTGGCGGTGTGGCTGGCACCCGGCACCGAGTGCGTGAAGCCGGTCCTGGCCGACGGCACGCCGGTGCACCTGGAGCCGCTGGAGTCCCGCTACACCAAGCCGCGCACGGTCCAGCGGGACCGCTGGTTCGGCACCGGCGTGCTGAAGCTGGCCCAGCCCGGCCGGCCCTGGTCGGTGTGGCTGTTCTGGGACCCGGGCTGGCGGTTCAAGAACTGGTACGTCAATCTGGAGCAGCCCCTGGCCCGCTGGACGGGCGGGGTGGACTCCGAGGACCACTTCCTGGACATCTCCGTGCACCCGGACCGGAGTTGGCACTGGCGGGACGAGGACGAGTTCGCGCAGGCCCAGCGGGACGGACTGATGGACGCGGCGACTGCGGAGCGGGTGCGGGCGGCCGGACGGGAGGCGGTGGAGGTGATCCGCGCGTGGGGGCCGCCGTTCTCCGATGGCTGGCCGCACTGGCGCCCGGACCCGTCCTGGGCGGTACCTTCTCTCCCCGAGGACTGGGACCGTACGCCCGCGCACGTGTCCTCATGAGACTCTTGATGCGCCCCGGGGCAAGAAACGTAGGATCGTCCTCCGCAAGGGCGCGTAAGTGCAACTACCGGAGCATGAGCCGGGCTTGACCGATCGTCACCGAGGGGCGGCAGGACGTGAGCGAGGGGTACGAGGGCGGCACCACCGCGGACCGCGGCGGCTCAGCGAACGGCACAGAAACAACCTCTGACCCCGCGGGAATTCCGTTCCTGGGGCACGTATTGCGGGTATCGGCACTTCGGCGGGACCAACTGCGCGCCCGGCGCACCCGGCGCACAGCCCCGGACGGATGGATGCGACACGCGTGACGGAGCAGCCCACCTCCTTCGAACGCCCCCAGCCGGGCGTCGACCCCGCGGAGGGCCGCGGGGCGCTCCTGCGTACCCCGAAGCAGCTCGGCAACCCGGCCTTACCCGCGCAGCCCCGTCCCGAGGGAACGCCCTCGGGACCGGGCCCGGCCACGCCCGGTGGCAAGGGAAAGGACGGCAAGGGGAAGGAGCCCCCAGTCAACGGCCCCGAGCACGCGCAGCCCGCCACCGACGACCCGATGGGGGTAGCTGCCACCAGAGGGAGTTCGAGCGTGGAGGACCATCGCCCGCGCCCCGCGCCGGAGGCCATCCCGGCGCAGCCCGGTGCCGAGCAGGAGCGGGCGCCGGCCGGCCAGGAGCGCCGTACCGGGCGGGGACTGCCGCCGGGGCGGCCGATGCCGATGCGGCGTGACGGGGACCGGCTCAGGTTCGTGGGCGCGGCCACCCGGCGGATCGCCCGCGGGCTCGACCTGGACGAGATCGTGATGGGGCTGTGCCGGGCCACCGTGCCGACGTTCTCGGACGCGATCCTGGTCTATCTGCGCGACCCGCTGCCGGTCGGCGACGAACGGCCCACCGGTCCGGTGGTGCTGCGGCTGCGCCGCACCGACCGGATACCTCAGGAGCGGGACACCGACGGGGTGCTGCTGCCGCCGGCGTTCGAGCCGGAGCCGGAGCCCTCGGCGCTGGCGGATCTGTCGTCGCTCACCACCGAGCTGTGCGAGGTACGGCCGGGCGGCGCCCTGAACGAGGTGCTGCGCGGGGTGCGGCCGGTGTTCGCCGACGCGCCCGCCGCCCGGGCCGCGCTGCCCGAGCTGCTCGGCGAGGGCGGCGAGGCGGTCGTGCCGGGCGGGCAGCACGCGATCCTCGCGCCGCTGCGCGGCCGGCGCCGGGTGATCGGTGCGGCACTGTTCCTGCGCCGCCCGGACCGGCTCGCGTTCGAGGCGGACGATCTGCTGGTGGCCGCGCAGCTGGCCACACACAGCGCGCTCGGCATCGACAAGGCGGTGCTGTACGGCCGGGAAGCGTACATCGCCGACGAGCTGCAGCGCACCATGCTGCCCGAGACCCTGCCCCGCCCGACCGGCGTCCGGCTGGCCTCGCGCTATCTGCCGGCGGCGGAGACCGCCCGGGTCGGCGGCGACTGGTACGACGCCATCCCGCTGCCCGGCAGCCGGGTCGCGCTGGTCGTCGGCGATGTGATGGGCCACTCGATGACCTCGGCGGCGATCATGGGCCAGCTGCGCACCACCGCGCAGACCCTGGCCGGACTCGACCTGCCGCCGCAGGAGGTGCTGCACCACCTGGACGAACAGGCGCAGCGCCTCGGCTCCGACCGCATGGCGACCTGCCTGTACGCCGTCTACGACCCGGTCACCCACCGCATCACGATCGCCAACGCCGGTCATCCGCCGCCCGTGCTGCTACACCTGGGCGGCCGGGCCGAGGTGCTGCGGGTGCCGCCGGGTGCGCCGATCGGCGTCGGCGGGGTGGACTTCGAGGCGGTGGAGCTGGACGCGCCCGCCGGGGCGACCCTGCTGCTGTACACCGACGGGCTGGTGGAGTCCCGGCTGCGGGACGTGTGGACCGGCATAGAGCAGTTGCGGGAGAAGCTGGCGGCGACCGCCCAGCTGACCGGGCCCGACCATCCGCCGCCCCTCGAGGCGCTGTGCGACGAGGTGCTGGACATGCTCGGCCCGGGCGACCGGGACGACGACATCGCGCTGCTCGCGGCCCGCTTCGACGGGATCGCGCCGAGCGATGTCGCCTACTGGACGCTGGAGCCGGACGAGACGGCCCCCGGCCAGGCCCGCCGGCTGGCCCGGCGCGCGCTCGCCCGCTGGGACCTGGAAGACCTGACGGACTCGGTGGAGCTGCTGGTCAGCGAGGTCGTGACGAACGCCGTACGGTACGCGTCGCGTCCGGTGACGCTGCGGCTGCTGCGCACGCACGTGCTGCGCTGCGAGGTCGGCGACGACGTGCCCCAGCTGCCGCGCCTGCGGCAGGCCCGGGCCACGGACGAGGGCGGGCGCGGCCTGTACCTGGTGAACAAGCTGGCCCGGCGCTGGGGAGCGACCCGGCTGAGCACCGGCAAGGTGGTCTGGTTCGAGCTGAACCGGGGCTGAGCCCCGCCGGTGTGACGACGAAGGGCGCCCGGAGACTCCGGGCGCCCTTTCGTGCGTCTACTGGCCGAGATCCGCGTCGGGGTCGAGCGGGTCCTCGGTGACGGGATCCGTCGGTACCCCGGTGCTCGGGGTCTGCGTCGGCGTCTTGCTGGGCGTCTGCGACGGCGTCTGCGACGGGGTCTGGGACGGGGTCTCGGTCGGTGACTGGGACGTCGGCGGCGCGCTGGACGGCGTCTGCGACGGCGTCTGGGTCGGGGTGTGCGTCCAGGTCGGCGTCTCGGTCGGTTCGACGGCCGCGCCCTGCGTGGTGTTCAGGTCGAACGTGGCCTTGCCCGTGACACCGAAGGTGTACGCGGCCCAGATCTTCGCCGGGTAGTCGCCGCCGTTGATGCGGCCGGGCGGGGGGACCAGGGGGCCGGTCGCGCCCCGCATGGACACATGGGCCTTGGTCTTCGGGTCCTCGCCGAACAGGCCGACGGAGGTGACCAGGTCGGGGGTGTAGCCGGTGAACCAGGCCGACTTGTTCTCGTCAGAGGTACCGGTCTTGCCCGCCACCTGACGGCCGCCGCGCAGCGGGTTGCCGGCCACGGACCTCTTGGCCGTACCGTCGTCGACCACGCCGGTGAGCACCGAGGTGACCGTGTCGGCGGCCGTGCGGCTGATCACCGAGCCGCCGACCGGGTCCGGGATGTCGACCGTACGGTCCTTCTGTTCAGCCGACTTGATGACGCTCGGGGTCACCTTGTAGCCGTGGTTGGCGAAGGTGGCGTAGATGCCGGCCATCTCCAGGGGGCTGGCGCCCATCGAGCCCAGCGTCTGGGCGGGCACGGCCTGCATGCCCTTGGTGTCCATGCCGAGCCTGCCCGCCGTGCTCATGACCTTGTCCATGCCCACGTCCACGCCCATCTGCGCGAAGACGGAGTTGACGGACTTGTTCATGGCCTGCTGGACGGTGATGTCGTCGTAGCTGACGTCGTCCTCGTTCGGCGGGGCGAAGCCGACCTTGGTGCCGTGGTCCACGACGGGGCGCCGGCTGGTGCCGTCGTAGAGGGTGTTGGCGGTGATCGGCTTGCCGTTCTGCGTGGTGGCGTTCTGCTCCAGCGCGGCGGCGAGGATGACCGGCTTGAACGTCGAGGCCGGCTGGTAGTCCTTGCGGGTGGCGTTGTTGTAGTAGTGCTCGTAGTAGTTCTTGCCGCCGTAGAGCGCGACGATCTTGCCGGTCTTGGGGTCGACGGAGACGGCGCCGGCCTGGATGTCGCCGTCGACCTTGCGCTTCTTCTTGTCGAGCTTGCTGGTCAGCTCGCTCTTGACGGCCTTCTCCAGCGCGGCCTGCTTCTTGCGGTCGATGTTCAGGGTGATGGTCCAGCCGTTCTCGACGACCGCGCTCTCGGCCTGCGACTGGGTCAGGCCCTGCTCCGCCATCAGCTGGTTCTCCAGCTGCTGGTTGGCGAGCTCGACCAGGTAGCCCTTCTGTCCGTCGAGGCCCGGGGCGCCCTTGGGGTCCTTGATCTTGGGGAAGCGCAGGCCCTGCCGCTCGGCCTTGGGCAGCCAGCCCTCCTCGACCATGTTGTCGAGGACGTAGTTCCAGCGCGCCGTGACCAGCCTCTTGCCGGTGGGGGTCGCGACCGCCCAGTCGTACTGGCTCGGCGCCTGGAGCAGCGCGGCGAGATAGGCGCCCTGCTTGACGTCGAGGTCCTCGGCGTCGACGTGGAAGTAGGCCTGGGCGGCGGCCTGGATGCCGTAGGCGTTGCGGCCGTAGTAGCTGGTGTTGATGTAGCCGGCGAGGATGTCGTCCTTGGACTTCTCCCGCTCCACCTTCAACGAGATGACCAGTTCCTTCATCTTGCGCGTGACGGTCTGGTCCTGGTTGAGGTAGAAGTTCTTGACGTACTGCTGGGTGATCGTGGAGCCACCCTGCTTGCCCTTGCCGGCCAGCGTGTTGAGCAGACCGCGGGCCGTGCCTTTGAGGTCGACGCCGGCGTCGTGGTAGAAGCTCTTGTTCTCCGCCGCCACGAAGGTCAGCTGGACCTTGCGCGGCACCTTGTCCAGGTCGACGATCTCGCGGTTGACCTCGCCCTGGCGGGCCAGGATCGTCCCGTCACTGAACTTGTAGACGTTGCTCTGGCGCTGGGCGGCGGCGTTGCCCTCCGGGACGTCCACGTACATGTAGAGCCCGATGAAAGCCGCGATGACCAGCAGGCACATCCCGAAGAACGTCCCGAGGATCTTCTTCCAGGTGAACATCCGGCGTATGAGGCTCTTCGGCGGCTTCGCCGCGGCACCGCCCGCGGACGCGGTCCCCGCCGCGGGCGTGGAGGGGCGGCGCTTGGGCGCCGCACGGCGGCCACCGCGCTGTCGCGCTCGTCTCTCTTCCGCTCGTCCCATGGGTCCCTACGCTCGCTTCCGTCTCGGGGTCAGCTTCGAAAGCTAACACCCGCCTATATGACAAAGGGCGTCTGATCCGTTCTTTTACGGACGTGACAATCAGCACCCACCCCAAGGGAACCGACGGTTCTGAGCGGCGAGGGGTTGCCTGACAGCCCAAAAGTGATATCACTTAGCTAGAAGCAAGCTAGGCACCACGAGAACGGGGGCTCACCCATGTCCGACCTGCCCGAAATGCCAACCCCGCGCGTACGGGAGTTCACCGCCCACAGCATCGGCGGCGGGCTCGCCCTGCTGCTCGGGCTGGTCGGGCTCGGCGCCGCGGCCGCACTGTTCGCGGCCTCGGGGGCGGCCTCATCCTCCGGCGCCGAGGGCGGTCTCATCGCCGCCGGCGTCGCCGTCCTGCTCGCGTCGCTCATCGCGATGCGCGGCCTGAACACGGTCGCGCCGGGCGAGGCCAGGGTCGTCCAGCTCTTCGGGCGCTACCGGGGCACGATCCGGCAGGACGGCCTGCGCTGGGTGAACCCTTTCACCTCCCGGACCCGGATATCCACCAGGGTGCGCAACCACGAGACCGCCGTCCTGAAAGTCAACGACGCCTACGGCAACCCGATCGAGCTGGCCGCGGTCGTGGTCTGGAAGGTCCAGGACACCGCGCAGGCCACTTTCGAGGTCGACGACTTCGCCGAGTTCGTCGCCACGCAGACCGAGACGGCCGTGCGGCACATCGCCATCGAGTACCCCTACGACGCCCACGACGAGGACGGCCTGTCGCTGCGCGGCAACGCCGAGGAGATCACCGAGAAGCTGGCCGTCGAGCTGCAGGTGCGGGTGGAGGCGGCCGGAGTGCAGATCATCGAGTCGCGCTTCACTCATCTCGCGTACGCTCCCGAGATCGCCTCGGCGATGCTCCAGCGACAGCAGGCGGGGGCGGTCGTCGCGGCCCGGCGGCAGATCGTCGACGGCGCCGTGGGGATGGTCGAGGCGGCACTCGCCCGCATCGCCGAGCAGGACATCGTGGACCTGGACGAGGAGCGGAAGGCGGCGATGGTGTCCAACCTGATGGTCGTGCTGTGCGGGGACCGCGCCCCGCAGCCGGTCCTCAACACCGGGACCCTCTACCAGTGACGGACTCCCCGGAGACCCCGAAGCGCCGGCCGCAGCAGCGCAAGCAGGTGCTGCTGCGGCTGGACCCGTCGGTGTACGAGGCGCTCGCCCGCTGGGCCGGGGACGAGCTGCGGTCGGCCAACGCGCAGATCGAGTTCCTGCTGCGCAAGGCACTGGCGGAGGCGGGACGACTGCCCAAGGACACCGGACCGCTGCCGCGCCGGGGGCGGCCGCCCGGCGGCTCGGCCGGGTAGCAGAGCCGTGTAGCACAACCGTGACAATCGCCCGCCACCTGCGCGGCCGTACCCCCCGCCAATGCCTGCACACTCGGCGTATACATACCGCGTATACACCGTGTGTAGAGTGCTCCCATGTCCATCGGTCACACCCTTCTAGGGCTCCTGGAGTCCGGCCCGCGCCACGGCTACGACCTCAAGCGGGCCTTCGACGAGAAGTTCGGTCACGACCGGCCGCTGCACTACGGCCAGGTCTACTCCACGATGTCCCGGCTGCTGAAGCACGGCCTCGTGGAAGTCGACGGCATCGAGGCGGGCGGCGGCCCCGAGCGCAAGCGGTACGCCATCACGGACGCCGGCATCACCGACGTCGAGCGCTGGCTCGCCACCCCGGAGAAGCCGGAGGAGTACCTCCAGTCGACCCTCTACACCAAGGTCGTCCTCGCCCTCCTCACCCACCGCGACGCGGCCGACATCCTCGACACGCAGCGCGCCGAGCACCTGCGCAGCATGCGGATCCTGACCGACCGCAAGCGCAAGGGCGATCTCGCGGACCAGCTGATCTGCGACCATGCCCTGTTCCACCTGGAGGCCGACCTGCGCTGGCTGGAACTGACCGCCGCGCGCCTCGACAAGCTCCGTGCGGCGGTGGCCCGATGACCCCTCCGCCCGGCTCCCTGCTCGCCGCCGAGAACCTGCGCAAGGCCTACGGCCCCACGGTCGCGCTCGACGGCGCCGAGTTCTCCATCCACCCCGGTGAGGTCGTCGCCGTGATGGGCCCCTCCGGCTCCGGCAAGTCGACGCTGCTGCACTGCCTCGCCGGCATCGTGCCGCCCGACTCCGGCTCCATCACCTACGCCGGCCGCGAACTGGCCGGCATGAGCGACAGCGAGCGCAGCGCGCTGCGCCGCAGCGAGTTCGGCTTCGTCTTCCAGTTCGGCCAGCTGGTCCCCGAGCTGACCTGCGTGGAGAACGTGGCGCTGCCGCTCAGGCTGAACGGCACCTCCCGCAAGCAGGCCGAGCGGGCCGCGCTCAGCTGGATGGAGCGCCTGGAGGTGGACGACCTCAAGGACAAGCGGCCCGGCGAGGTCTCCGGCGGCCAGGGCCAGCGGGTCGCGGTGGCGCGGGCGCTGGTCACCGGACCCCGGGTGCTCTTCGCCGACGAACCGACCGGCGCACTCGACTCGCTCAACGGCGAGCGCGTGATGGAGCTGCTCACGGACGCGGCCCGGTCCACGAACGCGGCCGTCGTGCTCGTCACGCACGAGGCCCGGGTCGCCGCCTACTCCGACCGGGAGATCGTCGTACGCGACGGCAGGTCCCGGGACATGGAGCGGGCCATATGAACGTCCGGCAGTGGGCCAGGGATCTGGCGATGGGCGTCCGGTTCGCCGTCACCGGCGGGCGCGAGGGCTGGGTCCGGATGGTGCTCACGGCGGTCGGCGTCGGCCTGGGCGTGGCGCTGCTGCTGCTCACGACCGCGCTGCCGAACGTGCTGACGGCGCGGCACGCGCGCGAACAGGCCCGCCAGGACCTCACCTACGGCAGTGCCGTGCCGCCCAAGGGCGAGAACACCGTGCTGGTCGGCCTGAGCAACACCAACTGGCACGGCGAGGACGTCCGGGGCCGGCTGCTCCAGCCCGAGGGCGCGCGGGCGCCGCTGCCGCCCGGTGTGGACCACTTCCCGAAGAAGGGCGAGATGGTGGTCTCGCCCGCGTTGAAGGAGCTGCTCTCCTCGGACGGGGCGAAGCTGCTGCGGGAGCGGCTTCCGGACCGGATCACCGGCACGATCGGCGAGGCCGGGCTGATCGGCTCGCACGAGCTGGCCTACTACGCGGGCGCCGACGGCATGGTGGCGGCCAAGAACAGCACGCGCGTGGTGCGGCTGACCGCGTTCGGTGATCCGCACCCGACGACCGAGCGGGCCGACCCGGTGCTCATCCTGATGACACTGGTCGTGTTCGTGGTCCTGCTGACGCCGGTCGCCGTGTTCATCGCCGCGGCCGTACGGTTCGGCGGCGAGCGGCGCGACCGCCGGCTGGCCGCGCTGCGCCTGGTGGGCTCCGACAGCCGGATGACCCGCCGCATCGCGGCCGGCGAGGCGCTGGCCGGGGCGCTGCTCGGACTGCTGGTCGGCACCGTCTTCTTCCTGATCGGGCGGCAGGTGGCGGGCTCGGTGGAGGTACTGGGCGAGAGCTTCTTCCCGAGCTATCTGGACCCCTCCCCCGCGCTGGTCTCGCTGGTCGCGGTGGCGGTTCCGGCCGCCGCGGTGCTGGTCACGCTGCTCGCGATGCGCGGGGTGGTGGTGGAGCCGCTCGGCGTGGTGCGTACGGCCAAACCGGCCCGGCGGCGCCTGTGGTGGCGGCTGCTGCTGCCGCTGGTGGGCCTCGGGATGCTCTACCCGATGATCGGCAACGGCCGCGACCACGGCGACTTCAACCAGTACCTGGTCACCGGCGGCGTCCTGCTGGTCCTGGTCGGCGTCACGGCGCTGCTGCCCTGGCTCGTCGAGGCGGTCGTCGCCCGGCTCGGCGCCGGCGCGGTCTCCTGGCAACTGGCCGTACGACGGCTTCAGTTGAGCAGCGGTACGGCGGCCCGCATGGTCAACGGCATCGCGGTGGCGGTGGCCGGGGCGATCGCGCTCCAGATGCTGTTCGCGGGCGTGGAGAGCCAGTACACCAAGGACACCGGCCTGGATCCGAACCGGGCGTCGATGGAGGTCGACCTCTCGGACCGGGCCCGGCTGGCGGTGGCGGCCCGCGAGTTCGCCCGCACCGAGGGCGTGCGCGAGTCGGTGGCGATCTCCACCGGCGGACTCGGCGACAAGCGACGCGACCCCGCGGCCACCGTCGGCATCACCGTCGGCGACTGCGCCGCGCTGCGGGAGCTGGCCCATCTGCCGTCCTGCCGGGACGGTGACGTGTTCGCCGTGCCCGGCACGGAGGACGACGCCGCCATGCGGGCCCTCAAGCGGCCCGGCCGGCGCGGCTACCTGGACGCCACCTACTCGGAGGGCGAGCGCGGGCGCGAGATCCCCTGGACGGTACCGGCCGGCCTGCGGCAGGTGACCGCCCGCAAGGACTCGCTCCAGTCCGGGATCGACGGCCTGCTGCTCACCCCGTCCGCACTGCCCGCCGAGGCCGGGTCGGTGCTGTACCACCAGGTCTACATCCGCCTCGACCTGTCGGTGCCGGACGCGGACGAGCACGTGCGCAACACGGCCGCGCGGGCGGACCGCCTCGCCAACGCCTGGCACTGGACGGCGACCCAGCAGGCCACGAAGTACACCTCCCTGCGCACCGGCCTGTTCATCGGCGCGGTCGGTGTGCTGGCGCTGATCGGGGCGAGCCTGCTGGTCTCCCAGCTGGAGCAGTTGCGTGAGCGGCGCAAACTGCTGTCGTCGCTGGTCGCCTTCGGCACCCGGCGCCGCACGCTGAGCCTGTCGGTGCTGTGGCAGACGGCGGTGCCGATCGCACTCGGCCTGCTGCTGGCCTCGGCGGTGGGACTGGCCCTCGGCACGGTGCTGCTGAAGATGACGGCCACCCCGGTGACCGTCGACTGGGCGAGCGTCCTGTCGATGACCGCCGCCGGCGCGGCGGTGGTCCTCACGGTCACCCTGCTGAGCCTGCCACCGCTGCTGCGGATGATGCGGCCGGAGGGGCTGCGCACGGAGTAGGCGGAGTAGGCGGCGCAGCCGCCACAGGGCGGCGGGGAACTGCGCGACCGGCCCCCACCGGCCCGCAGCCGCGCGCCCCGGGAACCCCCCTTCCCGGGGCGCTAGTCCAGCACCCGCACCGGCAGCGCGCGGAGCGCGTCGCGCAGAGCCGCCGCCAGCTCCTCGTACTCCGCAGAGCGCGCGGCCCCCGCCCGCATGGCGAAGGCGACCCGGCGGCTCGGGGCGGGCTCGGCGAAGTAGCCGGTCAGCAGCTGGCTGCTGCGGGCGGTCTCCAGCTTCAGCGCGGTGCGCGGCAGCAGCGTGCAGCCGAGGCCGCCGGCCACCAACTGGACCAGCGTGGACAGCCCGGCGGCCGTGGTGGTGACCGGCGCGTCCTCGCGGCCTGCCTCCCGGCAGATGTCGAGGGCCTGGTCGCGCAGGCAGTGGCCCTCGTCCAGGAGCAGCAGGTTCAGCTCCCGCAGCGCCTCGCGGGGGATGCCCTCCCGGCCGCCGAGCCAGTGATCGAGCGGGGTGACGAGCACGAAGTCCTCGTCGAAGAGCGGGAGTTCCACGACACCGGGCACCCCGAGCGGCACAGCGAGCAACAGCAGATCCAGCCGGCCGGAGTTCAGGCCGTCGATCAGGTTGGCGGTCTGCTCCTCGTGCACCTGGAGGTCGAGGTGCGGGTAGCGCTCGTGGACGAGGCGCAGCACGGCGGGCAGCAGATACGGCGCCACCGTCGGGATCACCCCGAGGCGCAGCACGCCCGTGAAGGGCGCCCGGACCGCCTCGGCCTCCTCCAGCAGCGCCCCGACCGCCTCCAGCACCGCCTTGGCCCGTACGGCCAGCCGCTCACCCGCCGGCGAGAGCAGTACCTTGCGGGTCGTACGCTCAAGGAGGGTCACGCCCAGTGTCTCCTCGAGCGCCGAGACCGCGCCGGACAGCGCGGGCTGGCTCATCCCGATGGCCGCCGCCGCGTCCCGGAAGTGCAGATGCTCGGCCACGGCGGCGAACGCCCGCAGCTGCGCCAGGCTCGGTTGCTTCCGCTTGCCGTTACTGATGGTCACTGATAGCTACCTCCGATCAACACGACCGATTGTAGCTATTTCCCTAATCAATGGGTCGTGTGCCAACATCAACAACGTCCAACCCATGAGAAACACCCCAAAAGGGCAGTTTCTTCGCTGCAAGGAGAGCGCGTGCTCACTGTCGGTGACAAGTTCCCCGAGTTCGAACTGACCGCCTGCGTCTCGCTGGAGAAGGGCAAGGAGTTCGAGCAGATCAACCACAAGTCCTACGAGGGCAAGTGGCTCGTGGTCTTCGCATGGCCCAAGGACTTCACGTTCGTGTGCCCGACCGAGATCGCCGCGTTCGGGAAGCTGAACGACGAGTTCGCCGACCGCGACGCCCAGATCCTCGGTTTCTCCGGTGACTCCGAGTTCGTCCACCACGCCTGGCGCAAGGACCACCCGGACCTGACCGACCTGCCGTTCCCGATGATGGCGGACGCCAAGCACGAGCTGATGCGCGACCTCGGCATCGAGGGCGAGGACGGCTACGCCCAGCGCGCCGTCTTCATCGTGGACCCGAACCACGAGATCCAGTTCACGATGGTCACCGCCGGTTCCGTGGGCCGTAACCCCAAGGAGGTCCTGCGGGTCCTGGACGCCCTCCAGACCGACGAGCTGTGCCCCTGCAACTGGAGCAAGGGCGAGCAGACCCTCGACCCGGTCTCGCTGCTGGCTGGTGAGTGACCCGTGTCGCTCGACTCCCTGAAGTCCCGTATCCCGGACTACGCCAAGGACCTGAAGCTCAACCTGGGCTCGGTCATCGGCAACTCGGAGCTGCCGGCGCAGCAGCTGTGGGGCACGGTGCTGGCGACCGCGATCGCCTCCCGGTCCCCGATCGTGCTGCGTGAGCTGGAGCCGGAGGCGAAGGCGAACCTCTCGCCGGAGGCGTACCAGGCCGCCAAGTCGGCCGCCGCCATCATGGCGATGAACAACGTCTTCTACCGCACCCGGCACCTGCTGTCCGACCACGAGTACGGCACCCTGCGCGCGGGCCTGCGGATGAACGTCATCGGCAACCCGGGCGTGGAGAAGGTCGACTTCGAGCTCTGGTCGTTCGCGGTCTCCGCGATCAACGGCTGTGGCATGTGCCTGGACTCGCACGAGCAGGTGCTGCGCAAGGCCGGCGTGGAGCGCGAGACCGTCCAGGAGGCGTTCAAGATCGCCTCCGTGGTGCAGGCGGTCGGTGTCACCCTCGACGCCGAGGCCGTGCTGGCCGAGTAAACCGCACGACGAGGACCCCGTTCACTCCTGGTGGACGGGGTCCTTCGCGTTCTCGGCCGCAAGCTCGGTGGCCGCCTGCGGCTGCCGGACCTCCTGCGAATACTGCCGCAGATACCCGACCACCGTGTTCGTCACCGCCACCAGCGGTACGGCCACCACCGCGCCGCCGATACCGGCCACCATGCCGCCGGCGGCCACGGTCAGCACCACCGCCAGCGGGTGGACGCGGACCGCGCGGCCGAGGATGAACGGCTGGAGGACGTGCCCCTCGATCTGCTGGACCGCGAGGACCACCGCCAGAGTCATCACGGCCGTGAAGACACCCTGGGTGACCAGCGCCACGATCACCGCGAGCGCGCCGGAGGCGACCGCGCCGACCAGTGGGATGAACGAGAACAGAAAGATGAAGACGGCCAGCGGGACGGCCATCGGCACGTCCAGGAAGTAGATGCCGATGCCGATGAAGATGGCGTCGATGAGGGCGACCAGGACCGTGCCGCGGACGTAGGCGGTCAGGGTGCGCCAGGCGCGCGGGCCGGCGCCGGCCACGCCCGGGCGGGCGGCCGAGGGCACCAGCTTCAGGAACCACTCCCAGATCCGCTTGCCGTCGTAGAGCAGGAACAGCGTCGAGAAGAACACCAGCAGGATGCCGGTGAGGGCCTCCACGATGACCTGGACGCCCTCCAGGCCCGCGGACGTTATCTGGTCGGCGTTGGCGCCGATCGCCTCGCGCAGGTTCTTGGCGATCTGGTTGATCTGCTTGTCGGTGACGTGGAAGGGGCTCTTCAGCAGCCAGTTGCGCAGATCGTCGATGCCGCTCTGGATCTGGCTGGAGAGCGTGTCGATGTTCTCCATGACCTGCCAGGTCACGAACCAGCCCATCAGGCCGATGACGACGAAGCCGCTGATGGCGGTGAGCGCGGTGGCCGGGCCGCGGGGCACCCCGCGGCGGGTCAGGCGGGCGACCGTCGGCTGGAGCATGGCGGTGACCAGCAGCGCGATGACGAAGGCGAACACCACCAGCTGGACGGCGCTGATGACCCGCATCAGCACCCAGACCGTGCCGGCCAGTACCAGCACCCGCCAGCCGGCCTCGGCGGCGACCCGGACACCCCAGGGCACGGCCTCGGCAGGGTCGGGGCGGGGGCCGCGCGCCGGCGGCGCGGGCTTGCGGGCGGGCCCGGCCGCCTCGGCGGCGGGCGCGTCGGCCGGCGCGGACGCGGAGGTCTCGGCCGGCTCGGCGGACGCGGCCGGCTCGGCGGTCTCGGCCGGCTCGGCGGACGCGGCCGGCTCGGCGGTCTCGGCCGGCTCGGCGGACGCGGCGGGCTCCGCGGGGTCCTGCTCCGCCGCCGCGCGGCGCTCGTTCAGGCGCTCGCTCATCTCGGTGAGACCGGCTCCCAGCCGGCCGAGCCACCCTGGCACTCGCGACATCATCCGTCCTCTTCCCCCGCGTCCCTGGGTGTTCGCCACCACTCCCCCCTGGAGTCGTCCGGTACGACCGTACAGGGCGAAAGCCCCTCCCCTGAGGACGGGGAGGGGCTGCGCGAGGTTGAGCGCCGGACGGGCGGGCGTCCTAGTACCAGTGGTTGGCCTGCCAGAACGACCAGGCCTGGCAGGGGCTGCCGTAGCGGCCGTTCATGTAGCTGAGGCCCCACTTGATCTGGGTGGCCGGGTTGGTCTGCCAGTCGGCACCGGCGGAGGACATCTTGGAGCCGGGCAGGGCCTGGAAGAGGCCGTAGGCGCCGGAGGAGGCGTTCACCGCACGGTAGTTCCAGCTGGACTCGTGGTCCACGATGTTGCTGAAGCACTGGAACTGGTCGCCCGCCACCATCTGACGGGCCATCGCCTGGATCTGCGCGACCGAGTAGCTGCTCTGGGTCGGGAAGCTGGAGGAGTCGCGGACGTCGTCGCGGCTGGCCGTCGCGGCCTTGGTCTCGGCGCGCTCCTTGGCCTCCTTGGCCGCCTTGGCCGCCTGCTCGGCCGCTTCCTTCTTCGCGATCGCGGTCTCGGCGGCGGCCTTGCGGGCCGCTTCCTCGGCGTCCTTCTTGGCGCTCGCGTCCGCGGCGATGGCCTGAGCGTCGGCCTGCTGCGTCAGGGACGCGGTCTGCACCTGCGCCTGCTGACCCGCGGGTATGTCCGCGAGGAGCGTGGTGTCGGCTGCCGTCGCCTCGGCGTCGTTGTTGTTCTGCGCGACGCTGCCCGAGGCAACGCCGACGACGCTTCCGACGGCGGTGACCGCGGTGGCCGAGGCCACTGCGAATCCCCGGACCGAAATCCGGCTCACACGGTTTCCTTCCAGCATCGCCCGCTTCGGTGACCCTGGCGGACGCAATCGTGCCCCTGACACTGGCCTCCCAACTGCGGGGTCACGGGAGGCGCGGGCCCGGTGGGCAACTCCCCCGAAGGGAGCGCCGCGAGGTGCTCGGGCGGCATACGACGAACTCTATGGAGTTGGTGATGCGTCTGTGGTGCCGTACCGCTGGGGGTACAGGTGTGTCGTATGCGGGGCCTGACAGGACTGAGACTCTGCCGTAACCGGACGCCGGGTGGCAATTCTGCGTTGCGTGTGAAAGCTCACATCCCGTTTGGCCCCAGGGATTTCAGGAAAGCTCCACGCGCGAAGGCGCCGCCCGGCTAGGCTCGTCGCCTTTGCCGGACGGCGCCAACGGCCGTCAGGTCAGCGTCAGATGTGGCCGTCCTCCAGCATTTCGGTCACAAGCGCTGCAATCTGGGACCTCTCGGACCTGGTCAGCGTGACATGGGCGAAGAGGGGATGCCCCTTCAGCTTCTCCACGACGGCGACGACGCCGTCATAGCGGCCTACGCGCAGATTGTCCCGCTGTGCCACGTCATGGGTCAGTACCACCCGCGAGTTGGCACCGATCCGGGACAGAACGGTCAGCAGAACGTTCCGTTCCAGCGACTGCGCCTCGTCCACGATCACGAACGCGTCGTGCAGCGAGCGCCCGCGGATGTGGGTGAGCGGAAGCACCTCCAGCATCCCGCGCGCGGTGACCTCCTCGATGACCTCCCGGCTGGTGACCGCCGAGAGGGTGTCGAAGACGGCCTGCGCCCACGGGCTCATCTTCTCCGCCTCGCTGCCCGGCAGATAGCCCAGCTCCTGCCCGCCGACGGCGTACAGCGGCCGGAAGACCATCACCTTCTGGTGCTGACGGCGCTCCAGCACCGCCTCCAGGCCCGCGCACAGCGCCAGCGCCGACTTGCCGGTGCCGGCCCGGCCGCCCATCGAGACGATGCCGACGTCCGGGTCGAGCAGCAGGTCGAGCGCGATGCGCTGCTCGGCGCTGCGGCCCTTGATGCCGAACACCTCCCGGTCGCCGCGCACCAGCCGGACGTTGCCCTCGGCGGTGACCCGGCCGAGCGCCTTGCCGCGCTCGGACTGGATGGTCAGGCCGGTGTGCACGGGGAGGTCGGAGGCCTCCGGCACGTACACGTGTCCTTCCTCGAAGAGGATGTCCACCTGCTCGGCCGACAGGGTGAGTTCGGACATTCCGGTCCAGCCGGAGTTCTCCGTGATGGCGAGTTCGGCCCGGTACTCCTCGGCGAGGAGGCCGACCGAGGACGCCTTGATCCTGAGCGGCAGGTCCTTCGACACGACGGTGACGTCGAACCCCTCGGCCTGCAGGTTGCGGGCCACCGCGAGGATGCGGGAGTCGTTGTCCCCCAGGCGATAGCCGGTGGGCAGCACGCTGGGGTCCGAGTGGTTGAGCTCGACACGGATCGTCCCGCCGAGCTCCCCGATCGGGATGGGGGCATCGAGGCGACCGTACTTCACCCGGTAGTCGTCCAGCAGGCGCAGCGCCTGGCGGGCGAAGTAGCCGAGTTCGGGATGGTGCCGCTTGGCCTCCAGCTCCGTGACCACCACGACGGGGAGCACGACCTCGTGCTCGTCGAAGCGGCTCAGGGCGTTCGGGTCGGCCAGCAGGACGCTGGTGTCGAGAACATAGGTGCGCCGGTCGGGCTTGTGGCGCTTTGTGCTGGTCACCACGGAAGGACGTACCCCCTCGGATGAGGTCGGGGAGCGACGAAGTGATGCTGGACCGGTGTCTGGCCCCCGCGGCACGGCGAGCCGTGAACCGGCCCCCCGCGGCTGCTTCCGTGCCAGGACCGCACGGTCGGGCTGGTGCAAAGGGCCTCCCGGGCGGACGGCCCCGTGCCGCCCGCTGAGATCCGACGCCCGTGGTTCGGGTGTCGACCTGCTTGGCTTATGCCCTCGAACATGCGCCGCCATGCAAAAGCGGCCACCAGCGCGCCGGTGAACTCCTTGTTACGTCCTCGCGAATCGGGGTATCCGAAAGCGCCCCGCCACCGGGCGGCGGCGGGGCGGTGCGGGCGGGTCAGCCGCCGTAGCGGCGGTGACGTGCGGCGTAGTCACGCAGGGCGCGCAGGAAGTCGACCTTGCGGAAGGCCGGCCAGAAGACCTCGCAGAAGTAGTACTCGGAGTGCGCGGTCTGCCAGAGCATGAATCCGGACAGCCGCTGCTCTCCGCTGGTGCGGATCACCAGATCCGGGTCCGGCTGGGCTCCGGTGTAGAGGTGACGCCCGATCATGTCGATGTCGACGGACTCGGCGAGGTCCTCCATCGGCACGCCCTTGTCGTGCGCGTCGAGCAGCATCGAGCGCACGGCGTCGGCGATCTCCTGCCGGCCGCCGTAGCCGATGGCCACGTTGACGAGTATGCCGTCGATGTGGGCGGTGGCCTCCTCGGCCTCCTTCAGCGCCGTCTGCATCTGCGCGGGCAGCAGGTCGAGGGTGCCGACGTGGTGCACGCGCCAGCGGCCGTCGGCGGCGAGGGTGCGGACGACGTCCTCGATGATGCCGAGCAGGGGGACGAGTTCCTCCTGCGGCCGGTCGAAGTTGTCGGTGGACAGCAGCCACAGCGTGACGACCTCGACGTCGGTCTCGCTGCACCAGCCGAGGAACTCCTCGATCTTCTCTGCGCCGGCCCGGTGACCGTGGACGGTGCTGGAGCCGGACGCCTTCGCCCAGCGGCGGTTGCCGTCCATGATGACGCCGATGTGCTTGGGCACCTGAGCGTGGTCGAGGTGGCCTTCCACCCGGCGTGCGTAGAGCCTGACGAGCAGGCCGCGCAGCTTGTCGCGCAGGTTCACGTAGACCCTCCGGGGGTTGGGCGCGGGGAACGGGGTGCCGGAGCCGTCGAGCCTACCGCTGTCTGCGGCCTGCTTCCGGCACGGGGTTTTGAGGTGCGGGATTCGTGCGGTTTCGCCGCCGACTGCGGGTCGGCGGGGGCGATCGCGCCCGCGCGGCGGAGCCCGCCCGCCGCACATGGTGCCCCTGGTGGGAGACGCCGGCCTGTGGCCGAGCAGTTCCGGGCGGGGACGAAAAAACGGGCCGGTCCGTGGGGGGGAGACGGACCGGCCCGAGGGGGGGTTTCCACCATAACCCTTCGTAAGGGATGGTGGGTGCATCGGCGTGCCACAACTACTCTCCGGAATCATCCGGCAACGCCCCGGTGGCCGCAGAATGTCGGATTCAGGGGTGCTTCCTGGCCGATTCACAGCAGAATCCCAGGGGATTCCGGTCGGATACGAATGAATTCGTAGGGCTTACGCCATCTTGGTGGCACATCGGCGAGTTGCCCAGGGTCCCCCCGATGGGCGGTGCGGCCAGCGAACGGTGACTTGACGATTCCGCTACGGAGACCGAACGAAGATCATCCGGTTTCACGGCACCGCGCAGCCCCCTCCACTGCGCGGTACCGGCCGCGCAGCTTTGCTGACGCGAATAACCTTGGTCTGAACTTACGTGACGGGTGGGACTCACGAGAACCAGGATCGATAACAATGTGGAAACCCTGGGAGAACAGGAGATGAACCGTCACCCGCTTTGATCAGGTATGCCCTTTCCATCGGATTTCGTCAGCGGCCCGGCCTGCGTACGTCGAACAGCTGCCGGGCGCTGTGCGCGACGAACGGTCCCTCCTTCTCGATCCGCTCGTGCAGCGCACGGAGTTGGGGCTCGTACGCCTCCACCGTGAAGCCCGGGACCATCCAGACCACCTTGCGCAGGAAGTGGACGACGGCGGCGATGTCCTGGAACTCCATCCGCAGCCGCTCCGCCCGCAGATCCACCACCTCCAGCCCCGCCGCCTCCGCGTCGGCGCGCTCCCGCTCGGGGGCGCGGGCCCGGCGCACCTCCTCCGGCTGCGGCCCGAGGAAGTACTCGACCAGCTCGAAGACGCTGCTGGGCCCCACGTGCTGGGCGAAATAGGTGCCGCCGGGCCGCAGCACCCGGGCGATCTCGTCCCAGTACGGGCGGACCGGATGGCGGCTGAGCACCAGGTCGAACGCCTCGTCCGCGAACGGCAGCGGCGCGTCGTCCGGGGCGGCGACCACCACGACACCGCGCGGCCGCAGCAGGGCGGTGGCCTTGGCGACGTTCGGCGGCCAGCCCTCCGTCGCCGCGACCAGCACCGGCCGGTCCGGCTCCGCCCCGCTCAGCGCGGAGTCCAGCACCTCCCCGCCACCGGTCTGGACGTCGAGCGCGGCCTCGGCTCCCGCCAGCCGCTCCCCCGCCGACCGGGCGTACCCCCACGAGGGCCGGGCCTCACTGGCCCGCCCCTCGAACCAGGAGAAGTCCCATCCCTCGGTGGGCACGGCGACGCCCTCGGCCACGAGGTCCTCGAAGGATCGGTTCGCTGTCATCCCGCCATGATCCCAAGGGGCGGACGACGGGGCCTGCCGGTTATCCGGCGATCCGGGCGAACCGGCGGCGACGGGCCTGCCGGTTTTCCGGCGGACCGGCGGCGACGGTCGTCACCTGCCGTCCCGGGCGTCCCCGCGGGCCTCCCCGAGAATCAGCAGGACGTGCTCGTCCTCCCCGTGCCGGACCGTGCCGGACCGCTCGAAGCCGTGTCTCTCCAGCACGCGGACGGAGGCGGTGTTTCCGGCGAAGGGGTCGGCGTACAGCGGGCGCACCCGCTCCAGCTCCAGAAACAGGCCGAGGGCACGGGTGCCGATGCCGCGGCCCCAGTACGGCCGCCCGAGCCAGTAACCGACGAACCGCCGCCCGTCCTGCGTCCAGGACACCACGCTCCCGGCGACCTCCCCGTCGACGGTGACCGTCCGCACCAGGCAGTCGGGATCAGCCAGCACCCGCTCCCGCCAGTGCCGGAAGAAGACGTCCCTTGGCCGGGGGGTGAACCTCGACCGCCGGACGGCTTCGGGGTCGTGCTCGTAGGCGAAGAGGGCCTCCAGATCCTCGTCCGTGACCTGCCGCAGAAACACGGCGGCGCGCTGGTCGGTCCTGTTCGTCCCGTCGGTCTCGTCCGTCATGCAGGGCAGTGTGGCACCCCCCACTGACAATGGCCCTGACCAGCGAAGAGGCGCCTCACGGCAGCAGGGGGCGGACCTTCTGTGCGGCGAACCGCACGAATCCCTCCGGGTCCGGCTCGTCCGCCGTCGGCTGGAGGACGACGGTGTCCGCACCGGCCTCGGCCAGCCGGCGCACGGCCTCGGCCACGGCGGCCGCGTCGCCGGCGACGCCCACGCCCGGCACCGACTCCAGCCCCTCGGCGGCGAGTTCGGCACGCAGCCGGACGTCGGCCCCGTCCCCTGTGGCTGTCAGGAGATAGACGACGACCCGATGCGACCCGGCGCGCCCAGCCGCCTTCCGCCCCTCCTCGACGAGCTGCCGGGCCCGACGTACGCCGTCCACCGAGGTGGCGGCGGTGAGGAGGGTGCCGTCGGCCTTCTCGCCGGTGAGCCGGAGCGTACGGGGTCCGGTGCCGCCGGCGAGTACGTCGACCGGGCGCTGCGGGGGCCAGTCCAGGGCGACGTCGTCCAACTGGACGTACCGCCCGCGCACAGTGAGCCGCTCCCCGCGCAGCAGGGCGCGCAGGGCGTCGAGGTGCTCACCGAGCAGGCCGAGCGGTGAGGCGGCCCGGGCGCCGACCTGGCCCATCCAGTCCTGCACACCGTGCCCCACGGTCAGGATGGCCCGGCCGGGGAACATGCGCTCCAGCGAGGCGGCCTCCATGGCGGTGACGGCCACGTTCCGCAGCGGCACGGGCAGCAGACCGATCCCGACCCGTAGCCGCTCGGTCCAGGCGAGCGCGGCGGCGGCCGTGGACATCCCGCCCTCCAGGAAACAGTCTTCCCACAGCCACAGCTCTTCGAGCCCCGCGTCCTCCGCGGCGCGGGCGACGGCCCGCAGCCGCTCGGGTGGAAGCTGCGGACGGAATACGGCGCCGAGTCCTGTCATAGGCCCCTTCCTAGTGGGGAGGACGGGGGAAGGACAACGCATTTACGAACCCGGCGAGTTGACGGCCCGGCGGCGGAGCGGAGGACGGGGCATGGGGCGGCGGCGAGAGCGCTGGCGGGACGGTCGGGGGCGGCTGATCGTGCGGGACGACCCCGCGGAGGCACCCACCGCGCCCGCCCCCCTGGAGATCCCCCTGCAGATCCCGCTGGAGATCCCGCTGGAGATCCCGCTGGAGATCTCGACCTCCTACCGGGCGCGGACGAAGGGATTGCTGGGCCGGGACTCGGTGGACGGGGCGATGCTGCTGTCGCCGGCGAGCGGGGTGCACACGTTCGGGATGCGGATCCCGATCGACGTCGCCTACCTGGACCGCCGCCTGACCGTCATCGCCGTCCGCACGATGCTCCCGGGCCGCCTGGGCCTGCCCCGCCCGCGGGCACGGCACGTACTGGAGGCGGAGGCCGGGGCGATGGCGGGGTGGGGGCTGCGGCCGGGCGTGCGGGTGGAGGTGGAGAAGTTGGCTTGATCCGTGGGGGTACGGGGCGTTACGAGGGTGAGGCCGCCGGAGTGCCGGAGACGGTGTTCACCTGGGCTTCGGAGTCTTTGGAGTCGTTGAAGTCCTTGGAGACTCTGGAGTCCTTGGAGTCCTGCTCATCGGCCCGGCCTCACTGCTGGGTACGGGGGAAGGAGACCTCCACCCGGCGGTTCTTCTTCCGGCCGGCCTCGGTGGAGTTGTCGGCGATCGGGTACTGCTCACCGTAGCCGCGGACGTCGAAGGTGACGTTCGGGTTGTTCAGGTCCTGGTCGAGTACGGCTTGTACGGCGTTGGCGCGCTGCCTGGAGAGGGTGTCGCCGTGGGCGGAGGAGCCGAGGTTGTCGGTGAAGCCGAAGACGCGGACCTGGGTGGCGTTCTGCTTCCTGATCTCCTCGGCGATGCCGGCGATACGGGCTTTCGCCTCTTCACCGAGCTTGGCGCTGTCCTTGTCGAACAGCACCTCGGCCTGGAGCGCGAAGGTCACGTCGGCGTTGGTGTCCTCACGCCGCTCGTCTCCGCTCTGGTCCTCCACGACCGACTTGATGTCCAGCACCTTGGCCGCAGCCAACGTGGCCCCCTCCGGAAGCTTCAGGTCCGGATCCGTCGGATCCACTTTCACCGGGGCGGCGGCGGTGGGTTCCGTACCGGGCGGTTCACTGGGACCACCGTCATCGGCGACGGCCACGGCACCGGGCAGACACACGACGACCAGAAGAACGGCGGCGGTGAGAGCGAGGCGGGGGTTGGTGGTCACTGGGGCCTCACCCGGAGATCTTGATGGTGGCGGAAGAGAACGTCGGCAGCTGGAAGGCCACCTCGGTCACGTTCGCCGGAGGTGCTGGGAACTGCATGAAGACCGCCAGGGTGTCACCGGCCCTGAGTGTGGAGAAGCCGGTGGTCGTCAGTGGACGGCCCTCGGTGTCTCGCAGAACGTAGTACCGCTTCTTGCCCTGCGGATCGACGAGCGTGGCACCGCCCAGAGACCTGCCGTTCCTCAGGATCTCGGTCTCATTGCCGCTCAGGGCGGAAGGGATGACAACACTGTCCGCCGCATCGTTCTTCAAGGTGCCGTTGACGGTGACAAAGCCGCCCGAGTCGCGCTGAGCCGAGGTGATCTGGAGAAGCAGGCCGTCCGAGCCCTTGAGTTCGGTCAGCGGCTCGTCCGACTCCCCTTCCTGAGTGCTTGGCCCGGACTCACTTGTCTTGGAGGCGGACACCGAGCTGTCCGGCTTCTTGTCGTCATCGCCACTGCCGCCGCAGCCGGCCACACAAACGACCAGACCAGCTACAACGGACAGTGCGACCATCCCCCTGCGGGCCTTCGCAGCGCACCGAATGCTCATCGCTCCGCTTCCTTCGTCACTCATCGTCAGCTTGTCGGTCAGCCCAGGTGAACGTCGAAAAGGTCTTCGGGTTTCGGGAGTTCCGACGGCTCGTCCGGGTTCAGCTCCCAGGCCTTGTCTTTGCAGGTGAGTTGCGGCAGCGCCTCGTCTCCGGCCCGCTCGCCGGAGAGGTCGAAGGTGCAGAGCGGCTCGATGACGGCAGTTGCGGAGGCGGTCGACTTGAAGTTCTCCGTCCCAGGTACGACGGAACGGCCGACGGACTTGTTGGTCTTCACATCGACCCGGTACTCCAGCAACTCCGGGGAAAGGCACGTGTTCACATGAGCATCGTTCTGCGCCGCGAGTTGTTCGGCCCGCCAGCACGGGTCGTCGATTCCCGCCTTGCCCTCGAAGACGTCCTGCCATTTCGTCGGATCGAGCAGCAGCTTCACCCACTGGTCCGTGAGTTGTTCGCGAGCGTTCTGAGCCGCCGCGAGCGCTGCCGCGTCAGCAGCCGTCTGTGTTCCTTCCCGGTTCACCGCGGCCTGACCGACGGCAAGGTACGCGAGCGCAAGAAAAAGCAGGCCTGCCACCACCGTGATGTAGATGGGGAAGGCCTGCCCTGCGTCGCGGCGGGGAAGAATCAGCCGCCGGTGACCTCGGAAATCTTCTGCGTGATCGCGTCGTAGATCGACTGGCCGATGCTCGTACCCGTGATCGCCAACACGATCGCCACGACCACCGCGATGATGCCGAGGTACTCCACCGCAGTCTGACCCCGGTCGTCGTGCATGGCACGGGCCTGCAGATACGCGACGGTGGTGTTGAACCATTTGCTCACGGTTTTCCCCTCCAGCTTCGCCTCGGACCCGGGGAGCGTACGGTGAAACGGTCCGGTTGCCAGAGGGCCCCAGGACCCAACCCCAGGCCCATTCCGCCCCGGTGTTCCTGCCCTGCCCGCGCATGTCAGGTCACCCCCAGCCACTTCGCTGTCGCCTGGGACCTCGTGGTGCTGTGGAGCTTGGCGAAGATGCGGTTGATGTGGTTCTTGACCGTCTTCTCGCTGATGAAGCAGGCGGCGGCGATCTGCTGGTTGGTCATGCCGGACGCGATGAGGTCCATGATCTCCGCCTCCCTCGCGCTCAGCCGGAACCCCGATCGGAATGACTGTCCCACAGATGGTTGCATTTGCGAAAGGGCTTTGAGGTCAGAATTCCCTGTATTGTCGGGGTGTTGGAGGGGTGCGTGTGCAGGTGCACTTTGTCTTAGGTCCGTCAGCAACGCCCTCGCCGCCCCTGGTGTCACATGCGGCCGGCCCTCCCGGACATCCCGCACCGCCCGCACCAACTGCTCCGTCGTGAACTCGCCGTGCACCAGATATCCGCCCGCCCCCAGCCGCAGCGCCTCACGTACGGTCTCCGTCTCGTGGGTGTAGGTGAGCATCATGACGGGGGCCAGCCGCACCAGGTGCGGCAACGCCGAGATTCCGTCGACTCCGGGCATGCGGACGTCGAGGAGGATGACGTCGGGCCGGTGCCGGAGCGCCGCCTCGTACGCCTCGCGGCCGTCCCTCGCCTCCGCCACCACCGTGGTGTCCGCGCGGCCCGAGAGCAGGGTCGTCAGGCCGGCGCGGACCACGGGGTTGTCGTCGGCGACCAGCAGCCGCAACGGTGGCGAGGCCGGCGCCGGGGGTGGGAAGTCGGGCCGGGGCGCGCTGTGTGATGACCGCATGGTGTCTCCTCCTCTCAGGCTGGCCGGGACAGGGGGGTGGACGGTTCGGACGCGGCCGAGGGGCCGGCGCGGCCGGGGGTGCGCAGGGGGACGTCCAGGCGTACCTCCGTGCCTCGTGCGTGGGCGCCCCTTCCCACGCGGATGCGGGCGCCCGCCTGTGCCGCCCGTTCGACCATGCCGAGCAGGCCGAAGTGGCCGCAGTCGCGGAGCCGTTCGAGGGTGGTGCCGGGCGGGAGGCCGGTGCCGTCGTCGTGGATCGTGAGGCGGAGCAGGTGGCCGTCGACCGCCGCTCGGACGTCCACACGGGTCGCCGACGCGTGGCGGTGGGCGTTTTCCAGTGCCTCCGTGGCGATCGAGAGGAGGTGGCGGGCCACGGGGGGCAGCAGGGGCGGCAGACCGGCGGGGTTCTCGGCCGCCCAGTGGCAGGTCACCGGCAGGCCCGTGCGGCGGGTGAAGGCGGCCGCCCGGTCGGGCAGTTCCTGCCAGAGCGGGGACGGGGTCGACGGGGACTGGGCCGTGGTATCCGGCTGGTCCCGTCGCAGGTCCGTCAGCAGTTCGCGGGACTCCGCCGCCGCCCTGCGCGCCGAGCGGGACACCAGGTCCGCCTGATCCCGGATGCGGGACGGGTCGGGCTCCGCCGCCGCGGCCGTGGCCGCCAGGCCGTCCGCCGCGAGGGCCACGCCGTACAGGGTCTTGGCCACGGAGTCGTGCATCTCGCGCGCCAGCCGGGCGCGTTCCGCGCTCACCGCCTCCGCCGCCGCGAGGCGGGCCTGGACCGCCGTCAGGGCCTGGGTCGCGGCGCCGAAGCGGAGCATCAGGTTGCGCAGGGTCGAGCCCATGGCGCCGGCGATGACGCAGAGGCCGGGCAGGAGCAGGGCCTCGGCGACGGGTGCGTGCCGGTCGGCCTTCAGGGTGGCGTGGACCAGGAGCAGGATCAGGGCCTGGAGGGAGGCGAAGCCGGCCGCGCCGCGCCAGCTGTAGACCAGGCCGGCCAGGAGCGGGGTGCAGACGCTGACGTAGGCGAGGGTGGTGTCCGGGCCCGCCGAGATCAGGAGGAGGGCGCCGAAGAGGGTGTCGGCGGCCAGCAGGCTGGGGTGGCGCAGGAGGAGGGGGCTGAAGCGCTCCCAGTCGCGGAAGAGGACGTAGGACACCATGAAGGTGACGACCACGGCGGCGCCGACCAGGCGAGCGCCCAGGCCGGGGGCGGCGTTGAGCAGGGCGGCGGGGGCCGACAGGACGATCATCGCCAGGCGGAAGCCGAAGACCTGGCGGCACATGGCCTGAAGGGCACGGATCTGGAGCTTCTCGGACGGCTCGGCCGGCGGTGCCACCTCCTCCCGCTGCGCCACCCACGACTCGACCGACGGCGCCACCTCCTCCCGCTGCGCCACCGACGGCTCGACCGGTGGTGCCGCCCCCTCCCGCTGCGCCACCGACGGCTCGGCCGGTGGTGCCGCCCCCTCCGGCTGCGCCCCCCGGCCCGGCTGCGCCACCTCCTCCAGCGAGGTCTCGGCTACCGCCGGCCCCCGCCCGGCCATCTCCCCGACCGACCGACGCCCACCCCACCCCGTCCGCGCCGGCCCCTGCCCGGCCCTCTCCCCCCCGACCGACCGACGCCCACCCCACCTCGTCCGCTCCGGTCCGGCCGTCCCGGCTGCCCCGCCCCGCGTGCCCGGCGGCCGGTGTGCGAGCCGGCCGGCGGCCTCCCGCAGGCGCGCGCCGAGGCGTGCTCCTCCCATGCGCTTCCCGCGTCCCGTCAGGCCCGTCGTCGTCATGGCCACCTCACTTCCCCGTGAGCGAGCCGAAGTCCACGCCGGAGCCGAGCAACAGGCCCGCGCCCAGCAGGAGCATCGTCGCCGGGACCATGAAGGTAGTGATCATCAGCGTGGCCTTGGGCACCGCGCGGGCGGCCTTGCGGCGGGCGTTCTGGGCGTCGGTGCGGCGCATGTCCTTGGCCAGGGAGACCAGGGTGTCCACGATGGGCGCGCCCAGCTCCTCGCCCTGCTGAAGCGCCGTGACGAACATGGCCACCTGCTCGGAGTCGTTGCGCCGGCGCAGTTCCGCGAAGGCCTGTCGGCGGCTCATGCCGAGGTCCATCTGGCGCAGGGTGATGCGGAGTTCGTCGGCCCACGGGCCCTCGTAGCGCGAGGCGACCCGGTCCAGGGCCTGGCGGAAACCGAGGCCCGCACTGACCACCACCGCGAGTACGTCCAGGAAGTCGGGCAGGGTGCGCTCGATGACGTCCTTGCGGACCCGGATCGCCGACCAGATGCCCACCTCCGTCCAGAACGCGCCGAAGAGCAGCAGGAGCAGCGCGACGAACCACTGGCCGCGGAGCAGGAAGACCAGGAAGCCGACGCCGCCGAGCGCGCCGTAGACCGCGCGGCGGGCCGCGTAGCGGTCGATGGTCAGGCCGCCGGGGTTGCCCGCGAGGTCGATCTTCCTGCGGTACCTGGCGACCAGGCGCGGGCCCATCAGGCGCAGCACGGCGGGGGCGTAGCGCATGCCCATGCGGTCGATCACCGAGCCGACCGCGCCGGTGCGGGTGGCGCCGACCTCCAGGGCGACGGCCAGGTCGCCGGGGAGCTTGGCGTCCGCGCGGTACATGCGGACGCCGGCGAAGGCGCCCCAGACGCCGAGGCCCATCAGCAGCGCGAGCAGGAATCCCATGTCAGGCCCGGCCCCTCACACATCGATCCGGCTCAGGCGCCGGATGAGCGCGAAGCCGACGGCGTACATGGCGAACGCGATGATCACGCACGCCTGGCCCACCGGTGAGCCGGTCATGCGGTCCAGCGCGCCGTCCTTGACGCCGTTCATCAGGAACAGCGCGCCGACGCCGAGGACCGGGACGGCGTACGACGTCATGGTCACCTGGGAGAGCTGGGTGCGGATCTCGCGCCGGGTCTCCTTGCGCTCCTCCAGGGTCTCGGTGAGGTTGCGCAGGGCGGAGACCACCTGGCCGCCCGCCCGGTTGGACAGCACCAGCGTCGTGACGAGGACGACCAGTTCGCGCGAGGGAAGGCGGTCGGCCAGTTCGCCGAGCGCGTCGTCCAGGGAGTGGCCGATGGCCAGCTGGTCGGCGACCTTGGCCAGTTCCTCGCCGGCCGGGGCCTCCAGCTCCTCCGCGGCCATGCCGATCGCGGTGCGCAGGGCGAGGCCGGCCTGGGTGGCGTTGGCCAGGATGCGGGCCAGTTCGGGGAGTTGGTTGATGAAGCGTTCGATGCGTTTCTGGCGCTGCCAGTTGAGGAACTGGACCGCCGCCCCGACTCCGAGGAGCCCGGCGATCGGGCCGAAGAAGGGGGCCAGGGTGGCCTGGCCGATCAGCCAGAGCGCGGCGACCGCGGCGAGCATGGCGACGAAGAACTCGCCCGGTGTGACGTCCAGGCCGGTCGCCGCCAGCCGCCGTTCCAGCCACCGGCCGAGGCGGGTACGGCGCAGCCGCCGGTCCAGGTCGCGGAAGCGGCGTCTGCGGCCGGCCGCCGGTGGCAGGCCGGTGTGCGCGAGGCGGTCCACGAGGGCGGCGCGTTGGGCCCGGCCCGAGGCGTAGCTGTGCACGCCGGCCACCGCCAGGACGCAGGTCAGCAGCGCCACGCCGGTGGTGAGCTGGACGAGGGTGTGCAGTTCCATGGTCCTGGGTCCTACCTGGCTTCTCGGGTGGCTAGCTGGTCGGCGGTGCGGGCGACGCCGAATGCCTGCGGGATCGGCTGGCTCGCCATGTAGAGGCGGTCGGCGGTACGGCGAGGCAGCGGGAAGTACCGGAAGGCGCCGTGGACACGGCCGTCGGGGGTCATGGGCCGGGCCTCGAAGCGGGCCACGGTCGCCAGCCGGTACGGCTCCCCGCCGTGGCTGTCGAGCAGCGCGATCTCGGTGATCCGGCGGGCGCCGTCGGCGAACCGGGTGAGCTGGACGATGACGTCGACGGCGCTGTTGATCTGGTCGTGCAGCGCTACGAAGGGGACCTCGACGTCGGACATGGAGGCGAGGGTCTGGAGCCGGGTGAGGGCGTCCTCGGCGCTGTTCGCGTGCACGGTCGCCAGCGAGCCGTCGTGGCCCGTGGACATCGCCTGGAGCATGTCCAGGGACTCACCGCCGCGGACCTCACCGACCACGATCCGGTCGGGGCGCATGCGCAGGGAGTTGCGGACCAGGTCGCGGATGATGACCTGGCCCTTGCCCTCCACGTTCGGCGGGCGCGACTCCAGGCGGACCACGTGCGCCTGCTGGAGCTGGAGTTCGGCGGAGTCCTCGATGGTGATGATGCGCTCGTGCGGCGGGATCAGCCCGGACAGGGCGTTCAGCAGCGTCGTCTTGCCGGTGCCGGTGGCGCCGGAGACGATGATGTTGAACTTGGCCTGCACCAGGCCCGCCAGCAGATACACCATGTGCTCGTCGAGCGAGCCGAAGCCGATCAGTTCCTGGAGGGTGAAGGAGCGCGGGAAGCGGCGGATGGTGAGGATCGGGCCGGTCAGGGACAGCGGCGGGATGATGACGTTGACGCGCTCGCCGGAGGGAAGGCGGGCGTCCACCATCGGGTTGGACTCGTCCACCCGGCGGTTGACCGTGGACACGATCCGCTCGATGGTCTGCATCAGCTGGTCCGCGGAGGCGAACCGCAGGGGCAGCTGCTCGACGCGGCCGCCGCGCTCCACGAAGATCGCGTCCGGCCCGTTGACCATGATCTCGGTGATGGACGCGTCTTCCAGCAGCGGTTCCAGGATGCCGAGGCCGAGCGCCTCGTCCACCACCCGGCGGATCAGCTGGGACCGCTCCACCGTCGACAGCACCGGGCCCTCGCGGCTGATGATGTGCCCGAGCACCCGTTCCAGACGCGCCCGGCGCTCGGCCGCCGCGAGCGAAGTCATCTCCGCGAGGTCGATCTCCTCCAGCAGCTTGGCCCGGTAGGAGGCGACCAGATGCCCGTCCTCGCCCCGGCTGCCGTGCTCCTCCGGAGTGCTGATGCGTGCCCGCAGACTCATGGGGTTCGCTTCTCCTCGGTCAGTGGTCGAGCGGCATGGTGGCGGACTTGGTGGCGGTGCCGAGGTCCCAGACGATCGCGGGGATGTGGACGGTCGCGGTGACGGTCACGGAGTCGCCTCCCCGGGCGGCCGAGCACGCCACCCGGATCCCGCCGCTCACCGCGTCCGCGCACGCCTGCGTGTACGACTGCTCCAGCGACGCCGCCCGCGCCCCCGCCCGGGCCGCCGTACCGGCCTGCTCGGCCGCGTACGCGACCGCGCCGATCTGGAACCCGGCCAGCCCGACGATCAGCAGGACGGGGATGAACCCCAGGTATTCGATGGCGACTTGCCCCCGGTCGCGGCTGCGGCGGTTCGGCATCTCAGCGCTTCGCCTCCTCGACGGCACCGGCGTGGCCGTGCACGGTGACCGGGAAGTCGACGAGGCCGGGGAAGAGCACGGGGACCTTGAGGGCCACGTCGGCCGTCACATAGCCGGCCCCGCCGCACTGTTCCACGCTGGCACCCCCTCGCCACGCCCCCGACAGATGCCTCAGCGCGGCCTGCTCGCACACCGCGAACCGCTCCCCCGGAGGCACCGCCGTCCCGGCTCGCACGCCCTCGTCCGCAGCATTCCCCGCGAGTGTGTAGGCGTACCCCACGAGTACGGCCTGCCACATCAGCACCAGTGTGAGGACGATCAGCGGGGTCATGCCGAGTAACTCGACGCTGACCTGTCCCCGGTCCCCGTCCGGCCGTTTCATGGAGCGCTCACTCCTTCCGCCGCCGAAAACTCACCGCTCCCCGCCCGGCGCCCCGGTGGGAGCTCCCCTCGGCGGCGCCCTTCACCAGCCCCAGCTCCCCCGCGAGCGCCCACAGCGCCTGCTTCACGGTGCTTCGGGCGTCCAGCTCGTGGACCCGTCCGGCGTCCACGACGCCCTGAAGCTCCTTGAAGTTGGCGGGGACGGTGGTCCGTGCCAGTGCCGTACCCGTGATCCGCTGCACCAGCGCGGGCTGGATCTCCGTACTGCGCGTGTGCCGGTTGACGACCACCGTGGTCTCCTCGGCCTTGCGGATCTGGAGCCGGTCCCACATCCGTACCGTCCGCTTGGCCGCGCGTACGGAGATGACGTCCGGGGTGGTGACGAGCAGGGCCGTGTCGGCCATCTCCACCGCCGCGGCGCCCGCCCCGCCGAGCTGGGCGCCGCAGTCGATGACGACGACCTCGTAGCGGGAGCGCAGGGCGCTGATCAGCTGGCGGGCGGCGCGGTCGGTGACCTCCTCGCCGCGTTCGCCCTCGCCGGGCGCGAGGAGCAGCGCGAGGCCGGTGTCGTGCCGGAAGACGGCGTCGGCGAGGACGCGCGGCGAGATGTCGGTGATGGCGGCCAGGTCGGCGACCGAGCGGCGGAACTGGATGTCCAGGTAGGAGGCGATGTCGCCGGTCTGGAGGTCGAGGTCGACCAGCGCGGTGGGCCGGCCGGAGGCCTGGGCGGCGAGGGCCAGCTGGACGGCGGTCAGGGTGGCGCCGGTGCCGCCCTTGGCGCCGCTGACGGTGACGACCGTACCGCCGGCCCCGCCGAACACCTCGCCGCCGTGCCCGAGGTGCCGTCGTACGCCCGTCGACCACTGCGCGACGGCCTGGACACGGTTGGCGAGTTCCTCGTACGACAGCGGGAGCGCGACCAGGCCGCGGGCGCCGGAGTCCATGGCGGCGGCGAACAGGCCGGGGCTCGCGTCGGTGGTGACGAGGATGACGCCGACGGCCGGGAAGCGCAGGGCGACCTCGCGGATCAGCTCCAGGGCCGGGACCGGGCCGATGCGTTCGTGGACGACGACGACCTCGGGCAGCTCGTCGACCGACTCGGCGGCGAGCCGGGCGAGGGTGTCGACCAGCTGGGTGGAGTCGGTCACCGGCGGCTGCGGTTCGGCGTCCGGGAGCTGGCTGAGCAGGGTGGTGAGGGAGCGGACGGCGTCCGGGTCCGCGCCGGCCGGGAGGATCCTGGTGGGCATGCGGGCCGCCTCTCACTTGTCCGTCGCGAGTTCGTAGGTGCGGTCCTTGTCGGGGACGCTGGTCTCGCTGCCGGGGGCCACGAGCGCGAGCCGGACGCGCTGGGCGAAGGACTCGGCGTAGGTGATGCGCTGGGCGTCGATGGTGGACAGCGCGAAGGTGATGGGGACGGCTTCGGTGGGCTGCCGGCGGTTGTCGCTGTCGGTGTCCAGGGCGGTGATCTGGCCGACGTCGAGGACGCGGGCGCTGGTCACGATGATCTTCGACTGGTCGGGGTCGCCTTCCTTCTTTCCCTCGAAGGTGGCATAGACGTTGACACGCGACCCGGGGGTGATCTTGCCGGCGACACCGGTCGCCGCGTCGATCATGATGGCGACCTCCTGCTGGCCGGCCTGGAGGGCGGGCTGGTCCACGATCATGTCGGTCTGGAGCAGGGAGCCGGTGCGCAGGGTGGTCACGGCGATCTTGCCGCGGATCTGCCTGAGGTCGGTGACGGCGTTGCCGGACAGCCACCGCCTGGGCATCGTCGTCTTCTCGAACTGGTCCGTGCTCAGCGCGGTGTACGGCTTCACCTCGGACCTGACCCGGTAGGCGGTGACCTCGGGCCCGACCTTGGAGTTCACGTCGTGGACGACGGAGAGGACGCCGGCGAACGCGCCCAGAGCGCACAGGACCGACAGGATCAGGAGTATCACGCCGCGGCGCTGACGGGAGTTCATGAACCGTGCAACCTCATCGGGGGGGGATCGGTCGAGCGGGGTATGGGTCACGTGCGCGGGGTCAGGCGGGCGTTCTCGCTTCGAGGGCGCGTGGGGCCGGGGGTTCGTGGGCGGGCGGTCCGGCGGAGCAGAAGACGCAGCGGTCGCCGATGACGTCGATGCCGCACCAGTGGCAGCTGGTCTGCCGTACGGACGCGACCAGTTGGTAGAGGACCGACAGGTCGGCGAGGTAGCCGCAGAACTCGACCATGCGGCCGGTCCCCCACCACACCGGTGACTCGGCGGGCAGCGGGGTCTCGCGCAGCCCGTGCACGCCCCACCGGGTGCCGAGGCCGGCGGTCCAGTCGCCGGGCAGCTGCCCCTTCGCGACCAGCATCCAAGTGCTGAACTCGGGCCCCTTGAGGGTGGCGCCCGGCGCGACCTTGACGAGCTGGGGCTCGGGATGGGCGAGGACGGCGAACTGGCTGCCCGGCACCCAGGATCTGGCGTGCGCCTTCAGTCCGACGGGGACCCTGTCCAGCTTGGCGACGGAGCCGAGGACGGCGCCGGCGTGGATGTAGTGGGTGAGCAGCCGTCCGGCGGAGGCGAGCACGCCCGGGCTCAGGTCGCAGGAGGCGAGCTGGCGCAGCTGCCGGGCGAGGACGGCGATGCCGAGGGGCGGCAGCTCCGGGCGGAACAGGGCGATACGGTCGCTCTCCAGCAGCGAGCGCAGGGTGTACAGCCGCCGGACGACCGGCTCCGGGGTGGCCTGGGAGCACACGACGACGACGTGTCCGTACTGCTCGGTCAGTGCGTGGAGTTCGGTGAGGGCCTGGTCCAGCGGCTTGCGGTCGAGGCCGCTCAGCACGACGGCGGGCATGGTCCGTTCGTCCTGCGCCGGCAGCGCCATGTCGGCGCTGGTCACGGCAATGGCAGTTGGCACGCGCAGCTCCCCGCTCTTCACACCCGCCGGCCCACCGGGGTAACTCCCATGCGCCAGGGCGACTTCATTGCGTGACTACCTGAGCACTGTATCCACGGCCGTATGGCCGGAGAACAGCGTTTGTGAAGCCGGTGTGGAACTCTCCCGGAGCAAGTCCCGCCAAACCTGGACAGGTTGAGCTGGCACCGGAGGACCGTTTTGGTCTGGACCTCTTGACACCCGGATTGGTCTGGACCAACTTAGGCGCAAGCGGTGGCCACCGCCCTCTCCCTCCCCTCCCCGCCAACTCCCCACCGGAGGCACCTGTGGACCGCGCAGCAGGCACACCCAGACCCCGCGGACGGCGGCTCACGACATGGTCCGCCGCCACCGCCCTGGCCCTCTCGGTCGCGGGCCTCTCGGCGGCCGGCCCCGCGTCCGCCGCGGACGTCAACAACGTCCGCAACGCGGGCTTCGAGTCGGGCCTGACCAACTGGACCTGTTCGGCCGGCAGCGGTACGACCGTCTCCTCACCGGTGCACGGCGGCTCCGGCGCGCTGAAGGCGACCCCGGCGGGCCAGGACAACGCCAAGTGCACCCAGTCGGTGGCGGTCAAGCCCAACGCGACGTACACGCTGAGCGCGTGGGTGCAGGGCGGCTACTCCTACCTCGGCGTGACGGGTACCGGCACCACGGACGTCTCCACCTGGACCCCCGACACGACGTCCTGGAAGCAGCTGTCGACGACCTTCACCACGGGCGCGTCGACGACGTCGGTCACGGTCTACACCCACGGCTGGTACGGCCAGGCGGCCTACTACGCCGACGACATCTCGGTCCACGGCCCCGACGGCGGCTCGGGCGGTGACCCGGCCCCGACGGTCCCGGCGGCGCCCGCCGGCCTCACCGTCTCCGGTACGACGTCCTCCTCGGTCTCCCTGTCGTGGTCGACGGTGTCGGGCGCGACCGGCTACAACGTCTACCGGAACGGCACCAAGGTGACGGCGGTGACGGGCACGTCGGCGACGGTGACCGGCCTGACGGCCGCGACGTCGTACGCGTTCCAGGTCACCGCCACCAACGCGGCGGGCGAGTCGGCGAAGTCGGCGACGGTGACGGGCACGACGTCCTCCGGCACGGGCGGCGGCGGGGGCGGTGCCCTGCCCAAGCACGCGGTCACCGGTTACTGGCAGAACTTCGACAACGGCGCGACGGTCCAGAAGCTGTCCGACGTCCCCTCGGCCTACGACATCATCGCCGTGGCCTTCGCGGACGCGACCTCCACGCCGGGAGCGGTGTCCTTCAGCCTGGACTCCTCCGGCCTCGGCGGCTACTCGGTCGACCAGTTCAAGGCCGACATCAAGGCCAGGCAGGCGGCCGGCAAGAAGGTCGTCGTCTCGATCGGCGGCGAGAAGGGCACGGTGTCGGTGAACGACGCGGCATCGGCCACGAACTTCGCGAACTCCGTCTACGCGCTGATGCAGACGTACGGCTTCGACGGTGTCGACATCGACCTGGAGAACGGTCTGAACGCGACGTACATGACGCAGGCGCTGCGCGCCCTGTCGGCCAAGGCGGGCTCGTCCCTGATCATCACCATGGCGCCACAGACGATCGACATGCAGTCGACGTCGAACGCCTACTTCCAGACCGCGCTGAACGTGAAGGACATCCTCACGGTCGTCAACATGCAGTACTACACCAGCGGTTCCATGCTCGGCTGCGACGGCAAGGTCTACAGCCAGGGCTCGGTCGACTTCCTCACCGCCCTGGCCTGCATCCAGCTGGAGGGCGGCCTGTCCCCGTCCCAGGTCGGCCTCGGCCTCCCGGCCTCCACGCGAGCGGCGGGCAGCGGCTACGTCTCCCCCACGGTGGTGAACAACGCCCTGGACTGCCTGACGGCCGGCACCAATTGCGGCACCTTCAAGCCGTCCAAGACCTACCCCGGCCTGCGGGGCGCGATGACCTGGTCCACGAACTGGGACGCGACGTCCGGGAACGCGTGGTCCAACCCGGTGGGGGCACACGTGCACGCACTGCCGTGACGTGACCGGCACGCCCTACGGTCACCTTGAGCGCCCGGGCCTTCAGGTCCGGGCGCTGCCATGCGTCCGGGCGGCCGAACTCGAGCGGTCAGCCAGTCATTCCTTTTGCACCTGGCAACAAGACGGTGTGATGATCCCGGGCATGGCTGAACACGGGGGAAGCGCAGCCCGGTTGGGCAATACCCGCAGGTCGCGGCTGTACGACTACGTGGACTCGGTCGAGACCGGCCAACAGCAGGCCTCCGGCGGAGCCGAGCGCAGGCGGCGCGAGTTCGCCGTCCTGCTGGGGCAGTTCCGGCGTACGGCCGTACTGGTCCCCCTCGATGCGGAAACCGGTGCCCCGCTGACCGCCGACCACGGCGGCGTCCGCTGGATCTATGCCTTCTCGAACGAACAGGCTCTTGCGCGTTTCGCGCTCGCGCGGAGGGAGGGCGACCGGGAGTGGGCGTACCAGCGGTGGCTGGGCGCACGCCTGCTGGATGCCGCGGTACCCGCGGCCGGGGTGCCGTGCGGGGTGGCGCTGGACTGCGCGGACGGGGAGGACGGGACGGTCTTTCCTCCGGTGCGCGGGATCGTGCCGGACGAGGTGGCGGTGGATGTCGACGGCGAGACGGGGGACGAGAGGTGACCGAAGGCAGCGGCAAGGATCTGGCGACGGAGGGGCTGGCCCTGATCGCCAAGGGCCTGACCGATGCGCTGGGGGAGTTGAAGGAGCTGGGCGGGTTCGGCACGTCCGGGGCCGGGCGGGGCTTCGGTGAGGTCGCGCTGTCCGGGCTGGAGCTGGGGCACGAGGGTCTTACGGGGGATTTCAAGTCGTTCTGTGAGCGCTGGGAGTGGGGCGTTCGGTCGCTGATCAACGAGGGCAACGGGTTCGCTGAGAAGACGGGTCTGGCGGCGGGTACGTATTTCGAGACCGACAAGTACGTCGAGGGCACTGTCAAGGTCGTGGAGAACGCGGCCATCGGCAATCCGTACGCGTCCGAGGAGGACGTGGAGAAGATGGGCTGGGGGGAGATCGCCGAGTCCGGGGCGTACGGCGGGGACGTGGACTACAGCAAGGAGTCCTTCGAGGAGGCGTGGGCCAACAGCAAGCAGGGCTGGAAGGACGCCGGCCGGGACATGGCGACCTCACGGGTTCTGGGGCCGTTGAGCCCGGGCGCTGACACCGTCGGTATGACGGACGCCGAGTACGCCGAGTACCTCGACGACACCTTCGGCCCCTCCCCGGAGGCCCGCGCCAGGGCTGCCGCCGAGCAGCAGGGCGGTGAGGGCTGATGGGGATCGGGGACATCACCAACTCGCTGCTCAGCGGGGGCGAGCGGCTGGTCGACGGCGGCAAGAAGCTCCTCGGCGAGACCGTCGACTACACCACGGACAAGATCGGCGAGGGCCTGGACCATGTCGGGGCGCACAAGTGGGCCGACGTGGTGGAGGACTGGGGTGACGGGGTCGCCTCCGACCTGGGCGCGACCCCGGGTGAGCAGCAGCTCGGCGAGACCGAGGAGGCGAACGAACTCGTCCACGGCAGCCCGGTGAAGATTCGCGAGAGCGCCAAGCACCTGCGGGACTTCCATGGCGCGTTCGACAAGGTCGGCCAGGGGCTGAAGAAGGTCGACTCCTCCGGCTGGAAGGGGGAGGGCGGTGACGCCTTCCGCAAGAAGTTCGGGGTGCACCCGACCAAGTGGGCGCATGCGGCGGAGGCGTGCAGGACGGCGGCTGCTGCCTTGGAGTCGTACGCCGACACCGTGAAGTGGGCTCAGGGCCAGGCGAAGGAGGCCGTAGCGCTTTACAAGAAGGGCGTGAAGGCGTCCAAGGACGCGTTCGACGCCCACCAGGAGAAGGTCGAGTCGTACAAGGCCAAGGCGGACGCGGGCGAGGATCCCGGCCCGAAGCCCGGGCAGTTCCACGATCCGGGCAAGGCCGACGTCCAGGCCGCCCACCACAAGCTGGCCGAGGCCCGCAAGCAGCGCAACACCGCCGCCTCCGAGGCGCAGAGCCAGGTGAAGGCGGCCCTGGCCCACGCCCCCGCCGAACCCCCACCGCTGAACCGTCTCAAGGGTGACTTGAGGGACGGCGCCGTGTCCACCGGCATCGAACTCACCCACTTCGCGGGTGGTGTCGCCAAGGGCACGGCCGGGCTGGTCAACTTCGTCCGCGGCCTGGACCCCATGGACCCCTACAACCTCACCCACCCGGCCGCCTACATGCAGAACGTCAGCATGACGCTCTCCGGTCTGACCTCCACCGCCGCCCACCCCGAGCGGACCGCGAAGACCATGTGGGACGAGTTCCGCAAGGACCCGTCCGAGTTCGGCGGACGCATGCTCCCCCAGTTCCTGGGCACCGACGGCCTCGGCGTGGAAGCGGGTCTCGCCCGGAAGGCGGCGGAGACAGGGCTCACCCGACGGGCGGCGGAGGCCGCGGCGGAACGCGAGGCGCGGGCCGGAGCGGAGGGCGCGACCGGGAAGTCGGCCCGGGACCGGGTGAACGAGGACCCCCAACAGCCCTCCCGCACCGACGAAGCGGTGGAGAGCAAGAACACCGACCCCATCGACCTCGCCACCGGCAAGATGTACCTGCCGCAGACGGACGTCGCCCTCCCCGGCGCACTGCCCCTGCTCCTGACCCGGCGGGTGGAATCCGGCTACCACCTGGGCCGCTGGTTCGGCCCGTCCTGGTCCTCCACTCTGGACCAGCGCCTGGAGATCGACGCGGAGGGAGTCGTCTACGTCAGGGAGGACGGCCTCCTCCTGTCGTACCCCCACCCCGCCCCCGGCCTGCCCACCCTGCCCAGCCACGGCCCCCGCCTCCCCCTGGACCGGGTGGACGACGGCTACACCATCACAGACCCTCACACCCGCCGCACCTGGCACTTCGCCGACCGAGGCCCCGACCTGGCGGTCCTCGCACAGATAGACGACCGCAACGGCAACTGGACCACCTTCGAATACGACCCCGAGGGCACTCCCCTGGGCGTGTACACGAGCGCCGGCCAGGGCGTCCGCATCACAACGGAAGCGGGCCGCGTAACGGCATACCACCTGACCGCCACCGGCGAGGAACTGAAGCGCTTCGGTTACACGGACGGCAACCTCACGCAGGTCATCAACTCATCGGGCCTGCCGCTCCGCTTCACCTACGACGAGCGGGGCCGCATCACTTCCTGGACGGATACGAACGACCGCAGCTACACGTACGAGTACGACGATCAGGACCGCTGCACAGCGGAGGGCGGCTCGGAAGGCCACATGGCCCTCCGCCTGACCTACACAGACCCCGACCCGACGACGGGTCTGCGGACGACGACGGCAACGACGGCCGAGGGCCGTACCCGCCGCTACCTGGTCAACGACGCGTGGCAGGTCGTAGCGGAGACCGACCCACTGGGCGCGACGTCCCACTACCGCCGAGACCGCTACAACCGCCTGCTGTCCACGACCGACCCCCTGGGCCACACGACGACGTTCGAGTACGACGATGCCGGCAACCTCACCCGGGTGATCCGCCCGGACGGCCGCGAGGCGCGGGCGGAGTACGACGACCTGGGTCTGCCGCTGAAGGTGGTGCGTCCGGACGGCACGGTGATCCGCCAGACGTACGACGACCGGGGAAACCGCACATCTGTCACGGACCCGGCAGGACAGACGACCCGCTTCACGTACACAGAGGCCGGCCACCTGACAGCGGTGACGGACCCCCTGGGCCATACGACGACGGTCGTGTGTGACCGGGCGGGTCTCCCGGTGGAGGTCTCGGACCCGCTGGGCGCCACGACACGGTATGAGCGGAACGCTCTCGGTTTGCCGACCGCGATCACGGATCCCAGCGGCGCCACTACCCGCCTGGAATGGTCACTCGAAGGCCACCTGACCCGCCGCACGGCCCCCGACGGCACGACGGAGACCTGGACCTACGACGGCGAGGGCAACTGCACGAGCCACACAGACCCGCTCGGCGGCGTCTCGCGCTTCGAGTACACCCACTTCGACCAGCTGACGGCCCGCACCGGCCCGGACGGCGTCCGCTACGAATTCGACCACGACACGGAACTGCGCCTGACGAAGGTCACCAACCCGCAGGGCCTGACGTGGACGTACGAGTACGATGCGGCCGGCCACCTGGTACAGGAGACGGACTTCGACGACCGCACGCTGGCCTACGAGTACGATCCGGTCGGTCGCCTCGTCTCACGGAGGAACGCCCTCGGCGAAGTGACGACCTTCGACCGCAACGAGCTGGGCCAGGTGCTGCGCCAGGACGCGGCGGGCCAGGTCACCACTTATGCCTACGACCTGACCGGTCGACTGGCCCAAGCGACGGGGCCGGACGGAACGACACTGACGCTGCTGCGGGACCGCTACGGCCGCCTGCGCTCGGAGACGGTCAACGGCCGCACGGTGAAATACACCTACGACGCGCTGGGCCGCCGCACCGGTCGCACCACCCCGACCGGGGCCGAGACAACGTGGTCGTACGACGCGGCGGGCCGCCGAACGGCCATGGTGGCCTCGGGCCGGGCCATCGACTTCACGTACGACGACGCGGGCCGCGAACTGACCCGGCATGTCGGCGGCGCTATCGCCCTCCAGCACAGCTTCGACGCCCTGGGCCGCCTGACAACCCAGTCGGTGACCGGAGTGCAGGGCCGCACGGTCCAACGCCGGACATACACCTACCGGGCCGACGGCAACCTGACCGGCATAGACGACCACCTGTCCGGCACCCGCCGCTTCGATCTCGACGCGACGGGGCGGGTGACGGCGGTCCACGCGGCGAACTGGACCGAGCGCTACGCCTATGACGAGGCAGGCAACCAGACCCACGCGTCCTGGCCGTCCGACCACCCGGGCGGGGAGGCAAGAGGCCCACGCACGTACGCCGGCACCCGCATCACCCGAGCCGGCAACGTCCGCTACGAACACGACGCCCTGGGCCGCATCACGCTCCGCCAGAAGACCCGCCTGTCCCGCAAGCCGGACACCTGGCGCTACGAGTGGGACGCCGAAGACCGCCTGACGTCAGTCGTGACCCCCGACGGCACCCGCTGGCACTACACATACGACCCCCTGGGCCGCCGCACGGCAAAACTCCGTTTGGCGGACGACGGCGAAAGGGTCGTGGAGCGGGTGGACTTCACCTGGGACGGCACCACCCTCTGCGAACAGACGACAACATCCGCCGACCTCCCCCACCCTGTCACCCTCACCTGGGACCACCAGGGCCTGCGCCCGCTCTCCCAGACGGAACGCATCACCCCGGCGGAAGCCCCACAGCAGGAAATCGACTCCCGCTTCTTCGCGATCGTCACGGACTTGGTCGGCACCCCGAGCGAGCTCATCGACGAACAGGGCGAGATCGCCTGGCGAACGCGCAGCACCCTGTGGGGAACGACGGCGTGGGCGACAGACAGCACGACATACACGCCCCTACGTTTCCCGGGCCAGTACTACGACCCGGAAACCGGCCTCCACTACAACTACTTCCGCCACTACGACCCCGAGACCGCCCGCTACCTCAGTCCCGACCCGCTCGGGCTTGGACCAGCGCCGAACCCGGGCACATACGTCCACAACCCAATCACGTACTCCGACTCCCTCGGGCTCGCACCTGATTGCCCCCCGAAGGGCGAAAAAGAAAATCCCTTCGCCACACGAGAAGAGGCTGAGCGTGCAGCCTTTGACGCGGCGGGGGTACCTTATGGGGCCATTCCTGACGCGGAATGGGTGGTCACGGACGTCAAACACCAGGCTCACATGCCCGGCTATTTCTATTCCGACAACGTCACCCACCTGGGAAGGTTTCGGCAGTTTGAGACACCAGGCGGGTCTCGTGTCATTGTGGAGCATACGTTTGACAAGGCCGGACCCCATTTCCATGCAGGGCAGCCTAAACTCGACCCGACAAGAACAGGAGTAAACTTCGGCTGGGACAACTCACCTGGCGACTTCTACCGGTACAAGGATTCCTGGGAGCGGTATGACGCCATCGACAAACCTGGCGGCGATCATCACTTCTTCTACGAGCATGGCTGGGGCTCATGGTAGGAACACATGAAATGACCGAAGGCGGCGAGATTGACTGGGAGTCGACGATTCGAAAGTGCGGCCTAGAAGTCTCGCAAGCACCCCCGGTCCCGGGCTCATTGCATCCCGAGATCGCCGCCCTCAGAGTATCAGGCGGAAATGTCCGACCTGCTGTCACAGTGGCGAAGAAGGGAAACTCTCTAAGCATTCTCGATATGCGCTGGCAGGAAGTGGCTTACCCGCTGATCACTTCGCACGACCGAGAATTCTTGATCATACTGTGGGGGGCGGGGTCACTCAGACAGGGATGGTTCCGCGTGCGCGACCCCAGGCCCCTAGAAACGGGATTGCCCTCCCGCGTCCGCACCGCCATCGGCAGGCCGGAATTCTGTTGCCTCTCCCTCGATGGCAGCGCACTGTGCGCAGTCACAGTCGAACAAGACGAATACTGGATCGTCACGCACGAATTCGAGTAACGCGATCGAGAGTCACCGGCCCACGTCGTGCACCGCGTGCACGACGTGGGTCGGCGCTGGTTGAGTCTGCACCCGACCGGGGGCACCGAGGAACGTGCACGGCGGCTCGCGGCTCAGTACTGCTGCACGGATGCCGCTCTGGTCGAGGCTCTGGTCACGATGGCGACGGACAGGACACAGGGCTGGTGGGAGGAGTACCGAGGCCGGCTCCCGACGCCGTTCATGGATCTACCCGCACTGGAGCACCACGGCAGCTACCGGTGGGAAGTGGAAGATCCTTCATCCACGGGCTGGCGAAGGCGCTGTGAGCATGCTGCCCCCGGAACCTGGCAGAAGTCGCCCTTCTCCGGAGGTTGCCAGGAGGACGCCTGCGTGGAGGTCGCCGACCTGGACACCCACATATCCATCCGCGACTGCAAAGCCCCCCACCCTGTCACCCTCACCTGGGACCACCAGGGCCTGCGCCCGCTCTCCCAGACGGAACGCATCACCCCGGCGGAAGCCCCACAGCAGGAAATCGACTCCCGCTTCTTCGCGATCGTCACGGACTTGGTCGGCACCCCGAGCGAGCTCATCGACGAACAGGGCGAGATCGCCTGGCGAACGCGCAGCACCCTGTGGGGAACGACGGCGTGGGCGACAGACAGCACGACATACACGCCCCTACGTTTCCCGGGCCAGTACTACGACCCGGAAACCGGCCTCCACTACAACTACTTCCGCCACTACGACCCCGAGACGGCGCGGTACCTCAGCGCGGACCCCCTCGGTCTTGCCCCGGCCCCCAACCCCGCCACGTACGTCTTCAACCCGCAGGCGTACTCCGATTCACTCGGACTCGCACCGGACTATCCCGAAGCGGAAGAGTCACGAGGGCCTTTTGACTTCAGGGAACCGAATCCGAATCACCCTCCAAGTGAAGCCGCAACGACCGCCATGAGGTCGGCACCAATCGGCGGAAACGTAGACTGCTCAGAAATCGCCGAGTATATCCTGCGCGAAACGGGCGGTCAGGGTAAAATCATCAACTTCACAGCACACGGAGGCCGCGATATCACCATCCCCGAGAAGATGGGACAGGTATTGAGTGATTATCGATACCATGACGTCTACACCGACGGACGGTACGTGTACGACCCTGCGATGAGTAAGCATCCGATTCCATACGGAGACTACGAGCGGGCCATCCGCCTAACAAATCCGGGAAAGAAGCTCGTCGTCACAAACGGCGGGTATTCCGGCCCCCTCTGGTGAGACGGATCGATCACATGCTCAACAGAAACACCGAGGCAGCGCAAGCCCTCAGCAGATTCGGCGAGCTGGCTTGGTTTGCACTGCCCAAAGAATACAACGACGTATACGGCTACCATCAAGTTCCTTATCTGGGGTGGCGTTACACATCCCCCCAGGAAGGTATCGCAGAGTTCATCGAGAATGCCGTGAGTAAAGTGCCCACCCAACTCGAGTGGGAGCTCGACAGGACTAGGAGGAACTGGGTCCTGCTGCCGAGCCGGATTTTGCATGAAGCTCAGGGGCTCGAAAATCCTGCTTTCTCGGACGTCGTCCACTCCATCAACACCCAAGACGAAGAATTCTGCCTCACGGCACTCTCCGATTTCGAGCTGATCATCCGACATCTCCAGCAGATCCCGATGCCAGCACACTGATCCAAAGTCGTCCGAGACAGGGCATCTCACGCCTCTCGGATCACCGTCCGAGGAATTCGGGCTCCCTCCCGCCAGGTGACTCAAGGCGCTGAGCAGTGTCAGTGGTGCCGGACAAGCGTGTGGCGCCGTCCCACCCCTGGAGCGGGGCGGGCGGCGCCACGTGGCAAAGATCGGAGCGCTAGCCGGGGAACGGCTTGCTCTGGTTGTCCTCCGCCTGGATGCACGCGTCGAGCTTCCTCTCGAGGGCGGTCGCGTCGCTGAGGGCCTTCCTGGCCGCCGCGGTCTCCCCCAGCTGCTTCAGCTTCGCGGCCTTCTCCTTGAGGGCGGCGATCTGATGGCGCAGCTCGCTCTTGTTGCACGTGATGGAGGCCTTGACCAGGACCGCGCCCCGGTCGGCCGACGTGGCGGCGTGGGCGGGCATCGACGTGACGAGGAGGCCTCCGGCGATGGCCGCGGAGACGGCCAGGGCGGCAAAGCGCTTGGTCATGTGTTCCCCCAGATGGAGCTTGGGTTGGTCTTTACCAACACATGTTAACCCGTCAGTAACAAAGCTCCCCTCACGACCCAGCGGTGACTACGGCGTGTACACCTGCTGGAGGCTGTGGATCGCCCCGTCGTCGCCCGTCTCGTACCTGAAGACCAGGCCGGCGTCGGGGTGGGCGTCGAGCCAGTCGATGAGTTCCTGGACGCCGATGCGCTGGTTCTCGCTGCTGTCGGTGATGGGGTTGGCGGCGGTGACGTACGCGGCCTGGTCCATGGCCCAGCGGCTGTCCTCGCCGTCGGTGAGGAACGGCCTGCCGTCGGTGTCCTTGCCGGGGCATCCCCAGGCCCCGTGCCGGATGACGAGATTCACCTTTCCGGTGCTGCCGGGGAGTTCCTCGGCGCGGCTGACGACGATCTCGTCCGGGTCGGCGTGGTCCGGGTCCGGCGCCTCGGTGGCGCAGTCGGCGGCCGGAGCCGTGGTGGTGGCCGGTCCGGTGGTCTTGGACGCGGGCTTCCCGGCGGGCGTGCCGGCGCTCCCCGCGCCCGACGCGGCGCCGCCGGTGGCCGCCGCGCTCGCCGTGGCCCCGCCCTTGCCGCCGGAGGTACCGGGCGCCGCGCTCGCCGTGGCGGCGGCGCTCGGCGTGCCGTCGGCTCCCGCGGCGGAGTCGTTCCCCTGGCAGCCGGTGAGCGCCGCGGCCAGTGCGACGGCCGCGCATGCGATGACGGCAGGTCTGAGGCGATGCGTGTTCATGTGGGACGTCCCCCTTGTGCACGGGCGGCCCGACCGGCCGCACCCGGATCCGGACCGTAACAACGCCCCACCCGTTGCGCACTACCCGGACCTCGCTTGTCACCGACTCCGGACAGTGCCGTCACGGGGCACGGATCAGGTGAGGGGAGCGGGTGGGGAGCAGGCTTTCCGGCGGCGCCGGTGTGCGTGTACCGCCTCGAAGCGGCCGCTTCACGGTCGCATAACATGATCAGGCGCCTCAAGTGGTCTCAGACGTACACAAGTTGAGAAGGGCTCCGTCATGTCGTTCGGTCCGCCGCCCGCCGGATTCGGGCCTGCCGCGCCGCCCGCCTGGAACCCGCCGACGCGGATCGAGCAGGCACTCTACGAGGCGAAGTCGCGAGGGGACTGGGCGGCCTATTTCGCCGCCCTCGCGGACAGCCGCCTGTACTTCGAGATACGCCGTGACAAGGCGGATGCCGAACCGGACCGGGTCAACCCCGTGTTCGGGCACGATCCCCGGGTCGCCGGCGGGCGGATCTGGGCGGTGTACACCGAGGGCATGCTGCCGGCGCCGGATCCGTACCGGGTGTTCGACTGGCAGAGCCTCGGCTGGTTCGCCCGGGTGTGGGCGCCGAGCGATCCGGCGATGATCGTGGTCGATCCGGGCAGTCCGTGCGAGGCGTTCCTGCCCTCCGCGCCGCCGCACTCCACCGTGTGGGCACAAGCCGCCGAACGGTCCAGCGCCCCGCTGGACCGGGCGCGGGTGCTCACGCTCCGGGTGGGCGGTCCGCTGGAGGGGCCCGTCGCGCGGGGGCTGGCCTGCGGCGCGCTGCTGTTCGTACGCGACGGACTGGCCTGGAACGCCATGGCGTACCACGGCAACGGGTATCCGGCGGAGCGGCGGCTGCTCCGGGAGTGGTGGGGTGTCACCAGCCGCGAGGAGTGGCAGGACCAGCAGCGGGCCCTGCTCGACCCCGACGGGGCCAATCCCGTCTGGGAGTTCGCCCTGAGCCTGCGCCGCACCATCGCCCGTGACTTCGGCGGCCACGTCGACACCTCGTACTGGCGTGACGCGGTCGCCCGGGTGCTGCGGGCCCGTGCGGGCGGCGAGACCGTCCTCACCCCTGACGGGGTCACCACCACGCCCACGGTCCCGGAGGCGGAGATCGAGGCCCGGATCAAGGGCGTTCAGCATCTCGTGGGGCGCATCACCCGGTACGAGGCGCGTTTCCGGGCCGACGGCATCCTCGACGAAAACCGGTTCGTCGGCTCCGTGGACGCCTGGAACTTCGGGCGGGCCTCCGGCATGGCCCGCTGGGGGCTGGGCGCCCGCTACTGCTCGCTGACGGAGGCGGAGTCCGCCGTGATCGAGGCCGGGCGGGCCTCCGCGCGGTCCTACAAGTCCTGGCAGGACTTCGCCGCCGGGTACATCTTGGGACGCTGTCTGCACTTCGACGACGAGGAGTTCGGCACCTGGTACACGGACATGGTCGACGTCCACCGGGTTCTGATGTCCGACCCCAAGAGCCCGTGGCGCACCGTTCCGTTCCGGTGAGGGACACGGTTCGCGCCATCATCCCCGCAAGGCTTGACCTGATCATGCCAACGTCTCACCATGAGCGCCAACCCGCACAGCGGACCCACAGGGATGCCCCACCGCAGGCCCCGTCGGGTCCGCACCCGCACGTCGCACTGGAACACCCCCACCTCCACCCCTAGGAGAGTTCATGCGACTTCGCATCCGCGGCTCCGGCGCGCGCGGCAGCAGACGTACCGCCACCCTCGGTGCGCTCCTGGCCCTCGCCCTGACCGCCCCCGTCTCGGCCACCGTCGGCCAGGCCACCGCCGACAGCGTCCGAAGAGTCGCGCCCGGCGACGACGAGATCCGCCAGTACGAGATCCACCAGAGCACGAACCCCGTGACGCGTACGGCCATCCAGGCGGCCGGCGTCAGCGTCGACGAAGCCGACGAGGAGACCGTCGTCGTCTCCGGGCGGGCGGAGCAGATCCGCACGCTGCGCCGACTGGGGTACGACGTCAGCCCGCTGGGCGCCGCGCCGCAACGCTCCGGTGCGCGGCTGTACGACTTCCCCGGCACCGACTCGAAGTACCACAACTACGCCGAGATGAACGCCGAGATCGACCAGCGGCTGGCCGCATACCCGAACATCATGAGCAAGCGGGTGATCGGGAAGTCGTACCAGGGCCGGGACATCGTCGCCATCAAGGTGAGCGACAACGTGGGCACCGACGAGGACGAGCCGGAGGTGCTGTTCACCGCCCACCAGCACGCGCGTGAGCATCTGACCGTGGAGATGGCCCTCTACCTGCTACGGGAACTCGGCGCGGGGTACGGATCCGACGCGCGCGTCACGAACGTCGTCAACAGCCGGGAGATATGGATCGTCCCGGATCTGAACCCGGACGGCGGGGAGTACGACATCGCCAGCGGGTCGTACCGGTCGTGGCGGAAGAACCGGCAGCCCAACTCCGGCTCGTCGTACGTCGGGACCGACCTGAACCGGAACTGGAACTACAAGTGGGGCTGCTGCGGCGGGTCGTCCGGGTCCACGTCCTCGGAGACCTACCGCGGGACCGCCGCCGAGTCCGCGCCCGAGGTGAAGGTGGTCTCCGACTTCGTGCGCAGCCGGGTCGTCGGGGGCAGGCAGCAGATCAAGGCGGGAATCGACTTCCACACCTACAGCGAGCTGGTGTTGTGGCCGTTCGGGTACACCTACGCGGACACCGCCACCGGCATGACCGCGGACGACGCCGCCGCGTTCAAGGCGGTGGGGCGGAAGATGGCCGCGAGCAACGGGTACACCCCGGAGCAGTCCAGTGATCTGTACATCACCGACGGTTCCATCGACGACTATCTCTGGGGTGTGCACAAGATCTTCGACTACACCTTCGAGATGTATCCGGCGTCGAGCGGGAACGGGGGGTTCTACCCGCCCGATGAAGTCATCGAGCGGGAGACCTCCCGGAACAGGGACGCTGTGCTGCAGCTGCTGGAGAACGCGGACTGCATGTACCGGTCGATCGGCAAGGCCGACCAGTACTGCGGTTAGCGGCTACGCCTCCTCGAAGTAGGCGTCGAGCACCGCGTCCAGCTGCTCGTCCCACTCCTTGAAGCGCGCCCTGGCCGTCGCCTCGATCTCGATCGGGAACCAGCGGCGGTCAGGGGTGTGCACGGTGATCGTGTACCGCTTGCCGAAGCGCGGGGACTCCGTCTCGACCGCGGCGATCTCGTCCCAGCGGAACTCGCAGGCCTCCTCGTCCAGGCTGAGGCGGACGCCCCTGCGGTCGGCGACTATCCGCGCCCGGCGGTCGGACGCCTCGAAGACCGGGCCGTCCTCGGCGGTCTCGTCGTCGTCCGCCCGCGCCTCGGCGGCCGCGTCGCCGGCCACCGGTTCCTCCGGCGTCGGGTCCTTCGGCGCCGCCTCCTCGGATGCGGGCTTCTCGGCCTTCGTCACCGCGGCCTCCGGCTCCTTCGTGACCGGCTCCCCCGGTGTCGGACCCGTGATGCCCGGGATGAAGGCCGGGTCGAAACCGGCGCCCGTCACGGGCTCGGTCTTCAACGGCTCGGCCTTCACCGGCTTGCTGCTCGATCCTATGCGCTGCTCCACGGCGGCAGTATGGACGACTTCCCTGTGCCGGAACCAGTCAGCTCACGAGAACCGGTCAGCTCACGAGAACCGGTCGGCGCAGGAACACGCGTGAGGTGCCGTCGGCCCGGTACGGCGAGGGCGTCGGTCAGCCCAGGACGGCGAGCGCGTCGATCTCGATGAGCAGGCCGGCCGGCAGACCGACGTAGACCGTCGTGCGGGCGGCGGGCGGCTGGGTGAGGCCCTGCTCCTCGAAGTAGGCGTTGTAGATCTCGTTCATCTCGGCGAAGTGGTCCACGTCCGTGAGGTAGACACGGATCATCATCACGTCGTCCCAGCTCGCTCCGCCTTCCTCCAGGACCGCCTTGACGTTGGCGAGGGTCTGGAGGGTCTGCTCGCGCAGGGTCGGGCCGGCGGGCGTCGGAGGCTTTCCCTCCGCCGCCGGCAGGAAGCCGACCTGGCCGGCGACCTGGAGGATGTTGCCCTTCCGCACGCCGTGCGAGAACTTCGCGGGCGGAGCGGTGTGGGTCTTCGGCGTGAGCGCGATCTTTTCCGTCATACGGATTCCTTACCGATGGTCTGCTACGGGTGTTCTGCCGGAGTACTCGCCGCTGATCGCGTCCGCCGTACGGCGCACCAGCGGGAGCAGGGTGAGGAGTTCCTCGGCGGTGACGACCACGTTCGGCGCGGACACCGACATCGCGGCGACCACCCGGCCGTCGGCACCGCGGACGGGGGCGGCGACGCAGTTGACGGACTCCTCGTGGCCACCGAGGTCGGTGGCCCAGCCCTGTTCGCGCACCGTGGCGAGTTCCTTCAGGAAGGCCTCGGCGTTCGGGGTCGAACGGGCCGTGTACGCGGGATAGTCGAGCTGCTCGGCGAGGGCGCGGCGCTCGGGTCCGGGCAGGTCGGCGAGGAGCAGCTTGGCCACGGCCGCCACGGTGATGGCCACGGGCTTGCCGATCCGCGAGTACATGCGGACCGGATAGCGGCTCTCCACCTTGTCGATGTACAGCACCTCGTTCTCCTCGTGGACGGCGAGGTGGACGGTGTGTCCGCACTGTTCGTTGAGCCGGACGAGGTGGGGGTGGGCGATCTCGCGGATGTCCAGGTTCTCCATCGCCTCCTGGGCGAGGGCGAAGAGACGGGCGCCGAGCCGGTAGCGCTGGTCGGACTGGCGGTAGACCAAGCCGTGTTCGTGCAGGGTGCGCAGGAGGCGGAGAGCGGTGGACTTGTGCACGCCCAGCCGGTCGGCGACCTGCCCGAGGTCGGCGGGGCCCTCGGCGAGCAGCGGCAGGATGCTCAGGGCGCGGTCGACGGTCTGACTCATGGGGTGTTCGCCTCCTCCGGGGCCCGATCGGCCTGTGTCCAGCCGGGGCCGAGACGAAGTCTCCCCCATGCGTGGTCGTCCAGGGCGGCGAGGCGGTCGGCGTGGCCGCGGGCGGGGGGTGCGGCGAGGTCGCCGGGGGTGGTGAGGGCGGCGGCGGCGAAGAGGTGGCCGTACCGGACGCGGGTCTTCGGGGGAAGGCCGCGGAGGGTGGCGGAGAGGAAGCCGGCGGCGAAGGCGTCTCCCGCGCCGACATGGGCGACGACGTCCACGTGCGGGGCCCGGACGAAGGTCGCGGTGCCGCCGGCGTCCTCGGTGCCTTCGGCATCCTCGGTGCCTTCGGTGTGCCGGTGGAAGACGGTCGCTCCGCCCCTGCCCTGTTTGACGACGACCGTTTCCGGCTCCGGCAGCGCCTCCAGGACCGCCCGGCTGCCGTGCAGCCCCCAGGCCCGACGTGCCTCGTCGGCGCCGACGAACACGATGTCGGCACCCCGCGCCAGCTCCAGCAGCACGCGGGGCCCGTCGGCGTCCGGCCACAGCGCGGGCCGGTGGTTGACGTCGAAGGAGATCAGCGGGCGGCCGGACCGGCGTGCCGTCAGTTCGCGCATCAGCTCCAGGCAGTCGCCGGACAGCGCCGCCGTGATCCCGGAGAGATGCAGCACCCGCCCGGCCCGCACCGCCGCCAGGTCGACGTTGTCCACGGCCATGGCGGAGGCCGCCGACCCCGCCCGGTAGTACGCCACCTCGTGCGCGTCCGTGCCGCGGTCGCCGGCCGTGCGGAAGTAGAGGCCGGTCGGGCGGCCCGGGTCCCGGCGCACGGCGGACACGTCGACCCCGTACCCGCCGATCCGCTCCACCAGATGGTCGCCGAAGCCGTCCGCGCCGACCCGGCCGACCCAGCGTGCCGTGTGGCCGAAGGCGGCCAGGGCGCAGGCCACGTTGGACTCGGCGCCGCCGATGGACCGGTGGAAGGAAGGCACGTCGGCGAGGTGGCCGGGGCGGCCGGGCAGGAAGGTGACCATGGCCTCGCCGAGCGTCACCACGTCCATGACGTTCCCGGTGTGCGCAACGACCGAGGCGTAAGCAGCGTCGTCGATGATGGCTCCTGTCGAGGGCCGGGTGGCGGCTTTCGTTGACCCGGTGTTCGGCAAGATGCTAGACACCAGTAAGCACTGCATGCAATGGCCGTTGCATATAGCGCAACAGCCGAGAGAGGGGCTCCATGAGCACCGAAGCGCTGGCCCGCCAGGCCGCGGCACGTCTCGCCCGCCTGGCCGAGGAACGTGTCGACCACCGCTTCAAGGGCCTCCCCCCGGACGCCGACGGCCTCACCGTCGCCGAGCTGGCCGCCCAGCGCCGCAACCTCTTCCGGGACGGCGACGGCTTCACCACGCCCGTCCTCGCCCTGTCCGCCGAGCGCCTGGAGCACAACCTCGCGCTGATGGAGACGTACACCGCCCGGCACGGCCTGGCCTTCGCCCCGCACGGCAAGACCTCCATGGCCCCGCAGCTCTTCCGCCGGCAGATCGAGCACGGCGCCTGGGGGATCACGCTGGCGGTGCCCCACCAGGTGCGGGTCGCCAGGGCGTTCGGCATCCAGCGGATCTTCCTCGCCAACGAGCTGGTGGACGCCTCCGCCCTGCGCTGGATCGCCGGCGAGCTGGCCGCCGACCCGGAGTTCCGTCTCGTCTGCTACGTCGACTCGGTGCGCGGGGTGGAGCTGATGGACGCGGCCCTGCGGGACGCCGCCCGGCCCGTGGACGTCGTGATCGAACTGGGGGCGGGCGAAGGGGCCCGGACCGGTGTGCGCACGGAGGCGGAGGCCCTGGCCGTGGCCGGGGCCGTGGCCGGCACACGGACGCTCCGGCTCGTCGGTGTGGCGGGATACGAGGCCCAGGTGCCGGGCGCCTCCCCGGAGCGGGTGCGGGAGTGGCTTCGGCGCCTGGTCGGCCTCGCCGTGGAGCTCGACCGGGCCGGGCGCTTCGCCGAGGCGAGCGACATCGTGGTGAGCGCCGGCGGCAGCGAGTGGTTCGACGCGGTCGCCGACGTGTTCGCCGGCATCCCCGCACTCTCGCTCCCGGTGCTGAAGCTGCTGCGCTCCGGCGCCTACGTCTCGCACGACGACCTGCACTACGACAGGCTGACCCCGTTCAACCGGGTGCCCGAGGAGGGCGCGCTGGAGCCCGCGTTCCGGCTGTGGGCCCAGGTGGTGTCCCGGCCGTCCGCGACGGAGGCCTTCGTCAATGCGGGCAAGCGGGACGCCGCCTACGACCTCGACCATCCGGTGGCGCACGTGGTACGCCGGAACGGCACCGAGCGTTCGGCGGCGGACGTCGAGGTGACCGCCCTGTCCGACCAGCACCTGTGGCTGCGCACCGGCCCCGGCGCCGATGTCGAGGTCGGCGACTGGATCGGCTTCGGCCTGTCCCACCCGTGCACGGTCTTCGACAAGTGGCAGCTGATCCCGGTGGCCGAGGCGGACGGGACGGTCGTCGACTACATCCGTACGTTCTTCTAGGAGGCCCGCGTGGAGCAGCTCGTCATCCGGGACGCGGACGTCGTCGACGGCAGCGGGGCGGACTCCTACCGCGCCGACGTCGTCATCGACGGCGGGCGGATCGTCTCGATCGTCAAGGAGGCCGCCGCGGCGGGCTGCCAACGGCCGCGCGCCCGGCGCGAGCTGGACGCGGAGGGCCTGGTCCTCTCCCCCGGCTTCATCGACATGCACGCCCACTCGGACCTGGCCCTGCTGCGCGACCCCGACCACAGTGCGAAGGCCGCACAGGGGGTCACGCTGGAGGTGCTGGGCCAGGACGGGCTGTCGTACGCGCCGGTGGACGAGCGCACGCTGGAGGAGGTGCGCCGGGCGATCACCGGCTGGAACGGGTACGGCGACGACGTCGACTTCGACTGGCGGACCGTCGGCGAGTACCTCGACCGGCTCGATCGGGGCATCGCCGTGAACGCGGCCTACCTGATCCCGCAGGGCACGGTCCGGGCCCTCGTGGTCGGCTGGGAGGACCGCGAGGCCACGGCCGGGGAGCTGGACCGGATGCGGGAGTTGGTGGCCGAGGGGCTGGAACAGGGCGCGGTGGGCATGTCCTCCGGGCTGACGTACACCCCCGGCATGTACGCCAGGGACGCGGAGCTGACCGAGCTGTGCCGGGTGGTGGCGTCCTACGGCGGCTACTACTGCCCGCACCACCGCTCCTACGGCGCCGGCGCCCTGGAGGCGTATGCCGAGATGGTGGCCCTGTCCCGGGAGGCGGGCTGCCCGCTGCACCTGGCCCACGCGACGATGAACTTCGGGGTGAACAAGGGCCGGGCGCCAGAGCTGCTGGCCCTGCTCGACCGGGCCCTGGAGGCGGGCGCGGACATCACGCTGGACACCTATCCCTACACGCCCGGCTGCACCACCCTCGCCGCGCTGCTGCCGAGCTGGGCGAGCGAGGGCGGGCCGGAGAAGGTCCTGGCCCGGCTGACCGACCCGGAGACGGCCGAGCGCATCCGGCACGACCTGGAGGTGACCGGCTCGGACGGCTGCCACGGCGTGCCGGTGGAGTGGGAGACGATCGAGGTCTCCGGGGTGACCGATCCGGCGCTGGCCGAGTGCGTGGGCCGTACGGTCCGGGACGCGGCGGAGGTGCGCGGCGAGGCCCCCTGGGTCACCGCCCGACGCCTCCTGGTACGGGACCGGCTCGGTACGACGATCCTCCACCACGTCGGCCACGAGGAGAACGTCCGCGCGATCATGCGGCACCGCGCGCACACCGGCGGCTCGGACGGCATCCTGCGGGGCAGCAAGCCGCACCCGCGCGCGTACGGCACCTTTCCGCGCTATCTCGGCCACTATGTGCGGGAGTCGGGGGTGCTGACGCTGGAGGAGTGCGTGGCCCGTCTCACCTCGCGGCCCGCGGCCCGGCTGCGGCTGCCGGACCGGGGGCTGGTGCGCGAGGGGTACCGGGCCGACCTGGTCCTGTTCGACCCGGAGACGGTCGCGCCCGGCGCCACCTTCGCCGCGCCCCGGGCGCTGCCGGCCGGGATCCCGTATGTGCTGGTCGACGGCCGGTTCGTCATCGAGGACGGCAAGCGGACGGACGTGCTGGCGGGGCGGGCGGTCCGTCGTACCCCGGTGTGACCGCCCGGCCCGGCCGGCTCAGGGCTTGGGCAGGGTGCAGCCGGAGGCGCTGAGGTTGAGCTTGTTGCCGGTGGTGAAGCAGGCGGGGATGGTGTAGGTCTCCTGGCCGTAGTTGATGCCCTGGCGGACGGTGACGGTGCCGCTCGCGTCGACCTCGCACGGGTTGTTCTCCGTGCACCGCTCACCGTCCTCGTTACCGGTGTTGTTCACGGCGACGACCTTGCCGGTGGTGGTGTCGACGACCGGGGAGCCGGAGGTGCCGCCGATGGTGTTGCAGGCGGAGGTGTAACGGACGGAGTCCTTCCAGGTCCAGGCGCCCTCCTTCAGCCGGTACACGAAGCCGTCGATGTTGCAGCTGTAGATGCGCTTCCAATAGCCGGAGACCACCTTGATGGCGGTGCCGGCCGTCGGGTGCGTGTCCTGCACGGTGAGCGGGCTGATGCCGTAGGAGCTCTTGATCGCCGCGTACGTGGTGGTGGTGCGGTAGATCGCGACGTCCGTGTCGGTCATGGTCGAGTACACGATCTGGTTGGCGCGCAGGGTGGCGATCCTGGTGCCGGCGGAGTTCAGCAGGCCGAAGGAGCGGCTGGAGGACTGGCCGGTGATGACCTCGCCCGGGTCCGGGAAGCCGGTCTCCAGGCAGTGGCCGTTGGTCAGCACGAGGGCGGGGTCGCTGTCGGCGGAGCCGGGGAAGCGGATGACGGAGCCGGAGCAGTTGCTGAGCGAGACGGTGCCGGCGAAGTCGACGGTGGCCTTGACGGCCGGGGCGGAGTGCGGGGCGGTGGTCTTCGCGGCCGTGTGCGGGGCGGCGATCGCCGGGGTCGCGCCCAGCCCGGCTATCGCCAGGGAGGAGAGGGCGGCAAGGAGAGGCTTGTTCATGTGGGGGTCCCCTCTTACGACGTGGGCGACCGGAGGTTGTCCGGTCGCCCATGCGGTTGTCATGCGCATTGTCAGCGGCTGAGGGGGACGGGGACAAGGAGCCGCGTCAGGCCATAGGGGTTTCCCTGTGCGGGAACGGCGTGAGCGAGGGCAGTACCTCGCGGCCGGGCCGGGCGGCAGGGGCCGCCCGCCCTCGGTCTGCGCCCGTCCGGCGACGAGCCACCGTCAGAGGGCGGTCAACTGCCTTGACCCCGCACGCCGTTGCCGCGGCGGAGCCGGCCGCGCGGTCCGGCCTCCGGTCAGCGCGGGCGTTTCGTCGCGCCATGGCCGTGGCCCCGGCTGGGGACGGCGGCGGAGTCCGACGCCGTCGGGCTGACGGACGACTCCGCGGGCGTGGGACTGGCCGAGACCGAAGCCGCCGGACTGCCGCTCGGGTCGACGGCGTCGGCGCTCGCGGCCGGGCTGTCGGACGGGAGACCGGCCGCCACGGCCGCCGTGCCGGAGGGAGCGGGTGCGGTGGAACGGGCGGAGCGGGCGGCGGTGGCCGGGGCCGTCGTGGCCGGGACCGTGCCGCCGCCGTCGTCGGTGGCGGGGCCGTCGGCGACCCGGCCGCCGTCCGCGGGGCGGGACCCGTCCGAGGAACCCGATCCGGCCAGGGCGGCGATCACCGCGACGGCCCCGGCCACGCCGAGGGCGCCCGCGACGACCGCCAGCCGGCGGCGGTCGCCGCCGCGCCGCTGGGCACGCCGGCGCGCGGCCCGTCCCGCGCCGGGCTCCGGCGGCGCGGGCTGCGCGGGCAGCTCGCGCGTCTCGTCGTACCCGTCCTGCCAGCCGTGCGCGGCGGCCGGGTCGGCGTACTCGTCGTAGGCGGGGGCCGGAGCCTGCTGCGGGAGGTACACGCTCGGCCGGACACCGGGCGCGCCGCTCGTCGCACGGCTGCCGAACGCCTCCGCCTCATACTCCCGTTCCGTGGACATGCCAGCGGATTGTAGGGACGCAAGCGGTTCCTGAGACAGCCGAGGGCGATATCCGGGCAAACCTCCGTGTCTCACGTGGCGGAAAACACGACCCATGAGGCATTACCGAGCCGTAAGCTCACGTCATGCAGGTGATCCAGTCGACCAAGCTCGCCAACGTCTGTTACGAGATCCGGGGCCCGGTTCTCGAGGAGGCCATGCGGCTGGAGGCGGCGGGGCACCGCATCCTCAAGCTCAACACCGGCAACCCGGCCGCCTTCGGCTTCGAGTGCCCGCCGGAGATCCTCGAGGACATCCTCCGGAACGTCTCCACGGCGCACGGCTACGGCGATGCGAAGGGACTGCTGGCCGCCCGGCGCGCGGTCGTCATGCACAACCAGACCATCGGCATCGAGACGGACGTCGAACACGTCTTCATCGGCAACGGCGTCTCCGAGCTGATCGTGATGGCCATGCAGGGGCTTCTGGACGACGGGGACGAGGTGCTCGTACCGGCGCCGGACTACCCGCTGTGGACCGCCGCCGTGTCCCTGTCCGGCGGCACCGCCGTCCACTACCGCTGCGACGAGCAGTCGGACTGGATGCCCGACCTCGCCGACATCGAGCGCAAGGTCACCGACCGCACCAAGGCCATCGTCATCATCAACCCGAACAACCCCACGGGCGCGGTGTACGACGAGGCCGTGCTCAAGGGACTGACGGACATCGCCCGCCGGCACAACCTGCTCGTCTGCTCCGACGAGATCTACGACAAGATCCTCTACGACGGCGCCACACACACCCCGACCGCGAAGATCGCCCCGGACCTGCTCACCCTCACCTTCAACGGCATGTCGAAGGCGTACCGGGTGGCCGGCTACCGCGTCGGCTGGATGTCGATCTCCGGCCCGCGCGCGCACGCCGACTCCTACATCGAGGGCCTGACGATCCTGGCGAACATGCGGCTGTGCGCCAACATGCCGGGCCAGCACGGGGTGGTCGCCGCGCTCAGCGGCCGGCAGTCGATCAACGACCTGGTGCTGCCGGGCGGGCGTCTGAAGGAGCAGCTGGACACCGCCTACGAACTGCTGACGCAGATCCCGGGCGTGACGTGCGTACGGCCGAAGGGCGCGCTGTACCTCTTCCCGCGCCTGGACCCGCAGGTCTTCAAGATCAAGGACGACCGCCGGATGGTCCTCGATCTGCTGCGCCGGGAGAAGATCATGGTCGTCCAGGGCACCGGCTTCAACTGGCCCGAGCCGGATCACTTCCGCGTGGTGACCCTGCCCTCGGTCGGCGATCTGCGGGACGCCGTGACCAGGATCGGGAACTTCCTGGACGGATACGGCCAGCCGTAGCCGAGGGGGCTTCGTTCCGTGACCCGACTCAACTTTAGACGAAATCCAAGCTAAGATGGTTTCCTGTCAGAGCACAGGAGGCCGTCCCCATGTACGAACCGATCCGCACCAAGTCGGTCCACAGCACGAGGGCCGGCAGCACCTCCGACTTCCCCCACCGGTCGCGCGAGGAGGAGCTGGACATCCAGCTCGCCGGGCACCTCGCCGCGCTGCTCGCGGTCACCGACGAACTTCGCGCCCTGACCCCGTCCGCCGACCTGGACACGGCCGCCGAGCGCCTGGCGGCCCAGGTGGCCCGGCTGCGGGGAGGGCGTACGCCGCTGCGTGCCGCGCCGACCGCGGCGGGTGAGCCGGCCGCGCTGCACCGGCGGGCGCACACGCTCGCCGGACGGGCGCTCGTGGTCGCGGCCTCGCGCGCGGACACGGCGGTGGCGATCCTCGCCGCCGAGCGGATGGACGCCCACAGCGCCGCCGCCCCGGCCGGGCCGAAGGAACTCAGCCCGGCCCGATGACCCCGTCCAGGGGTCCCTTTGTCGGCCCCGGTCCGCGTGCACCCGCAGCGACGCGCGGACCGGGCGCCATACGCCGCGCCCGGCTTCGAACCGGCTTCTCGGCAGCGGTGCGTTTCGTCGGGCAGGTCGCCGGCCCGTTCCTGGCCGGGCGCCGTGCGGAGCGCCGGTCGGGTGGGCGGGGGCTGAGCACCGTCGCGGCGGAGGAAGGGTGAGCGGCAACCACAGGCTTCCGGTCCCCTGAAGCCGCCGCGACGGCGATCAGACGTTGCCGTGCCCTTGTCCTCTCCTTGCCGGCCCGCGACGACGGCGGCCGGCACCACATCGGGAGCGGCGAAGAAGTCGGCCTTCTCCGATCCGATCACCCCACGCACCGTGAAGGCGAGGGGCCCCGCACGCCGTTGTGCGGGGCCCTCGGGTGTGTTCCACGGCCGGTCGTGACGATCGCTGGTCAGGGCACACCCCGGCCGGCCGTGGAGTCTTGGGCGGGCGCTCAGCCCAGGCGCTCCACCAGGGCGCGGTACTGGTCCCACAGCTCCTTCGGGGTGTGGTCACCGAAGGTCTCCAGGTGCGCGGGGACCAGCGCGGCCTCCTCGCGCCAGACCTCCTTGTCGACCGTGAGCAGGAAGTCGAGGTCGGACGGGGACAGTTCGAGGCCGTCGGTGTCCAGCGCCTCCTTGGTCGGCAGGATGCCGATCGGGGTCTCGACACCCTCGGCCTTGCCCTCCAGCCGCTCCACGATCCACTTCAGGACGCGGGAGTTCTCGCCGAAGCCGGGCCAGACGAACTTGCCCTCGTCGTTCTTGCGGAACCAGTTGACGTAGTAGATCTTCGGCAGCTTGGCCGCGTCCGCGGACTGGCCGACCTTGACCCAGTGGGCCATGTAGTCGCCCATGTTGTAGCCGCAGAACGGCAGCATCGCGAACGGGTCGCGGCGCAGCTCGCCGACCTTGCCCTCGGCCGCGGCGGTCTTCTCGGAGGCCACGTTGGCGCCGAGGAAGACGCCGTGGTTCCAGTCGAAGGACTCCGTCACCAGCGGCACCGCGGTGGCGCGCCGGCCGCCGAAGAGGATCGCCGAGATCGGCACGCCCTTGGGGTCCTCCCACTCGGGCGCGATGATCGGGCACTGCGAGGCCGGCACGGTGAAGCGGGCGTTGGGGTGGGCGGCGGGCGTCTCGGACGCCGGCGTCCAGTCGTTGCCCTTCCAGTCGGTCAGGTGGGCCGGGGACTCCTCGGTCATGCCCTCCCACCACACGTCACCGTCGTCGGTGAGCGCGACGTTGGTGAAGACCGCGTTGCCCCACAGGGTCTTCATCGCGTTGGCGTTGGTGTGCTCACCGGTGCCGGGCGCGACGCCGAAGAAGCCGGCCTCGGGGTTGATCGCGTACAGCCGGCCGTCCTCGCCGAACCGCATCCAGGCGATGTCGTCGCCGATGGTCTCCACCGTCCAGCCGGAGATCGTGGGCTCCAGCATGGCGAGGTTCGTCTTGCCGCAGGCGCTCGGGAAGGCGGCGGCGACGTACTTGGCCTCACCCTGCGGCGGGGTCAGCTTGAGGATCAGCATGTGCTCGGCGAGCCAGCCCTCGTCCCGCGCCATGACGGAGGCGATGCGCAGCGCGTAGCACTTCTTGCCGAGCAGGGCGTTGCCGCCGTAACCGGAGCCGTAGGACCAGATCTCGCGGCTCTCCGGGAAGTGCGAGATGTACTTGGTCCGGTTGCACGGCCACGGGACGTCCTCCTGGCCCTCCTCCAGGGGGGCGCCCAGCGTGTGGACGGCCTTGACGAAGAAGCCCTCGTCGCCCAGCTCGTCCAGGACGGCCTGGCCCATGCGCGTCATCGTGCGCATGGAGACGGCGACGTAGGCGGAGTCGGTGATCTCCACGCCCAGCGCGGCCAGCGGGGAGCCGAGCGGGCCCATGCAGAACGGGACGACGTACATCGTGCGGCCCCGCATCGAGCCCCGGAACAGGCCCTTCTCACCGGCGAAGATCTCCCGCATCTCGGCGGGGGCCTTCCAGTGGTTGGTCGGGCCGGCGTCCTCCTCCTTCTCGGAGCAGATGAAGGTGCGGTCCTCGACGCGCGCGACGTCGGTCGGGTCGGAGGCGGCGTAGTAGGAGTGCGGGCGCTTGATCGGGTCGAGCTTCTTGAAGGTGCCCTTGGCCACGAGCTCTTCGCAGAGGCGCTCGTACTCGGCCTCGGATCCGTCACACCAGACCACGTTGTCCGGCTGCGTCAGTTCGGCGATCTCGTTGACCCACGAGATCAGTTCCTGATGGTCGGTGGGAACGCTGGAAGCCGAGTTGTCGCGCGCCACGGTTGCTCCTAAATGAGGGATTTTGTCCTTGTTGCCCCGTGGGGGCTGCGACCCGGACGCTTCTCTGATGCTCATCCGGTGCCGACTGCACTCATTTGATCATCCGACGCGAATGCCCATCTGTCCAGGGGACGTCACAAGTGAGCGACGTGAGGAAGACCACGGTTTCCAGGGCTGTTTGCGTTCCCTTTACATCCTGGTTTGCGACACCTGAAGGTCTTTTTGCGTTCAGTCGACCTGAGGCACCGCGCTGATACACGATTTACGGCGCCGTGGGTACCATGCGGCCCATGACTGCGTCCGCCCCCGACGCGCCCACGGACTCGCCGGCCGCCGGCCGCGGTCCCGTCGCGCTCCCCTTGCCGCACCCGGTCAAGCCCAGGCTCCGCGGCTGGCTGCACCTCGGCATGTTTCCGGCCGTACTCATCGCTGGCCTCGTACTCACCGCGCTCGCCGACTCGACCAGAGGGCGCATCGCCTGCGGCATCTACGCCCTGACCGCCTGCCTCCTCTTCGGCGTCAGCGCGCTGTACCACCGGGGCAACTGGAGCCCCCGCATGGACGGCGTCCTGCGCCGCCTGGACCACGCCAACATCTTCCTGATCATCGCGGGCACCTACACCCCGCTGACCCTGCTGCTCCTGCCCGGCGCGAAGGGCCAGTGGCTGCTGTGGGGCATCTGGGCCGCGGCGGCGGCCGGCATCGTCTTCCGCGTCTTCTGGGTCGGCGCCCCACGCTGGCTCTACACGCCCTGCTACATCGCCATGGGCTGGGCGGCCGTCTTCTTCCTGCCCGACTTCCTGCACACGGGCGGCATCGCCGTCCTGGTCCTGGTCATCGTCGGCGGCCTGCTCTACAGCGCCGGGGGCGTGATCTACGGCATCAAGCGCCCGAACCCGTCACCGCGCTGGTTCGGCTTCCACGAGGTCTTCCACTCCTTCACTCTCGCCGCCTTCGTCGTGCACTACGTCTGCATCTCGCTGGTGGCGTACCAGCACGGATAGCCACACCCCACGTCCCCCTTCCGGCCACGACTCGCCCGAGTCGTGGCCGTTTTCGCGCTTCCTGACACCGGATCCCTATTGGCAGTGCCATGCACATGAAAGTCACCCTCATTTCATGGCGACTGTCACACCACCTCGTCTCGGCCTGCCGGCCGCCGCGTTCCCGCCGGGCATCGCGGCCGCCGCGGCGGCCGCGCCGGGGGACACCCCGCAGATGGTCACGTCCGGGACCGATGCCGGACAATGACCCGCATGACCGCCGCACGTTCCCCCTACTCCCCCGCCGACCGACCCCGACTCGGGCTGCGGGAGCGGAAGAAGATCAAGACCCGCGAGGCGATCCGCGCCGCGACGTACGCGCTGATCAGGGAACAGGGGTACGACGCCACGACGATCGAGCAGATCGCCGAGCGGGCCGAGGTGTCGCCGTCGACCGTCTTCCGGTACTTCCCGACCAAGGAGGACATCGTCCTCACGGACGAGTACGACCCGCTGATACTGGAGGAGCTGCGGGCACGGCCGGAGGACGAGCCGTGGAGGGACTCCCTCCGGCACGTGATGCGCAAGACCCTCGACCTGAGCGAGCAGGAGGACCCCGAGGTGCTCCGGCTGCGGGCACACCTCGGGGCCCAGGTCCCCGCCGTGCGCTCCCGGTACTTCGAGAGCATGTCGGAGACCGGCCGCCTGCTCCGCCAGGCCCTCGGGGAGCGCACGGGCCGCGACCCGGAGAGCCTTGAGGTGCGCGTCAGCGCGATGGCCCTCATCGGCGGCATGATGGAGGTCTCCATGTACTGGGCGGAGAACGGCTTCCAGGGCGAGCTACGGGACCTCATGGAGCGGGCCCTGGACGTCATGGAGGACGGTCTCGGCCCGGAAAACCCCTGAGGTCCACGGCGCCGTCCGTGACATCCTGACGGGGTGAACCGACCCGAGATCCACGTCGAAGTCGCCCCCGCCCTCCACCTGTTCGTGCCGGCCGCCCGGCGCGGCGGCGCCACGGCGCTGGCCACCGACGGCGTCTCGACGCTCGGTCATGTGATCGAGTCCCTCGGGGTGCCGCTGACCGAGGTCGGCGCGCTGGTCGTCGACGACCGCGAGGTGCCCGCCTCGCACGTCCCGAGCGCGGGCGAACGCGTGTCGGTCCGTGCGGTGGCCCGCCCTCAGCAGGTCCCCGGGGCCCCTCTCCGCTTCCTCCTCGACGTCCACCTCGGCACCCTGGCCCGCCGGCTGCGGCTGCTCGGCGTGGACACGGCGTACGAGTCGACGGACATCGGCGACCCGGCGCTGGCCGCCCGCTCGGCGGCCGAGAAGCGGGTGATGCTCAGCCGCGACCGGGGCCTGCTGCGCCGCCGGGAACTGTGGGCCGGCGCGTTCGTCTACAGCACCCGCCCCGACGACCAGCTCCACGACGTCCTGGACCGCTTCGCCCCCGACCTGCGCCCCTGGAGCCGCTGCACCGCCTGCAACGGCCTGCTCAAGCAGGCCACCAAGGACGAGGTCGCCGACCAGCTCAAGGGCGGAACCCAGCGGTCGTACGACGTCTTCGCCCAGTGCACGGCCTGCGGCCGGGCGTACTGGAAGGGCGCGCACCACGAACAGCTGGAGGCCATCGTGGAGCGCGCCCTGGCGGAGCACGGTTAGCGCCTGCTCAACTCCCTCTCTCACACCAGCCGGGCGGGGCCGGGACGGGGTTGCTCGTCACGTTCCGGTCGACCCGGCGGACGTGACCGTCCGTCACGCCCGCCGCATCGCTGTGGAGAGTAGGCGGGATCCGACACTTGCCCGGATTCGAACAGTTCCCGCCGTCCGCTTTTCCGGATGTGCGCCGGTCAGTACGCGTTCAGCGCCGCACGCAGCCGCTCCGGATCGGCGGTCGGGGCGTCACACGTGAAGTTACGGCAGACGTACGCAACCGGTTCACCGGCCAGGAGCGGCCGGTCGGCGAGGAGCGGAAATTCGTCACTGTCCGGCGTGCCGACCGCGACGACGGCGCCCGGGGCGGTGCCGAGAAGGGCTGTGCGGTGCAGGGCGGCCGTGTCCTCGTCGGCGAGGGAGGGTCCGACGATCGCGACCTCCTTCGGCCCGTCGAGCAGCGCCTCGGCGACGGCCAGCCCCCACCCGATGAACCGCGGCACACGCGGCCCGAGCGTCTTCACGACCCCCAACGCCCGTTCGGCTGCCGTCCGGTGGGGTTCGGAGCCGGTGTGCGCGGCGTAGCTCAGCAGGGCTCCGGCCGCGGCGGTCCAGCCGGAGGGGGCGGCGTTGTCCGTGGGGTCCTGGGGGCGGCGGATGAGCTGTTCGGCGTCGGAGGCGGTGTCGTAGAGGCCACCGGTCTCCGGGTCGGCGAAGCGGGTGAGCACATGGTCGAGCAGCAGACCGGCGAAGTCGAGCCAGACGCCCTCGCCGGTCGCGCCGGCGAGCGCGAGGAAGCCCTCCGCGACGTCGGCGTAGTCCTCCAGCACACCCGCGTTGGCGCCGACGCGGCCGTCCTTGCTGGTGCGGGCGAGCCGGGCGTGCTCGTCCAGGTGGACGCGGACGAGCAGGTCGGCGGCGCCGAGGGCGGCCTCGGTCAGGTCGGGCCGGTCGAAGTAGGCGCCGGTCTCGGCGAGCGCGGCGACGGCGAGCCCGTTCCAGGCGGCGACGACCTTGTCGTCCCGGCCCGGGGCGGGCCGCTCGGCCCGCTCGGCCAGCAGCCGGCTTTTGACGGAGGCGACCTTCTCCGCGTCGAACACGCCTTCCATTTGCGGCAGTTGGAGGACGGACTGCCCGTGCTCGAAGGTGCCCTCCTCGGTCACGCCGAAGTACTGGGCGGCGAGTTCGGCGTCGTCGCCGAGCACCTCGCGGAGCTGTTCGGGCGTCCACACGTAGTACGCCCCTTCCACGTGCCGCCCGCTGCCGTCGTCGCTGTCGGCGTCGAGGGCGGAGGCGAAGCCTCCCTCGTTCGTGCGCAGTTCGCGGACCATGAAGTCGGCGGTCTCCAGCGCGACCCGCCGGGCGAGGTCCGAGCCGGTGGCCCGCCACAGATGGGCGTACACCCGACACAAAAGCGCATTATCATAAAGCATTTTCTCAAAATGGGGCACAACCCAGTCACGGTCGACGGAGTAGCGGGCGAACCCGCCGCCGAGCTGGTCGTAGATCCCGCCCCGGGCCATCCGCTCGCAGGTGTCCCGGGCCATCTGGAGAGCGCCCTCGGCACCGGTCCGCGCGTGATGCCGCAGCAGGAACTCCAGCACCATGGACGGCGGGAACTTGGGCGCGCCGCCGAATCCGCCGCGCTGCGGGTCGTATTCGCGGGTGAGGCCGAGGAGGGCCTGCGAGAGTTCCTGTTCGCCGGGCGCCTCGGCGGCCTGCCGGACGATCTCCCGCTGGGCGAGGTCGCGGACGATCTTCCCGGCGACCTCGCTGACCTCGTCGTGCCGTGTCGTCCAGGCCTGCTGGACGCCCTCCAGCACCTGCCGGAAGGAGGGCATGCCGTGCCGCGGGGCGGGCGGGAAGTAGGTGCCGAAGTAGAAGGGCTCCGCGTCCGGGGTGAGGAACACGGTCATGGGCCAGCCGCCCTGCCCGGTGGCCGCCTGGACGGCCTCCATGTAGACGGCGTCGACGTCCGGCCGCTCCTCGCGGTCGACCTTGACGCTGACGAAGTGCTCGTTCAGGTACTCGGCGGTGGCCCGGTCCTCGAAGGACTCGTGGGCCATGACGTGACACCAGTGGCAGCTGGAGTACCCGACGCTCAGCAGCACGGGTCTGTTCGTCCTGCGGGCCTCGTCGAAGGCCTCGGCCGACCAGGGCCACCAGTCGACGGGGTTGTCGGCGTGCTGGAGCAGATACGGGGACGTCTCATGGGCCAGTCGGTTCACCGTTCCACTCTCCCACGGGCTCCGGGACCGCGTAGAAACGCATGAGCACCGGGCGCGCCCCGTCCGGCGCCTCCTCGCGCGGGTGGCCGTACCGGTCGAGCAGCGCGTGGTACTCGCGCATGAACTGGAGGAGTTCCTCCCTGGTCAGCCAGGTGCCGTGACGCTGGACCTGGGCCCAGCCCTCGGGGCCGCGGTACTCCTGGTGGGCGCGGCGGTAGAGCGCGGTGTCGAACTCGATCTTCAGGTGGGCCAGCTCGGCGGCCGCCGCGTACTCCTCCGGCGCCATGGTGGCCGGGTCGGGCGTGGTGTGCCGGAACGGCAGGATCCGCCACCAGCGCTCCCGGCCGCCGGACTTCTCCGGGATCTCCTCGATGAGCCGCTGTTCGGCGAGTTTGCGCAGGTGGTAGCTGGTGGTGCCGGAGCTCTCGCCCAGTTCACGGGCGAGGACGGTGGAGTTCGCCTCGCCGTGCCGGCCGAGGTAGTCGAGGATCCGGCGGCGCAGCGGGTTGCCGAGGGACTTGTAGAGAGCGGTCCGCTCCAGGCTGGTCATCTCGGGAAGGCCGTCGGTCATGCCGCCACGGTAACGCCGAGGGCCCCTGAGACACCCTGAGGGACCCTGAGACGCCCCTGATGTCTGCCGAATTTTCTTTGCAGAGATTTCTCTGCGGTTTACGGTGGGGGTGTTGCGGCGACACGGAACGACGACCGAGAAGGGGGCGCGGGATGGCGGCAAGCGGGTGGGAAACGGGACGCGGGACGGCATCGGGGCGAGTGCGGGTGCGCGGGACGGTGGCCGAGCGGGGACGGGGGCGCGGCACGGCGGTCGGATGGGCGAGGCGGTACGGGACGGCGTCCGGGTGGCGGAGGTGGACGCTGATCCTGCTGGGGGTGGGGGCTGTCCTGTTGGTGCCGTGGATGGCGCTGCTGGCGGTGACTCTGCCGGCGAGTACGCAGGTTCACCACTGGTCACTGGCCTGGATCGGCCTGGACGTCCTGTTGGCGACAGGCTGCGCCACCACGGCTCTCCTGGGCCTGCGCGGCGACCCCCGCTCCCGCCTCACGGCCTCGGCGACGGCGAGCGTGGCGGTCCTGGACGCCTGGTTCGACATAACCACCGCCCACACCGGCTCGGCCCTGCTCCAGGCACTGGCCTGCGCGGTGGCGGAGGGGGTGGTGGCGGGGGTCTGCGTGAGGCTGGCGGTCTCGACGGGTGCAGCCGCAAGGCCGTCGACACCAGACCCTCACCACCCCCGCTGATCGTCACCCCCTCGCAATCCGGCCTCCCCACAAGGACACTCGGGGCAGAGGAGTTGGCGCGGGAGGGGGACGGGGCATGCGGGACAGCCATCGGGCGGAGGCCGAGCGGTTGCTGGTGCGGGCCGTGGAGGAGGAGGTGCGGCGCTCGGGCGGGCGGATCGACGGTCAGGTGCTGCTGTCACGGGCGCGCGGTGCGCTGGACGCGATGGCGGGGGCGGCCGGCGAGGAGTACGAGTCCTACACACGCGCCCTGGACCAGGCGGAGGCCGGCCGGCTGTCCTTCGGCCAGCGGTATGCGCGCCAGGGCGCCGGAACGGCCCTGCTGGTGGCGGCCGTTGCCGCCGTCGCCGCCGCCGTGGCCGACCTGTCCCTCGGCACCGGCACCGGCACCGCCCTCGGCGCGGGCGTCACCGCGGCCGCGGTGGGCGCCGTGGCCACGGTGGTGAAGGTGGCCGGTGCCCATCTGCCCGCCGCCCACCACCGCGCGGGCGAGGCCGGCCAGCCCGGCGGCCCGGAGCAGCTGCGGCTGCAGTGGCTGACCGCGCTGGAGGTGCGGGGCATCCGGCCCTTCCTCGACCAGCAGCGGGTGCTCAGCGCGTCCACCGGCGCCAAGAAGACCGGGGGCCCGGCGCTGCGCGGCGCGGACAAGAGCGCGGCGGCCCGACGGCGTTCGGTGCTGGAGCAGTCGTTCGGGCAACTTCCCGACGCCGACGGGCCGTTCGCCGGGCGCCGGACGGAGCTGGCGCGGATCAGGCAGTGGGCGCAGGCGGCCCGGGCGGCCACCGAGACCCGGCCGACGGTGGTGGTCCTGCACGGCGAGCCCGGCTCCGGCCGGACCACGCTGGCGGTGCGCGCGGCGCACGAACTGCGGGACCACTTCCGGGGCGCGGTGGTGGTGGATCTGCGCGGCGGCGGCCGGGACGCGCCGCTGTCCACCCGGGACGCCCTGCTGCACCTGCTCAACCGGCTGGGCGCTCCCCGTGAGCAGCTGCTGTTCCGGGAGCGTTCCTCCCCCGACCAGCAGGTCAAGCGGCTCGGCGAGCTGTACCACCGGCATCTGACCGGGCTGCCCGTGACGATCGTGCTGGACGACGCCTCGGACCCGGAGCAGGTGTGCGCCCTGGTGCCGGAGCGCTCCGACAGCCTGGTGCTGGTGACCGCCCGTACGGCCCTGGACCTGCCCGCGGACCTTGCGGCATGGGTGCACGAGCTGCCGGTGCGGGCGCTGGACGCGGCCGGCGCCGAGGAACTGCTGAGCGCGACGGCCGAAGACGCGTCGGGGCCGTACGACGCCGAATCCGTGGACCAGGTCCGCCGATGGTGCGGGGGGCTGCCGCTGGCGCTCAGGATCGCGGGCTCCGCGCTCGGCCCGCGCTCGACCCAGGTGCTGGCTTCCGACCTGAGCGCGTACGGCCCGATGGAGCCGGTCGAGCGGGCGCTGTGGCTGCGCTACACCGACCAGCCGGAGCCCACCCGCCGGCTGCTGCGCCGGCTGGCCCTGGCGGGTCGGGCCTCGCTGGGCACGGCGGCGGCGGCCGCGCTGCTGGCCACCGACGAGGCCGAGGCCACCGGGCACCTGGTGGCGCTCGCCCGGGCCGGGCTGATCGACCATGTGCGCGGCAGCCGCTACCGGCTGCACGACCTGGTGCGGTCCTTCGCGCAGGCCCGGCTGCTGGACGAGGAGGACCCGGCCGAGCGCGCGGCGGCGCAGGAACGGCTGATCGTGAACTACGCGGAGCTGGCCGAGTCGGTGCTGCGTCTGGTCGACGGCAACATGTCGACGCGGTCGAACCAGTTCGGCTCGCACGGCTTCCCCTCGCTCGACGAGGCGCTGCGCTGGCTGGACGACGAGTCCAGCTTCATCACGGCGGCCCTGCGGCAGGCGGAGGGCGTGAACCAGGCAGCCGTGCTGAACCTGCTCGGCGCGCTGTGCGACTACTGCCTGCTCCGCGGTGACCTGTACCGGCTCGGCGAGATCAGCGAGCTGGCGCAGTCGGTGGACCAGGGGCTGCTGGTGCGGTCGGTGCAGTGGCGTACCGGCATCGCGGCCCGGCAGCTGGGCGAGCTGGACAAGGCGCGCACCACGCTGGCCTCGGTCGTGGACCTGTACCGGGAGGCCCACCACGAGGCGGGAGCGGCCCGTGCGCTGTGCTCGCTCGGGATCACACTGCACCACCAGGGCAACCTCACGGAGGCGGCGGCCAAGCTCCAGGAGGCGCTGGATCTCCAGGCGGCGCCGCAGCTGGCGACGGACCGGGCGTGGACGATGCACGCGCTGGCGGCCGTCCAGCGGGACCGGGCCCGGCTGGCGGAGGCGCTGGACCTGCTCACCCGCTCCTTGGTCCTGCACCGCGAGGGCGGCTCGCTGCACGGCGAGGCATGGGCGCACTTCCAGCTGGGCCAGCTGGCGCTGCGGATGGGGGACGTACCGCGCGCGGAGACGGAGCTGCGGGCCGCCCTGGAGCGGTACGGCCGGACGCGCGACGCGCGTGGGGAGGCATGGGCGCTGACCCAGCTGGCCCGCGCGCGGCTGGTGGCCGGGGACGCCTCGGCGGCCGTGGAGAACCTGCGCCTGGCGATGGCCCGGCACCGGGAGAACGAGGACGCGCGCGGGGAGGCGTGGACCCTGTACTACCTGGGGCAGGCGCTGGAGGAGACCGGCGATCTGGACCAGGCGGTGCGCGACCTGGAGCGGTCCCGGACGATGTTCTCCCGGATGCGGGACGTGTACGGCCTGGCCTGCGCCCGGCACCACTCGGCGCGGGTGACCCGGGACCAGCGTGCCGCGCAGACGGGCTCGCTGCGCAACTCGGGCTTCGCCCGTCAGCTGCTGGTGGACGCGCGCACCGACTTCCAGCGGATCGGCGTCGCCCACGGCGAGGCCTGGACCTGCCTGGAGCTGGCGGTCGTGGACGCGGGCAACGGCCGCACCCCGCAGGCGCTGACGCTGTGTGACGAGGCGCTGACCCTGTTTTCGTCGTACGGCGACCGGCGCGGCGAGGACTGGGCCCGCTTCCTGCGCTGCACGCTGCTGCCGTACGCGGCGCCGGGCGGGGTGGAGGTGGGCACGGCGGTCGCCCAGGAGGAGTTGGCCCAGCTGGCCCGCGCCGCGCATCCGCTGCGGGACGAGAAGCTGGACGGCTACATCTCGGCGTACGCCCTGCTGCTGGAGCGGGGCGTACAGCTGGAGGCGGGCTGGCAGGCCTGGCCGCTGCGCATGACTCCGGACCGCCACGCCCGGGAGGTGATGGGAGTGGCGGTACCGGCGGGGCGGTGACCCTCGGGTCAGCCCCGCCGGGCCGGGGTGTCGGACTTCTCCCCGGCCGGTTCCGCGTCGGTGTTCGGCGACTCCTTGAAGTCGACCTTCTGCATGTGCTTGTTCATCGACTTCATCAGGCCCCACACGGCCACGGCCATCACCGCGAAGACGACGAAGCCGAGGACACCGGGGGTGACCTTGTTCTGGTCCACCTCCTTGGCGAGGGGGACGAGATGCGTCACTGCCAGGCTCACGCTTGCGCTCATGTCAGGCATTGTCCCGGATGCCCGCGAAGAGGTCGTCCTCGGGGATGGAGGTATCGACCAGAGACTTCGCCAGCTCGTACTCCTCCGTGGGCCAGACCTCCTTCTGGACCTCCAGCGGCACCTTGAACCAGCCGCCGTCCGGGTCGATCTGCGTGGCGTGGGCGATCAGCGCCTTGTCGCGGATCTCGAAGAAGTCCGCGCACGGGATGTGCGTGGTCAGCGTGCGCTCGGTGCGGTCGATCTCGTCCCACCGCTTGAGCCACTCGCCGTACGGCGACTCCAGGCCGCGGTCGAGCATGGCCTGGTGCAGCGCCTGGGTGCGGGGGCGGTTGAAGCCCTGGTTGTAGTAGAGCTTCAGCGGCTGGTAGGCGGGGCCGAACTCGGCCTCGGGGTACTTCTCGGTGTCCGCCGCGCCCTCGAACGCCACCATGGAGATCTTGTGGGTCATGATGTGGTCGGGATGCGGGTAGCCGCCGTTCTCGTCGTAGGTGGTGATCACCTGCGGACGGAAGGAGCGGATGCTCCGCACCAGCTCGCCGGCCGCCTTGTCGACGTCCTCCAGGGCGAAGCAGCCCTCGGGCAGCGGCGGCAGCGGGTCGCCCTCCGGCAGGCCGGAGTCGACGAAGCCGAGCCACTCCTGCTTGACGCCGAGGATCTCCCGGGCCTCGTCCATCTCCTTCCGGCGCACCTCGTGGATGTTCTCCTCGATGTAGGCGTCGCCCTGGAGCTTCGGATTGAGGATGGACCCGCGCTCGCCGCCGGTGCAGGTCACCACCAGCACGTCCACCCCCTCGGACACGTACTTCGCCATGGTGGCCGCACCCTTGCTCGACTCGTCGTCGGGGTGCGCGTGAACGGCCATCAGTCGCAACTGGTCAGTCAAGACTCAATCCTCGGTAGGTCGGCGCCCCGGGTTCGTGGGGCACATTCAAAGGTGCCGTCCCGGAGGGGACGTCGTTGAGGGGTGGCGGTCGGGCGGCGGGCGGGAGGCTTCTATAGTGACCGAATCGGGGGGCGAATAATTCCGCGGAGAGGACGATCATGAGTACCGCGAGCACGCGGCTGCCCGAGGGCCGCTACGGCCGCTCCTCGGACGAGCGCGCCGACCGCAAGCTCAAGATCGCCGGCGCGGTGCTGGGCGCGGCCCTGCTCGCACTGGTCGGCTACTTCGCCTACCACTATGTCGCGCAGAACGAGATCAGCGCCGAGGTCATCAGCTTCAAGGCGTCCGACGACGCGGTCCAGGCACATCTGGAGGTCCGCAAGGACTCCGGCGCCTCCGGCTACTGCACCCTGCGGTCCCAGTCGGCCGACGGCGCCGAGGTGGGCCGGGCCGACTTCCGCTTCTCCGGATCGGCCACGCGGATCGACAAGGTCGTCACGCTGCGTACGACGGACCGGGGCACGACGGCCGAGCTGCTGGGCTGCCACGCCGACTGACGCACCCGCTGACGCACCGCGGCGCTCGGCGCGCCCCCCGCTTCACCCGGATCCCTCCCCCGCTTCACCCGGAATACGTAGGGGCCGACCTGCGTTGATGTGATTCTCATGGCTTATGTCCTCCCCCTTCCGCCTGTGAATTGTTAGGCTCGTGGTTTCGCCCATCCAAGAGGGAACATGCTTCTGGGTAGGGCGATGCTTTGTATTCCCAGTACCGACGAGGAGCACCCTGTGACCCAGACCAGCGAGAACGTCACCTGGCTGACCCAGGAGGCGTACAACAAGCTCAAGGACGAGCTTGAGTACCTTACTGGTCCTGCGCGCACGGAGATCGCCGCCAAGATCGCGGCCGCGCGCGAGGAGGGCGACCTGCGCGAGAACGGCGGGTACCACGCGGCCAAGGAGGAGCAGGGCAAGCAAGAGCTGCGTGTGCGCCAGCTGACCCAGCTCCTCGAGAACGCGAAGGTCGGCGAGGCGCCGGCCGCGGACGGTGCCGTCGCGCCGGGCATGGTCGTCACGATCGCCTTCGACGGTGACGAGGACGACACGCTGACGTTCCTGCTCGCCTCGCGCGAGTACGCCAGCGCCGACATCGAGACGTACTCGCCGCAGTCCCCGCTCGGCACGGGTGTCATCGGCCACAAGGTCGGCGAGGACGCGGAGTACGAGCTGCCGAACGGCAAGAAGGCCTCGGTGCGGATCCTGAAGGCCGAGCCCTACACCGGCTGATCCGCCCCCGGTTCGTTCGAAGCCCCCGGCGCCCTAGGGCCGCCGGGGGCTTCTTCGTACCCCTCGCCCCGCTCCGGGTGCTCCGTCGGCCAGGCGCCCGAGAGGGACCGGCCGGGGGGCGCACACCCGATGACCTGGGACCAGGCGGCGCGGACGGCCGGCGACCGGGTCAGTCGATGACCGTGTAGCCGGCGTCCCGCAGGGCCCGGCCGACCTCCGTGCAGTGCACGGGGCCCTTCGTCTCCAGGTGCAGCTCCACCTCCGCCTCCGTGAGCCCCAGCCGGGAGTCGGTGCGGACGTGGCTGACGTCGAGCACGTTGGCGTCGACCGCGGAGAGCACCCCGAGGAGCGTGGCGAGGGCGCCCGGCCGGTCCGTCAGGCGCAGCCGCACGGCCAGGTAGCGGCCCTGCGCGGCCATGCCGTGCCGCAGTACGCGCTGCATCAGCACCGGGTCGACGTTGCCGCCGGAGAGCACCGCGACGACCGGGCCCTCGAAGGCGTCCGGCGCGGCCAGCAGCGCGGCGACCGGGCTCGCCCCGGCCGGCTCCACGACCAGCTTGGCCCGCTCCAGGCACAGCAGCAGCGCCGCCGACAGCTGGTCCTCGCTGACCGTGCGCACCTCGTCCACCAGCTCGCCGACGATGCCGAACGGCACCTCGCCGGGCCGCCCCACCTTGATGCCGTCGGCCATCGTCGCCGGGTTCTCCAGCGACACCGGGCGCCCGGCGGCCAGCGAGGGCGGGTAACAGGCGGCGCCCTCCGCCTGCACGCCGATGATCCGGACGTCCGGCCGCAGCGCCTTCACCGCCACCGCGATACCGGCCGCCAGTCCGCCGCCGCCCATGCCGACGACGATCGTCCGCACCTCCGGGCACTGCTCCAGGATCTCCAGACCGACCGTGCCCTGGCCGGCGATCACGTCCGGGTGGTCGAAGGGGTGGATGAACACCGCGCCGGTCCCGGCCGCGTACTCCTGGGCGGCGGCCAGCGTCTCGTCCACCACCTGGCCGTGCAGGCGCACCTCGGCGCCGTAGTCCCGGGTCGCGCTGATCTTCGGCAGCGGGGCGCCCTGGGGCATGAACACCGTCGCGTGCACGCCCAGCAGCGCGGAGGCCAGGGCCACACCCTGCGCGTGGTTGCCGGCGCTCGCGGCCACCACGCCGGCCGCCCGCTCCTCCGGCAGCAGCCCCGCGATCCGCACATAGGCGCCGCGCAGCTTGAACGAGCCGGTCCGCTGGAGGTTCTCGCACTTCAGGTGCACCGGTGCGCCGACCAGCTGGGACAGGTGCCGGCTGCCCTCCATCGCCGTCACCCGGGCCACGCCCGAGAGCATCTTCTGGGCGCCGCGCACGTCGTCCAGGGTGACGGAACGCAAGACGCCGGCCGTGCCGTAGCTCATGACTCCAGCATCGCAGTTCACGTTTGCGCACGACGGGTGTGACCAAGCTGCGAGACCGGTTTGCGCAGCGCCGGTACGGCCCGGCGCCGGGCCGCGTACCCTGTCCCCCAACCCAGCAGCCTTCATGAAGCGAGCCTCCGGCCATGCCCACAACACCTGAAATGTCGATGGACATGACGACCGTCGGTGACACCGGTCTACTCGACACCCTCCAGCACGAGGTGGCGGTGTTCGCCCGCCGTGCCGAACAGACGCGGCTCGGCGGCGTCGGCCAGGTGCGCAACTCCATGGACCGCGCCGCGTATCTGCTGCTCAACCGCCTCGACAAGGAAGGCCCGATGGGCGTCAAGGCGCTCGCCGCGAGCATGGGCATCGACTCCTCGACGGTCACCCGGCAGGTGGCGCCCCTGGTCGACACCGGGCTCGTCAAGCGCACCTCGCACCCGGAGGACGGGCGCGCGGTGGTGCTCCAGCTGTCGCCGCGCGGCGCCGCCCGGCTCGAGGAGGTGCGCTCGTCCAGACGTCAGCTCATGGCCGAGCTGACACACGACTGGGCGCCGGAGGAGCGCGAGCAGTTCTGCACGCTCCTCACCCGCTTCAATGACGCCCTCTCCGCGCGTATGGCCGTGCAGGGTGTTGCGGCGACGGAGCAGCCGCCGGCCTCCTGAGCCGCGTATCGCACGGGTGAGGTCCGCGGTCTTGACCCCGGGCCGTCACTGGCCTCATATGAGACCGGGTCCTGTGCCGTACGCGGTTCACCTGTCCCGTACCGGACGGGGCCCCGTCAGGGGGAGGCGCGGTGCGTGATCGGCAGGTGGCCCGCGAGGCCCGACGGGCCCGGGAGTTCGAGGCGTTCGTCGCGGGCGCGGCCGGGCGCCTGCTGCATGCCGCCACGCTGCTGACCGCGGAGGCGCCGGAGGCCAACCCGCGCGCGCGTCGGCTGCTGACGCTGGCGCTCGCCCACACGTACGCCCGCTGGGACCGGCTGCGCGGCGAGGACCCGTACGACTGCGCGCGGCAGTACCTCGCCACGCGCTTCGCGCGCCTGACCTGGCGCCAGTACGGCGCCTTCGGCCGCGCCCGGCCGGATCCGCGCGGCCCCCTCGCCGCGCTCACCCCGCAGGAACGCCTGATCCTCGTCCTGCGGCTGTACGAAGGTGTCGCCGAGGAACAGACGGCGGCTCTGCTCGGCCTGCCCGCGGAACGCGTACACACCGTCTGCGACCGCGCGGCAGCCACCCTCCTCCACCCCGTCCGCCCGCCCGCGCCACGTGCGGCGGGCGGCACGAAGGTGGCTCCGTCATGAGGCGGGGCGGCGGGTCCGCCCCGCTGCGTCCCGTGCGCACCGCCGTCTCGCACGGCCGGCGTGTCGGTGGTGCCGTGTGCGGTCATGAGGTGCGGGGCGGGAGGTCGCGGTGAACCGGGCTGAGCGGGAGGCCGCCGTGCGGCGGATCATGGAGCAGGCCGCGGTGCCGGTGCCGCCGGAGCTGGGCGTGGACGCGGTGCGCCGCGGCGACCGCCTGCTGCGGCAGCGGCGGCTCGCCCGCCGGGTGCTGTGGCTGCTGGCGTGGGCCGCGGCCGTCGCGTTCGCGGTGTGGGCGGCCGACGCCCACCCGTGGGTGGAGCCGCCCTCGCAGACGACTCCACCGGTCACCGGCTGGTGACCCCGGCTGCCAGGGCCTCTTTGCCGGATCTTGCCGGGGCGCGGGGCCTGGCACGCACGGGTCAGCCGAGAGGCGCGGTCCATTGCGGCCGGCCTGATCCGGAAGAAAGGCCTAGCCCAGGGCCTGCTGGAGGTCCTCCAGCAGGTCGTCGACGTTCTCGATGCCGACCGACAGGCGCACCAGGTCGCCCGGCACCTCCAGGGCGGAGCCGGCCGCGGAGGCGTGCGTCATCCGGCCGGGGTGCTCGATGAGGGACTCGACACCGCCGAGGGACTCGCCGAGCGTGAAGACCTGGGCGCGGTTGCACACCTCGACCGCGGCGGCCTCGCCGCCCTCGACCCGGAACGACACCATGCCGCCGAACGCCCGCATCTGCTTGGCGGCGATCTCGTGGCCGGGGTGCTCCGGCAGCCCCGGGTACAGCACGCTCGTCACGCGCGCGTGCCGGGTCAGCATGTCGGCGATCTTCGTGGCGTTCTCGCTGTGCCGGTCCATGCGCACCGCGAGGGTCTTGGTGCCGCGCAGCACCAGCCAGGAGTCGAAGGGGCCGGCGACGGCGCCCATCGCGTTCTGGTGGTAGGCCAGTTCCTCGCCGAGCGTCTGGTCGGAGACGATCAGCGCGCCGCCGACCACGTCCGAGTGCCCGCCCATGTACTTGGTGAGCGAGTGCACCACGACGTCCGCCCCGAGCGAGAGCGGCTGCTGGAGGTAGGGGGTGGCGAAGGTGTTGTCCACGACGAGCTTCGCGCCCGCGTCGTGGGCGACGGCCGCGACGGCGGAGATGTCGGTGATGCCGAGCAGCGGGTTGGAGGGGGTCTCCACCCAGACGGCCTTGGTCTTCGGCGTGATCGCGGCCCGGACGGCGGCCGGGTCGCTGGTGTCGGCGACCGACCACTCCACACCCCAGCGGGTGGCGACCTTGGCGAAGAGCCGGAAGGTGCCGCCGTAGGCGTCGTTGGGGATCACCACGTGGTCGCCCGGCGTGAGCAGCGTCCGCAGCAGGGTGTCCTCGGCCGCCAGGCCGGACGCGAAGGCGAGGCCGCGGCTGCCGCCCTCCAGCGCGGCGAGGTTCTCCTCCAGGGCGGTGCGGGTGGGGTTGGCGCTACGGCTGTACTCGTAGCCGCCGCGCAGCCCTCCGACGCCGTCCTGCTTGTAGGTCGAGACCTGGTAGATCGGCGGGACGACCGCGCCGGTGAGAGGATCCGCGGTGTTGCCCGCGTGGATCGCGAGAGTCTCGAAATGCTGACTGATATGCCTGTCGCTCATGTGCATCGAGCGTAGTGCTCCTGACCGGATCCTGGCGCCCGACGGGCATGCCCGGTACCGGCGCGAGGGATTTCCCTCTAGGGGCACCCACGCCGACGCGCCCGCGCCGCGCGCCCGCTGTCGTACACCAGCAACCCGCTGAGACCGGCGTGCCCACGGCGACCGGCTGACATGCCCTGGTCGCACGTTGTCCACAGGGGCGGTGGCGGGGTTCGCCAAGTGGCGGCGGTGTCTGGTTCGCTTGAGGCATGGCGATTCTCTGGCTGCTGATGGCGCTGCTCATGCTGAGCTTCGTCCTGCTCCCGGTCATGCGGCGCAGGCGCGGGGTGATCGAGCAGGTTCCCCCGGGACACCCGGACGCCGCCGACCCGGCGGACTACGGCTTCGTGCGCCAGGAGGAGCTGGACGTGCGCATGCCCGGCCCTGACCAGGACCTGCTGGAGGTCCTGGAGCTGGTGCAGCGCACCGGGGACCACCGGGCCGCCGCCCAGCTGCTGGCCGGCACCGAGTCCGAGGGCGAGGTGCGCTGGCAGCGGGTGCAGGCCTTCGCCGGCGCCGCAGCGCTGGAGCTGAAGCAGCGGCCCGGCGGGGTGCACGAGATACCGGGCGGCCAGTGGCTGCGGGTGTGGCGGGCCGAGCAGCCCAAGGACGCGGGCGGCGCCGCCGTCCACGCCGAGTTCCTGGTGCAGCAGGCCTGGCGGACGTCGACGCCGGGCACGGACGACTTCCGGATCATCATGGAGGAGGCCCGGACCGCCTGCGCCCAGGCGGCCCTGCTGGCCCCCGGCGACCCGGTGCCGTACATCATCGAGCTGTCCATCGCGCGCGGACTGGCCTGTCCGCGAGATGAGTTCGAGCAGCTGTGGCTGAAGATCCTCGACCGCGCCCCGCAGCACATGGGCGCGCATCTGGCCGCGCTGCACTACTGGTGCGAGAAGTGGCACGGCTCGCGCGAGCAGGCGTACTCCTTCGCGGAGGCCGCGGCGGCCCGCGCCCCGGAGGGCTCGCTGCTCGCCGCGCTGCCGCTGTTCGCGGTGTTCGAGCACCTCCCGGAGGTGAACCTGGTCGCGAGCTTCTACCAGAGCGAGGTCGTCACCAGGGCGATCCACGGCGCGCTGCACGCGGTGCACTCGGCCCGCCCCGACGACCCGATGCTCGCGCACGTCCGGCATCTGCTGATCTTCTTCCTGGTCCGTGCCGAACGCTGGGCGGAGGCAATGCACCAGTTGATATACGTCGACGGTCACGTCGGCGCGCTCCCGTGGACCCTGTCCGCCGACCCGGCCGCCGCGTTCGCCGTCTACCGCGCGCTGGCGGTGGCCGGCTACGAGGCCAACGGCGGCAGCCCGGCCACCCTGCCCGGCTGACCCCAGCGCCGGCCCCGGAGCCCGCACACGACCGGCCGCCGCCCCCACGCAGGCGGCCGGTCGCCCACACACGACCGGTCCTTCACCCGTCCGCGCCGTCCCCTTCACCCCCTCCGCCCTGCCCCCTTCGCCCCCTCACACCACCCTTCATCCCCGCCCACATTGCCCTTCTGACCTGCGGTAGGGCATACTCCGCATCCCCCCACACCGCACCGCCCGCACCGATCGGCCGCCGGCCGGTGCTCCGTCCTGTCCTGTTTTTCCGCTGCTCCGTCATGTCCTTTTCCTGAGGTCCTGTGGGGGGATCTGCCCAATGGGCGCAACCCTGCGCGCACTGCGCGCTCTTGTCCTGCTGCTCGGCTTCTATCTGCTGAGCCTCGTCCTGCTCGCCGCGCTGATCGGCCTCGACGTCCTCGTCTTCACCTGGGGACACGGCCCGCTCACGGCGAAGGTCGGCTTCGTCACGGTGCTGCTGGCCATCCCCGTCGTCCGCGGCATGCTCATGCTGCGCACCCCCAAGGGCGAGGACGGACCCGGCATCCCGGTCACCGAGGCCGACGAGCCCCGGCTGTGGGCGCTGGTCCGCGAGCTCGCCGCGGCGGCCGGCACCCGCGCCCCCGACCGGATCCTGCTCACCGGCGAGGTCAACGCGGCCGTCAGCGAGAACCCGCGGCTGCTCGGTCTGCTCCCCGGACCGCGCCACCTCTACCTCGGCGTCCCGCTGCTGACCGGCCTGACGGAGGCCCAGCTGCGCTCCGTACTCGCCCACGAGTACGGCCACTTCACCGGCGGTGACACCCGGCTCTCCGCGCTCGTCGTGCGCGGGCGTGTGCAGATCGGCCGGGTCATCGGCCAGTTCCACGCCAAGGCGGACGGCAAGGTGGCCGCCGACCGCGCCCGGCAGCAGAAGGCATCCGCCAAGCGGGTCGCCAAGGGCAAGAAGGCCAAGCAGATCGACACCACCGGCGTCGGGGCGACGTACCGGACGATGGCGCGGATCTACACCGCGTACGGCAAGCTCTACCTGCGCGCCTCCCTGTCCACCGCGCGCGGTCAGGAGTACGCCGCCGACCTGACCGCCGCCCGGATCGCCGGACGCGACGCGACCTCGTCGGCACTGCGCGAGATCCCGGTCCTGTCCGCCTCGCACGACTTCTACCTCGAGTCGTACGCCACCCTGGGCCTCCAGGCCCGGCTGCTGCCGCCGCGCGGCGAGTTCTTCGGCGGCTTCGGCCGGCTGCTGACAGCTCGGGAACCGGAGCTGGCCGGCCTCCGTTCGGAGCTGCCGGAGGAGCCGGCGGGACCGTACGACTCCCACCCGCCGATCGCCGACCGTGTCCGCCGGATCGAGGCGCTGCCCGCCGACGGGCGCGCCGACGAGGCCAAGGGGGCGGCGCTGGCCCTGCTGACCGACCCGGCGCGCACCCTGGCCGCCCTGGAGGACGCCGTCCTCGTCGACGAGCTGCTCACCTACCCGCGCGCCGCCGGCTGGGAGGAGCTGCTGGACGCCTCGATGGCCACGGGCCTCGCGGTCACGCAGACCCCGCTGCACCGGGCGCTGGCCGGGTACACCGGGCAGCCGGCGACACTGTCCGCGCTGCTGGACGCCATCGACGACGGCCGGCTGTGGCGGCTGGCGGAGCAGCTGCCGCTGTCGGAGGAGGCGGCCGCGGCGAAGGGGCGGGCGTTCCGCGAGTTCGTGCGGCCCGTGTTGCGCCGGTCGCTGCGCACCATGGTGCTGGCCGAGTTCAGCTCCCGTTCGCTGCTGCACTGGGAGTTCTCCTGGACCCAGCCGGCGTCGGTGCGGCTGCCCGGCTGGGGTTCCGAGACGGACGAGAACGGTCCCGAGGCCGCGCTGGAGGCAGCGGTGGAAGCGGCGCTCGCCGACCACCCCGACACCACGCGGCTGCGCGCCCTGCTCCCGCCGGCGACCCAGCTCGCCTGACAAGCCTCCCCCAAAGAAACGAACGGACCGACCCGATGACCGTCCTCTTCTGGATCCTCGGCATCCTGGCCGTCCCGACACTGATCGTCGTGTTGTGGCTGGCCTGGGTGTTCCTGAAGGAGTTCTTCTCTTCGAGCCCCGACGACGGCACGGAGGCCGCCGCGGCCGCGGAGAAGCTCGGCCTGCTGCCGGCCGAGCGGCAGAACACCGACCACGCCGCGCCCCTGCCGGCGGAGTGGACGGCCGCACTCACCGCGGTGCGCCGCGGCGACTGGCTGCCGGCCGCCGAACTGCTCGCGGCGATCGGCCGGGACTGGGAGCGCCGGTCGTCGGCCGCCTATCTGCTCGCCGAGTGCGCGGCCGAGGAGGACGCGTGGCTGCTGGCGTGGGAGGAGGCACGGCGCGACGATCCCGACGCGGCCGTCGTCCGGGCGCGCAGCACGGTGATCCTGGCCTGGAAGCTGCGCGGCGCCAAGACGGCCCAGTACACGACCCGGGAGCAGGCCGAGGGCTTCCACCGCACGCTGGCCTCCGCCCGTGACGAGATCGCGAGGGCGGCGGCGCTGAACCCCGACGACCCGACGCCGTACATCGCGGAGATCTGGGTGGCGCTGGGGCTCGGTTACCCGAACGCGAAGATGGACGAGCTGTGGGCGGAGATCACCGCCCGCGCCCCGCACCACTACGAAGCACACTTCTCGGCGCTCCAGTACTGGTGCGCGAAGTGGCGCGGCTCCGAGCGGCTGGCCAGGGAGTTCGCCGAGCGGGCCGCGGCCGGGGCACCGCTGGGCAGCCTGCTGACGGCGCTGCCGCTCATCGCGCACTTCGAGCACGACGAGTCGGAGGACACCGCGGCCGACAACACCCCGGAGATGCGGGCCCGGGTCGAGGCGGCTCTCGCGGACGCGGCCGCGGCGGACCCGTCCCACCCGCGCCTGCCGGAGCTGCGGCACCTGCTGGCGTTCTATCTGCATCTCCAGGACCGCAACGAGGCGGCGCTGGAGCAGTTCAAGCTGGTCGACGGGTATGTGGACGCGCTGCCCTGGCGCTACCGGGGTGACATGGCCGGCTACTTCTGCCAGGTCCGCAACACGGTGGCGCACACGGTGGCCGAGGCCGCCACGGCGGGGGTCTGACCGGACTTCGACGGTCTCTGCCCAGGGGTGGCGCCGCATGCCGGCGCCGGCTCAGGTGCTGTCCGCCCGGCTGTCGGAGCGCTCCGGCGCCCGGCCCTAACCGCCCCACGGACCCGGGGCGGGACCGTACCGAGGTACGGTCCCGCCCCGGCGAACCCGGCGAGCGGACGTCGGTCAGATGGTGGCCGTGTCGATCACGAAGCGGTAGCGGACGTCGCTGGCCTGCACCCGCTCGTACGCCTCGTTGATCTGGTCGGCGCGGATCAGCTCGATCTCCGCGCCCAGGCCGTGCTCGGCGCAGAAGTCCAGCATCTCCTGGGTCTCGGCGATGCCGCCGATGCCCGAGCTGCTCATGCTGCGGCGGTGGCCGAACAGCGACTGGAGCACGATCTGCACCGGCTCCTCCGGCAGGCCGACGTTCACCATGGTGCCGTCCGTGCGCAGCAGGGAGACGTACGCGGAGAAGTCGAGCGGCGCCGAGACGGTGTTCAGGATGAGGTCGAAGGTGCCCGCCAGCTCCTCGAAGGTGTTCGGGTCGCTGGTGGCGTAGTAGTGATCGGCACCCAGCCGCAGGCCGTCGTCCTTCTTGCGCAGGGACTGCGACAGGACGGTGACCTCGGCGCCGAGCGCGTGCGCGATCTTGACGCCCATGTGGCCGAGACCGCCCAGGCCGACGACGGCGACCTTCTTGCCGGGGCCGGCGTTCCAGTGCTTCAGGGGCGAGTACGTGGTGATGCCCGCGCAGAGCAGCGGCGCGGCCACGTCCAGTGACAGGCCCTCGGGGATCCGGACGACGTAGTTCTCGTCGACGACGACCTTCTCCGCGTAGCCGCCGTAGGTGGGCTCGCCGTCCTTGCCGGTGTCGTTGTAGGTCCAGGTGGGGCCGCCGCCCGTGCAGTACTGCTCCAGGCCGGCCTTGCAGTTGTCGCAACGGCGGCAGGAGTCGACCATGCAGCCGACGCCCACCCGGTCGCCGACGGCGAACCTGGTCACACCGGAGCCGACCTCGGCGACGACGCCCGCTATCTCGTGGCCCGGCACCATCGGGAAGATGCCGGGGCGCCAGCCGTCCTGGGCCTGGTGGATGTCGGAGTGGCAGATACCGGCGAACTTGATGTCGATCAGGACGTCGAACTCGCCGACCGCGCGCCGCTCGATGGTGGTCCGCTCCAGCGGGGCCTTCGGTGCGGGCGCGGCGTAAGCAGCAACAGTGGTCATGCCAGGGTTCTCCTAGAGGGGTGTCGCGCCCGGCTGCCTTTCCGGCCGGGCACATGTCCAGCCTGCACCCGATCGGCGGGCACCACCCAGTCCACGGTCGTGCGTACGACTGCCGTGCCTACCACTGGCGGGATCAGGCTGCCACGCCTACGACCAGGAATACTGGACGCATGAACAGCAGGGACGAGCAGCCGGACGCCGCAGCGGCCGCCACCGGCCGGACCCTGGACCGGCGGGCGGAGCTGAGCGAGTTCCTGCGGAGCCGGCGGGCCCGGCTGAAGCCCGAGGACGTGGGACTGCCCGACTTCGGACGGCACCGCCGGGTGCCGGGGCTGCGCCGCGAGGAGCTGGCGCAGCTGGCCGGGGTGTCGGTGGCGTACTACACCCGGCTCGAACAGGGCAACGGCCGGAACGTCTCGGCGGAGGTGCTGGACTCGATCGCGCGGGCGCTAAGGCTGACGGACGCCGAGCACGCGCATCTGACCCACCTGGCGAAGCCGAAGGCGCACAAGAAGAAGCCGGCGGCACGGCAGCAGCAGGTGCGGGCGGCGCTGCGGCAGCTGCTGGACGCGATGGACTCCGTACCGGCGTACGTGGTGGGCCGGCGCGCGGAGATCCTCGCCTGGAACCGGATGGCGGCGGCCCTGTTCGGCGACTGGGCGGAGCTGCCGCCGGCCGAGCGCAACTGGGCCCGGCTGGTGTTCCTGCGGCCCGACTACCGGGACCTGTTCGTCGACTGGGAGCAGAAGGCGATCGACATCGTGTGCGCGCTGCGGATGGACGCGGGCTGCTATCCGGACGATCCGCGGCTGTCGGCTCTGGTGGGTGAGCTGTCGGTGAAGAGCGAGGAGTTCCGCCGGCTGTGGGCCACGCACGACGTCAGGGAGAAGAGCCACGGCGTCAAGCACCTGCACCACCCGCTGGTGGGCGACCTCGCCCTCAGCTTCGAGAGCTTCCGCCTGACGGACGGCTCGGACCAGTCCCTGGTCACCTACCACGCCGAGCCGGGCTCCGCGTCGGCCGAGTCCCTCCTTCTGCTGGCCAGCTGGGGCACGGACGCGACGCGCGCGGCAACGCGATGAGGGGCACACCGGAGACTGTCTCCGGTGTGCCCCCCATCAGGGTGCGCTAGGGCTCACTTGCCGTAGTACGCGTTGTGGATCGTGATCTCCGACGTGTTGCCCTTCTTGTCGGTGATCTTGGCGCGGAACGAGATGGCCTTGTTCTTCGCCGGGTTCTTGACGGTGATCTTGCCGTTGCGGACGTCGACCTTCTTGAAGTTCTTGCCGTCGTAGGAGACGTAGACGGCGAGGGACTTCAGGTTGCTCCCCGCGGCCGAGCCCTCGACGGTGACCGGGAAGGTGACCGTCTTGCCGGCCTCGACGCGGCTGTCCAGGCCGGTCGTGGCACCGAAGTGCAGGGCGGAGGCGGGCAGCTGGGCGAAGTCGTCCGACGGCTTCTTGGAGCGGAAGGTCCAGGCAGCGTCGATCCGCGTCGAGGCCTCCGACACCTTCGAGGACCGCGTGACCGAGGTGGTCAGCTTGTAGGCCGCGTCACCGGCCGGGACCTTGAAGGTCTTCTCGCCGAACAGCGGGTCGTTGTTGGAGCCGACCTTGGTGCCGTTGCGGTACAGGGTCGTCTTCACCGAGGTGAAGTCCGAGTACCCGGCGTGCTTGGCGGAGTCGGCGACCAGCGGCAGCGAACCGAAGATCTCGTTGCCGTCGCGGAACAGGCCGAAGTCCTTGCTGACGTGCGGGCCGAACACCGCGGTGTTGACCGTCTTGGTGTAGCTGCGGCCGGCCTTGAAGGAGAACGAGCCGAGGTCGTAGCCGGCGTCGGAGAGCGGGAAGCCGTCCTGGTCGACCCCGCCGTCCTGGGCGAACTCCAGCTGCCAGTTCACACCGCCCTTGGCGGACAGGTGCAGGGTGCGGGTGCCGGGCAGCTTCTGCGGGATGCTGATGGAGGAGGCGCCCGAGCTGCCGGGCAGCCAGCCCACCGCGTCGACGGCGCCCTTCTTGCCGCTCGCCGCCGCGCCCATCCGGACCTTCACCGTGGCCAGGTCGCCCGCCTTGTAGTGCTTGGTGTAGCCGGTGGCGAGCTGCTTGACCGGGCCGCCGGAGGTCACGTCGTACTGCTCGTTCGTGCCCTTGGTCCAGTGGCCGTCCCACTGCTGCCGCAGCGTGCCCGAGGGCAGCTCCGGGCCCAGGTGGGCGGTGTGGAAGTTCTTGTACGTGTCCAGGAACCAGCCGTAGCCGTAGGTGTTGTTGCCGACCGTGACGTCGAACTCCGGCGAGGCGAACTGGGACTTCAGGCCCGAGCCCGGGACGGTGACGTCCACCGGCTTGGCCTTGCGCGCGTCGATGGTGATCGTCTGCTTCTTGCCGACGGTCAGCTTCGGCTGCGCGATCCAGTCGATGCCCTTGGAGGCGTCCTGCGGGTCGGCGTAGACGGCGGTGTTGAGGATGTACGTGCCCTTGGGCGCGCGCACCTTCACCGTGCCGGACTTGTCGTACGGGTTCAGCCAGACGCCGTTGGCGAGGCCCGCCACACCGCTGAGGTCGGCGCCGTAGTTCGGGGCCGGCTTGCCGTCACGGCCGATGAACTTCAGCGTGAGGTCGTAGGACTCCACCTCGCGCTGGACCGCGGCGGCGGTGCGGACCGTCTGGCCGCCGCCGGTCGCCGTCACGTACGCCGAGTAGGCGCCGTCGACGGTGCCGCCCAGCTTGGTGTTGACGGTGAAGCCGACCGAGGCCTTGCCGTGGGCCGGGACGGTCACCTTGGTCGCGCCGAGCTTGAAGAAGCCCGCCGGGGCCGCCGCGCCCTTGGGGTTGGTGGCGGTGCTGGTCAGGCTGAGCGTGACGTCCTTGTCGCCGAGGTTGCGGTACGTCAGCTGCTTGGTGACCGGCTTGTCGTCGGTGTGCGGCCACTGCTGCACACCGAAGCTCACCGACACCGGTTCGGCGACGATCGACTGCTTGATGGCCTTGTCGACCTGGATCCGGCCCGAGCCCTGCTGGAAGGGGGTGTACTTGCCGCCCTTGGTGGAGCCGGTCAGGGCGCCCTTCAGCTCGGCGGAACCCCAGTCGGGGTGCTGCTGCTTCAGGATGGCGGCGGCGCCCGCGACGTGCGGGGTGGCCATCGAGGTGCCGGAGATGGTCAGGTAGCCCTCGGGCTTCTCGCCGACCTCCTGGTCGATGACGCTGCCCTTGGCTGCGGCGGCGGTGATCTCCACGCCGGGCGCGGTGACGTCCGGCTTGATGGCGCCGTCGCCGGCGCGCGGGCCGGTGGAGGAGAAGTCGGCGAGCTTGTCCTTGTCGTCGACGGCGCCGACGGTGAGCGCGGCGTCCGCGCTGCCCGGCGAACCGATCGACTGGGGGCCCTCGTTGCCCGCGGCGATCGCGAACAGGACGCCCTTCTCGGCGGAGAGCTTGTTGACCTCGGCCTCGAGGGGGTCGATCTCGGGGGTGTCGTAGCCGCCGAGGCTCAGGTTGATGACGGAGGCGCCCTGGGAGGCAGCCCACTCCATGCCGGCGAGGATGCCGGAGTCGTCACCGGAGCCGGTGTCGTCCAGGACCTTGCCGTTGAGGACCTTGGCGTCCGGGGCCACACCCTTGTACTTGCCGCCCGACTTGGCGCCGGTGCCCGCCACGATGGACGCGACGTGCGTGCCGTGGCCGAAGTGGTCGGTGGCGTCGGCGGCGGCGGTGAAGTTCTTGGACTCGACCACCTGGTCCTTGAGGTCCGGGTGGGTGGTGTCCACACCGGTGTCCAGGACGGCGACCTTCACGCCCTTGCCCGTGTAGCCGGCCTTCCACGCGGTCGGGGCGCCGATCTGGGGCACGGACTTGTCGAGCGACGCCTTGCGGACGCCGTCGAGCCAGACGTGGGCGATGCCGGAGGCGGTCCTGTCGCCGTTGGTCACCGCGTCCCACAGGTCGGCGGTGTCCTTGACCGGGGTCTGCACCGCGTCCGCGTTGAGCGCCTTGAGGCTGCGGCGCAGGGTGCCCGCGTCCCGGACGTCGGCCTTGGTGGCCGTGGCGGAGCCGCGGTAGCCGACGATGACCTTCAGGCCGTTCTTCTGGGCCTTGCGGGTGGCGGCCTTGTTCAGCTCGGTGATGTCGAACAGGCGCTGGTCCAGCGTGCCGGAGGCGACCAGGTGGGCCGCGTCGGCGGGGATGACCAGCGTGTGTCCGGCGGACTTGCGGACCTGGAAGGGTATGTGCTCGCGTCCCTCGGCCCGCTCCAGGCCGACGATGCGGCCCTTGCCGTCGAGGGCGACCCGGTCACCGGTGATGAGCGTGACGTGGTGCTTGGCGGTGACTTCCGAGGCGGCGGTGGCGGCTGCCGAGGCGCGTGCGGGCTTCGCCGACGCCGGGCTGGTCATACCCGCTGCGAGGGCGACCGCTGCGGCCGTTGCCACGGTGGCCGCAGCTGCTCTTTTCACTTGTCTGCGCAAGTTCTCCCCCTGGAGAAGAAGTACCGGGCGAATTCCCCGTTCACCCGGCCGGGGACCGTCTCGTACGCATGCACGTCACCCCCCGGATCACGAAGTATGCCGGGGGGTGATCAGACTGCTCAATAGGTGACAGGACGGCGGGGAAGCGCTTCCGGAAACTGTTACGCGCCGGCCGGGACACCGTTACAGAACCGCGAAGTCCCTTGTACTCAGGGGGTGTTATACGCCGTCAGGCGCCGGCGTTCTCCTTCACGGTGATCCTCCCCTTGCGCAGGGTGGCAAGACGCGGGGCCTTCTTCGCGAGCGCGGAGTCGTGGGTCACCATGATGAACGTCAGCCCGTACTCCTTCCACAGACGTTCGAGTACGTCCATGATCTCGTCCCGCATGCCCTCGTCCAGGTTGCCGGTCGGCTCGTCGGCCAGCAGCACCTTGGGCTTCTTCACCACGGCCCGGGCGATGGCCACGCGCTGCTGCTGTCCTACGGACATCTCACCGGGGAGATGACCGAGGCGCTCGCCGAGGCCGACGGAGTTCAGTGCCTCGGCGGCGAGTTCCCGCCGCTCCCCGGCCTTGATGCCGAGGGGTACGAGGGCCGTCTCCACGTTTTCCTGCGCGGTCAGCGTCGGGATGAGGTTGAAGGACTGGAAGACGAATCCGATGTTCTCGCTGCGGAGTCGTGTCAGCCGGGCCTCGGTCAGCCGGGACAGATCCGTGCCGTCGAGGACGACTTCGCCGGAGGTGGGGCGGTCGAGGGCGCCGAGCATCTGGAGAAGAGTGGACTTCCCGCCGCCGGTGGGGCCCTGGATGACTAGTCGGTCCCCGTCGCCGATGGTCAGGTCGATGCCGTCGTGCCGCCGCCGAAGCCGCCACCGGGGCCGCCGCCGAGGCCGCCGCCACCGGTGCCGCCGCCGAGCTGTGCCTGCAGGCTCGGGCTGACGGCGGTGACGACGTACGCGCCCGCCAGGCCGAGGGCGATGCCGAGGGCGCCGCCGACCAGGCCGTTGACCATGGCCTCGCCGATCACCTGCCGGGTCACCCGGCCGGACTTCCAGCCCAGGGCCTTCAGCGTGCCGAACTCGCGCACGAAACCGGCGGGGGACCGCCGAGGAGGTGAGCAGGCCGGCCACCAGGAACGCGGCCACCAGCACCGCGATGGACAGCCACTTACCGACGCTGGTGGCGAGGGAAGAGGCGGTGGACAGGGAGCCGGAGACGGTGTCCGCGAGGTCGGCGGACGTGGTGACCGTCGTACCGGGGACGTGCTTCTGGATCTGCGACTTGACGCTGTCGACCTTCTGCGAGTCGGTCGCCTTGACGTAGATCGTGGTGACCTTGTTCTTCGAGTCGCCGAGGGTCTGCGCCTGCTCCAGCGGGATGTACAGGCCGGCGGCCGCGTCACCGCTGTCGGCGGTGGCGATGCCGATCACCGCACCCCGGGCTGGGAGCCCACCTTGGTCACCGTCGAGGCCGACAGGGTCTGGAAGCCCTGCACCATGACGCGGTCGCTGCTCTGGGTGGAGTCGCCGTCGCTGCCCTGCGCGTCGAACCGGAAGTGGGGCCGCTGTGCGTCGCCGGTGGACGCGGACGCCGCCTTGGTGACCGTGAAGAACACGGCCCGCAAGCTAGGTACGGACCGTGATGGGACCATAAGGCCGGCATAAGAGAAGCATGAGAAGGCCGTGACCGGGCCCATAAACGCCAGCGCCGCCCCTGGGGGCGGCACTGGAGCGGATTCCGAAGAGGCGTCAGACGGCCGAACCGGCCTTCCACTGCGCCCAGTCCATGTTCCAGCCGTTGAGGCCGTTGTCCGGCGAGACCGTCTTGTCGCCGGTGTGCTGGACGACCACGACGTCACCGATGAGCGAGTTGTTGTAGAACCAGGCCGCCGGCGTGCTCGGGTCGCCCGCGCCCTTCTTGTCCTGGAGGCCGACGCAGCCGTGGCTGGTGTTCACGTTGCCGAACACCGAGGGCGCGCCCCAGTAGTTGCCGTGGATGAAGGTGCCGGAGGTGGTCAGACGCATGGCGTGCGGCACGTCCTTGATGTCGTACTCGCCCTTGCCGTCGTCGTCGGTGAAGCCGACCGTCGCGCCGTTCATGCGGGTCTGCTTGAACTTCTCCGAGATCACCATCTGGCCCTCGTACGTCTTGTTGTCGGGCGAGCCGGCGGAGATCGGGATGGTCTTGACGACCTTGCCGTCCTGCGTGATCTTCATCTGCTTGGTCTGCGCGTCGACGTACGTGACCTGGTTGCGGCCGATGTGGAAGGTGACCGTCTTCTGCTGGACGCCGAGGACGCCGCTCGCGCCCTCGACGCCGTCGAGAGCCAGCTTCAGGGTGACGGTGGAGCCTTCCTTCCAGTACTCCTCCGGGCGGCAGTCCATGCGGTTGGCGTTGAACCAGTGGCAGACGACCTCCTGGCCACTGGTCGTGCTGACCGTGATGCCCTTCTGCACGGCCGCCTTGTTGGTGATCGCCTTGTCGAAGTTGATCGACACCGGCATGCCGACGCCGACCGTGGCGCCGTTGTCCGGGTTGAAGGTGCCGATGAAGCTGTTGGCCGGGGAGACCGTGGTGAAGGAGGCGTTCTCGTGGGCTATGCGGCCCTCGGAGTCCTTGGCCTCGGCGGCGAGCTTGTAGGTCGTGGAGCGCTCCAGCTGGACGGTGGGCTTCCAGCTCTTCTTGTCGGCGGACAGCTGGCCGGCGACGGCCTTGCCGTCCTGGGTGGTCATCGTGACCCCGGTGAGGGTGCCCTTGCTCACCTTGACGGCCGCGGAGTTGTTGATCGAGGCGTTGTTGGAGCCGTCCTTCGGCGTGATCGCTATCTGCGCCTGCGACGACTTCTTGGCCGCCGCCTCATCGACCTTGGCCTGCGAGGTGTCGCCGCTGCCGCTGCCCGAGGACTTGTCGTCGCCGCCGGAACACGCCGTGAGCACCAGCACACCGCCGAGCAGAGCGGACGCGGCCGCCAGGCCCTTGCGCCGCTTACTGTCCGTCATCACAAGCTTCTCCATCGTTGCCGAGTCGCGATAACTCCGAGAGTCCCCGTCAAGAACCTTCAACGCTACGGCCGGTTCGTCCCGTTCCCCACCCCCTGCATCTGTGGGGCATCCCACGTCCGCGGAACACGGGTCCGCAGTGGTTGCCGGTGATGCGAATGGTGACGGTGGTGCGGGTACCGTCCGTGCGCCCCCAGAGACGACGAAACCCCGGACGGCGGTTGCCGTCCGGGGTAAGGAGTGCCCCGGGGCGATCAGCCGATGCCGCCCTCTTCGTCGTCCTCCCCATCATCCTCGTCCAGGTCCCAGTCGGGCGAATCGGGGTCGTACTCGATCCGCTCGCTGGACCAGGACGCCTGCTGGAGCTCCACCCCGGGCACCTCGCTGATCAGGTCGAACGGATCCACGAGATACGCCAGGGCCTCCGCGGTGTCCTCCGTCACAGCGCTCTCGGCCTGGGCCCGCTCCGCCTCGGGCACCTCGGAGTCCCCGGCGAGCCGGCGCAGCGCGGCCTTGGTCACCTCGTCGTCTTCCTGCACTTCGAGGACCAGCTCCACGCGAAGTCGTACAAAACGTGATGTCTCTTCAGTACTCATGGCGCGAGCGTACGACCGAAACCTCCCGTGACTTTCCTGTGACCCGCGCCTTTCACTAACATCGCCTCACACGGCCAATTCGCCAGCGTCACAAGGGGATCGATATTCCGTGTCATCCGCTCGCCGTCCGCTGCTGACCGCCACCGCCGCGGGGACCCTGCTGTGCGCGTTGTGGTTCGTCCCGTCCGCGAACGCCTCACAGAACGCCCCGGCGAGAGAGACGGCGGCCACCGCCGCGTCCCCGGCGCGGATCACGCAGGCCAGGGCGGTGACGACGGCGACCACCGACTCCGCGCGGGAGACGGCGGACGAGACCGAACTGGCCGACACGGGAAGCCCCGACACCACCCCGTACGTGGTCGGCGGCAGTCTTTTTCTCGCCGTGGGCGCCGGTTTCGTCATGTATTCAGTGCGTCGGGAACGTCTGGGCTTTTAGTTTTCCTTGACGAATCCTTGACAGGCCGCACATAGTTCGCTCATGAAGAGATCATCGGGCGTGCGGCTGTGCGCCACCGCAGCTGTGAGCGTGCTGTCGCTCGCCCTCATCACGGGCTGTTCCGACGGGGACTCGAAGGACTCGAAGGACGCCAAGGGCGAGACCGCGGCGAAGGCGCTGAGCGCCGCGGAGTTGAAGCAGAAGATCATCGCCAAGGGCGATGTGCCCGGCTTCAAGGTGGGCCCCGTCGAGGGCGGCGTCCCCGACAAGAGCAAGGTCACGTCGGACGACGCCAAGTGCGAGCCGGTGCTCCAGGTGTTCACCGGCATCGCGCCCGGCGAGCCGGCGGCGCACACCAGCCGCATGGCCACGGAGGACAAGAAGGACCCCACGGACGACGCGACGTCCCTGGACGACATGGCCGACGGCAAGTTCGAGGACGCGATCAACGAGTCCATGGACCTGGACGTCACCGTGGTCACCCTGGCCTCGTACGACGGTGACGGCGCCGAGCAGGCCCTGAAGTCCGTCTCGGACGGGGTCAAGTCCTGCGCGGGCGGCTTCTCCGGCGAGCAGGACGGCGAGAAGGGCAAGTTCACCAAGGTCGGCGAGGAGAAGTCCTCGGGCACGGGTGACGAGTCGGTGGCCTTCACCGCGACCAACGACGCGGGCAAGGACGGCTCCCTGCCGCTGCACGCCGAGGTCGTGCGGCACGGCAACACCCTCGCGACCTACACCACGATCAACATCGGCGCGATGATGAGCAAGAAGGCCTACACGGTCTCCGCTCCGGTCGTGAAGGCACAGGCCGCCAAGCTGAAGTGACGCTTGCGGTATGACGTTGCGGGGCCCCGGCGGTTGCCGGGGCCCCGGTGCGTTCACCGAAGCGGGCCGGTGACCTTCTCCACGGCCGCCACGAGGTCACCGCCGCGCACGAACGCGTCGGCGGCGGCCAGGTCCGGGGCCAGGAAGCGGTCCGGACCGGGGCCCTGCACGCCGGCGGCGCGTACGGCCTCGATGACCGCCTGGGAGGCGGGCGCCGGGGTCAGGCCCTCGCGCAGCTCGATGGCGCGGGTGGCCGCGTACAGTTCGATCGCGACGACCCGGGTGAGGTTGTCCACGGCGGTGCGCAGCTTGCGCGCGGCCGACCAGCCCATGGACACGTGGTCCTCCTGCATGGCGGAGGACGGGATGGAGTCCGCGGAGGCGGGCACGGCGAGCCGCTTCAGCTCGCTGACCAGGGCGGCCTGCGTGTACTGGGCGATCATCAGGCCGGAGTCGACGCCGGCGTCGTCGGCGAGGAACGGCGGCAGGCCGTGGCTGCGGTTCTTGTCCAGCAGCCGGTCGGTGCGGCGCTCGGCGATGGAGCCGAGGTCGGCGGCGGCGATGGCGAGGAAGTCCAGGACGTAGGCCACGGGCGCGCCGTGGAAGTTGCCGTTGGACTCCACGCGCCCGTCGGGCAGGACGACCGGGTTGTCCACCGCGGAGGCCAGCTCCCGCTCGGCGACCAGGCGGGCGTGCGCGAGCGTGTCGCGTCCGGCGCCGGCGACCTGCGGGGCGCAGCGCACGGAGTAGGCGTCCTGGACCCGGGGCGCGTCGTCCTGGTGGTGGCCGGTGAGACCCGAACCCTTCAGCACGGCGAGCATGTTGGCCGCGGAGGCGCCCTGCCCCGGGTGCGGGCGGATGGCGTGCAGCTCGGGCGCGAGGACCTTGTCCGTGCCGAGCAGCGCCTCCATGGTGAGGGCGGCGGTGACGTCCGCGGACTTGTACAGGGTGTCCAGGTCGGCGAGGGCCATGATCAGCATGCCGAGCATGCCGTCGGTGCCGTTGAGGAGGGCGAGGCCCTCCTTCTCGCGCAGCTCGACGGGGGCGATCCCGTGCTCGGCGAGCAGTTCGCCGGCGGGCCGGACCTGCCCGTCGGGGCCCTCCGCCTCGCCCTCGCCCATGAGGGTGAGGGCGCAGTGGGACAGCGGGGCCAGGTCGCCGGAGCAGCCGAGGGAGCCGTACTCGTGCACGACCGGGGTGATCCCGGCGTTCAGCACGTCGGCCATGGTCTGGGCGACCTCGGGCCGGACGCCGGTGTGTCCGGAGCAGACGGTCTTGAGCCGCAGGAACATCAGGGCCCGTACGACCTCGCGCTCCACCCTCGGCCCCATGCCGGCGGCGTGCGAGCGGACGATGTTGCGCTGCAACTGGGCGCGCAGCTCCTGGCTGATGTGCCGGGTCGCCAGGGCGCCGAAGCCGGTGGAGACGCCGTAGACCGGGTCCGGCTTGGCCGCCAGCGCGTCCACGATCTCCCGGGCCGCCGCGAGGGCCGCCACCGCCTCCGCCGACAGCTCGATGCGGGCACTGCCGCGCGCCACGGCGAGAACGTCGGACGCCGTGACACCGGACGTCCCCACCACCACAGTGTGCATATCCATATTCAGGAGCGTACGCATTGAATGCAGGGATGTCACTAGTGGGGAGCGGGGGCGACCCTTACCGCGCGGTGTGGGCTTCGCCTCACGGCCGGCGCCCGCGGAACCGGCGCCGCTCGGCACGCGAGGGCGGCGGCTCGTCGGCCAACCGTACGACCGGATCGTCCGGCCCCTCACGGCCGGCCATCACCGGCCGGTCCAGACACAGCGCCTTGGCCCGGTACTGGGCGGCGTCCGCGAGCCGGAACAGCCGGCGGGCGTCCCGCACCTCCCCGATCGGGTCCTCGGTCGAGGCCATCCCGCAGGCGACGCCCTCGCCCAGCTCCAACTCGGCGGCCCGGCGGCACAGTTCGTCCGCCGCCTTCACCACGTCGTCGGCGGGCGGCCCGACCGCGAGCAGACAGAACTCGTCCCCGCCGAGCCGTGCGGTCAGCGCGCCCGGCACCATCGCGCCGCACAGCGACAGCACCGAGCCGAAGCGCTCCAGGAGCCGGTCGCCGACGGCGTGCCCGAGGGTGTCGTTGACCCGCTTGAGTCCGTTGAGGTCACAGACGACCAGGCTGACCACCGCGCCCTCCGCGCGGTGCCGCTCGATGGCCTCCTCCAAGTGGACGTCCACGGCACGGCGGTTGGCGAGGCCGGTCAGGGCGTCGGTGTACGCCAGCCGGCGCGCCTCCTCCAGCCGTTCGGTCTGCGCGATGCCCGCGGCGACGACGGCGGCGAGCACGGTGGCGAAGTCGGCGTCGGCCCGTGCGAACAGGGGCTCGCCGGCCGGGCGGGCCACATACAGCTCGCCCCAGGCCCGGCCGTGCAGCACGACGGGGGCGACGACGCAGCAGCCGCGGCCCCGGCGGCGCAGGGCGGCCACCCGCTGATGGAGGTAGCCGGGAGTGCCGGCGGCCGCTCCCTCGGCGGTCTCCACCCACGCGTTGGGCCCGCCGCCGCCGGCCCACCGCTCGTGCAGGAACTCGGTGATCTCCGGGAACTGGTGCACCGGGTAGGCCTCGGCCTCCGGGAACTCCTCCTCGTCCGGGGAGCGGTCCCCCACGTTGACGAGGACCCGCAGCCGGCCGAGCCCGCGTTCCCACACCGACAGCGCGGCGAAGCTGCCGTCCAGCGCGTGGCAGGCGCCGAGGGCGGCGGCCTGCCAGGACTCCCGCGGGGTGTGCGCCGCCGCCATGCCCTGCGCCAGCGCCACGACGGCGGCCAGCCGCTTGTCCTCACCCATTACTCCAGGTTAGGGAGTAATGGAGCGGTTCGGGGTATTGGAGCGGCGATCAGGTGGAATGTGCGGTGACGTGCACGGACCTGCGGACCGCTGCCGGGTGCGGGTCCGTCGTGGCTGGTCGCGCCCGCGCGGCGGAGCCGCACAGTGCACACAGCCCCGCGCCTGTTCGAGGCGCCGCCTCACTCCCCCGGCCACTCCGGCTTGCGCTTCTCGTTGAACGCCGCCACCCCCTCCGCCCGGTCCCCCGAGAACGCCACCGAACGCCACGCCGCGTCCTCCACGTCCAGCCCGGCCCGCAGATCCAGCCCGTGCCCGAGCCGCAGCGCCCGCTTGGCGGCACGCAGGCCGACCGGCGAGTTCCCGGCGATCCGCGCGCCGAGCGCCAGCGCCTCCTCCCGGTCCCGCCCCGCCTCCACCAACTGGTCCACCAGCCCCAGCCCGGCCGCCTCGGCCGCCTCCACCCGCCGGGCCGAGAAGATCAGCTCGGCCGCGCGGGCCGCACCGACCCGCCGGGGCAGCAGCTGCGTACCGCCGCCGCCCGGGATCACGCCCACGGACACCTCCGGCAGCCCCACCACCGCCGTACGGTCGGCCACGATCAGGTCGCAGGAGAGCGCCAGCTCGAACCCGCCGCCCAGCGCGAAGCCGTGCACCGCCGCGATCGTCGGCATCGGCAGCTCCAGCACCCCGGTGTACGCCGCCCGCGCCATCGGCCGCTGCCGTACGAGATCGGCGTCGGTGAAGGAGTTCCGCTCCTTCAGGTCCGCCCCCACGCAGAACGCCCGTTCGTGCGACGAGGTCAGGACGACCACCCGGGCGTCCCGGTCGGCGGCGAGCGCGGCGCACGCGCCCGCGAGGGAGCGGGCCATCTCCGTGGAGACGGCGTTCATGGCCTTGGGCCGGTCCAGTACCAGCTCCGCGACGTGCCCGTGCCGCCGCACCAGCACGAACTCCCCGAACCGCTCCTCGCTCATGACACCCTCCGGTTAACGCGGGTTAACTCACTGTCGGCCCGATCATCGCAGCCGTACCCGATGCCGGGAAAGACCGGGGGGCTACACCCGTTCGAGTGACATCCCGGCCGTCTCGCCGCACACCGCCCAGACGCGCGCATAGCGTGCGCTCCGCCATGGCGCGCCCCGGGCGCGCGGCGGGGAGGGAACCCATGACACCGATACCCGGACAGTCCGTTGCGGAGCGGGAGCGCGAGCCGGGAGGCACCCCGGGAGTACGGCGCGGGCGGCACCGCAAGCCCCGCCCCCGCAAGGTGCTGCTCGCCGCCGGCGGTCTCGCTCTCGCCGCGGGCGTGCTCAGCCTGGTCCGGGTGACCCCGGAGTCGGGGGTCGGCGCACCGGGTACGGCGGAGGCCGAGCCCGCGGTCCCACCGGGCGGCGGGGCCCCGGACCGCGCGGCCACCGTCGCCGCCGCCCCCACCGCGCTGCCCTCGGCGACCTCCGTCATGGGCGGCCGAAGCCTCGCGCCGACGCCCCCCGGGTCCTCAGTCCCCACGGCACCGGGCACGGCCACGGCACCGCACGGCGGCACCGCCGTACCGAGCACCGCCCCGACCACGCGGCCGACCGGCGCTCCGGACACCCCCGGCGACACCCCGCGGCCCGCGCCGACGGCGTCCGCCCCGGCGACGCCGGAGCCGGCCCCGACCCCGACGTCTACGGGTGAGAACACGGCGGAGCCCGATCCGGGCGGGGTGTGCATCCCGGTGATCGGGCTGTGCGTGGACGACGTGCTCGGCGAGCCGGACGGATAGCGGCCGGCTAGGGGGTTTCGTTTGGATCAGGTCGGATCAGGCCGCGGCGCATGGTGCGGTGCATCGCAAGGCGGAGGATCACCCGCGTACTGGGCGTACTCGGGTGGTCCGACAACGCGGCGAGGTGCCGTGCCGGGCGTCGCGGACCCGGGCTGATCCAAACGAAGCCCCCTAGGGCCGGCCGTCGCGGCGCGCGAGCAGCCAGGGCTCGACCACGCCGAGTCCGCGCACCGGGCGCTGCCACATCGGCTGGAGCGCGAAGCGGTACGTCGGCGGCTCCTCGCCCTCCTTCTCCGCGGCGGCCGCGGCCTCGGCGGCCTCCGCCTCGGAGGCCGGGGCCTCGCCCGTACGGATCAGCTCCTCGGCGAAGGCACTGTCCACGAGGACCGCGTCCCGGGGGGCTATCGACGTCAGGCGGGAGGCCAAGTTCACCGTCGTACCGAACACATCACCCATACGGGTGGTCACCGTGCCGAACGCCATGCCGACCCGCAGCTCGGGCATCGTCTCGTCGTTCGCCAGTGTCTCCACCAGCCGCAGTGCGATGTCCGCGGCCGTGCCCGCGTCGTCCGCGGCGTAGAGCACCTCGTCGCCGAGGGTCTTGATGAGCCGGCCGCCGCGCGCCGCCACCAGGTCGGCGGCGGTGGTCTCGAAGGCCTCGACCAGCTCGCCGAGCTCCTCCTCCTCCATCCGGCGGGTGAGCCGGGTGAAGCCCACGAGGTCGGCGAAGCCGACGGCCAGCCGGCGGTCGACCATCTCCTCGTCGTCGGCGGCCTGGACGACCCGGCCCGTCGCCGCGGCCAGCTGGCGGCGCCAGACGTAGACGAGGAACTCCTCCAGCTCCGGCAGCAACAGCTCGACCAGCGGGTACGTCACCTCGGTGCGGGTCATCCCGGGCTCGGGCGGCTCGGTCAGGCCCTCCAGGAAGGAGTCGATCTGCCACTCCGCCAACCGGGCGGTGGTCTGCCCGGTGGACCGGGCCACCTGCACCGCCATGGCCTCGCTCAGCAGTCCCGCCTCCACCAGACCGGCGAGCCGGCGCAGGGCGAGGACGTCGGCCTCGGTGAGGGCCTTGGCCTGGCCGATGTCCGCGAAGCCCATGGCCCGCCAGAACCTCGACGCCAGCTCCATGGAGACACCGGCGCTGCGGGCGGCCTGGAACGGGGTGTACCGGCGCTCGGCGCCCAGGATGAGCTGTTCGAGCCGCAGGGCCAGCGGGTCCTCGCCGGTGTCGGGGGCGCTGGGGTCCACCCGGCCGTCCCCGCCCGCGCCGGAGCCCGTGTCGTCGACGGTCACGCCTGCTGCCCTTCCGATCTGCCACGGTCAGGTATCGACCGGCCTCAACTCTACGGCAGGTGTGCGCCAGCTCACTCCGTCGGGTTCGGCCGACGGGGCACGTCCCGGCACCGGCTGCGCGGACCGGCGTGCTGCGCCGGCCACCCGGGAGCTGCGCCCCCGGCCACCGGTCCACTGTGGCTGGTCGCGCAGCTCCCCGCGCGCCTTCGGGGCGCCTACGCCGGCCGCAGGTGGACGACGTCGCCCGCCCCCACCGGCTCCCGAAGGCCCTGCTCCGTGGCGATGATCAGGCGCCCGTCCCCGTCCAGCGCCACGGCCTCCCCGACCACCGCGCGGTCCCCCGGCAGCTCCGCCCGCACCATCCGGCCGAGCGTCGCGCAGCCCGCCGTGTACGTCTCCTGGAGACCGCTCGCCCCGGCATCGCCGCCCGCGGCCCGCCACCGCCCGTACCAGTCCTCCAGCGACCGCAGGACCGCCCGCAGCAGCGGATCCCGGTCCGTGCCCCGCGCCCCGGCCAGGACCAGCGAGCCCGCCTGCGGAACCGGAAGTTCCGCCGCTTGCAGGGTGACGTTGACCCCCACGCCGATGACGACGCCGTCGTCACCGGCCCGCTCGGCGAGGATGCCCCCGGCCTTGCGTTCCTCCCCGCCGACGGTCACCAGCAGGTCGTTCGGCCACTTGAGTGCCGTGTCCACGCCCGCCGCCCGGGCCAGCCCGGTCGCCACCGCCACGCCCGTCAGCAGCGGCAGCCACCCCCAGTGCGCCACCGGCACCTCGCGCGGCTTCAGCAGGACGGAGAAGATGAGGCCGGACCGCGCCGGAGCCGTCCACTGGCGGTCCAGCCGGCCCCGGCCGGCCGTCTGCTCCTCCGCCACCAGGACCGCGCCCTCGCCGACGGCCCCGGCGGCGGCCCGCGCGACGAGGTCGGCGTTGGTGGAACCGGTTTGCTGCACCACCTCGATCTCGCGGTACAGGCCCCCCTCCCGGATCAGCCCGCGCCGCAGTGCCGCGGCGTTCAGGGGCGGGCGGTCCAGGTCGGACCAGCGGCTGTCGTCTGATGGATTCTGCGGCGTCATGCAAGCCACCCTAGGTGTGGTAAACGACGCACTGCTGATCGGTAGCGCCACCACTACTCTACGAATGAGTAACCGTCCCCCCTTTTGAGCAGGCAGGGAGCCGCATCCCGATGTCCGAGCCGGAAGAGCGTCACGAGATCCAAGAGATCGACATTCACACGACCGCGGGGAAGCTCGCGGATCTCCAGCGGCGCATCCACGAGGCGACGCACGCCGGCTCCGAGCGCGCCGTCGAAAAGCAGCACGCCAAGGGCAAGCTGACGGCCCGTGAGCGGATCGAGCTGCTGCTCGACGAGGACTCGTTCGTGGAGCTGGACGAGTTCGCCCGGCACCGGTCGACCAACTTCGGGCTGGAGAAGAACCGTCCGTACGGGGACGGGGTCGTCACCGGGTACGGCACCGTCGACGGCCGCCCGGTGGCGGTGTTCTCCCAGGACTTCACGGTCTTCGGCGGCGCCCTCGGCGAGGTCTACGGCCAGAAGATCGTCAAGGTCATGGAGTTCGCGCTGAAGACCGGCTGCCCGGTCATCGGCATCAACGACTCCGGCGGCGCGCGGATCCAGGAGGGCGTGGCCTCCCTCGGCGCGTACGGCGAGATCTTCCGCCGCAACACCCACGCCTCCGGTGTCATCCCGCAGATCAGCCTGGTCGTCGGCCCGTGCGCGGGTGGCGCGGTGTACTCGCCGGCCATCACCGACTTCACGGTCATGGTCGACCAGACCTCGCACATGTTCATCACCGGCCCGGACGTCATCAAGACCGTCACCGGCGAGGACGTCGGCTTCGAGGAGCTGGGTGGCGCCCGCACCCACAACTCGGCCTCCGGCGTGGCCCACCACATGGCGGGCGACGAGAAGGACGCCATCGAGTACGTCAAGCAGCTGCTGTCGTACCTGCCGTCCAACAACCTCTCCGAGCCTCCGGTCTTCCCCGAGGAGGCCGACCTCGCCCTCACCGACGAGGACCGGGAGCTGGACACGCTCGTCCCGGACAGCGCCAACCAGCCGTACGACATCCGCACGGTGGTCGAGCACGTCCTGGACGACGCCGAGTTCTTCGAGACGCAGGCGCTGTTCGCGCCCAACATGGTCACCGGCTTCGGCCGGGTCGAGGGCCACCCGGTCGGCGTGGTCGCCAACCAGCCGATGCAGTTCGCCGGCTGCCTGGACATCGACGCCTCCGAGAAGGCCGCCCGCTTCGTGCGGACCTGCGACGCCTTCAACATCCCGGTCCTGACCTTCGTGGACGTGCCGGGCTTCCTGCCGGGCGTCGGCCAGGAGCACGACGGCATCATCCGGCGCGGCGCCAAGCTGATCTACGCCTACGCCGAGGCCACCGTCCCGCTGATCACCGTCATCACCCGCAAGGCGTTCGGCGGCGCGTACGACGTCATGGGCTCCAAGCACCTGGGCGCCGACCTCAACCTCGCCTGGCCGACCGCCCAGATCGCGGTCATGGGCGCGCAGGGCGCGGTCAACATCCTGCACCGCCGCACCCTCGCCGAGGCGGAGGCGAACGGCGAGGACCTGGAGGCGGTGCGCGCCCGGCTGATCCGGGAGTACGAGGACACCCTCCTCAACCCCTACGTCGCGGCCGAGCGCGGCTACATCGACGCGGTGATCATGCCGTCCGACACCCGCGCCCACATCGTCCGCGGGCTGCGTCAGCTGCGCACCAAGCGGGAATCCCTGCCCCCGAAGAAGCACGGCAACATCCCCCTCTAGGCCCCGCGGACCCTGGGAGCGGTCATGAACATCAAGGTCGTACGAGGCAATCCGACCCCGGAGGAGCTGGCCGCCGCCCTGGCGGTGGTCCGCGCCCGCGCCGCGGCGGCAGCGGCAGTGCCGTCCGGCGCGGAGAGCGGCCCGCGGGACGCGTGGTCCGACCCCTCGCGGATCGCGGCGGCGCGCGTGCCCCGGCCCGGCCGGGCGTCCTGGACCCGCACCTATTGGCCGAGCTAGGCGGATCCGACGGACCGGTACGGCGCCGGGCACCAACTTGAGTAGCAGTACTCAGGCGCCCGGCCCCCACTCGGCCGCACGCTGAACGAGTGCTGTGGTCAGACCCCGAGAACGAGCCGCCGGAAGAACTGCGCGACATGCAGAACATGCTTCGGCGGCTCGGTCTCATCATGGCTCTGGCCATGGTCCTTTTCATGATCGTCATCGGTCTGAGGTGAGCCGCCCCGGCACACCCTGACTAACCTGACGGCATGACTGCCAAACGCCGCAGGCGACTCGTGCTCGCCTCCCAGTCCCCCGCCCGGCTGGGCCTGCTCCGGCAGGCCGGCCTCGCCCCCGAGGTGATCGTGAGCGGTGTCGACGAGGACGCCGTCACCGCACCCACCCCGGCGGAGCTGGCGCTCGCCCTGGCCGAGGCGAAGGCGTCGGTCGTGGCGGCCAAGCCGGAGGTGCAGGGCGCCCTGGTGATCGGCTGTGACTCGGTGCTGGAGCTGGACGGGCAGGCGCTCGGCAAGCCTGCCGACGCCGAAGAGGCCACCGCCCGCTGGAAGACCATGCGCGGGCGGGCCGGCGTACTCCAGACGGGGCATTGCGTGTGGGACACGGAGGCCAAGCGGTACGTGTCGGCGACCGCCTCCACCGTCGTCCGGTTCGGTGAACCGAGCGACGCGGAGATCGCCGCCTACGTGGCCTCCGGAGAGCCCCTCCACGTCGCCGGCGCCTTCACCCTGGACGGCCGTTCGGCGCCGTTCATCGAGGGCATCGAGGGAGACCACGGCAATGTGATCGGCATCAGCCTGCCGCTGGTCCGCAGACTCCTCGCGGAACTGGGCGTGGGCATCACGGAGTTGTGGTCGCCGGAGCAGTGACCTGGGCGGGGACGGAGTCCTGCGGCTCGTCGTCCCCGTCCTGCGGCTCGTCCGTACGGCTCGCCGGCGCGCCGGCGCCGACGGGGGCCACGCCCGGCTCCGCCCGTTGTGCCGGCCCCTCGCCCGCCCCGGGCGCACCGCCGCCCGCGGCGCGCTCGGGGCCGCCCGCACGGTCGTACGTCATCAGGAGCAGCACGATCAGCCCGAGGACGACCACCATGAACAGGAACGCCGTCCAGCCGACCAGGCCCCAGGCGAAGGCGCCGAGCAGCCCGTGCACCACGGCCATGCTGATCAGCAGGACGCGGCCGAAGCCGGCCGGGGCCCGGTCGCGTAGCGCGACGAGCGCGGCCACCAGCGCGCACAGCGCGAAGTAGAGCCCGAAGAGCACCCCGCCGACCTTCGAGGACGTCGCCATGACGTCCGGGTCGAGACCCGCCAGCGACATGTCCTGCCGGTCGACGACCACCCCGAGGAACCAGTTCAGCGCGGCGATGAAGACGGCCTCCGCCAGGAGGACGACCGCCACGACCCCTGCCACCGGTCTGCGCACCACCGGCCCCCACCCACTCTCACACCATCAGCCTGTTACCTCAGGTACGTTCGAGACAGCGCGAACGCTACTAACGGGTAAACCCGAGGACAAGGGTTCGGGCGCCGGCAAAGAATCATTGGGCCATTCGTAGGGACTCGACAAAGAAACAGAGTGGGCCGCAGCACGCCCTCACAGAGACCTTGACCACACGACAGGGCTAGGGTTTCCCGAAGGAGTCCTGCGTACCGAGGTGCGACATGGGATTTCGCGGGTCGAGCGAGCCTCGAATCACGCTCCGTGTGGGCAAGCTCACCACTGGGGACGGGTCGAAGTGCCGTGTCGGCAGTCCCTAAACTCGGCTTGTTTCAAGGAGGGAGCCTCAATCGTGCGCAAGGTGCTCATCGCCAACCGTGGCGAAATCGCTGTCCGCGTGGCCCGGGCCTGCCGGGACGCCGGGATCGCGAGCGTGGCCGTCTACGCAGACCCCGACCGGGACGCTCTGCACGTCCGCGCCGCGGATGAGGCGTTCGCCCTGGGCGGTGACACTCCGGCCACCAGTTATCTGGTCATCGACAAGATCTTGAACGCGGCGCGCGAAGCCGGCGCGGACGCCGTCCACCCCGGTTACGGCTTCCTGTCGGAGAACGCCGACTTCGCGCAGGCCGTTCTGGACGCCGGCCTCATCTGGATCGGCCCGCCGCCGCAGGCCATCCGCGACCTGGGTGACAAGGTCGCCGCCCGGCACATCGCCCAGCGCGCCGGAGCCCCCCTGGTGGCCGGCACCCCCGACCCGGTGTCGGGCGCGGAGGAGGTCGTCGCCTTCGCCGAGGAGCACGGCCTGCCGATCGCCATCAAGGCCGCCTTCGGCGGCGGCGGCCGCGGCCTGAAGGTCGCCCGCACCCTCGAAGAAGTCCCCGAGCTGTACGAGTCCGCCGTCCGTGAGGCGGTGGCCGCCTTCGGCCGTGGCGAGTGCTTCGTCGAGCGCTACCTGGACCGGCCGCGGCACGTGGAGACCCAGTGCCTGGCCGACAAGCACGGCAACGTGGTCGTCGTCTCGACCCGTGACTGCTCGCTCCAGCGCCGGCACCAGAAGCTGGTGGAGGAGGCCCCGGCGCCGTTCCTCTCCGACGAGCAGGTCGCCGAGCTGTACCGCGCCTCCAAGGCCATCCTGAAGGAGGCCGGCTACGAGGGCGCGGGCACCTGTGAGTTCCTGGTCGGCCAGGACGGCACCATCTCCTTCCTGGAGGTCAACACCCGCCTCCAGGTGGAGCACCCGGTGACCGAGGAGGTCGCCGGCATCGACCTGGTCCGCGAGATGTTCCGCATCGCCGACGGCGAGGAGCTGGGCTACGACGACCCGCCGCTGCGCGGTCACTCGTTCGAGTTCCGCATCAACGGCGAGGACCCGGGCCGCAACTTCCTCCCGGCCCCCGGCACGGTCACCACGTTCGCCCCGCCGTCGGGCCCCGGCGTCCGCCTGGACGCCGGCGTGGAATCCGGCTCGGTCATCGGCCCGGCCTGGGACTCGCTGCTCGCCAAGCTGATCGTGACCGGCCGCACCCGCAAGGAGGCCCTGGAGCGGGCCGCCCGCGCGCTGGACGAGTTCCAGGTCGAGGGCATGGCCACCGCGATCCCGTTCCACCGCGCGGTCGTCAGGGACCCGGCGTTCGCCCCCGAGCTGACCGGCTCCGAGGCGCCCTTCACGGTCCACACCCGCTGGATCGAGACCGAGTTCGTCAACGAGATCAAGCCGTTCGCCGCTCCCGCCGACGCCGAGGCCGAGGAGGAGCTGGGCCGTGAGACGGTCGTCGTCGAGGTCGGCGGCAAGCGCCTGGAGGTCTCGCTGCCGGCGTCCCTGGGCATGAGCCTGGCCCGCACGGGCCTGGCGGCCGGTGCCAAGCCCAAGCGCCGCGCGGCCAAGAAGTCCGGCCCGGTCGCCTCCGGCGACACCCTCGCCTCGCCGATGCAGGGCACGATCGTGAAGGTCGCGGTCGAGGAGGGCCAGGAGGTCAAGGAGGGCGACCTGGTCGTCGTCCTGGAGGCCATGAAGATGGAACAGCCCCTCAACGCCCACAAGGCGGGCACGATCAAGGGTCTGAACCTGGAGGTCGGCGCGTCGATCACGTCGGGCGCGGCGATCTGCGAGATCAAGGACTGACCCGGACAAATCCATCCGCCCACGCCCGGCGAACCGGCTTTCCGGTCCGCCGGGCGTGGCGTTTGTGCGGCGCCGGCAGACGGGCGGAACGATTCGCCGTCAGGTCGGTGAGGCGGTGGAGCAGTTCGTCGTGGCGGGGAGCGGCGTCGCCGGTGGATCGGCCGTCCCGAGAAGCCGAGGCCCTTCAGGCAGAGCCACGGCGTGCCTGGCGCCCTCGCAGGGCGCACCTGCTACGCGGGGGCCGGCGGCCGGGCGGGCGCCCGTGTGCGGCCCCCACGACCGCCTTCGCGGTCGTCGTACCTGCCGTGGTGCGCCGGCAGGTACGGACGGGCCGGTCGGGCAGGCACGGACGGGCCGGTCGGAAGCCGTAGGACATGCGGAAGGCTTCGCAGCCGAGGCGGTCGCACTCCTCCCTCGCGCTTCCGAGCCCCTACGGGCACCGGACGCTACCGCCGCCGCAGGTCGGCAACCCGCCCCCGTTCGGAGCCCGTCGACTCTCCCAGGCCCGTGGTCGAGCGGAGGGCGGAGGAGCCCGGTACGTGCCCCCTGCGCGGTCCCGGCAGGGCAGTGCGCCGCGCCGCCGGGACCTGGTCACCCCCCGGGCTTCCGCTCGCCCCCGCCACGGCGATCTGCACCCCCTGGTCGGCGAGCGCCTGCAGCTCCGTCACGGCACGGTCGTCGTGGGCGGGTGGCTCGTCGGTGACCAGCCGGGTGATGAGGTCCGTCGGCACGGTCTGGAACATCGTGTCCGTGCCGAGCTTGGTGTGGTCGGCGAGGACGACGACCTCCGCGGCGGCCTGGACGAGGGCCCGGTCGACGGAGGCCGAGAGCATGTTGGACGTGGACAGGCCGCGCTCTGCGGTGAGGCCGCTCCCGGACAGGAATGCCTTCGACACGCGCAGCCCCTGGAGGGACTGTTCGGCACCGGAGCCGACGAGGGCGTAGTTGGAACCGCGCAGGGTGCCTCCGGTCATCACGACCTCCACCCGGTTGGCATGGGCCAACGCCTGGGCGACCAGCAGGGAGTTGGTGACCACCGTCAGGCCCGGCACGCGCGCGAGCCGGCGGGCCAGCTCCTGCGTGGTCGTACCGGCCCCGACCACGATGGCCTCGCCCTCTTCGACGAGGCTCGCGGCGAGGTCGGCGATGGCCGTCTTCTCGGCGGTCGCGAGATGGGACTTCTGCGGGAAGCCCGACTCCCGCGTGAACCCGCCCGGCAGTACCGCACCGCCGTGCCGGCGGTCGAGGAGTCCTTCTGCCTCCAGTGCGCGCACGTCCCGCCGTACGGTCACTTCGGAGGTCTGGACGACGCGGGCGAGCTCACGGAGCGACACGGCACCGTTCGCTCGCACCATTTCTAGGATCAATTGGCGACGTTCAGCAGCGAACACGAAACTGACAGTAACCCCAGCGACCGTCTGGTTTCAGCAGTTTGCGCCGAATAACAGAAGTTGTTCGCATGGTGGGGCGGGAAGTGGTATAGGACCCATCCGCCCCGACTATGCCGTTCGCACACGCCGCGACTCCACGTGACCAGCGGGAACCCGGCCGGGGGCGTCAGCCCTCCGCGCTCGCCTTGCGCGTGTGCAACTGCCGGGCGACCTCCGCGATCGACCCCGAAAGGGAGGGATACACGGTGAACGCGTTCGCGATCTGTTCGACCGTCAGATTGTTGTCGACGGCGATCGAGATGGGGTGGATCAGTTCCGAGGCGCGGGGCGCGACGACGACACCGCCCACGACGATCCCGGTGCCCGGCCGGCAGAAGATCTTCACGAAGCCGTCCCGGATGCCCTGCATCTTCGCGCGCGGGTTGCGCAGCAGGGGCAGCTTGACGACCCGGGCATCGATCTTGCCGGCGTCCACGTCCGCCTGCGTGTAGCCGACGGTCGCGATCTCGGGGTCGGTGAAGACGTTCGAGGAGACCGTCTTCAGGTTCAGCGGGGCCACCGCGTCGCCGAGGAAGTGGTACATGGCGATACGTCCCTGCATGGCGGCGACCGACGCCAGAGCGAACACACCCGTCACGTCACCGGCCGCGTAGACGCCGGGGGCGGTCGTCCGGGAGACCTTGTCGGTCCAGATGTGACCCGACTCGCGCAGCTTGACCCCGGCCTCCTCCAGCCCCAGGCCCGCGCTGTTCGGGATGGCACCGACGGCCATCAGGCAGTGGCTTCCGGTGATGACCCGGCCGTCGGCCAGCGTCACCTCGACCCGGTCGCCGACGCGCTTGGCGGACTGCGCGCGGGAGCGGGCCATGACGTTCATGCCACGGCGCCGGAAGACGTCCTCCAGGACGGCGGCCGCGTCCGGGTCCTCACCGGGCAGCACGCGGTCCCGGGACGACACCAGGGTGACCTTCGACCCGAGGGCCTGGTAGGCGCCGGCGAACTCGGCACCGGTCACACCGGAGCCGACCACGATCAGCTCTTCCGGCAGCTCGGTGAGGTCGTAGACCTGGGTCCAGTTCAGGATGCGCTCGCCGTCGGGCTGGGCGTCGGGCAGCTCGCGCGGGTGACCGCCGGTGGCGATGAGGACGGCGTCGGCGCCGAGGGTCTCCTCGGTGCCGTCGGCGGCGGTGACGACGACCTTCCGGGACCCGTCGAGGGCCTGCATGCCGTCCAGCCGGCCGCGCCCGCGCATGACCCGCGCACCGGCACGGGTGACGGACGCCGTGATGTCGTGCGACTGCGCGAGCGCGAGCCGCTTCACACGCCGGTTGACCTTCCCGAGATCCACCCCGACCACGCGGGCCGCCTGCTCCAGCGGCGGGGTGTCGTCGGCGACGATGATCCCCAGCTCCTCGTAGGAGGAGTCGAAGGTGGTCATCACCTCGGCCGTAGCGATAAGCGTCTTCGACGGCACGCAGTCGGTCAGCACCGACGCTCCGCCCAGACCGTCGCAGTCGACGACGGTCACCTCCGCACCGAGCTGGGCGGCGACCAGCGCCGCCTCGTATCCGCCGGGTCCGCCACCGATGATCACGATCCGAGTCACGTACTCCATTGTCCCGCACGCTTCAAGGTGCTACTGCCCGGGGGCGCCACGAGGTCACTCCCGGGGCGCCGGAGGCGCAGGGGGCGGCTGCCGTACCCTCTCTCCATGTCGCTCTATGCCGCGTACGCCGGCAACCTCGACGCGCGCCTGATGTCCCGCCGCGCCCCGCACTCCCCGCTGCGCGCCACCGGCTGGCTGAACGGCTGGCGGCTCACCTTCGGCGGCGAGCAGCTCGGCTGGGAGGGCGCGCTGGCGACGATCGTCGAGGACCCGCTGGCCCAGGTCTTCGTGGGCCTGTACGACATCGCACCCATGGACGAGGAGTCGCTCGACCGGTGGGAGGGCGTGGGGCTGGAGATCTACCGGCGGGTACGCGTGCGCGTGCACACCCTGGACGGCGAGGAGTCGGCCTGGGCGTACGTCCTCAACGCCTACGAGGGCGGCCTGCCCTCGGCGCGTTATCTGGGCGAGATCGCCGACGCGGCGGAGTCGGCGGGGGCTCCGCACGACTATGTGATGGAACTCCGCAAGCGCCCCTGCTGAACCGGCCCCACCCCCGCCTGCCTGCGTTTTCCCTCCCCTTTCGACCACCGTTTGTGGAAAACGACAAGACAACGGACACAAAACCCGTGGGCTCTGTCATCTACGCGCGTAGGCGAAGACCGGTTACCCTCGTCGGCGTGAACGCATCTCTTCTTCCGGACGACATCCAGGGCGACCCGTACGCCGCCGCCGACGCCGCCGCCGCGCGCCTGCGCGCACTCACGGGCGCCGAGACCCACGACGTCGCCCTTGTGATGGGCTCCGGCTGGGCTCCGGCCGTCGACGCCCTGGGCGCACCCGACGCCGAGTTCCCGGTCACCGAGCTGCCCGGCTTCCCGCCGCCGGCGGTCGAGGGCCACGGAGGCAAGATCCGCTCGTACTCCTTCGGTGACAAGCGGGCCCTGGTCTTCCTGGGCCGCACGCACTACTACGAGGGCCGTGGCGTCGCCGCCGTCGCCCACGGCGTGCGCACCGCCGTGGCGGCCGGCTGCAAGACCGTGGTGCTCACCAACGGCTGCGGCGGCCTGCGCGAGGGCATGCGCCCCGGCCAGCCGGTGCTGATCAGCGACCACATCAACCTCACGGCGACCTCCCCGATCGTCGGCGCCAACTTCGTCGACCTGACGGACCTGTACTCGCCGCGCCTGCGCGCCCTGTGCAAGGAGATCGACTCCACGCTGGAGGAGGGCGTCTACGCCCAGTTCCCCGGCCCGCACTACGAGACCCCGGCCGAGATCCGCATGGCCCGCGTCATCGGCGCGGACCTGGTCGGCATGTCGACGGTCCTCGAGGCCATCGCCGCGCGCGAGGCGGGCGCCGAGGTCCTGGGCATCTCCCTGGTCACCAACCTGGCCGCGGGCATGACCGGCGAACCCCTCAACCACGAGGAGGTCCTCCAGGCGGGCCGCGACTCGGCAGCCCGCATGGGCCAGCTGCTGACCCAGGTACTGGGCCGGATCTGACCACCCACGGCACCACGCCCCCGCAGACCGGGGACGTGGTGCCTGCGGCGCTTCGGCGCGGTACGCGGGTGCACTCCGGGCACGGGTGCGGCGCCTGTGGCGCTATGGCGTGGTGCGCTTGTGCGCTCCGGGCGCGACGTGATGGTTCGTGCGGGTGGGCGCGCGTGGTGCCCGTGGTGCCCGTGGTGCGCTGTCACGTCGGGGCGCGGCCTGCGGTCGGCTTCGGGCGGGTGCGGGGTGTGCGTCTCATCGGGGGCGCGTGCCGCGCGTCTGACCGGGCGCGCGGGGTGTGTGCGTTTCATTGGGCGCGTACGGGATGCGGTCCGCTTCATGCGGGGTGTGGTGCGCGTGTTCACGTCGGGGGCGCGTGGTCTGTGGTCGGGCTGCCCGGCCCGGGCCTGGCGCGTTGGGCGGGTGACGTTGCCGGGGACGGTGGCGTGGGCCCGCCGGTCCGCCTTCCAGCCGACCGAGTCGGGTGGTGGGTGGGCGGAGGATGGGGGTCTGGGGGCGGAGCCCCCGGCCGGACCAGGCAAACACAGGAGAGGTTGATCCCAAGGTGCACGACGATCTCATCGCCCGGGCCAAGGCCTGGCTCGCCGAGGACCCGGACCAGGAGACCCGCGAGGAACTGGCCGAGCTGATCGACGCGGGGGACGTCACGGAGCTGTCGGCCCGCTTCAGCGGCACTCTCCAGTTCGGCACCGCCGGCCTGCGCGGCGAACTGGGCGCCGGCCCCATGCGCATGAACCGCAGCGTCGTCATCCGCGCCGCCGCGGGCCTCGCCGCATACCTGAAGAAGAACGGCACCCCCCACGGGGACGACGACGCCGGACTCGTCGTCATCGGCTACGACGCCCGCCACAAGTCCGCCGACTTCGCCCGGGACACCGCCGCCGTGATGACCGGCGCCGGCCTGCGTGCCGCCGTACTCCCCCGCCCGCTGCCCACCCCCGTCCTGGCCTACGCGATAAGGCACCTCGGCGCGGTCGCGGGCGTGGAGGTCACGGCCAGCCACAACCCGCCCCGGGACAACGGCTACAAGGTCTACCTCGGCGACGGCTCCCAGATCGTGCCGCCCGCCGACGCGGAGATCGCCGCCGAGATCGACGCGATCGCCTCCCTGCACGACGTACCCCGCCCGGACGCCGGCTGGGAGACCCTGGACGACGCGGTTCTGGACGCCTATCTGGCCCGTACGGACGCCGTCCTCGCCGAGGGCTCCCCGCGGACCGCGCGCACGGTCTACACGGCCATGCACGGCGTCGGCAAGGACGTCCTGCTGGCCGCCTTCGCCCGCGCCGGCTTCCCCGCGCCGGTGCTGGTCGCCGAGCAGGCCGACCCGAACCCGGACTTCCCGACGGTCGCCTTCCCGAACCCGGAGGAGCCGGGCGCGATGGACCTGGCGTTCGCGCAGGCCCGCGAGAGCGAGCCGGACCTGGTCATCGCCAACGACCCGGACGCCGACCGCTGCGCGGTGGCCGTCGGGGACGGCGGCGACTGGCGCATGCTGCGCGGAGACGAGGTCGGCGCCCTGCTCGGCGCCCACCTGGTCCGGCGCGGCGCCCGGGGCACCTTCGCGGAGTCGATCGTCTCCTCCTCGCTTCTCGGCCGGATCGCCGAGAAGGCGGGGCTTCCGTACGAGGAGACCCTGACCGGCTTCAAGTGGATCGCCCGCGTGGACGGCCTGCGCTACGGCTACGAGGAGGCCCTCGGCTACTGCGTGGACCCGGAGGGCGTGCGCGACAAGGACGGCATCACGGCCGCGCTGCTGATCACCGAGCTGGCGTCGGTGCTGAAGGAGGAGGGCCGTACCCTCCTCGACCTGCTCGACGACCTCGCCGTGGAGCACGGCCTGCACGCCACCGACCAGCTGTCGGTCCGCGTCCAGGACCTGTCGCTGATCGCAGACGCCATGCGCCGGCTGCGCGAGCAGCCGCCGACGGAGCTGGCCGGCCTGCCCATCACCCGGGCCGAGGACCTGACCCGGGGTACGGACACGCTGCCGCCGACCGACGGCCTGCGGTACACCCTCGACGGCGCCCGGGTGATCGTCCGCCCGAGCGGCACCGAGCCGAAGCTGAAGTGCTACCTGGAGGTCGTCGTACCGGTTGCCGGCCACGCCGGTCTGCCGGCCGCCCGCACCCGCGCGGCCGAGCTGTTGGCGGCCGTCAAGCGGGACCTCTCGGCGGCTGCGGGCATCTGACCCGGTTCACCCGGGCCGGGCGCCGTCCGGCGGGTGTCGCGTCCGCGCACACCGCCCCGCCGCCGACCCCGGTGGGATGCCGTGCCGTGCAGGGCATCCCACCGGGGTTCTCCTCATCCCGCAGCCAGCAGAATCGCCAGCAGCACCGCCCCGGCGACCGCCGGCGCCGCCACCTCGTAGGCCCAGCGCACGGTGACCTCGCCCGGTGCCTGCTCGGTCTCCCCGTGGCGCTCCAGCAGTTCGCGCAGGTCGTCGATGATCTGGTCGGTCGCCGCCCGGGTCGGCCCGGTGTCCGGGCCGCGCAGGCTGAAGCCGCCGAGCCCGAAGCCGCTCGGCGCGAGTCCGCCGGTCCGGCCGCCCGGTGTCACGCCCCGGGCCGCGTCCGCCGCCGCCCGCCGCTGCCGGTGGGCCGCCTTCTTGCGGGCCCGCAGCGAGACGGGGATCGCCCACAGCTGGTACTTGCCGCCGGACTTGGTCACGACCTCGTTGGAGTAGCCGGAGCGCAGGCCGGCGATCTCACTCCAGGGCAGGGTGATCACCCGGAAGGGGTTGCGGATGCGCAGCCGGTCGTCGTTGGCGAAGACCGCCGGGCGGAGCGTGAAGGCGGTCACCAGCGGTACGGCCAGGATCATCCCGGCCAGGGCCAGCCAGGGCGTCCGGCCGTGGCCCTTGAACAGCGCGTCGAAGCCCAGCCAGAGGACGACCACGAGCAGCAGCACGCCGCCCGCCAGCCCCAAAGGCGAGCGATAGATCCGGTCCTTGGCGGCTGGTACCGGAGGCTGTGACGCGGGTGACGGGTGGTCCGGGGTGGTCATGGCCCGATTCTGCACGACACCGCCGCCGCGCGGTCACGCGCCCGGCAACCGGCGCTCATCCGTGATCTCCGCACCCTGGATGAGCAGCCGGGGTGTACAGCCGCTACGCGCGTAGATATGCTCGTCTGGTGACCATGCCCACCTCTGCACCCACAGCACAGGCTCTCGCCGACGTCACCGCGTCCGACAGCACGCTGCGCCGCTTCCTGCACGGGCTGCCCGGCGTCGACGCGGTCGGCCTGGAGGCGCGCGCCGCGTCTCTCGGCACCCGTTCCATCAAGACCACCGCGAAGGCGTACGCCATCGACCTCGCCATCTCGATGGTCGACCTGACGACGCTGGAAGGCGCGGACACCCCGGGCAAGGTCCGGGCGCTCGGCGCCAAGGCGGTCCACCCCGACCCCACGGACCGTACGGCCCCGGCGACGGCCGCGGTCTGCGTCTACCCCGACATGGTGGCCACCGCCAAGGAGGCCGTCGCCGGCTCCGCCGTGAAGGTCGCCTCGGTGGCGACCGCCTTCCCGGCCGGCCGCGCCGCCCTCGACGTGAAGCTGGCCGACGTCCGCGACGCGGTCAGCGCCGGCGCCGACGAGATCGACATGGTCATCGACCGTGGCGCGTTCCTCGCGGGCCGGTACCTGAAGGTGTACGACGAGATCGTCGCCGTGAAGGAGGCCTGCGGGGACAGCGCCCGGCTGAAGGTCATCTTCGAGACGGGCGAGCTGTCGACGTACGACAACATCCGCCGCGCCTCCTGGCTCGGCATGCTGGCCGGCGCCGACTTCATCAAGACCTCCACCGGCAAGGTCGCCGTCAACGCGACCCCCGCGAACACCCTGCTGATGCTGGAGGCGGTCCGCGACTTCCGGGCCCAGACCGGCATCCAGGTCGGCGTGAAGCCCGCCGGCGGCATCCGCACCACCAAGGACGCGATCAAGTTCCTGGTCCTGGTGAACGAGACCGTGGGCGAGGACTGGCTGGACAACCACTGGTTCCGCTTCGGCGCCTCCTCGCTGCTGAACGACCTGCTGATGCAGCGCCAGAAGCTGGCCACCGGCCGCTACTCCGGTCCCGACTACGTGACGGTGGACTGATCCCCCATGGCATTCGAGTACGCACCCGCCCCCGAGTCCCGCGCGATCGTCGACATCGCGCCCTCGTACGGCCTGTTCATCGACGGCGAGTTCACCGAGGCCGCCGACGGCAAGGTCTTCAAGACGGTCTCGCCGTCGACGGAAGAGGTCCTCTCCGAGGTCGCCCAGGCCGGCGCCGAGGACGTCGACCGCGCGGTGAAGGCCGCCCGCAAGGCGTTCGAGAAGTGGTCGGCGCTGCCCGGCTCCGAGCGCGCCAAGTACCTGTTCCGCATCGCCCGCATCATCCAGGAGCGCAGCCGCGAGCTGGCCGTCCTGGAGACGCTGGACAACGGCAAGCCGATCAAGGAGACCCGCGACGCGGACCTCCCGCTGGTGGCGGCCCACTTCTTCTACTACGCGGGCTGGGCCGACAAGCTCGACCACGCCGGGTTCGGCGCCGACCCGCGTCCGCTGGGCGTGGCCGGCCAGGTCATCCCGTGGAACTTCCCGCTGCTGATGCTGGCGTGGAAGATCGCCCCGGCGCTGGCGACCGGCAACACGGTCGTGCTGAAGCCTGCGGAGACCACCCCGCTGAGCGCCCTGTTCTTCGCGGACATCTGCCGCCAGGCGGGCCTGCCCAAGGGTGTCGTCAACATCCTTCCGGGCTACGGCGACGCGGGCGCCGCGCTGGTCGCGCACCCGGACGTGAACAAGGTCGCCTTCACCGGCTCCACGGCCGTCGGCAAGGAGATCGCCCGCACGGTCGCCGGTACGCGCAAGAAGCTCACCCTGGAGCTGGGCGGCAAGGGCGCCAACATCGTCTTCGACGACGCGCCGATCGACCAGGCCGTCGAGGGCATCGTGGGCGGCATCTTCTTCAACCAGGGCCAGGTCTGCTGCGCGGGCTCCCGCCTGCTGGTCCAGGAGTCGATCCAGGACGAGCTGCTGGACTCCCTCAAGCGCCGGCTGTCCACGCTCCGCCTCGGCGACCCGCTGGACAAGAACACCGACATCGGCGCGATCAACTCCGCCGAGCAGCTGGCCCGGATCACCGCGCTGGCCGAGCAGGGCGAGGCGGAGGGCGCCGAGCGCTGGTCCCCGGCCTGCGACCTGCCGGAGAGCGGCTACTGGTTCGCCCCGACGCTCTTCACGAACGTCACCCAGGCCCACACCATCGCCCGGGACGAGATCTTCGGCCCGGTGCTGTCGGTCCTCACCTTCCGCACGCCGGACGAGGCGGTGGCCAAGGCGAACAACACGCAGTACGGCCTGTCCGCGGGCATCTGGACCGAGAAGGGCTCGCGGATCCTGGCCGTCGCGAACAAGCTGCGCGCCGGTGTCGTCTGGTCCAACACGTTCAACAAGTTCGACCCGACCTCGCCGTTCGGCGGCTACAAGGAGTCGGGGTTCGGCCGCGAGGGCGGCCGCCACGGCCTGGAGGCATACCTCGATGTCTGACCGTCTGAGCGTCTTCAAGACCTACAAGCTGTACGTCGGCGGGAAGTTCCCGCGTTCCGAGAGCGGCCGGGTGTACGAGGTGACGACGAAGCCATCAGCCGTTGACGCGGCGGGGAAGGGCAACTGGCTGGCCAACGCGCCCCTCTCCTCCCGCAAGGACGCCCGTGACGCGGTCGTGGCCGCGCGCAAGGCGTTCGGCGGCTGGTCCGGCGCGACCGCCTACAACCGCGGCCAGGTCCTCTACCGCGTCGCGGAGATGCTGGAGGGCCGCAAGGAGCAGTTCGTCCGGGAGGTCGCGGACGCGGAGGGCCTGTCGAAGTCGAAGGCGGCTGCGGTCGTGGACGCCACGATCGACCGCTGGGTCTGGTACGCGGGCTGGACGGACAAGATCGCCCAGGTGATCGGCGGCGCCAACCCGGTGGCGGGTCCGTACTTCAACCTCTCCTCCCCGGAGCCGACCGGCGTGGTCGCCGTACTGGCCCCGCAGGAGTCGTCCTTCCTCGGCCTGGTCTCGGTCGTGGCCCCGGTGATCGCCACCGGCAACACCGCGGTCGTGATCGCCTCCGAGAAGGCCCCGCTGCCCGCCCTGTCGCTGGGCGAGGTGCTGGCCACCTCCGACGTCCCGGGTGGCGTGGTCAACGTCCTGTCCGGCCGTACGGCGGAGATCGCGGCGCCGCTGGCCGCGCACCAGGACGTCAACGCGATCGACCTCGCGGGCGCGGACGAGGTGCTGGCGAGGGAGCTGGAGATCGCGGCGGCCGACAATCTGAAGCGCGTCCTGCGTCCACAGGCTGTGGACTACTTCGAGACGCCCGGGATCGACCGGATGACGGCGTTCCTGGAGACGAAGACGGTGTGGCATCCGACGGGCTCGCTGGGCGCGTCGGGGTCTTCTTACTGAGTCCCGTGGGGAACTGCGCCGTCGGCCCCAGCGGGTCCGCTGTGGCCGCCGGGGCCGTTCCCCCCTCCCCTTCCGGGGGCTTCTCCACGGACCAAGGAACCCAGGAACCGGTCCGC
>NZ_JBVJRL010000001.1:397869-837925 GCF_055607665.1 Streptomyces sp. NPDC036984
TGGGTTGTGGTTTTTTTAGGGGTTTCGGGGGGAGACTGGCCCCGTGGGCAGCGGGGGTCCGGCGGGGCCAGATGCCACAATCCCCCACGCCCCTTCGGGGCGCTTCTCAGCGGCCCAGGGAACCCAGGAGCCGGCCCGCCACCGGGACGCTGCCGAGTGACGGGGCCTGGGCCAGAGGGCGGGTCAGGGCTTGGGAGCCGACCGGCTCGAAGTCGGCCGGCTGGGTGCCCACGCCGTTGTCCAGCGGGTCGACGCCCGTGCCCGCGAGCGGGTTGGGCTTGAGGCCGGCGACCGGCCCGGTGACGTAGCCGACGATGCCCGTCACGGCCCGCAGGCCGGCCTGCGGGTCGATGTTGCCGAGATCGGCGGGACGGTAGTCGACGCCGAGACCGGGGATCGAGTCGGCGGACGCCGTGGCCGCGCCCGCGCCCAGGGCCGCTCCGGCGGCCGCGAGAGCGATCAGGGCGCGCTGCGCGGTGGGGTGCTGGGGGGAGGTGTGTCGGGTCATCGCTGGTGCCACCTTCTGGTGCGCAGGGTAATGAGGTCGACACGTAGGGTAGTTGAGGCGAGACTCACGCTCAAAAGCCGACCCGCGGGGTCGGCAGCGCGCTCCCCATGCCTCAAACTGGTGTTCCGTGAGCCTTCATCCCCCGTCTTCCGCCCGTGTCGTGCTGCTGTGCGGCCCCTCGGGCTCGGGCAAGTCCCTCGTCGCCGCCCGTTCCGGGCTTCCCGTCCTGCGTCTGGACGACTTCTACAAGGAGGCTGACGACCCGACTCTGCCCCTCGTCGACGGGAGTTCGGACATCGACTGGGACCACCCGGAGTCCTGGGACGCCGATGTCGCCGTCGAGGCCATCGCCCGGCTGTGCGCCACGGGGTCGACGCCGGTGCCGGTGTACGACATCTCACTGAGCGCCCGTACCGGCGAGGAGACGCTGAGCATCGGCCGCACCCCGCTGTTCATCGCGGAGGGCATCTTCGCCGCGGAGATCGTCGAGCGCTGCCGGGAACGGGGCGTGCTCGCGGACGCGCTGTGCCTGACCCGCGGTCCGGTCACCACCTTCCGGCGGCGCTTCCTGCGCGATCTGAAGGAGGGCCGTAAGTCGGTCCCGTTCCTGCTGCGCCGCGGCTGGCGGCTGATGCGCACCGAGCGGTCGATCGTCACCCGCCAGGTGTCCCTCGGCGCACACCCCTGCGACCGGGACGAGGCGCTGGACCGGCTGGCGGCAGCCGCGGCGGGCCGGCAGGTACGGCAGCACACGACGGCCTGAGCGCCGTACCGGAACGCGAAACGGGACTGGCCGGGCCCCCGGCCCATCCAGTCCCGTTCCTCTGCGCTCCCCCGTTTTCCCCCGTGGGTCCACCCCCCAGTGGTCCCCGTCGTGCGCCGAAGGCCCACCCCCCAGTGGGCCCCCGCTTCTCCCCCGTTTCCCCCGTTTTTCCCAGGGTCACCCCCCAGTGACCCCTTACCCTCAGGCGACCAGCTCGCCGAAGGCGTCCTCCTCGTCACGGCCGAAGCTGAGGACCTCGTCCTCGCGCAGCCGGCGGAGCGACCGCCAGATGCTGGACTTCACCGTGCCGACACTGATGCCGAGGATGTCGGCGATCTCCGGGTCCGTGCGGCCCTCGTAGTAGCGCAGGACCAGCATGGTGCGCTGGAGTTCGGGCAGCCGGGCCAGCGCCTGCCACAGGACCGCGCGCAGCTCGGTGCCGCGCATCGCGTCCGTCTCACCGGGCGTCTCCGGCAGTTCCTCGGTCGGGTACTCGTTGAGCTTGCGGCGCCGCCAGGCGCTGATGTGCAGGTTGGTCATGGTGCGGCGGAGGTAACCCCCGACCGCGGCCTTGTCGCTGATCCGGTCCCACGCCTTGTACGTCGAGAACAGCGCGCTCTGCAACAGGTCCTCGGCCTCGAAGCGGTCACCGGTCAGGTGGTAGGCGGTGGCGTACAGGGAGGCGCGGCGCTCCTGGACGTAGGCGGTGAACACCGCTTCGGCATCTGCAGCCTCGGTCGGCGAGCGGCGCTCCCCCGAGCCCTCCCTGTACGCGGTCTCCCCCGTGTGCGCGTCAACCACCGTCATGTAGGCGGTGTGCTGACGCCCGGTGCCGCGAGCGCACCCCCGCCCGCTCACGGCACCGGACTTCTCGGATCCCCGGTGCACGTCGTGCAGACGCGTGACCACTGCGCTGGTGCTGATGCTGTGCAGCGTGTTCATCTCGCGCTCCCCGTCGTGGACTTCCGGTGATTCGGGCCTTGCCCGGGCCGGCTCCCATCCGGCCGCCTGCCCCGTGCCCAAAAGACTGCCGGGGTGACTTCATCGCCGTGTCCGCCGACTGTCACAGACCTGTCACAGGGGCCCCGGCCAGGGTCGTCACAGAGTGTGCACAGGTCATGGCGCTAGAGACGGGCTGGTGCCGGCAGGTCGTACGACAGGCCGTCCATGGGCCAGAATGAGCGCGTGCCTTCCCTGTTGCTGATCGAGGACGACGACGCCATCCGTACGGCCCTGGAGCTCTCCCTGACGCGCCAGGGACACCGGGTGGCCACCGCTGCCAGCGGCGAGGACGGTCTGAAGCTGCTGCGCGAGCAGCGGCCGGACCTCATCGTGCTGGACGTGATGCTGCCCGGCATCGACGGGTTCGAGGTGTGCCGGCGCATCCGGCGCACGGACCAGCTGCCGATCATCCTGCTGACCGCGCGCAGCGACGACATCGACGTCGTGGTCGGACTGGAGTCGGGTGCCGACGACTATGTCGTCAAGCCGGTGCAGGGACGGGTGCTGGACGCCCGGATCCGGGCCGTGCTGCGGCGCGGGGAGCGCGAGTCCAGTGACTCGGCGACCTTCGGCAGCCTCGTCATCGACCGGTCGGCGATGACCGTCACGAAGAACGGCGAGGACCTCCAGCTGACCCCGACCGAGCTGCGGCTGCTGCTGGAGCTGAGCCGGCGGCCCGGTCAGGCGCTGTCCCGGCAGCAACTGCTGCGGCTGGTGTGGGAGCACGACTATCTGGGTGACTCCCGGCTGGTCGACGCGTGTGTGCAGCGGCTGCGCGCCAAGGTCGAGGACGTGCCGTCGTCCCCGACTTTGATCCGTACCGTCCGTGGTGTCGGCTACCGCCTGGACGCGCCTCAGTGACCGATACGCAAGGGGGGCTGCGCGGCTGGGCCGCGGGGCGCAAGGGGAGTCTGTCGCGGCTGCGGTTCACCAGCCTCAGGCTGCGACTGGTGCTGGTCTTCGGTCTGGTCGCGCTCACCGCCGCGGTGTCGGCGTCGGGCATCGCCTACTGGCTCAACCGGGAGGCCGTGCTCACCCGCGCCCAGGACGCGGTGCTGCGCGACTTCCGGCAGGAGATGCAGAACCGCGCGGGCGCGCTGCCCGTGCATCCGACGCAGGACCAGCTCCAGCGCGCGGCCGGCCAGATGGGCGCCAGCAGCCAGCGCTTCAGCGTGCTGCTGGTCGCCGAGGACGCCGACGGCAAGACGGTGTACGGCAACTCGGGCGGCATCAACGGCTTCTCGCTGGAGGACGTGCCCGGGTCGCTGCGCACGGCCGTGAACAAGAAGCAGAAGGTGAGCGACTCCAACAAGGAGTCGTACCACCTGTACTGGCAGCGGGTCACGGACCAGGGCACGCCCTATCTGGTGGCCGGTACGCGTGTGATCGGTGGCGGTCCGACGGGCTACATGGCGAAGTCCCTGGAGCCCGAGGCGAAGGACCTCAACTCGCTGGCCTGGTCGCTGGGCATCGCCACCGGGCTCGCGCTGATCGGCGCCGCGCTGCTCGCGCAGGCCGCCGCCACGACCGTGCTGAAGCCGGTGCACCGCCTCGGCGTGGCCGCGCGGCGGCTCGGCGAGGGCAGACTGGACACCCGGCTGCGGGTCTCCGGCACCGACGAACTCGCCGATCTCTCCCGGACGTTCAACAAGGCGGCCGAGGCGCTGGAGCAGCGGGTCGCGGAGATGGCCGCACGGGACGACGCCTCACGCCGCTTCGTGGCCGACATGAGCCATGAACTGCGTACGCCGCTCACCGCCATCACCGCCGTCACGGAGGTGCTGGAGGAGGAGCTGGAGGCGGAGACCGGGAGCATGGACCCGATGATCGAGCCCGCCGTCCGGCTGGTGGTCAGCGAGACCCGGCGGCTGAACAACCTGGTCGAGAACCTGATGGAGGTCACCCGCTTCGACGCGGGCACCGCCCGGCTGGTCCTGGACGACGTCGAGCTCGCCGACCAGATCACCGCGTGCATCGACGCCCGCGCCTGGCTGGACGCGGTGGAACTGGACGCCGAACGCGGCATCCACGCCCGCCTGGACCCGCGCCGCCTGGACGTCATCCTCGCCAACCTGATCGGCAACGCGCTCAAGCACGGCGGGTCGCCGGTGCGGGTGTCGGTGACCGTGGCCGACGAGGACGTGGTGATCCGGGTCCGCGACCACGGACCCGGCATCCCGGAGGACGTCCTCCCGCACGTCTTCGACCGCTTCTACAAGGCGAGCGCCTCCCGGCCGCGCTCCGAGGGCAGCGGGCTCGGTCTCTCCATCGCCCTGGAGAACGCCCACATCCACGGCGGCGAGATCACCGCCGCCAACTCGCCGGAAGGCGGCGCGGTGTTCACGCTGCGGCTGCCCCGGGACGCCTCGCGGCTGACCGAGGAAGCCGGCGAGAGCACCAAGGACAGCAAGACCGACCAGGACAGATCAGGAAAGGAGGGGTCATGACCGTACGACGCCTGCTGGCGCTGCCCCTCCTCGGCGCACTGCTCACCGGCTGCGGCATCCGGCCCACGGAGGTACCGACCGACTTCGGGGCGGCGCCGTCCCGGGTGCCGTGCTCGCTGACCGGGACCGATCAGGCCACGCAGTCCTCGCGCGGGGTGCCGGTGCAGGTCTTCCTGCTGTGCGGGGCGTCCCTGGTGGCCGTGGACCGCACCGTGCGGGTCCCGGAGGGCACCCCGGACGCCAGGCGCCGGGTGATGGTGGCGCAGGGGCTGCTCGACCAGCTCGCCACGGCGCCGTCGACCGCGGAGCGCTCCGCGGGCTACACGACGTACGTGCCGGGCGGCTTGAACGTCACCGGCCCCGGCCCGAAGGACCCCGAGGACACGCTGCGGCTGAGCACGGCACCGACGCGTCTGACCTCCTACGCGCTGGCCCAGCTGGTGTGCACCCTGTCCGACTCGGCGGCCACGGAGGGCGACGGCTCGGTCATCCTGGGCGGCCCGGACACGGGCCCGCTGCGGCGGTACGAGTGCACGGACGAGGTCCGCGACCGCCCGGGCACGACCCAGCCACCGTCCGGCGACATTCCCACCTAGCTGCGGGCAGTCGCACCGGCGTAGCTGCGGGCAGCCGTGCCTCCCCCGCTCGGCCACAGCACAGGGCGCCCAGCCAAAAGCTTCCATGGCGGAACCAATCGTGCCGCGCCCCGCGTCTACGGGGTCGTGCAGCGTCAAGGCTCCATCGGCGGCGGCAGTGCCGCGATCCGCGTCCGTGCGACAGGGGGTGTCCTCCTCGTCGCGCACCTCGCCCTCGTCGCCTGGCTGATGCTGCGCCCCCTGGACGTCCCCTGGGTGATGCCCCCGAACCTGCGGCCACTGGCCGGGATCCGGGCCGATCTGGCGCTGGGCTGGCCGCAGGCCGCCAGACCCCTCGGTGAGGGGCTCGCGCTGCTTGCGCCGCTGGGCGTGCTGCTGCCGATGGCGCACGGCAGGCTCACGGTCGCCCCGCTCGCGTCCCTGATCCGTACCGCCGCGGCCGGCGCCCTGGTCTCCCTCGGCATCGCCCTGCTCCAGACCGGCGTCCCGGGCCGGGTCGTGGACGTCGACTCGCTGCTGCTGAACACGGTGGGCGTCGTCCTGGCCCACCTGGCCGTCGTCCCGGCGGGCCGGGCCTGGCTGCGGCGGCGGGAGGAGCAGGAACCCGGTACGGCCGGGCCGGCGGTCACCGTCCAGGAGGAGCTGTCTCAGGGCCGTACCCCGACGATTCCCAGGGTCGGGATCGCCCCGTAGAGCGATGCTTCGCCCCCTTCGTCTCCGTACCGTGGAAGACAGTTGAGGCGGACCCGACCGGGGACCGCCGGCGGCTCGGGAGCGAGCCGACGATCACGGAGGAGCCGACATGACCGCCCTTGCCCGCCCCGCCCACGGCCGCATGATCGGCGGAGTCTGCGCCGCACTGGCCCGCCGCTTCGGCACCTCGGCCACGACGATGCGGGTGATCTTCCTGCTGTCCTGCCTGCTGCCGGGCCCGCAGTTCCTGCTCTACATAGCGCTGTGGCTGCTGCTGCCTTCCGAGGACAAGGCCCGCACGGCCTGGTGAGTGCGGGCGCGAGCACGCCACAGGGGCGCGTCCGCACGTACCGGAGCGCCCCGCGTGTCATACGGAAGCCGGACTCAGCCGACCGGGATCCCGGTGACCGGCACGCCGTGCGTGGGCAGGCCCTTCAGCGGCAGTCCACCGAGCAGGCCGGCGACCGGCTTGGGGCCCTCGGAGAGGACGCTCTCGGCGACAGGCTGCGCGGCGGACACCCCCTTGGCCACGGGCTTGAGCGTCTTCGCCGAGCCACTGTCCGGCAGCGCCTCGATGACCTGTTCCGGCGGCAGCGTCCGGGTGACGGTGTCCAGCGTCTGGCCGGCGTCCGGGCTGACCGGGGCCGCGCTCGCCGCGCCCGCACCGGCGGCGGCGAAAACGGCGCCGAGGGCGGCGACACCGAGGGTCTTGGCAGCAGACTGCTTCATGGTGAATGCGTCCTTGTATGCGGAGACGGGAGATCACAAACGATCTGAGCGGTCCACGACCGTAAACATCCGGGGGCACCCGCCGCAAACGCCGAAATGCGGACACCTTGTGAAAGTGCGTCCGCATTCCGAGTCGGGCAGCGCTCGGCCACTACGCCTCCGAACCAGCAGAATCGCTGGTGGACGCGGTCTGCCGGAACAGCCATTCGGATTTCAGCTCGGCATATCCCGGCTTGATGACGTCATTGATCATCGCGAGTCGTTCATCGAAAGGAATGAACGCTGATTTCATCGCATTGACGGAGAACCACTGGAGATCGTCGAGCGTGTAACCGAACGCCTCGACGAGGTGCTCGAATTCCCGGCTCATGGTGGTGTGCGACATCAGCCGGTTGTCGGTGTTCACGGTGGCCCGGAAGTGCAGCCGGCGCAGCAGCCCGATGGGGTGCTCGGCGTAGGAGGGCGCGGCCCCGGTCTGGAGGTTGGAGCTGGGGCACAGCTCCAGCGGGATCCGCTTGTCGCGGACGTACGAGGCGAGCCGGCCGAGCCTGACCGAGCCGTCCTCGCGGACCTCGATGTCGTCGATGATCCGCACCCCGTGCCCGAGCCGGTCGGCGCCGCACCACTGGAGCGCCTGCCAGATGGACGGCAGCCCGAACGCCTCGCCGGCGTGGATGGTGAAGTGGTTGTTCTCGCGCTTGAGGTACTCGAAGGCGTCCAGGTGCCGGGTGGGCGGGTAGCCGGCCTCGGCGCCGGCGATGTCGAAGCCGACCACGCCCGAATCCCGGTAGCGGTTGGCGAGTTCGGCGATCTCCAGGGAGCGGGCCGCGTGCCGCATGGCGGTGAGCAGGGCTCCGACCCGGATGCGCCGGCCGTTCTCCCGGGCGAGCCGCTCGCCCTGCCGGAACCCCTCGTTGACGGCTTCGACCACCTCCTCCAGCGTCAGCCCCCGGTCGAGGTGCTGCTCGGGCGCGTACCGCACCTCGGCGTAGACGACCCCGTCCTCGGCGAGGTCCTCGGCGCACTCCCGGGCGACCCGGATCAGCGCCTCCTTGGTCTGGAGGACGCCGACGGTGTGCCGGAAGGTCTCCAGATACCGTTCCAGCGAGCCGGAGTCGGCGGCCTCCTGGAACCAGATCCCCAGCTTGTCCGGATCGGTCTCGGGGAGATCGGCGTAGCCGGTCTCCCGGGCGAGGTCGACGACGGTCCCCGGGCGGAGCCCGCCGTCCAGATGATCGTGCAGCAGGACCTTGGGTGCCCGCCGGATCTGGTCCGGCGTCGGAACATGGGCCGGGGCGGCCGCCGCGACGGCCCCCGTCGGTGCAGTCTGGCTCGTCATTTCCGCACTCTAACTCCTACGCGCGTAGAGCGCCCGGTGCGCGCCGCAACTGTTTTCCGGCACTTTTCCGCCGATACGCAACGGTGACCCCCCGTACGGGTTTCGTACACCGCGCCTTCTGACACTGTTCTGTCATGGGACAGCAAGCGACGCCGGTCCGAACGGCCAGGCTGGTGAAGGCAGTCGGCCGGGAGCCGACGTCCGTGAGCGGAGCGGTGCTGCTGCTCCCCGCCGGTGCGGAGGTCTCCGCCCGCCGGCCGTCCCCCGTCCGGGCGATGGCCTTCATCCGCTCCCTGGGCCGCGCGCTCACGCGCGCGGGGAGCACCGAGGGACTGGCCGTCCATCCCGTCCACTACCGCTACCGGGGCTGGAACGGCGGCGAGGCCCATCTGGCGGCGGACGCGGAGTGGGCCGCCGACGAGGTCGTACGACGGTACGGGGACGTTCCCGTGTGCCTGGTCGGGGTGGGCATGGGCGGACGCGCGGCCCTGCGGGCGGGCGGCCACGAGGCCGTCAACTCCGTGATCGCGCTGGCTCCCTGGCTGCCGGAGGAGGATGTCGCCGCGCCCGCCGAGCCGGTGCGGCAGCTGGTCGGGCGCCGGGTGCTGATCGTGCACGGCACCAACGACGAACGGACCGACCCCGAGCTGTCGTTCCGGTTCGCGGCGCGGGCGAAGAAGGCGAACCGGGAGGTGTGCCGGTTCGAGGTGCACTCCGACGGACACGGGCTGCACGGGCACCGGGAGGAAGTGCGCTGCCTGGCGGCCGACTTCGTGATGGGGGCGCTGTTCGGGCACCCGGTGTCCCGGCCCGTGGAGGATGCGTTGGCTGCGCCGCCGCCCATTGGTCTTCGGATGCCGTTGGCCGCGGGGTTCGGTAAGTCGTTGAAGCGGTAGGGCTCGGGGGGTGCTGTTGTGTTCGGGGTGCGGGTCGTCCGTGGTTGCGCGAGCAGTTCCCCGCGCCCTTCAGGGCAGCAAGTTGCCCCTCCTGGAGAGCAGGAACTTCTTGAAGGCGGCCACCGGGGGCGTGTCCGGGCGGTCCGCCAGCCAGGCGACGCCGATTTCGCGGGCCGCCCTCGGGGCCGTGACCGTCAGTTCCACCACGCCCGGGCGGGGGACGGTCGGCGGTGGCAGGAGCGCCACCCCGAGACCCGCCGCCACCAGACCCCGCAGGGTCTCCGCCTCCTCGCCCTCGAAGGCCACCCGGGGTTTGAAACCGGCCTCGCGGCACAGGTCGTCGGTGATGCGCCGCAGGCCGTAGCCGGGCTCCAGGGTGACGAAGGTTTCCTCGGCCGCCTCGGCCAGGCGGATGCGGCGGCGGGCGGCCAGGCGGTGGTCCGCCGGGACGACCAGGCGGAGTTTCTGCTCGTCCAGACGGCGGGCGACCAGGTCGGGGGCGTCCGGGACGGGTGAGGTGAGGCAGAGGTCCAGCTCGCCCGCCCGCAGCCGCTCCAGCATCGCCTCGCCGTAGTTCTGCACCAGGCTGAAGCGGACGCGCGGATGGTCGGCGCGGAAGGCGTGCAGGAGGCCGGGTACGGTTTCGGCGCCCATGGTGTGCAGGAAGCCGAAGGCGACCTTGCCGGTGGCCGGGTCGGCGTCCGCGCGGACCTCCTCGGCGGCACGCTCGACCTCGGCGAGGGCCCGCTCGACGGAGGCGAGGAAGGTGCGGCCGGCGGTGGTCAGGGAGACCGTGCGGCCGTGCCGGGCGAACAGGTCGACACCCAGGTCCTGCTCCAGCCGGGCCATCGCGCGGGACAGGGTGGACTGCGGGACGTTCATCTCCTGCGCGGCCCGGGTGACGTGCTCCGTGCGGGCCACCCCGGCGAAGTACGCGAGGCGGGGCGCGAGCAACCTCGACATCTCAGCCATGTCTTCTGTGTCACCGGACGGTGACAGCCACGCCTGTGACCTCTGCTGATGCACCATGGGAACGATTATGGCAATTCCATGCATTGGACGGATGAGAGGCGTCGTCTCTACCGTCGAAGCATGTCTCCCGCCAGTACCGGGGCGCCCACCGGCGTGGGCGCCGCTGCGAACGTCCCTGCTTCCGACTCCGACTCCCGTATGACTCCGGGCGGCCCCGGCTACCGCCGGATGAGCCTCGCCCTCTTCCTCGCCGGAGTCGCGACCTTCGCCCTCCTCTACTCCACCCAGGCCCTGCTGCCGCTGATCTCGGGGGAGTTCGGGGTCGCGGCGAGCGAGGCGAGCTGGACCGTGGCGGCCGCGACCGGCGGGCTGGCTCTGTTCGTCCTGCCCATGAGCGCCCTGTCGGAGCGCTTCGGCCGCCGTACGGTGATGACGGCTTCGCTGGCCGTGGCCGTCACGGTCGGGATGCTGGTGCCCTTCGCGCCGTCGCTCGGCGCGCTGGTGGTGCTGCGGGCGGTGCAGGGTGCGGCGCTGGCCGGTCTGCCGGCCTCGGCGACGGCCTATCTGGCCGAGGAGGTCCGGCCGAAGGCGCTGGTCACGGCGATCGGGCTGTTCGTGGCGGGCAACAGCGTCGGCGGGATGAGCGGCCGGGTGATCACCGGCTGGGTCGCGCAGGCGTGGGGCTGGCGGGTCTCGGTCGGGGTGATCGGCGTGCTCGCGGTCGCGTGCGCGGTGGCGTTCCGGCTGCTGCTGCCCGCCCCGAAGCACTTCTCGGCGGGCTCGCTGCGCCCGCGCGTGCTGCTCGGCACGGTCCGCGCCCACCTCGCCGACCCGCTGCTGCGCCGCCTGTACGCGATCGGCGCGCTGTTCATGACGGTGTTCGGCGGTGTCTACACGGTGATCGGCTACCGGCTGACGGCGGAGCCGTTCGGGCTGCCGCAGGGCATCGTGGGTTCGATCTTCCTGGTCTACCTGGTGGGCACGGTCTCCGCGTCCACCGCGGGCCGGCTGGTGGGCAGGTTCGGCCGCCGGGGCGCGCTGTACCTGGCGGGCGGTACGACGGCGGCGGGTCTGCTTCTGTCCCTGACCGCTTCCCTCCTGCTGGTCCTGCTGGGTCTGGTGCTGATCACGGCGGGCTTCTTCGCCGGGCACGCGGTCGCCTCCTCGGCGGTCGGCAAGACGGCCACCCATGGCCGTGCCCAGGCGTCGGCGCTGTACCAGTCGGCGTACTACATCGGCTCCAGCGTGGGCAGCACGGTCGGCGCCCTGGCCTTTCGCGCGGGCGGCTGGAGCGGCACGGTCGGCATCGGCCTCCTCGCGGTCCTCGGCGTCGTCACGATCACCGTGCTCGGCACCCGGGCGGCCCGGGTGGCGGCCCGCGGCTCGCTCCTGGCCGACGCGCGGTGACACGGCCCCGCGGGCGCGCGGGGCTGCGCCGGTGTGCGGTGACACTGCCCCGCGGGGGCGCGCCGCTGCGCCGATGTGTGGTGACGCGCTCCTTCAGGGCCGCGGGGCTGCGCCGATGTGCGGCTTGGCCGCGTGGGCGCGAGTGACCGCGACGGCGTCGCTCCCGCGCGCGGTCCGCACCGCCCGAGTCAGCACGTGCACCACCCCTCACCTGCACGTTTCTTGACTCCGGGCGCCATTGTCAGTCCCCTGCGGTAGCTTCCGAGGTGCTGGGCGCGACGGCGCGCGACAGGGACGGCCACAGGGGTGGGTGGACGATGGGCAACGGCACGGCGGCGGCGGACCTCGAGGTCGCGCTGGAGAAGCACCGGACCGAGCTGACGGGGTACTGCTACCGCATGCTCGGCTCCTCCTTCGAGGCCGAGGACGCGGTGCAGGACACCCTGGTGCGGGCCTGGCGGAGCTACGACAGGTTCGAGGGCCGCTCCTCGCTGCGCTCGTGGCTGTACCGGATCGCGACGAACGTGTGCCTGGACATGCTGACGGCGGGCAACAAGCGGGCGCGGCCCATGGATCTGAGCGAGTCGACGCCGCTCGCCCAGGCGGCGCTCTCCCCGCGCCCGGACAACACCTGGCTGGAGCCGATGCCGGACGCGCGCGTGCTGCCCCAGGTCGACGACCCGGCGGAGGCCGCCGTCGCCAAGGAGTCCGTCCGGCTCGCCTTCATGGCGGCCCTCCAGCAGCTGCCGCCCAAGCAGCGCGCCGTGCTGATCCTGCGCGAGGTGCTGGCCTGGAAGGCGAGCGAGGTGGCCGAGCTGCTGGACACCACGGTCGCCTCGGTCAACAGCGCGTTGCAGCGGGCCCGGGCCACGCTCGCGGAGCGCGCGGACGCGGGCGCCGAGGGGGCGGTGTCCGATCCGCTGGACGAGGAGCAGCAGAAGCTGCTGGAACGCTACGTCAAGGCGTTCGAGGGCTATGACATGACGGCGCTGACGGCGCTGCTGCACGAGGACGCCGTCATGACGATGCCGCCGTTCGACCTGTGGCTGCGCGGCACCGCCGACATCACCGGCTTCATGACCACGCTCGGCGCCTCCTGTGCCGGCTCCCGGCTGCTGCCGGTCCAGGTCAACGGCCTGCCCGGCTTCGCGCACTACAAGCCGGACCCGGACAGCGGCGGGTTCACCCCGTGGGCGGTGCAGGTGCTGGAGATCTCAGACGGCCGGATCACCGGCTTCCACTGCTTCCTCGACACCAAGCGCTGGTTCCCCCTCTTCGGCCTGCCCCTCCACCTGGAAGCGGAGTCCGACGAGACCCAGAAGCGCGTGTAGCGCGGGGTCCGCGTCCCGCAGCCGGATCCGCCCGCCGGCCCGGCGGGCGGCCAGCTCCAGCCGGGCCAGCAGGTCGACGGCCGCCAGCCCCGGCGGCCCGAGCCCGCCCACGTCGCACACGACCACCCGGGCCCCGCCGCCCTCCAGCAATGCCCGCACGGCGGCGCACAGCCCCGGCGTCTCGTCACGGCTGACGGGCCCGGGCAGCACGAGCACGGCGGGGGTCTCGGCATCCACGTGCGGTAGACCGGCGGCGGGCCCGGAACTCATCGCGGGCGGGTCGCGGACATCGCGACCCGCCCGTACGACCGCCTCGCGGTGTCGGCCGCCTCGGGCTGCTTCCGCACGTCGTAGGGGCTCCCGCTGCCCGGCCGTCGTAGATCACATTGACCGGTCAACCATCCTCCCCGCAGGGTTGGCCGTGTGGCGGGGGTGCTGAGCGGGTTCGCGGTGATCGCGGTCGTGATCGGGGTGGGCTATGTGGTCGGGCGGTACGGGACGCTCGGCGCACAGGGCGGTGAGGTGCTGACGCGGCTGGCCTTCACGGTGGCGGGGCCGACGCTGCTGTTCACCACCCTCGCCACGGCCGACCTGTCCGTCCTCTTCTCCAGCCGGCTGCTGGTGACGGCCCTGAGCACGGCGGCGGTCGCCGCGGTCTTCGTGGTGGTCGGCGTGCTCCGGCGCTGGGGCGTGGGCCGTACGACGATCGGTGCTCTGTGCTCCGGTTACGTCAACTCGGGCAACCTCGGCATTCCGATCGCCGCGTATGTGCTGGGCGACGCGTCCCTGGTGGCGCCGGTGCTGCTCTTCCAGGTCGTGCTGGTCACGCCCGTCGCCCTCACCATCCTGGATCTGTCCGGCATGGGCGAGAAGGGCACGGTGTGGCGGCGCCTGCTGACGCCGCTGCGGAATCCGATAGCGGTGGGCTCACTGTCCGGGGTGGTGGTGGCGGCGGCGGGCTGGCAGCTGCCCGGTCCCCTGCTGAACCCGCTCACCGTGATCGGCAACATGTCCGTCCCGGCGGCCCTGCTGGCCTTCGGCATGTCCTTGCACGGCAACCCGCCCCCCGGCCGGGGACGGGACAGCCACCTGGTCCTGCTGTCCGTCGCCCTGAAGTCACTGGGCCAGCCGCTGGTGGCCTGGGTGCTGGCACGGAGCGTCTTCGGCCTGCACGGCGCCACACTCCTGGACGTGGTGGTGACCGCGGCCCTGCCCGGCGCCCAGAACCTCTTCACCTACGCCAGCCGCTACCGGGTGGCCGAGTCCCTGGCCCGCGAGTCGGTCCTGCTGTCGACGGTGACGTCGGTGCCGGTGCTGGTGGGGGTCGCGGCGGTGCTGGGGTGAGGCGGGGCCGGTCGACGGGGCACTCGCCGGTGTCGAGGGTGAGGCCGAAGGGTTCCGGCAGCCTGATGGGATCGCGGAACTCCACCGCGCTCGCTCACGGCCGTCTCCTATCGATGCGCCACCGATCCCAGCATGCCGAACGGGACCGGCGGAGATCCACCGGTCCCGTTCACCCGAAAGAGGCGCGACATCAGCGGCCTCCGGCCGCGGCCCAGGTCAGGCGATACGTTCCAGCACCACCGGCGTCGCCGTGAAGTCCGTCCCCGGCGCCGCGATGTCGTAGGAGCCCTCCACCGCCTGGAGCGCGTAGTCGAAGCGCTCGGGGGTGTCGGTGTGAAGGGTCAGGAGGGGCTGGCCCTCGGTCACCGTGTCGCCCGGCTTGGCGTGCATCTCGACGCCCGCGGCCGCCTGCACCGGGTCCTCCTTGCGGGCGCGGCCGGCGCCCAGGCGCCAGGCGGCGATGCCGATGTCGTAGGCGTCGAGGCGGGTCAGGACACCCGAGGACGGGGCCTTGATGACGTGCTGTTCCTTCGACGTGGGCAGTTCGGCGTCCGGGTCGCCGCCCTGCGCCGCGATCATCCGGCGCCAGACGTCCATCGCGGAGCCGTCGGCCAGCGCCTTCGCCGGGTCGGCGTCCTTCACCCCGGCCGCGTCGAGCATCTCGCGGGCCAGCGCGATGGTCAGCTCGACGACGTCCGCGGGGCCGCCGCCCGCGAGGACCTCCACCGACTCGCGGACCTCGAGCGCGTTGCCCGCCGTGAGGCCGAGGGGCGTGGACATGTCGGTCAGGAGCGCGACCGTCTTCACGCCGTGGTCGGTGCCGAGGCCGACCATCGTGGACGCCAGCTCACGGGCGTCCTCGATCGTCTTCATGAAGGCGCCCGTGCCGACCTTCACGTCCAGGACCAGCGAGCCCGTGCCCTCGGCGATCTTCTTGGACATGATCGAGGAGGCGATCAGCGGGATCGCCTCGACCGTGCCGGTGACGTCACGCAGGGCGTACAGCTTCTTGTCCGCGGGGGCCAGACCGTCGCCCGCCGCGCAGATCACCGCGCCCGTGGTGTCCAGGACGTGCAGCATCTCCTCGTTGGAGAGCAGGGCGCGCCAGCCGGGGATCGACTCCAGCTTGTCCAGGGTGCCGCCGGTGTGGCCGAGGCCCCGGCCGGAGAGCTGGGGGACGGCCGCGCCGCAGGCCGCCACGAGCGGGGCCAGGGGCAGCGTGATCTTGTCGCCGACGCCGCCCGTGGAGTGCTTGTCGGCCGTCGGGCGGGACAGCGAGGAGAAGTCCATGCGCTCGCCCGAGGCGATCATGGCCGCGGTCCAGCGGGCGATCTCGCGGCGGTTCATGCCGTTGAGCAGGATCGCCATGGCGAGCGCGGACATCTGCTCGTCGGCGACCTCGCCGCGGGTGTACGCGTCGATGACCCAGTCGATCTGCTCGTCGGTCAGCTCGCCGCGGTCCCGCTTGGTGCGGATCACGGAGATGGCGTCCATGGCCATGGCGGGTGTGGTTCCTTCCGGGAGGTGCGAAGTGTGCGGCCCCCCTGCGCTGATGCGGGTCAGGGGGGCCGTACGGCGTTACTTGGTGAGATGGTCCGGGCCGAAGGCCTGGGGCAGCATCTCGGAGAGCGGGAGGACACCCGCGGGGGTGTCCAGGAGCAGGCCGGGTCCGCCGAACTCGTACAGCAGCTGGCGGCAGCGGCCGCACGGGACCAGCAGGGCGCCGGTGCCGTCGACACAGGTGAAGTGCGTCAGCCGGCCGCCGCCCGTGCGCTGGAGCTCCGAGACCAGGCCGCACTCGGCGCACAGGCCGAGCCCGTAGGAGGCGTTCTCGACGTTGCAGCCGGTGACGGTGCGGCCGTCGTCGACCAGGGCCGCCACGCCGACCGGGTACCCCGAGTAGGGGGCGTAGGCGTGGGACATGGCCTCCCGCGCCTGGGCGCGCAGCGCCTCCCAGTCGAAGGCGGCGGCTTCCCGGGTCACTTGCCCTGGCCCTTGCGGTACCGCATGCCGTCCGCCTTCGGCATCCGCAGGCGCTGCGCGGACAGCGACAGCACCAGCAGGGTGACGACGTACGGGGTGGCGCCCACGAAGTCGCTCGGGACCTCGTCGGTGAGCAGGTACCAGACCAGGACCAGCGCGGCCATGACGGCGCTGATCACACCCTGCACGAGGGCCTTCTTGTACAGCTTCCAGCCGGCCAGCAGCGCGAGCAGGACGACCAGCAGGAGCAGCAGGGCGTGCACCGTCACACCGCCGTTGCGCAGCTGGAGGGCGTCGGAGTAACCGAACAGGCCCGCGCCCATCGCCAGGCCGCCCGGGCGCCAGTTGCCGAAGATCATGGCGGCGAGACCGATGTAGCCGCGGCCGCCGGTCTGGCCCTCCAGGTAGGTGTGCGAGGTGACCAGCGCGAGGAACGCGCCGCCGAGACCGGCGAGGCCGCCGGAGACGGCCACGGCCGCGTACTTGTACCGGTAGACGTTGACGCCGAGCGACTCCGCGGCGACCGGGTTCTCACCGCAGGAGCGCAGCCGCAGGCCGAACGGGGTGCGCCACAGCAGCCACCAGCTGGCGACGAACAGCAGCACGGCGAGGATCGTGACCACGGACAGGTTGGTGATCAGACCGCCGATGATGCCGGCGAGGTCCGAGATCAGGAACCAGTGGTGCTTCTCGATCGACGCGAGGGCGTCGGACAGGCCGGGGACGGTGACGTGGGGCAGCGAGTCCGCGGGCGGGGACTGCTTGGGGTTGCCGCCCGCCTCCGCGGCCCCGCCCTCGGCGAAGAACAGCTTGGCGAGGTACTGGGTGGCGCCGAGCGCGAGCAGGTTGACCGCGACACCGGAGACGATGTGGTCGACGCCGAAGGTGACGGTGGCGACGGCGTGCACCAGGCCGCCGAGGACACCGAAGCCGATGCCGCACAGCAGGCCGAGCCAGGGGCTGGACTGCCAGCCGACCCAGCCGGCGCCGAAGGTGCCGAGGATCATCATGCCCTCGAGGCCGATGTTGACCACGCCGGCCCGCTCCGACCACAGACCGGCGAGGCCGGCGAGACCGATCGGCACGGCGAGGCCGAGGGCGGCTGCGACCTGTCCGGCGGAGTCGAGCTGGTCGGCGCCGGTGATCACGCGGACCGCCGCCAGGAGCAGCAGCGCACCTGCGACGATCATGAGGGTCATGCCGAGGGAGCGGCCGGAGCGCTGGGACGCGCCCGCCGCCTTGGGGGCCGCCGGCGGCGGCGCGTCGGTCATCGTGGCAGTCATCACGCCACCTCCTGCTTCTTCGTCGCGGCGGCGGCCTGGGCGGCGAGTTCGGCGCCGACCTTCTGCTGCTGGCGCTTCATGCCGTAGCGGCGTACGACCTCGTAGGCAATGACGACGCACAGGACGATGACGCCCTGGATGACGCCGAGGATTTCCTTGTCGTAGCCCTGGAACTCCAGGTGGTTGGTGGTGCGCTCCAGGAAGCCCCAGAGCAGGGCGCCGAGCGCGATCCCGATCGGGTGGTTGCGGCCGAGCAGCGCGATGGCGATGCCGGTGAAGCCGATACCGGCCGGGAAGTCGTTGCTGAACTGGTGGCTGTCGTTGAGCAGGGTCGGCATGCCGATCAGACCGGCCACCGCACCCGAGATGATCATGCTGGTGGCGACCATCTTCTTCACCGAGACACCGCTCGCGCTGGCCGCGCTCTCGGACTGGCCGACGGTGCGCAGGTCGAAGCCGAACCGGGTGCGGCCGAGCACGAACCAGTACGCGATGCCGACGAGCACGGCGATGACGATGAAGCCCCACAGCACACCGGCGGGGCCGGTGTCGAAGCTGAAGAAGTACGAGGACGACGGCAGCGGCTTGGTGGAGACGAGGGTGCCGGCCTGGTCGAGCTGGCCGAGCTTCCCGGGCTGGAGCAGGTAGGCGATGATCGCGGTGGCGATCGAGTTCAGCATGATGGTCGAGATGACCTCGCTGACCCCGCGGCTCACCTTGAGGACGCCGGCGATGGCCGCCCACAGGGCACCGGTCGCCATGGCGCAGATGATGATCAGCGGGATGGCGAGCCAGCCGGGCACGGTGAGCGCCCCGCCGAGGACGGCGGCGATGAACGCGGCGAGCCGGTACTGGCCGTCGACACCGATGTTGAACAGGTTCATGCGGAAGCCGATGGCCACCGCGACACCCGCGAGGTAGTACGTCGTCGCCTTGTTCAGGATGTAGACCTGGCTGTCGCTGGCGAAGCCGTAGGTCACCATGTCGCTGAACGCGGCGCCGGGGTTCTTGCCGGTCGCGAGGATCACCAGGGTGGTGACGACGAGCGCGGCGACGATCGCCAGCAGCGGCGCGGCGATGCCGAGGAGCATCCGCTCCTTGTCGATGCGTTGGGTCAGCTTGTTCATCGCTCGTCGTCCTCTGTGTGCTCCAGGTGGCCGGTGGCCGCACCCGTCATGGCGGAGCCCAGCTCTTCGGGGGTGATCGTGGCGGGGTCGGCGTCGGCGACCAGGCGGCCGCGGTACATCACCCGCAGGGTGTCGGAGAGGCCGATCAGCTCGTCCAGGTCGGCGGAGATCAGCAGCACGGCCAGGCCCTCGCGGCGGGCCTCGCGGATGTAGTCCCAGATGGCCGCCTGCGCGCCGACGTCCACACCGCGGGTGGGGTGGGCGGCGATCAGCAGCTTGGGGTTGTGGCTCATCTCGCGGCCGACGATCAGCTTCTGCTGGTTGCCGCCGGACAGCGAGGCGGCGGTGACGTCGATACCGGGGGTGCGGACGTCGTACGCCTCGACGATGCGCTGGGTGTCGGCGCGGGCGGCCTTGAGGTCGAGCAGTCCGCCGCGGGAGTTGGGCTTCTCGGTGACGTGGCCGAGGATGCGGTTCTCCCACAGCGGTGCTTCCAGGAGCAGGCCGTGGCGGTGGCGGTCCTCGGGGATGTAGCCGATGCCGGACTCGCGGCGGTCGCGGGTCGGGGCGTGCGAGATGTCGGTGTCGTCGAGGCTGATGACGCCGGCGTCGGGGTGGCGCATGCCCATGATCGCCTCGACCAGCTCGGACTGGCCGTTGCCCTCCACGCCGGCGATGCCGAGGACCTCGCCCTTGTGGATGGTGAAGGTGATCTCGTCCAGGATGATCCGCTCGACGCCGTCGAGGTCGGTCTGCGTGAGGTGGAGGCCGTCCACCTTCAGCATCGGGACGTCGGTGACCGTGGACTCCTCGGTCTCCGGGGTGGGCAGCTCGCTGCCGACCATCAGCTCGGCGAGCTGCTTGGGGGTGGTGCCCCGCGGCTCGACGGTGCCGACGGTGGTGCCGCGCCGGATGACGGTGATCTCGTCGGCGACGGAGAGCACCTCGCCCAGCTTGTGGGAGATGAAGATGACGGTGAGGCCCTCGGCCTTCAGCTCGCGCAGGTTGTCGAAGAGGGCGTCGACCTCCTGCGGAACGAGGACGGCGGTGGGCTCGTCCAGGATGAGGGTCTTGGCGCCGCGGTAGAGGACCTTGAGGATCTCCACGCGCTGGCGGTCGGCGACACCGAGCTCCTCGACCAGGGCGTCGGGGCGGACGCCGAGGCCGTAGGCGTCGGAGATCTCCTTGATCCTGGCGCGCGCCTTGCCCCCGATGCCGTGCAGCTTCTCCGCGCCGAGAACGACGTTCTCCAGGACGGTGAGGTTGTCGGCGAGCATGAAGTGCTGGTGCACCATGCCGATGCCGCGGGCGATGGCGTCGCCGGGATTGTGGAAGACGACCTGTTCGCCGCCCACGGTGATGGTGCCCTCGTCCGGCTGCTGCATGCCGTAGAGGATCTTCATCAGGGTGGACTTGCCGGCGCCGTTCTCACCGCACAGGGCGTGAACGGTGCCCGTGCGGACCGTGATGTCGATGTCGCGGTTGGCGACGACGCCGGGGAAACGCTTGGTGATGCCGCGCAGTTCGACGGCAGCGGGAGGGCTGGACGCGTTGATGGCGCACTCTCCTCGGGGAAAGGGGCTGCGGGGAGGGGGCAGGCGTCGGCGACGCTAGCGCGGCAACTCCATGCTACACGCGTAGAGTTGACACATTGTTATGGCTCGGCGGGGGGCTCCGGGAGGTGCCCCCGCGCCGAGCCTGGGTCCGGCGGGACCCATCAGGTCACGGGGTGGTCTTGACCTTGATGGAGCCGTCGATGATCTTCTTCTTCGCCGCGTCCAGCTTGGCCTGGATGTCGTCGATGAAGCCGCCGCTGGTGGCCAGCGAGACGCCGTCCTTGGCGAGCGAGTAGGTGTTCGTACCGGTCAGCGGCTTGCCGTCGTGGACCGACTTGACGAAGTCGTACACACCGACGTCGACGTTCTTGACCATCGAGGTCAGGATCGCGTTCTTGTACTTGGACAGACCCGGGACGTTGTACTGGTCCGAGTCCACGCCGATGGCCCAGGCGCCCTTCTTGCCCGCGACGGCCTCGATCGCGCCGTTGCCGGAGGAGCCGGCCGCCGTGTAGACGACGTCGGCGCCGTTGTCGAGCATGCCCTGCGCGGCCTCCTTGCCCTTGTCGGGGCTGGCGAAGCCGGAGGTGTCGGAGCCGTGCGACAGGTACTGCGTGTCGACCTTGATCTTCGGGTTGGTGTCCTTGACGCCCTGGACGTAGCCCGCCTCGAACTTCTTGATCAGCGGGACGTCCACACCGCCGATGAAGCCGACGTGCTTCGACTTGGTCTTCAGGGCGGCGGCGACACCGGCCAGGTAGGAGCCCTGCTCCTCGGTGAAGGTGATGCTGTCGACGTTCTTGCCGTTCACGACCGAGTCGACGATGCCGAAGCTGGTCTTCGGGTACTTCGCGGCGACCTTGGTCATGGAGGCGGCGTACGCGTAGCCCACGCCGATGACCGGGTTGTAGCCGGCCTCGGCCAGGTCCGACAGGCGCTGCTCGCGGTCGGCCTCGGTGTCCGAGGTCTTCGCGGTCAGCTCCTTGACCTCGCCGCCGAACTCCTTCTTGGCCTTGTCGACACCGCGCGCGGCGGAGTCGTTGAAGGAACGGTCACCACGGCCGCCGACGTCGAAGGCCAGACCGACCTTGACGCCCTTGCCGTCACCGGAGGGGGACGATCCGTTGTTGTCGGAGGAGGTGCTGCCACAGGCAGTGGCAGTCACGGCGAGAGCTGCGGACGCGATACACGCAGCAGAAAGCTTGGCTACCCGGCGCACGGGAAGGCTCCTTCACCTGACCTGAGCGCCATGTAGGCGCTTGATGTGAGCACCATGTCAGTGCTCGAGCCGTGACGCCCTCTTCGGCGTCGGCTTCGCGGCATCGTAACGCGCGTAGATGTCGCAAAAAACCCTCTCGCGAAGCCGTTATCGATTCGAGGCAAACACTGTCTGAACACGGTCTCCGGCCCCTCTTCCGGCTCCGTTGCGGACAGTGCACGAATGGCTTGGATGCGTGTTGCGCCGATCAGGGGAACGGCCCCCGAAGGGGCCGCCCGGTCACCTCGGCGCCGCGTTCGATTCCAGGAAGGCGGCGGCGGTGAACATCTCCACGCCGACCGTGATCGCGTGCTCGTCGGCGTCGAAGTCGCCCTGGTGGAGATCGCGCACCGTGCGCTCGCCGGGCCGGCGCACCCCGAGCCGGGCCAGCGCGCCCGGCACCTGCTCCAGGTACCAGGAGAAGTCCTCGCCGCCGAGGCTCTGCTCGGTGCTCTCGACGGACTTCATCCCGCGCCGGGCGACCATGGCCCGGCGCAGCAGCTCGGTGGACTCCCGGTCGTTGACGACGGGCGGCACCCCGCGCATGTAGGTGATCTCGGACTTGGCCCGGTGCAGGGTCGCGACCTCGTCGATGGCCGCGTGCACGATGTCGGGGGCCTGCCGCCAGGCCTCCAGGTCCAGGCAGCGCACGGTCCCGGACAGCTCCGCGTGCTGCGGGATCACGTTCGGGGCGTGGCCCGACTCGATCCGGCCCCAGGTGAGGGCGAGACCGGCACGGGTGTCGACGCGGCGGGCGATCACTCCGGGGACGTCGACGGCGACGCGGGCTGCGGCGGTGACCAGGTCGGTGGTCAGGTGCGGGCGGGCGGTGTGTCCACCGGGCCCGTCGAGGGCGATCTCCAGGCGGTCGCAGGCGCTGGTGATCGGCCCGTGCCGCAGCCCGATCCTCCCGACCTCCACCCGGGGGTCGCAGTGCACGGCGAGGATCCGGCCCACCCCGGCCAGCGCGCCGTCCTCGATCGCGTCCAGGGCGCCGCCGGGCAGCACCTCCTCGGCGGGCTGGAAGATCAGCCGCACCGGACGGGGCAGCAGGTCTTTGGCGTGCAGGTCGGCGAGGACGAGCCCGGCGCCGAGGACGACGGTCGTGTGCACGTCGTGTCCGCAGGCGTGCGCCCGGTCGGGCACGGTCGACCGGTACGGGCAGTCGGTCTTGGTGTCCGGGATGGGCAGGGCGTCGATGTCGGCACGCAGCGCGAGCACCGGTTCGGTGGCCCGCTCACCCTCCGCGAGGCCGATGTCACAGACGAGTCCGGTTCCGGTACTGAGGACGCGGGGCCGGAGCCCGGCCCGCTCCAGCCGCTCCTTGATCGCGGCGGTGGTACGGAACTCCTGGTTGCCCAGCTCGGGGTGCATGTGCAAGTCGCGTCGGAACGCGACGAGTTCGGCGTGCAGGGACTCGCTCAGCACGCCGGGGAGCACATCCCCCGGGAGGCCGGCCTCGGACTCTAGGGACATCAATTGCTTCACCCTCTGAAGGGTAGGACGCCCGGGTGGTCAACTACCCCTCGATCAACAAAAGTTCAGCCCGTTAGGGGAAGAAAATCTGACCGTCGGACGCATGGCGGCGGACTCTGGTGGGTAAAACCTCTCTTTTTCTCTTCCACGCATACCACGCATTGCCACGGTCACGCGCGCGATGTCCACAAACCGGACGCCACGGCGTCCCGGTTCCCGGGCGCGGTGCCGGCCGGGGCGGGCCTCGACCTGGTGGCGACCGTGCTCAGGGAGCCGTACGGGGGACGAGACCCGCCCGCGGGCGGGTGTGCCGACGCGCAGAGGGGTGAGGCCGGGAGGGCGCTAGAAGTGCTCGACCTCCTGGCCGTCCGGGACCTGGTAGCAGCCAGAGATGACATCCACGCTCAGCATCGGAGGATTGTCCTTCGCCATCTGGATGATGTGCACACTGGCCTTCTTCGCGTCGTTGTCGGCCGTGAGCCTCAGGTTCTTGTTCCTGCTGGTGTCCGGCCCGTACTCGACGATCTTCCAGCCGTGCTTCGGCAGTGCGTCCTTGAGCCGCTGCATGGCTGTCTCGAGGTCACCGGAGGACGCCGGGGTGAAGCTCCACGGGTGGAGGACCCGGAAGTACTTGTCCGGGTCCTTGCCGGAACACTCCGTCACGGTCGCGCGGCTGTCGGACGTCTTCCCCTTGACGCCGATCAGGTCGTAGATACCGCTGGAAAGACGTTCCACCTCGTCTGCGGCGTCACTCGACGTGCTCGTGCCGGCGGAGGGGATGCCGGAGCCGGTGCCGGCGGAGGGGCTGTCGGAGCCGGTGCCGGCGGAGGGGCTGTCGGAGCCGGTGCCGGCGGAGGGGCTGTCGGAGCCGTTGTCAGTCATGTTGCATCCGGTGAGGGTAGTGAGCGCAAGGGCCATGGCGCCTGCGAGGACGCCCAGCTTGATCTTCACGTCAGGGAGTCTCTCCTACTTCACATGATCCCAGGAACCGGGCGGCCCGAACGTGCCGTACGAGGGCTTCAGCTCCACGTCGTCACCCTTCCCGACAACGACCAGCCCCTGGTTCAACAGGCTCTTGGAGCCGGGGTCCCAGTACCCGCCGTGCCCATGGGTGTCCGTCGCCATCTGATTGGCGCCGAAGTCCTTGTCGCTCGGGATGATGGTGCCGTCCCCGCCGAGGAAATAGCGGCCGAGCTCCGGAACCGGGTCCGAGCCGCCCTCCTCGTTCCACACGTGCCCCTTGGGGACGTCCATCTCGTCGGCGCCGGACACCAGGACGCCGGGGCTGCCCGCGAAGACGACGTCGTCGGCGTTGAGGGTCCCCTTCTGGGCCGCGGCACCGATGACGGTCGATCCGTACGAATGGCCGATCACGGTCCGGTGCGGTGGCGTGTCACCGGTGTGTGACGCCTCCAGCCCGTCCAGGAACTTGTTGAACGCCGGCGCACCGTCGTATGCGTAGCTGTCGTTCCGCGCGTCCTTGACGACCTCGTCCGGTGCGTCGTAGCCCAGCCAGGTGATCGTGGAGACGGTCTGACCGCCGGACTTGGAGTGGGCCACGTCCCAGAGGTTGACCATCCGGTTGACATTGCCTTCGATACTGTTCAGGTCCGACGTCGTACCGGGTACGTAGACGGCCTGGTGGTCCGCGGTGTCCGGGTTCCCGTTGGCCACGATCGCGCGGCCGTCGTCATCGCCGCTGAAGCCCAGCAGGTAGGCCTCGGGAAGCCCGTGCTCACCGGTCCTGTCGAAGCGCTTCTCGATGGCCTCCATGCCGTGGAGCGACTTGTCGAGGTGGTCGTACCGATCGCCGTACTTCTTGTGCCACTCCATCCATTCGTCGGTGTGCACCTTGGATGCAAAGCCGCCGCTGGTGATGTAGGTCCACTCGTTCACCGGCGGCTTCGGAATGGAGTTGAATTCCAGCTGGTAGCGAGCCCGGGTCTCGTCCAGGACGATGCGGTTGGCCTCGTCGCGCACCGTGGAGGGCAAGCCGTCGAGCTTGCCCACGCTGTCGGGGCGCATGGAGATGTAGGCCGCCTTCTGCTCGTCGGTGAGCCCCTTCCACCAGGCCGCGTTGTCCTTCGGGGCGCCGTCCTTGGGCGGCTGCGGGAGCGAGTCGAGGTACTTCTTGCCGGCCTCGCTCACCCCGTCCTGGTCCGACTTGACGTCCGACCAGTCCTTGTCCGAGACCTTCAGGTCGTCGTCGGCCTTCAGTGCCCGCAGCTTCGGCGCCCACTTCGTGTCCGCGTCGGTGGCTTCCTTCAGCGCGTCCCCGATACGGTTCGCGAACCCGACGGCCTTGCCGAAGTTCGGGTTCGGGTGCATGTGGATGGCCTGCTGCTCGATGGCGTTCGCCGTCGCATCCGTCGAGCTGGTGCTGGCCGACACCGTGCCCCCCTCGGGCACCTTGCCGTCGACCTCCTTGCCACCCGCCGGGAACGACACCGAACCGTCCGCACCGACCGTGCACCCGGCCGCCTTCGCGTCCTCCAGAGCCGCCTCCAGCTTCCGCTTGGCCGCCGCCATGTCGAAGGCGAAACCATTCAGCGCCGTACTGGCCAGCGCACACTCGGTCTGGATGTAGTGGAAGTTCTTGCCCAGCTCCTTCAGCTCGCCCACGGCGGCCTCCATGGCCTTGCCCTCGAGCTGGTTGCGCAGGCTCGGGGCGATCTTGTTCTCGATCGCGTCCTTGGCCGTGCTCGCCATGTCGCCCGTGGCGCGGTACCCGTCGGCGGCCTCCTCGAACTCGGAGGGCTTCAGCGCCTTCAGCGTCGCTATGTCCATGACCGCCCCGTCACCGGCCCTTCGCCTGGCCGCCGACGGCGTCGGTGTCCTTGTACTTGGCCGCGATCTTGTCCAGCTCGGCCCTCACCTCGCCGTCCGACTTCGACAGGTCGTGCCCGGAGGTCTCCATGATCCCGCCGAGTTCACCACAGCGGCTCTTGACCTTGCCGACGTACTCCTTCCAGGAGTCGTACAGCTCCTTCTGGGCCGCCGCGGACTCGCACCCGGACATCTCGCCCAGCCCTGACTGTCCGTCGTCCAGCTTGCCCAGCGCCTTGCCGATGCCGTCCTGGAGGCCCTTGGTGTCCTCGCCGGCCATCGTCCAGGTCTTCTTGTCCGACTTGAGCTTGCCCGCGGCACCGCTGCCGCCCGGATCCATCGGAACATGGTTCAGCTGCATCTGCGTGGAGCCGCGGGCCGCGGCGTCCGCCTTCAGCTGCTCCCACTCGTCCCAGGACATACCTGTCGTCCTCCCCGTTACCCCGTTACCCCGTTGCACCGGCAACGCGCGCCGGTATACGCCATGCTCTCTGTGGCCGAGGCAGGAATCAAATCAAACTCGTGATCCGGTCCAAGGGAGTTGGGGCGTACTAGGCCAGGCTCACCGCCGCCAGCCGGTGGACGTCCCGGGCCGTACCGGTCACTCCGGACAGGAAACCCTGGGCCCGCGGCGAGGCGGTGTCCGTGAGCCAGGCCGGGTCGATGTCACAGACCGCCACGCGCACGCCCGTGCCGGCCAGGGCCAACGGCAGGGTGTGGACGACCGTGGAGGGGAAGCTGAGGATCGTACGGCCGATGGGACCGCGGCGGGCGATCAGCTCCAGGGGGAGGTCCGGGCGGACTATCTCCAGGCCCGTCTCCGCGGCGAGGCGGTGGAGTTTGTCCGCGCTCTCCCGGCGGTGCGCGAAGTAGCGGGTGGCGCCGTGGGCCTTGGCCAGGCCGCGGACGGCCTCCAGGTAGCGCTCGCCGTCCACGACGCCGGTCTCCACCAAAGAGGTGCCGACCATGTCCGCGCTCTTGGTGATGCGCGGCGGGCCGAAGCGGGCGCGGGTCCAGGCGAAGGCGTTGGCGGTGACACCGACGCCGTCCGGGACCTCGGTCACCGGCATGGAGGAGAAGACCTCGACGCGGCGGCGGGCGCTCGGCGTGAGGCGGCGCCGGGCCGAGGAGGACACCGGCGCGAAGAGCAGGTCGCGGGCGCCCGGACGGCCGCCCTTGCGGTGCCAGCGCACCAGGCGTTCGCCGCGGGCCAGCTGGGCGACGAACTCCATCGTCGCCGTGCCGTCGTCCACGACGACCAGGTCGCGGGCGCGGGTGATGGTCAGCAGGAGCTGCACATAGCGGGAGAACGGGTCCCCCATGACGATCCGGTCGGCGCGGCGCAGCGGGCCGGCCAGGCCGCCGATGGTGTGGAAGGGCGCGGTCGTACCGCCCCGCGCCTCTTCCCAGCGCACCCGGTACCCCTCGTCCCGGGCCAGGTCGGCCATGCGGCGCAGCTGGCCCCGGGTCATGGGGTCGGTCGGGGACAGGACGACGACGGTGAGCTCCGCACCGGCCGCCGGGGTCCCGCCGGCCACCGTCCGCCGTATCTGCGCGGGCACGGACGGCAGGCTGTCCGGTGCCGCGCCGTGCAGGCCCTTCAGGTGCGCCCACTCCAGCACGTTCAGCAGCTGGACCGGGCTCTCCACGAAGGCGAGCGTGCGGGGAGGTTGGCCGGCGTGACCGGCGCGGGGGCTCATCGGCGTACGACCGTCCCGTCGTAGGGCAATCCGTCAGGCAATCGGGGTGCTCAGACCGAGACCGGCTCGCCCGCCGCCGCGGCGATCTCCGCCTCGGCGACGGCACCGGCGACGCGGCGCAGCTTCTTCATCGGGCCCAGCTCGGAGTCGTAGACCTTCTTGACGCCGTCACCGAGGGAGGCCTCGATGGTGCGGATGTCGCGGACCAGGCGCTGAAGGCCCTGCGGCTCCACGGAGGCGGCCTGGTCGGAGCCCCACATGGCGCGGTCGAGGGTGATGTGACGCTCGACGAAGGCCGCCCCGAGCGCGACCGCGGCGAGGGTGGTCTGGAGGCCGGTCTCGTGGCCGGAGTAGCCGATCGGGACGTTCGGGTACTCCTTCTCCAGCGTGTTGATCACGCGGAGGTTCAGCTCCTCGGCCTTCGCCGGGTAGGTCGAGGTGGCGTGGCACATGAGGATGTTGTCCGAGCCGAGGACCTCGACCGCGTGGCGGATCTGCTTCGGGGTGGACATGCCGGTGGAGAGGATGACGGAGCGGCCGGTGGCGCGCAGGGCGCGCAGCAGCTCGTCGTCCGTGAGGGAGGCGGAGGCCACCTTGTGGGCCGGGACGTCGAACTTCTCCAGGAAGGCGACGGCCTCGGTGTCCCACGGGGAGGCGAACCAGTCGATCCCCTTCTCCTTGCAGTACGCGTCGATCTGGCGGTACTCGTCCTCACCGAACTCCACGCGGTGGCGGTAGTCGATGTAGGTCATCCGGCCCCAGGGGGTGTCGCGCTCGATGTCCCACTGGTCGCGCGGGGTGCAGATCTCCGGGGTGCGCTTCTGGAACTTGACGGCGTCACAGCCGGCCTCGGCGGCGACGTCGATCAGCTTGAAGGCGTTCTCCAGCTCACCGTTGTGGTTGATGCCGATCTCGCCGCAGATGTAGACGGGCCTGCCGGGGCCGACCTCGCGCGAACCGAACGTACGCAGACGGGAGTTGGTGCTCATCAGGGGGTGTCCTTACTTGGGGAGGGAATCGAGAGAGGGGCCGAGGATCCAGCTGGCGATCTCTCGGATCGCGCCGTCACCGCCGGGGACCGTGGTGACCGCGCGTGCGGCGCCGCGTACGACGTCGTGAGCGCTCGCGACCGCCACCGGCCAGCCGACGAGGGCGAAGCACGGGAGGTCGTTGACGTCGTTGCCGACGTAGAGCACGCGCTCCGGCGCGATGCCCTGCTCCTCGCACCACTGCTTCAGCGCGAGGTCTTTCCGGTCGATGCCGTGCAGCACGGGGATCTTCAGTTTCCGTGCGCGGGCGGCGACGACCGGGTTCTGTTCCGTGGACAGGATCAGCAGCTTCAGGCCGCTCCTGCGGAGGGCCGCGATACCGAGCCCGTCGCCGCGGTGCACGGCGACGAACTCCCGTCCGTCGGAGTCGATCAGCACCCGGTCGTCGGTCTGGGTGCCGTCGAAGTCCAGTACGACCGCGTCCACGTCGTCGGCGGTCGGCAGTGCGCCGGGGCGGTCCGCGTCGAAGAGCGGGGCGAGCGCCCGGGCACGGGCCAGGTCGTGCGGGTCGTCGATCTCCAGCACCCGGGCCGGGTCGGTGCGGACCAGCTCGGTGTGGCCGAAGAAGCGGTGGCCCTGCTTGCGGAAGCCGGCCGCGTGCATGGCGTAGGCGGCGCCGGTCTCCAGGAAGTCCTGGGGGCGGTCCTGGCGGCGCGGGCGGTAGGACTTGTCGTGGTTGACGCCTGTCCCGCCCTCGCCCTCGACGTCGGCGTCGCGCCAGATGAAGCCGTGGAAGGGGGCCACGGTGACGGCGGTGTCGGCGCCGTTCTCGGCGACCGCGGCGGCCACGGCGTCGATGTCCTCGCGGATCAGGAACGGGCTGGTGCACTGCACGAGGAGGACCACGTCGACCGGGGCGCCGTGCAGCGCCTCGTGGGTGTCCATGGCGTGCAGGACCGCGGCCTCGGAGGTGGCGGTGTCGCCGGCGATGGCGGCGGGCCGCAGCACGACCTCGGCGCCGGCCTCGCGGGCGGCGGCGGCGATGGCCTGGTCGTCGGTGGAGACGACGACGTCGGTCACCAGCCGGGTCGCCCGGCACTCGCGTACCGCCCGCGCCACGAGCGGGACGCCGCCCACGGGGGCGAGGTTCTTCGCGGGTACGCCCTTGGAGCCGCCGCGGGCGGGAATCACCGCGAGCACCCGGCGGACCGAAGCGCCCGGGCCCGCTGCCGAGTTGGACATGGGGTCTACTCCTTGGAATGAGGTCACAGCTCGCCCATCCGCCGGATCACGGGGGCGACTCGCTGGACGCCGTGCCGGTAGGCGCCGCGTGCGGCCCGGCGCACGATCTGCCGGACGGGGCCGGGCGCCTTGTCGGCGGCGGGCGCTCCGGGCAGCGGGGCGCCGTCGGGGCCGAGGTGGTGGCGGGCGAGGATGCCGGGCAGATAGCCGGGGGCGGTCTCGGAGGTGTAGTAGGGGGTCAGCGGCGGCAGGCCGCCGGCGCGGTCGAGCAGCTTGGTGATGCGCTCGCGGGCGGTGTCGAACGCGGTGGTGTAGGAGCCGTCGGCGGCGACCCCTTGCCGGGCCACCCAGTCCGCTTCCGGCACCGGCCGGTGCCCGGCGTCGAGCTGGTTCCAGGAGGCGAGGCAGCCGGAGCCGGTGAAGTGGTGGTTGCCGAGCGCCTCGCGCACCCCGAGGTCGGTGAGGACGGCTGTGGGGATCCGGCGGTGCAGGGCCTCCAGGGCGGCCGTGGAGCTGACCGTGACCAGCAGGTCGGTGCGGTCCAGCACCTCGCCCATGTGCCCGTACACCAGCCGGAAGTTGGCCGGCAGGTCCGTGCCCTGGGCCAGCTTCTGGTAGGGCAGTTCCTCGATGTGGGTGGTGTGTTCGCCGGGCCTGGAGCGCAGCTTCAGCAGCACCTCGCGCTCGGGGTGCTGCCGGGCGTGCTCGATGAGACGGCCCAGGAGGTACGTACGGTCGCGGCGGTTGTCCGGTACGGACGGCTGGGCCGCGAACGCCACGGTGTACGGCTCGTGTTCGCCGGTGTACGGCTCGCCGCCGAGGAAGGGCAGCGCGACCTCGGTGACCGAGGAGGCGTCGGCGCCCACGCCCTCGTACACGGCCCGGAACCGGTCCGCGTCATGGCGGGAGTTGGCGAGCACGAGGTCGGCGCCGTGCCGCAGCAGCAGCCCGTCGGCGAGCTTCTCGTAGACGACCCCGACATAGCCGGTGACGACGACGGGACGCTTCCCGGAAGCCCAGGCGCGGCGCAGACCGTGCAGCATCGCCTGGACGCCGCCGCCGACCAGGGCGAGGACGAGGATGTCGTAGGACTCGTCGGTCATCGCGCGCAGGAACTCGACGCCGGTGACCTCGCGGAGGGACTCGGCCTGGACGCCGACTTCCTTCAGCTGGCGGGCGGTCGGGGTGGCGCGCCCCCGCAGGAGGTAGCCGTCGAGCCGGACGTCGGCAGCCGCGGGAGTGAGCCGCTGCGCGGTGAGCGCGCCCCACTTCCACCGGGTGTCGGAGTCCGCGAGGACGGCGACCCGCAGGGACTTCGTTGCACTTGCTGGCACGTCGAAGACGCTAGGAAGCCATTCCGAGGTTCCGCCCAACCCGAATACAACAAACGGTTAACAGCACATCGCCGAATGGCGAATCAGGCCGCGATCGCCTTGCAAAACAGCCTGGTTCACAGCTTCGCCACGTGCCGTTCACCCGGTATCAAGCAGGCCGTCAAGACGAATGACGGGCCGCGCCCTAACGTCCCTGACGTGGTCAAGCTCTCCGTCATCGTGCCGTTCTACAACGTGCAGCAATACGCGCCCGACACCCTCAGGAGTCTGGAGTCGAATGCGCGTGAGGACTTCGAATTCATTCTCGTCGACGACTGTTCACGCGACGGGACACCAGAGATTCTCGCGCGTGCGGAGCGCGAGCTGCCGGGCGCGGTGCTGGTCCGGCACGAGCAGAACGGAGGGCTGGCGACCGCGCGCAACACCGGAATCGACCGGGCGCGCGGCGAGTACCTGACATTCCTGGACGGCGACGACTGGCTCGCCCCCGGCTACTTCCCGCAGTTGCTCGCGGCCATCGAGGAGCTGGGCTGCGACTTCCTGCGCACCGACCATGTGCAGTGCACCGCCCGGTCGCGCAGCGTGCACCGGGTGCCGGTGGGCCGGCGCAACACGGTGCTGAACCCGCGTGAGGCGATCCTGCCCGCCGACCGGTCCACCTCCGTGGACTACGCGTACGCATGGGCGGGCATCTACCACCGCCGGCTGCTGGACAAAGGACTGCTGCACTTCACCGACGGGCTGCGCACGGCCGAGGACCGGCCGTGGATCTGGAAGCTGCACCGGGAAGCGGAATCCTTCGCGGCGGTGAGCCTGCTCGGCGTGTTCTACCGGCGCGGGGTCGCCTCGTCCCTCACCCAGATCGGTGATGTGCGGCAGCTCGATTTCATCCGCGCGTTCGATCAGGTCATCTCGGAAACCGCGGCGGACCGGGAGGCCGGCATCCTGCTGCCCAAGGCCGTCCGTACCTATTGCGCGATCATTTCCCATCACCTGGGATCGATCGAAAGGTTTGAGCCAGCGGTGGCGAAGAAACTGAAGTCCATGAGTGCCGCCGCCCTGCGGCGCATGCCGCAGGACGTGCTGGACGAGGCGCTGGACTCCATGGACCTCCAGCGCGCCACCCGGCTGCGCCGGCTGCGCCGCCGTCCCGCCGCAGCGGGGGTCGCCGCGTGACCACCCAGATCTTCCAGGCGTCGACGCTGTACGGCACGGCCACGCTCGCCGCCGCCCTGGACTCCGGCTGCTTCCGCCCGGCCGACCGGCGGGTCCTGCTGGTGTGCAACAACGCGGCCACGCCCGAGACCACCCCGGCGCTGGACGGGATGCCGGGCTTCGAGCGGCTGCGCGACCGCTTCGACGACGTGGTGTCGTACAACGAGACCGTCTTCCCGTTCCACCCCGGCGGCTGGGCTCCGCGCGGAGAGGATCTGCCGCTCTGGGAGCGGTACATGCGCCACGAGTGGCAGCTCGGCACCGACGACGTCGAGCTGGCCGTCGAGTCGATCCAGGTCAACCCGTCGCTGGCGCTCACGCAGATCTTCACCGGCGCGCCGGTCACCGTCTACGCCGACGGCCTGATGAGCTACGGCCCCACCCGCAACAAGCTCGACCCGCTGGTCGGCACCCGTGTCGACCGCGTCCTCCACCTGGACCTGGTCCCGGGCCTGAAGCCCCTGCTGCTCACGGAGTTCGGCGTGCCCGGCGAGGTGGTGCCCACGCCCGCCTTCACCAAGGTGCTGGCCGAACTGGCACCGCTCGGCGACGCATTGCCGGCGGTCGAGGAGCCTGCGCTGCTGCTCGGCCAGTACCTGTCCGCGCTGGACATCCTCACCGCCGAGCAGGAGGAGAACCTGCATGTGCGGATGCTGAAGGGCGCGGCCGCCCTCGGCCACACCACGGTGGTGTTCAAGCCGCACCCGTCGGCCCCGGCCCGCTTCACCCGCTTGCTGGAGCAGGAGGCGGAGAAGCTGAAGGTCGAGCTGACCGTCCTCGACACGCCGGTGCTCGCCGAGGTGCTGTACCAGCGGATGCGCCCCGCGCTGGTCGTCGGCTGCTTCTCCACCGCGCTGCTCACCGCGTCCGCGCTGTACGGCCTGCCGGTCGCCCGGGTGGGCACCGAGCTGCTGCTGGAGCGGCTGACGCCGTACGAGAACAGCAACCGCGTCCCGGTCACCATCGTGGACGCGCTGCTGCCCGACCTGTCCGACCGGGCGGCCGTCACCGGGCAGCGCCCGGGCACGGACGTCGAGGCGCTGGGCGCGCTGGTGCGTGCGGTGGGCTTCGCGATGCAGCCGAAGATCCTGCCGAAGCTGCGCGCCCAGACCGAGAGGTGGCTCGCGAAGAACCTGACCGAGCAGACCCTGCGCTACTTCAAGCGCAAGCGGCTCACGTCACTGGCGTTGCCCGGCGGCTTGCCCGCCCAGCTGGGGTTCATCCCGCGCAACGCGGCGGTCCGCCGGATGGCGCGCAAGGCGCGGAGCCTGCGCCGAGTCGTACGACGCTGACGCCGGGAAAGGGGCGGGCCCGCTGCCGGGCCCGCCCCTTTCCTTCGCACCGGCGCAGGATCGTCCGGATCCGGGCCGCGTTCTCCTCGGTGACCTTCCACAGCAGTTCCTGCCGGTCGCGCACGTCGGTGACGGTCCGGCTCCAGCTCCCCTCCACGCGCGGGTGCCCGCCGGCTCGGGACCCTTGCCATGGCTCTCCTGGTTCTTGCCGGGCATATCCGGGCTCTGCGGCCGAGTGCCATGCGTTTACCGAGGCGTGGGGGTGGATGGAGAAACCAGGAAGGTAAAACGACGTACGGGTTAACGAACCGGGTCGCGGGAACGAATGATCGGCCTGTCGATCAAGACATTTCCGTGATTCGCCCAGGTACTGGTGAACCGGCTCCCGCACGCCGGGGACTTTCACAAAAAAGACGAGATGATCAACGCCGGTCCGGGTAGGCGCCGAACACCATGGCTGCTTTCTCCCCCACCCTTGCCGCCGTTCCCGCTCCCCCCGCCCGCGGAACGGCCCGTGCACAACGAAAAGGCCGTCTGCTCGCCCTGGACGGTCTGCGTCTCGTGGCCGCGCTGATGGTCTGCCTCTACCACTACGCCGGACGCGGCGGCACGGTCTCCGCCTCCTGGCACCAGACCCCGGCCCGCGTCTTCCCGACCCTGTCCCAGGTGGCCACCTATGGCTGTCTGGGCGTGCAATTCTTCTTCGTCATCAGCGGTTTCGTGATCTGCATGAGCAGTTGGGGCCGCACGCTCGGCGACTTCTTCCGCTCCCGGGTCGCCCGCCTCTACCCCGCCTACTGGGTCGCCCTCGCGCTGGTCACGGCGGCGGCCCTGGTCCTGCCCGCCGTCGTCCACCCGGTCCGGCCGGACGAGTTCCTGGTCAACCTGACGATGCTTCAACAGCCCATGAACGCGAACCGCGTCCTCGGTGTGTGCTGGACGCTCTGGGTGGAGGTGCGGTTCTACGCCCTGTTCGCCCTGCTCGTCGTCGTGCGCGGGGTCACCTACCGCCGGGTCGTGCTCTTCTGCTGCGTGTGGACGCTGGCGGCGGTGGTCTGCCGCACATCCGGGAACGCGCTCACCGACCAGCTGGTCATGCCCGAGTACGCGCCCTTCTTCATCGGCGGTCTCGCCCTCTACCTGATCCATCGCTTCGGCGGCGACCTGCTGCTGTGGGGCATCGTCGCCGTGTCCTGGCTGCTCGGGCAGAGCAACGCCACCCGCGGACTGTGGCACGCGGGCGCGCAGGGCGACTTCCACCGCGATCCGTACGTCATCCTGGCGATCGTCACCGTCGCCTTCGCCGCCGTGGCCGCGGTGGCGGTGGGCTGGACGCGGTGGGCTTCCTGGCCCTGGCTGGTCACGGCCGGCGCGCTCACCTATCCGTTCTACCTGGTCCACGAGCACCTGGGCTGGTTCGTCATCCGGGTGCTGCACCGAGGGCTGGGTCTGCCGCCGTGGCCGACGCTCGCCGTGACCGTACCGGGCATGCTGCTGCTGGCCTGGCTGATCCACCGGTTCGTGGAGAAACCGTTCGGCCCCCGGCTGAAGAGGGCGTTGAAGAAGACCCGTACACCGGAACTCTCCCCGGAGTTCGCCTCCTCGACCGACTCGACCGGCACAAAGGCCGTCAGCCGATCCCGTACCGCGCCTCGATACCCGCGATGACCAGCGCGAGCCCCTCCTCGAACTGCCGGTCGTAGTCGTCGAAGATCAGCTTTCCGGCTTCGGCCGCGAGCGGGAAGTCGGCCAGGCGCCGGGCGCGTTCCTCGACGTCGAACCCCTCCCGGCGCTCGCCCGGAAGGGGTCGCACGCCCTGCTCCTCGGTGACGAAACCGATGGTGTACGTGTTCACGGTCCGGCCCGCGTCGACGGCCTGGGCGAGCGTGAATCCCGCCGCCGTCAGCAGCCGCAGGTTCGCCTCGAGGGCCGGGGCGTGGTCCGTACCCGTGAAGCGTGAGCCGCTGAAGACCCTGGCGCCGTCGCGGTAGCCGAGCAGGGCGGCCCGCAGTCCGCGGTTGGCCTTCAGCAGCCGCTCCTGCCAGGTGTCGGCCGGGTCGAGCGTGGTGCCGGCGACCATCCGCCGGTACATCTCCGTCGCCATCTCGTCCAGCAGCGCCTGCTTGTCCTTGAAGTGCCAGTACAGGGCGGGCGCCTTGACGTCCAGCTCCCTGGCGATGGCGCGCAGGGTCAGCCCCTCCAGGCCGACCTCGTTCAGCAGCCGCAGCGCCGTGTCGGCGACCCGCTTGCGGTCCAGGGGCGCCCTTCGTTCCGTACTCACGCCGACAGCTTGACAGCTTAACGGCGTTAAGGGCACGCTCATGAGCGACAGCACTTAACGACGTTAAGGAGACTTGCGATGGATGTCCTGATCGTGGGCGCGGGTCCGACGGGTCTCACCCTCGGCATCGACCTGGCCCGGCGGGGTGTGGACGCCCTGGTGGTGGAGCGCGCCGACGGACTCTTCCCCGGATCACGCGGCAAGGGCCTCCAGCCACGCACCCTGGAGGTCTTCGACGACCTCGGCGTGGTGGACGCGATCCTGGCGGCGAGCGGGCCCTATCCGGACCGGATGATCTGGAAGGACGGCGCGCGGCTGGGCGAGCAGTCGATGTTCGAGAAGGTGGAGGCGGACGAGGGCACGCCGTACACCGAGCCGCGGATGATTCCGCAGTGGCGGACGCAGGAGGTGCTGTACGCGCGGCTGACGGAACTGGGCGGGCGGGTCGCCTTCGGGCGGGAGGCGACGGGCCTCACGCAGGACCCGGAGGGCGTGACCGTGGAGTTCGCCGACGGTACGACGATCCGCGCGGGGTACGTGGTCGCCGCCGACGGCGGACGCTCGGCGGTCCGGCGCGCACTGGGCATCCGCCTGGCGGGCGAGACGGTGGACCCGGCGCCGTTCGTGGTGGCGGACCTGCGGCTGACGGGTCTGGACCGGGACCACTGGCACGCCTTCCCGGGGGACGACGGCAGCGTCCTCGGGCTGTGCCCGCTGGCCGGCACGGAGGACTTCCAGCTGCAGGCGCGCCTCGCCGAGGACGCGGTACCGGACCCGTCCCCCGACGGCATCCGCAAGCTGGTCGCGCGCTGCACGCACCTGAACGCCGAGGACGTGACAGAGGTGCGCTGGGCGTCCGACTTCCGGCCGCGGGCCGCCCTGGCGGACCGGTTCCGGGCGGGCCGGGTGTTCCTCGCCGGCGACGCGGCCCACGTGCACTCGCCGGCCGGCGCGCAGGGCCTGAACACCAGCGTGCAGGACGCCTACAACCTCGGCTGGAAGCTGGGCGCGGTGCTGCGGGGCGGGGCACCGGACACGCTGCTGGACACCTACGAGGAGGAGCGCCGGGCGAACGCGGCGGCCATGCTGGAGCTGTCGACGGGCATCCACCGGGGGGAAGTGCGGCGCGGCAGGGCGACGGTACAGCTCGGGCTCGGGTACGAGGAGTCGTCCCTGAGCGTGGAGACGCGTGCGGTCACCGGCCCGGTACGGGCAGGCGACCGTGCCCCCGACGGCACGGTGGCCGGCGTACGGCTCTTCGACCTGTTCCGGGGGCCGCACTGGACGGTGCTCGGCGCGACGATGGCGGGCGTCCGCTCACTCCCGGCGGCCCCGGAGTCGTACGGCCCGGGTGTCTTCCTGGTCCGGCCGGACGGGTACGTGGGCTGGGCGGGCGAGACGGTGGTCGGGGCCGAGGCGGCCTACCGGGCCACGGTGGGTCTGTGACCTCCTACGCGCTGGCCAGCGACAGCTTCACCGCGAACCCGAGGAACAGCGCACCCGCCGCGGACGTGGCCGTCGCCGACAGCCGCTTGCGGCGGCGGAAGGCGGTGGCGAGGCGGGTGCCGCCGAATATCAGCGCGCTGAGGTAGAGGAAGCTGGCCGCTTGCGCGAAGGCGCCGAGGACGACGAACGAGAGCGCGGGGTAGGCGTAGCCCGGGTCCACGAACTGCACGAAGAAGGCGACGAAGAACAGGATCGCCTTGGGGTTGAAGAGGCTGACGACGAACGCGCGCCGGAAGGGCCGCTCATCGGTGACCCTGGCCGGCGTCGCCTCCTCGGCGGCCTGCTCCCGCCGGTTCCGCCACATCTGCCACGCGGCTCGCAGCATGCCGACCGCCAGCCAGCTCAGATATCCGGCGCCGGCGTACTTCACGATCCCGAACAGCAGCGCGTTGGCCTGGAGCAGCGAGGCGACCCCGGCGGCGGACAGCGTCATCAGCACGGTGTCCCCGCACCAGACCCCCGCGGCGGCGGTGTAGCCGGCCCGCACGCCGCGCCGGGCGGCCACGGACAGCACGTAGAGGGAGTTGGGGCCGGGCAGCAGGATGATCAGGGTCAGGCCCGCGAGATAGGTGGGGAGATCGATGACGCCGAACATGAGAAGGAGTGTGGCACGGGGGTATGACACTGCGGCTCGGGGTGGCGGTCGGTCGTGGCCGTCGAGGAGTCAGAACGCATCGCTCGGCACATGGCTGCCCCACACCTCCCGCAACGCCCCGCACACCTCCCCCACGGTCGCCCGCCCCCGCAACGCCTCCTTCATCGGGTACAGCACGTTGTCCTCTCCCTGGGCCGCCTTCTTCAGCGCGTCCAGCGCCGCGTCCACCGCCCCCTGATCCCGCTCGGCCCGCAGCTTCCGCAATCGCTCCGCCTGCCGGGCCTCGATGGCCGGATCCACCCGGAGGGGTTCGTACGGCTCCTCCTCGTCCAGCCGGAAGCGGTTCACCCCCACCACCACCCGCTCCCCGGAGTCCGTCTCCTGGGCGATGCGGTACGCGTTCCGTTCGATCTCGGCCTTCTGGAACCCCCGCTCGATGGCCGCGACCGCCCCGCCCAGGTCCTCCACCCTGCGCATCAGATCGACGGCCGCCTCCTCCACGTCGTCCGTCATCCGCTCCACCGCGTACGACCCCGCGAACGGATCCACCGTCGCCGTCACGTCCGTCTCGTGCGCCAGCACCTGCTGCGTCCGCAGCGCCAGCCGCGCGCTCTTGTCCGTCGGCAGCGCGATCGCCTCGTCGAAGGAGTTGGTGTGCAGCGACTGGGTGCCGCCGAGGACGGCTGCCAGGGCCTGGACGGCCACCCGGACCAGGTTCACCTCCGGCTGCTGCGCCGTCAGCTGCACACCCGCCGTCTGGGTGTGGAAGCGCAGCATCAGCGACTTGGGGTTCTCCGCGCCGAACTCCTCCTTCATCACCCGCGCCCAGATCCTGCGGGCCGCGCGGAACTTGGCGACCTCCTCCAGCAGCGTCGTCCGGGCCACGAAGAAGAAGGACAGGCGCGGGGCGAAGTGGTCGACGTCCATGCCGGCCGCCACCGCCGTACGGACGTACTCGATGCCGTCGGCGAGGGTGAACGCGATCTCCTGTGCGGGGGACGCGCCCGCCTCGGCCATGTGGTAGCCGGAGATCGAGATCGTGTTCCACTTCGGGATCTCGGCGGTGCAGTACTTGAAGATGTCCGCGGTCAGGCGCAGGGAGGGCTTCGGCGGGAAGATGTACGTCCCGCGCGCGATGTACTCCTTCAGCACGTCGTTCTGGATCGTGCCGGTCAGCCGGTCCGCCGCCACGCCCTGTTCCTCCGCCACCAGCTGGTAGAGGAGGAGCAGCAGCGCGGCCGGCGCGTTGATCGTCATCGACGTCGAGACCTGGTCCAGCGGGATGCCGTCGAACAGCGCCCGCATGTCCTCGATCGAGTCGATCGCCACGCCCACCTTGCCGACCTCGCCGTGCGCGAGGGGCGCGTCGGAGTCGTGGCCCATCTGGGTGGGCAGGTCGAAGGCGACGGACAGGCCCGTGGTGCCGTGGGCGATCAGCTGCCGGTAGCGGGCGTTGGACTCGGCCGCCGTGCCGAAGCCGGCGTACTGGCGCATGGTCCAGGGCCGGCCGGTGTACATGGTCGGGTACACCCCGCGGGTGAACGGGTACGCGCCCGGCGCGCCCAGCTTGTGGTCCGGGTTCCAGCCGGTCAGGTCGGCCGGCTCGTAGACCGGCTCGATCGGCAGACCCGACTCCGACTCACGTGCCATGGATGCCTCCGCGGTAGGACCGGTACTCCTCACCATGCCCCGTAGTTCGGCGCCGGTCACGCGGGGAAACATCCTCGGCATGAGGATCCCGCGGAGATCTGCCGTCCTGCTCGCCTCGACCGCCGCGCTCGCCGCGCTCTGCGGGTGCACGGTGCAGCCGGCGGACGCCGACGGCAAGCGCGGGCTGCCGGTGCAGGTGCAGGTGCCGGCCAGTCGTGCTCCGCAGCCCGCCCGGACGACGCCCATTGCCCAGCCGGCGCCCGCGCCACGGGTGGTGTGGTCGCGCGGGGACAGCGGGCCGGGGGTGCGGGAACTTCAGGCGCGGCTGCGTCAGGTGGCCTGGCTGGCGGTCGGGCCGACCGGGTCGTACGGCGATGCGACCGTGCAGGCGGTCAAGGGCTTCCAGGGCAAGCGCGGGCTGCCGCGGACCGGTGCCACGGACACCGTGACCTGGCAGCGGCTGGTGGCGATGACGCGTCCGCCGGACCGGTGGGAGCTGTATCCGATGGGCGGGCAGCCGGCCGCCGCGCCCGATCCGCGCTGTCTGACCGGGCGGGTGCTGTGCGTCAGCAAGACCAGCCGGACGCTGCGCTGGATGGTCGACGGGCAGACGCTGTCCACCATGGCCGTGCGCTTCGGCGCGCAGTACACCCCGACCCGCGAGGGTGTGTTCACCGTCTACTGGAAGTCACGGCACCATGTGTCGACCCTCTATCACGCACCGATGCCGTACGCGATGTTCTTCAGCGGGGGCCAGGCGGTGCACTACTCGTACGACTTCGCGGCGCGCGGTTACGCGGGGGGCTCGCACGGCTGTGTGAACGTCCGGGACGAGACGGCGATCGCCGGGCTGTTCGCTCAGGTGCGGGTCGGCGACAAGGTCGTCGTGTCCTGGTGAGCGCCGGGCGCCGGTGAGAGAGGTGGTTCGCGGGGCGCGGGCGGGACCGGGGGAACGTGTCCCGCCCGCGCCAGGTGCACGAGCCGTGGGTACGGGGGGAACCCCGGCTCAGTGCGACGGCCGATGACCAGTCGGCTCACTCAGTACTGCGTCGCAGGCTCCAGAAACGTCACACCTCGGGGCGAAAAATTTTCGCGAATCACAAAACCGCAGGTCAGAGGGGTGAAGCGGGTCAGGGGTTGGGGTGCCGGTCAGAGAGCGGTGACGTCGGAGCCGGGGCCGCCCGGTGCTCGCCCGGCGCGGTGGGCTGCGGGGCGAAGGCGGAGGGAGCGGGCGCGGCGCCGCGGTGCCGGCCGCCCTTGCCACCGCCCGCACCGCCGGGCCCGTGACCACGGCCGTTGCCCTTCCCTTGGCCGTTGCCCTTGCCCTTGCCCTTCCCTTGGCCGTTGCCCTGGCCCTGGTCCTCGTCCGTGTCCTTGTTCTCGCCCTTGTCGCCGTTGCCCTTGCCCGAGCCCTTGTCCTCGTGCCGCCCGGAGCCGGAGGTGTCCCCGCCGGCGTTGCCGTGGCCGGAGGCGGGGTCGCCGGCGGTCAGCAGGACCTTGCAGAACGTTGTCACGCGGGCGGAGCCGCCCGCCAGGTGCTCCAGCGCGCGCTTGCGGCCGTTGTCCAGGTCCTTGCCGTCCCGCAGGATCCGGCAGGCCGCGGCGGCGCCGGTCCAGCCGGTGCCGGGCGTCGCGGAGGGTGCCCCGGAGCCGGGAGACGCGCCCGTGTCCGGTCCTCCGCCGGGTGCCACGGCCTCCTCGGAGGACTTCGGGTGCCCGCCGTGACTGCCGCCCGGGGTACCCGGGCCCGTCCGGCCACCGGCCGTGGCCTGCGGGGGCGACGAGGCGAGCGGCCCCGCGGAGGTCTCCTCGGCGGAGCGGGAGACGGCGGGACCGGGTCGCTTGTCGCCGAACGGCGTGGGCAGCACTCCGCTGCCGGCGGCCACGGCGACCCCGCCGAGCGTGCCCGCGGCCACCACGGCGGCGAGCGCCAGGCGCACCGGGCGGGCCCAGCGGGGGCGCCGGGCCGAGATTCCGGTACGGGCCGGGGCAGCGATCCGGACCAGGCCCGCGTCGGCATCGGATACCGGGGTGCGGGCGGGCACGGGGGCATGGGCGGCGGCGGTGCGCTCCACCTCGGCGGCCTCGCGTGCCTTGCGGAACGCGGCCAGCGCGGCCTGCTCGCCGGGGAGTTCACCGGGCGCGGGAGCCGCCTCCGCGGCCAGCGCTCCAAGCACCTTGGAGAGGCGTTCGGCCTGGTCACGGGCGGTGTCGTCGACGGCTTCCAGCGACTCACCGCGCAGCAGACGTTCCGCCGTCTCACGGTTCAGCCACGTGTACTGCTCGTCGGCCATCACATGTCCTTCTGCGTCCGCGTACGCATTTGCGTCACCATTGCGGACGTCACCGCGCCCCGGCGCGGTTCTCGCTGCGGCGGAAGCGCGTCGAGTCCGCCCGCCGATTCCGGATCGGCGCCGATCAGCTCCGCGAGCCGCTTCAGACCGCGGTGCGCGGCGGTTCGGACGGCACCCGCGCGTTTGCCGAGCGTCTCGGCCGCGGTCTTGGCGTCCAGGCCCACCACCACGCGCAGGACGACCGCCTCGGCCTGGTCCTGCGGGAGCCGGGCGATCAGGGAGAGGGTGCTGTCGGTGGCCAGGGCCTCGATGGCCTCGCCGGCCGTGTCGGATTCGGCGGCGCGGCCGGTCAGCTCCGTCTCGTCGCCGCCGATGGCGGGGCGGCGGCCCCGCATGCGTATGTGGTCCAGGGCGCGGTTGCGGGCGATCCGGGCGGCCCAGCCACGGAACCGGTCGGCGTCACCGCTGAACCGGTCCAGGTCGCGGGCGATCTGCAGCCATGCCTCGGATGTGACGTCCTCGGCGTCCGGATCGCCGACCAGCGTGCGTACGTATCCGAGCAGCCGGGGATGCACCGCGCGGTACACCGTGCGGAACGCGGTCTCGTCCCCGTTCTGTGCCGCACGCACCGCGGCGGTCAGCTCCGCGTCGTCCCCCAGCACCGTACTCCCTTTACGCCTGTCTTCGGTCGGCGCGAAAGGCACGTTACGGCGTGAAACCTCTACTCGTCCATGTCCGTAGAAGATGCAACTAACTCGTGACCGGGTCCGGATGTGCGCAGGGTGATCTTTCGCCACGGCCGGGTGTGACAGAAACCGCACTCACGGCGCTGAAGAGAGTACGGGCCGCACGCGGTCCGCTACGCGACGGTCGGGGCCTCTCCTGTGGGGGGTGGCGGCCCCGGCCGTTGCTTGTGCCCAGCCGTTTCGCGGAGCCGTTCAGCGGCTATCGCTTCCCGCCGCCCGGCTTGCCGGCGGCCCGCTGCTCCCGGCCGCCGCCCTCGGTCCCGCCTGTGCCGGTGTCGCCCGTGCCGGCCGCCTTCCCGGTGCCGCCTGTGCCGCCTGTGCCGCCCGTGCCGCCGGAAGCGCTGTCCTTGCCGGTGCTCTTGTCCGTGCTCTTGTCTGTGCTCTTGTCTGTGCTCTTGTCCGTGCTCTTTCCGGTGTCGTCGTCCCGCGCACGTGCCACGCGGGCCGCGCAGTAGTCCGCCACTTTCTCCGCACCGCCCGCCGCGGTGACGAGCCGCTGCCAGGCCGTCGCCTCCAGGGCGCCGCCCCGCTCTTTGGCCCGTGCGTAGGCACGGCAGTGGACGAGGGCGTCCCGGGCGGTGGCCGGGTGCTCTGGATGCGCGGAGGGGCCGGCGGATCCGGTGCCGGCCCGTCCGGTGGCCGAGCCGCCTGCCGCGGTGCCGGGTGCCGGGGCGTGCGGGGTGCCCGTCGACGGCCGCGCGGACCGCGGTGCGGTGCGGCCGTCGTCGTGCGGGCGGGAACCGGCGGAGCCGATCGCCGCGACGGCGACCGAGCCGACGGTGAGGCTCGCGAGCGCCAGCGAGAGCGTGGTCCGCAGCGAGCGGCGGGCGCGGCGCGGCCGCCCGGGGCGCCAGTCGTCCCGGGCCCGGGCACGCGAGTCGTGCGCGGCCGCCTCCCGGGCGGCCCGGAAGGCGGCCACGGCGGTGCGCTCGGCCTCGGGGTCGACGCGCTCGGCGCGCAGCGCGGCACCGAGCCGCGCCTCCAGCTCGGCGAACCCGAGAGACGTGCCGGCCCCCTCCGACGCGGCGACGGTGCTGCCGGGATGCGCGCGCCGGCACTCGGGCAGCCCCTCACCGCTGTGCCGTTCACCCATGTCCGTCCCCGTCCTCGTCCGGTCCGACCGGAAAATCCGTACGGGGCCGTCCCGTCACCGCAACCCCGCACCCGAATCCACCCACGGCCGCAGCCCCGTACGCCCCGGAAGCCAAGGCCCCCGCGTCCTTGGAGCCGAAGCCGTCGCCCGGTCCGCCCCCGCATACGTCCCGCCTCCGGGCGCGTTCACCTCGACTCACCCAGCGCCGGTGGGTCGGCATCCGTCACACCGTCGGTGTGCGCGGCCGCCGATCCGGGCGCGCCGAGTCGGCCGGCGAGGCGGCGCAGACCCCGGTACGCGGCCGTGCGGACGGCTCCCGGGCGCTTGCCGAGGACGCGGGCGGCGGCCGGGCCGTCCAGGCCGACGACCACCCGGAGCAGCACCGCCTCGGCCTGGTCCCGGGGCAGCGCGCGCACCAGTTCCAGCGCGCGCTCGGTGGAGAGCGTCTCCAGGGCCTGGTCGTGCGTGCTGTGCCGGCCGGGCGGTTCCAGGGCGTCCTGTCCGAGCTGGGCCGCCCGGGGCCGTACCCGCTGCCGGCGCAGATGGTCCAGCGCGCGGTGCCGGGTGATGGTCGCGGTCCAGCCGCGAAAGCCCGCGCCGTCGCCCCGGAACCGGCCGAGGTCCCGGGCGATCTCCAGCCAGGCGTCGGAGGCGACGTCCTCCGCGTCCTCGCCGACCAGGCCCCGCAGGTAGCCCAGCAGGCCGGGCTGCACGATCCGGTACGCCACCGCGAAGGCGGTCTCGTCACCCTCCTGGGCCCGCGCGACGGCCGCGCCCAGTTCCCCGTCCCGCGGCTGGGGGCGGCGGGGTTCCCCTCCCTGGCCCAAGACCGTCCTCGTTCGTGCCGAGCTCCTGGCCACTGCGTGGCGCTTCCCTCACGGTGCGACACGTTCCGGCCGTGTCTGTCGCCCTCCACGATCACCAGCGTCGGCCCCGGCGGAAGTGTCACAGCCGGGCGGTGCCCCGCCGGTCGCCCGCGGCGGTCAGCCCCCGGCGGCAGCCCCGGCGGTCAGCCCGCGGCGGTCGCGTCCCGGCACAGCAAGCGGAGCGAACCGCTGCCGCCGTAAGCGCGGTGGGCCTCCTCGATGGGGTCCCACAGCCGGCCGTCGGGGGTGCGCACCCAGTGGTCGCCGCCGGTCGCCCACCACTCGGCGCCGGTCTGGCGGACGATCACCTCGCCGGCGTAGGCGCCGAAGCCGCGCAGCACGTGCTCGACGGCCGCGTACGGCGGCCCCTCGCGGCGTATCTCCTCGATCATCCGGTCCACCCGCCACAGGCTCTGCGCCGAGTAGTCGAGCCGCACCCGCGCGCCCTCGCGCATCGTCGCCACCGCGTCCGCCGCCCACCGCACGGGCTTCGCCGCGGCGTGCGGCCTGGTCTCCTGCTGCGCTGTCACGGACTCCGTCGTCCCGTACTGCGCCGTCACTTGGGCTGTCACTTCGGCTGTCACATGGGGAAGAGCGAGCCGGGGCGAGGTTCCGTCACTGAGTTCGGAGAGGTTTCTCCGACGTTTCGCCAACCGCCGCAGGACCGCCCCACGGCCCCCGCAGGAAGGTCACAGAGCCCCCTCACGCTCCGGTTTCCACGGCACTGCGCGCCCGGCGCGAGACCACCGCGCGCAGCACCCGGCGCCCCTCCACCGACACCTCCAGCGCCCCGCGCAGCCCCTGCGGCCCGTGGTCCGCCAGGAGCTCCAGGACCGCGACCTGGCGGCGCAGCTCGGCGGCGACGAGCGGGGGCAGGTCCGCAGTGTCGCCCGCGCGCCCGGCGTCGATGCCGTCCGCGGCGCAGATGCCGTCCGCGGCGGGGTCGAGCAGCCGGTGGATGCGCAGCGACGCGACCGAGCAGGCGTCGGCCCACGGCCGTACCGCGGCGGCGGTGCGCTCGGCGGGGACCGCGTCCAGCATGCGGAGGGCGAGCCGCGCGGCCTCGTCGTCGGCCCGGTCCGCGGAGGCCAGCGTGGCGCGGGCCCGGGTCAGGCTTTCGGCCCAGTCGGAGCCGTCGGCGAGGCTCGCCCACAGGGGACGCAGCAGTTCGTCGTCGCCGCCGAGCAGGGGCAGGCACCGATCCAAACAAGCCAAGCCGCTGGCGGCCAGTCCGCGTTCGTCGGCCTGCGCGATCCGTTCCACCAGGCTCATGAAAGCCTCCCTCGCCAGGGCACCGACCGGTACGGAGCCCACACTTCCCCTTACTGCGTGCGACGGCGCGGGAGTGTCACAGGCGCGGGTTTCAGCCAAGTACCGGGGCCGGCAGCTCGCCGGAGAGCACCTTTCGTTCCTGCATCCGGGTCAGCTGGACGACCACCATGATGGCGAGGACGGCGCCGACGATGTCGAGCGCGTCGGAGAACAGCATCGCCTTCGCGGCCTCGCGCAGTTCGTCCGCCGTCTCGGCGTGCCGGGAGGTGGTGTCCGCGTACCGGCCCACGAAGATGCTGACGAGCCACAGCGTCCACCAGGCATTGACCGGCGTGTGCCCGGACCGTGAACCCCAGGGGGCGCTGGCGTCCCAGCTGTCGGCGACGATCCGGCGCGGGAACCACAGGTTCACGATCGGGCAGAACCAGGCGCCGATGGTCCAGCCGCGCTTCATCCGGTGCCCGGCGGCGTCGAACACCTCGGCGTTCACCCTGACCCGCCACAGCCAGCACAGGTAGACGACGGCCGTGGCCACCAGCGCGACACCCTGGGAGACACCGGCGACGCCGTAGAGCGTGTCCGCATGGTCGGCCCGGTCGATCACGTCCGCGCCGACGACGCCCTCGGCGATGTCGCCGGTGACGTCCACCTCCAGCAGGTCCGCGTAGCAGGCGAACAGGTCGGTGGCGATGACGAGCCCGAGCAGGACGGCCGCGGCCCGGCCGAGTCCGGCCGGTGAGCGCAGCCGGGGGCCGACCGGGGCGACGTACGGCGGCGCGGGCATGGGTGAGGTCATGGCGAGGTTCCCCCGAAGAGAAGCGAGACCCGAGAAGGGACGAAGGCGAGGCGGCGCCCGGCTCTCCCCGAGCCGGACGCGCGATCACGGAACATACGGCCGGACGCCGCCGTACGTCTATCCGGTTCTCACCCCAGCCGGTCCGCCAGCCTTTGGAAGTCGGCCCAGGACAGCGCGGGCCGGCCCGGGTCCCAGAGCTTCTGCGCGGTGGCCCGCAGCGGCATCCGGATGCCGGCGGCGACCTGCGCCGGGGTCTGGGCGCCCGCGAGGTCGCACCAGACCGCGAACGTCCCGCCGAGGATCTGCCCGTCGTAGCGCGCCGGCACGGCGGTCGTGCCGCGCAGCACCCGCGGGTTCCACTGCTCGTAGATGCGCTGCCCGGTCGGGTAGACGAAGGTCTGCGGCTGCCCGAGGACGTAGTAGAGGAACTCGTCGTTGTAGTTGATCACCTTGCGGCCGGCGCTCAGGTACTCCGCCGGCGGCCGGGCGCCGATCTCCTTGCCCGTCCAGTAGGCGACCTGCAGATCCTTGTCGGGCTGTACGGAGGTGTTCCGCAGGAAGCCGTCGTTCCAGGCCCGGACGGTCCTGTCGTGGGCGCGGACGGTGGCGGCGCGGTCGTTCAGCCAGCCGGTGGCGAGGTCGGTGACGGTGCCGCCGGAGCCGTACCGCTGCCGGGCGGCGGCCGCCAGCTGCGGGTACGAGGCCTGCGGGTCGGCCACGGTCAGCGCCTGGTACTCGTCGCCGCCGAGATGCCACTGGCTGCCGGGGAAGAGCCCGGCGTACTCGCCCAGCAGGTCGTCGACGATCTTCGCGGAGGCGTCCTTGGAGATGTCGATCGCGCCCCGCGTCGGCACCCCGCTCGCGTTGCGCAGCTGGAGGTCGGGGTGGGCGGCGATGACCGCGCCCAGATGCCCGGGCGAGTCGATCTCGGGCACGACGGTGATGTGCCGGCTGTTCGCCAGGTCCACGATCTGCTTGACCTGCGCCTTGGTCAGATGGTCCGGGGAGACGATCTCGGGGTGGCCGGTGGACTCGATGCGGAACGCCTGGTCGTCGGAGAAGTGCAGCCCCAGCTCGTTGAACTTCAGGTCCCCCAGCTCGCGTATCCGGTCCTCTATCCAGGACGCGGGGAACGGTTTGCGCGCGATGTCCAGCATGAAGCCGCGCACCGGCTTGGCGGGCCGGTCCCGAACGACACCCTCCGGCGCCGTGCCCCCGCCGTGTACCTCCTGTTTGAGGGTGCGGGTGCCGTAGAAGACGCCCGCCTCGCCGGGCCCGCTGATGTCGACCCGGCCGCCCCGGACGGTCAGGGTGTACGACTCCTGGTTCCCGCCCCCGCCGCCGAGCGCCAGCCGCACATCGCCCGCCCGCACGTCGTTCTTCTCCCCCGCGTACGTCAGCCCGAGCTCCCCGGCTATCAGCCGCCCCTCGTCGGCCAGCCCGGCGTCGCTCACCACCACCCGGTCGCCCGGCCGCGGCTTCCAGCCGGGACCGCGCGCCGGGGTGTGGGAGCGCACCGCGGGTATGGTGCGCGGCGCCTGCGACAGCGGGTAGGACCGGCTCGGGCGGGGACTGGCGGACGGCGTGCCCGGTCCGGCGGGATCGGCGCCGGTGCCGGAGACCCGGCCGGACGACGACTGCCGGGCGTTCTCCGGGGGCGGCCGGCCGCCCCCGTCCGACGAGGCCCACACGCCGACACCCGTGCCGAGCGCGATCGTCCCGAAGAACGCGGCCGCCACCACGGCCCGCTTCCGTATCACCTGCCGCGCCGGTCCCCGGCGCCTGCGCCTGTGCTGGGTCACCCTGCCAACGTACGACCGTTCCGCCGTTCATCTGTCACCCAGACGGTCCGAAACTCTCCCGTCCGGGTGAAATTCAGGTATCCCCCGGACACACCGTGACCACTCTCGATAACCTGACGACACACCTTTCACAGAATCCCCTGCCACGCCACATGTGACGCGAGGACCCACGCTGCCCGCCCACCGTCTCCCGTATCTCCCCAAGCCTCTCGACACCTTCAACACCGCACCCGCCGACGAGGCGCGCACCCTTCTCCTGCACTGCCTGCACAGCCTGCGCTGGGCCCACCGGATCGCCGACCACCGTCCCTACCCCGATCTGGACGCCCTGCTGGCCGCGGCGGACGAGGCGGCGTACGACCTGTCGCCGGCCGATCTGGCCGAGGCCCTGGCGGGCGAGTCGCTCCCCGAGCTTCCCGAGGACACGTACTCGGCGGCCCACATGGCCCTGAGCGCGGCCCACGCGGCCTACGAGTCCCGCTTCGGCCACGCGTTCGTCATCTATCTGGGCGATGTGCCGCCGGACGAGGCCATCGACCGCATCCTCGAAGCGATCCGATCACGATTGACGAACGATCCGGAGGAGGAGCGGCTGATGGCGGCAGAGGAGCTGCGGCGCCTCGCAAGAGGGCGGCTGCTGGTCCTGCTCCGGGGCGCGGGGCTGTGTCCGATCTGCGGCTACCGCCACGTGGGCGCGACCAGCCACAACGTGCCCGCACCCGGCAAATAACAGGACACCCCACCCCGGATGCCGCCTCCTGCTACCCCATCCGGTGCCAAATTGATCACACAAGGTAGGCCCCCCGTAAGCCCGGCGGCAGCGCATGGCTACGATGCTGGGGGCCGGTGGACCGTACCCGGCCGGGCCCGACCGACAGTGAAGCCGGCGCGGCCCTAGTCCCCGCTCCCGGAGGGTTCTTCCGTGCCGGCTGGAACGCTGTACCGCGGCCGGGAAGGAATGTGGTCCTGGGTGGCTCACCGAGTCACCGGCGTCCTCATTTTCTTCTTCCTGTTCGTTCATGTGCTGGACACCGCTCTCGTGCGTGTCTCCCCCGAGGACTACGACAAGGTCGTAGCCACGTACAAGACGCCGATCGTCGCGCTGCTGGAGTACGGCCTCGTCGCCGCCATCCTCTTCCACGCGCTCAACGGTCTGCGCGTCATCGCCGTCGACTTCTGGTCGAAGGGTCCGCGCTACCAGAAGCAGATGTTCTGGACCGTGATGGGCGTCTGGATCATCCTCATGGCGGGCGCGGTCTACCCCGTCCTCGGCCACGCCGCCCGTGTCGTCCTTGGGAGCTGACGCCGATGTCCACGACTGAAACCCCCGCGTCCGGAGTCGGCCCCGTCGAGGGCACCCCCCTCTACAACGTCGACAACCCGGCCCCGCTGATCGAGGCGCCGCGCAAGCGCACCAAGAAGTCCCCCAAGTCGACCCGGGGCAACTTCGAGCTGGCGGCGTGGCTGTTCATGCGCCTGTCCGGCATCGTGCTGGTCGTCCTGGTCCTCGGTCACCTGCTGATCCAGCTCGTGCTGGACGGCGGCGTCTCCAAGATCGGCTTCGCCTTCGTGGCCGGCCGCTGGGCGTCCCCGTTCTGGCAGGTCTGGGACCTGCTGATGCTGTGGCTGGCGATGCTGCACGGCGCCAACGGCCTGCGCACGGTCATCAACGACTACGCGGAGCGCCCGAACAGCCGCCTGTGGCTCAAGGGCCTGCTCTACACCGCCACGGTGTTCACCATCCTGCTGGGCACGCTGGTGATCTTCACCTTCGACCCGAACATCCGCTAGGCACGGGGCTGCGAGAATCATGAAGATCCACAAGTACGACACCGTCATCGTCGGCGCCGGCGGCGCGGGCATGCGCGCCGCCATCGAGGCGACGAAGCGCAGCCGCACCGCGGTGCTGACCAAGCTCTACCCCACCCGCTCCCACACGGGCGCCGCACAGGGCGGCATGGCCGCCGCGCTGGCGAACGTGGAGGAGGACAACTGGGAGTGGCACACCTTCGACACGGTCAAGGGCGGTGACTACCTGGTCGACCAGGACGCCGCCGAGATCCTGGCGAAGGAGGCCATCGACGCCGTCCTCGACCTGGAGAAGATGGGCCTGCCGTTCAACCGGACCCCGAACGGCACCATCGACCAGCGCCGCTTCGGCGGTCACTCGCGCAACCACGGCGAGGCCCCGGTCCGCCGGTCCTGCTACGCCGCGGACCGCACCGGCCACATGATCCTCCAGACGCTGTACCAGAACTGCGTCAAGGAGGGCGTGGAGTTCTTCAACGAGTTCTACGTCCTGGACCAGCTGATCACCGAGGTCGACGGCGTCAAGAAGTCGGCCGGTGTCATCGCCTACGAGCTGGCCACCGGCGAGATCCACGTCTTCCAGGCGAAGGCCGTCATCTACGCCTCCGGCGGCTGCGGCAAGTTCTTCAAGGTGACCTCCAACGCGCACACGCTCACCGGTGACGGCCAGGCCGCCGTCTACCGCCGGGGCCTGCCGCTGGAGGACATGGAGTTCTTCCAGTTCCACCCGACCGGCATCTGGCGCATGGGCATCCTGCTGACGGAGGGCGCCCGCGGTGAGGGCGGCATCCTCCGCAACAAGGACGGCGAGCGCTTCATGGAGAAGTACGCGCCGGTCATGAAGGACCTCGCCTCCCGTGACGTCGTCTCCCGCTCCATCTACACGGAGATCCGCGAGGGCCGTGGCTGCGGTCCCGAGGGTGACCACGTCTACCTGGACCTGACGCACCTCCCGCCGGAGCAGCTGGACGCCAAGCTCCCGGACATCACCGAGTTCGCGCGCACCTACCTCGGCATCGAGCCCTACACGGACCCGATCCCGATCCAGCCGACCGCCCACTACGCGATGGGCGGCATCCCGACCAACGTCGAGGGTGAGGTCCTGGCGGACAACACCACCGTCGTCCCGGGTCTGTACGCGGCCGGCGAGGTCGCCTGCGTGTCGGTGCACGGTGCCAACCGCCTCGGCACCAACTCGCTGCTGGACATCAACGTCTTCGGCCGCCGCGCCGGCATCGCAGCCGCCGAGTACTCGGCGAAGGCGGACTACGTGGAGCTCCCGGAGAACCCGGAGTCCTTCGTGGTCGAGCAGATCGAGCGGCTGCGCACCTCCACCGGCAACGAGCGGGTGGCCACGCTCCGTCGTGAGCTCCAGGAGACCATGGACGCCAACGTCATGGTGTTCCGCACCGAGCAGACGATCAAGACGGCGGTCGAGAAGATCGCCGAGCTGCGCGAGCGCTACAAGAACGTGGCGATCCAGGACAAGGGCAAGCGGTTCAACACGGACCTCCTGGAGGCCATCGAGCTGGGCAACCTGCTCGACCTGGCCGAAGTCATGGCCGTCTCGGCCCTGGCCCGCAAGGAGTCCCGCGGCGGTCACTACCGCGAGGACTACCCGAACCGCGACGACGTCAACTTCATGCGCCACACCATGGCGTACCGCGAGGTCGGCGCCGACGGCTCGGAAACCGTCCGTCTCGACTACAAGCCGGTCGTCCAGACCCGCTACCAGCCGATGGAGCGTAAGTACTGATGGCTACCCCTGTTCTGGACAAGGCGGACGCGGCCGGCCAGCCCGAGCCCGGCTTCGCCGACTCCCCCTACATCACGGTCACCTTCCGCATCCGCCGGTTCAACCCGGAGGTCGCGGCGGAGGCCACCTGGGAAGACTTCCAGCTGGAGATCGACCCCAAGGAGCGGGTCCTCGACGGCCTCCACAAGATCAAGTGGGACATCGACGGCACCCTCACCTTCCGCCGCTCGTGCGCGCACGGCATCTGCGGCTCGGACGCGATGCGGATCAACGGCAAGAACCGCCTTGCCTGCAAGACGCTGATCAAGGACATCAACCCCGAGAAGCCGATCACGATCGAGCCCATCAAGGGCCTGACGGTCCTGAAGGACCTGGTCGTGGACATGGAGCCGTTCTTCCAGGCGTACCGGGACGTCATGCCGTTCCTGGTCACCAAGGACACGAACGAGCCGACCCGTGAGCGCCTCCAGTCCGCCGAGGACCGCGAGCGCTTCGACGACACCACGAAGTGCATCCTCTGCGCGGCCTGCACCTCCTCCTGCCCGGTGTTCTGGAACGACGGCCAGTACTTCGGTCCGGCCGCGATCGTGAACGCCCACCGCTTCATCTTCGACAGCCGGGACGAGGCGGGCGAGCAGCGCCTGGAGATCCTCAACGACCGCGACGGCGTGTGGCGCTGCCGCACGACCTTCAACTGCACGGACGCCTGCCCGCGCGGTATCGAGGTCACGAAGGCGATCCAGGAGGTCAAGCGCGCGCTGATCACGCGTCGCTACTGATCCGCGGCACGCCTACGGCACTTCGGGCCCCGTCTCCGGTTTCCCTACCGGGGGCGGGGCCCTCGCCGTACAACTGTGCGGGGCCTCGGGTGTCTTGTGTGTGTACGCGATCAAGGAGACACATGCGCACCCACAGAAAGCTCGCCGTGGCGACGGCCACGGCACTGGCGCTCACCGGTGGACTGCCGGCCCTCACGGCCGGGGCGGCGACCGCGGCGACGCCCGCCAAGTACGCCGACGACTTCAACGGCGACGGCTACCGGGACTACGCGTCCGGCTGGGGCGGTGAGGTCACCGTCACCTACGGCACGGCGACCGGGCCGGGCCCGAAGTCGGCGAGGTTCACGCAGGACAGCCCCAACATCCCGGGCAAGGCCGGTGACGCCGGGGGCTATGCCGACGGGTTCGGCGACCAGGTCGCGAACGCCGACCTCAACCAGGACGGGTACGCCGACCTCGCCGTCGCCGACCGCAGCGAGAAGGTCGGTACGAAGGCCGGCGCGGGCGCGGTCACCGTCCTGTGGGGCGCCAGGGCGGGCCTCGGTGCGAAGGCCACGCGCATCCCGGCCAGGTCCAGCCTGGCGTTCGGCGCGGCCCTCGCCTCCGGCGACTTCAACGGCGACGGCAAGCCGGACCTGGCCGTCACCGACGTCACCGGCACCCTCTTCGTCTACCGGGGCAGCTTCTCCCAGTCCGGTACGACGGGCGGCGTCACCAAGCTGGAGGTCAGCCCCAGCGGCGCCGAGGTGCTGGAGCCGACCGCGATCGTGGCGGGCCGGGTCACCAAGGACAAGGCCACCGACCTGTACGTGCTCGGCCAGGGCTACAAGAACGACCGGATGACGCAGGCCGCGTGGTTCGTGCAGGGCGGCTCCACCATCAAGCGCGGCAAGTACACGACGTACAACGCCTCGCAGGCGGACTTCTCCTCGACCGGTGTGATCGCCGACTTCGACAAGAACGGCTACGGGGACCTCGCCGTCAGCGACAAGCCGTACAACAAGGGCGCCGGCTCCGTCCTCGTGCTGCGCGGTGGTGCGAGCGGGCCGACCACCTCCTACCGGCTGTCCCAGTCCACCTCCGGCGTGGCGACCGCGGCCACCGCGAACGACTGGTTCGGCTACTCCCTCTCCGCCGGCGACACCAACCGCGACGGTTACCCGGATCTCGCGGTCGGCGTACCCGAGGAGGAGTCCGGCTCGGTCCACAACGCGGGTGGTGTGCACATCCTGCGTGGCGGCAAGAGCGGCCTGACCGGTACCGGCTCCCAGTGGTTCACCCGCGCCACGGCGGGCGTGCCGGGCAGCGCCACGGAGGACGAGCGGATCGGTCTGTTCGTCCGGCTGCGCGACTTCGACCGGGACGGCGACGCGGATCTGCTGGCGTCCGGCGACCTCTACCGCGCCGGCCTGCTGCTGCGTGCGACCGCCTCGGGCATCACCACCAGCGGCGCGTCGGAGACCGACCTGGACCCGAACTTCCCGCAGTAGACCCGCTGCCGGGTCCACCACCGAGCCCCACCGGAGATCCGCTCCGGTGGGGCTCCTCGCATCCGGGCACAAGGACTCTTAATCTGACGACATGTCAGACGAAGAGTCGTACGAACTGCTCGGGTTCGACAACGTGCTGCTCCCCGTCGGGAACCTCACGGAGGCCGTCGGGTTCTACGAGCGGGCCGGTTTCAGCGTGGGCTTCCGGTTCGACGAGGCCGGGATCGCACTGCTGAAGGTCGGCGCGGAGACGCCCGGAATCCTGCTGCGCGCCGAGGAGGTGCTGGGGCACCGGCCGCCGCCGTGGCCCTCGCCGCGGATCTGGCTTGAGGTTCCGGACGCGCGGGCGGCGGCGCGGGAGCTGGCCGCCGCCGGCATCGCGCCGCTGGACGAGGTGTTCCAGGTGGCCACCGGCTGGACCGTGGAGATCGCCGACCCCTGGGGGAACGTCCTCGGCTTCACGGACTACACCAAGCGCCCGGCGCTGGGCCGCAGGGGCTGACGCATCCCCCGGTTGAACGCGTTCAAAAACAGGTCTACAGTCATCCCTGTCAGCGTTTTGAACGCGTTCAAGAAGGGGTGGGGCATGGACCGCACCGTCATCGCCTACGTCATCTACCTGGCCGTCAGCATCGCGCTGACCGTCTGGGTGGCCCGCACGCTCAGCCGCAACGGCCGGATCTTCCTGGCCGACGTGCTGCGCGGCAACGAGAAGCTCGCGGACGCCGTCAACCACCTCCTGGTGGTCGGCTTCTACCTGGTCAATCTCGGCTTCGTGGCGCTGTACCTGGGGAACGACGAGACGATCGAGGACACCCGCGGCATCTTCGAGGCCCTGTCGACCAAGCTGGGCGTGGTCCTGCTGGTGCTCGGCGTGATGCACCTGGGCAACGTGTACGTCCTCAACCGGATCCGCCGGCGCGGAATCATGGAGCGGGAGCAGCTGCCCCCGGTCACCCCGCAGGAGTGGATCGCTCCGACGGCCGGGGCGTGAGGGCCGTGACCACCGTGACCATCACGGAGGGCCGGGGCACCGCGGGCGCCCCGGTCCGCGGGCTGACCGTCCTGTACGACGCCGAGTGCGCCCTGTGCCGGCACCTGCGCACCTGGCTGGCGCGGCAGCCGCAGCTGGTGCCGCTGGAGCTGGTGCCGGCGGGCTCGGCCGAGGCCCGCGCCCGCTTCCCCGGGCTCGGCCACCCCGCCGGCCTCGACGAGGTGACCGTCGTCGGCGACTCGGGGCAGGTCTACCGGGGTCCGCGCGCCTGGATCGTGGTCCTGTGGGCCCTGCGCGCACACCGCCCGCTCGCCCACCGGCTCGCCACCCCGGCCGGCGCCGAGCTGGCCCGCGGGGCCGTACTCGCCGCGGCGAAGTGGCGGGAGGCGCAGTGGCGGGGTACGCAGTGGGGCGGCCAGGTGTACCGGCGGACCGACGGCTGGTCCTACCACCCGCGCACCGGCTGGACCTATGAGCCGCCGTCCTGCTCCGGCGCCGCCCCCGCCAGTCGTTAGGCTCTTCTACCGTGCCCGCGAAGAACGACGGCCCCGAGGCGGCCGGCCCCCAGAGCAGCAAGTCCGAGCAGACCCGTGCGCTGATCCTGGAGACCGCGATGCGGTTGTTCCAGGAACGCGGGTACGACAAGACGACGATGCGGGCCATCGCCAAGGAGGCGGGGGTCTCCGTCGGCAACGCCTACTACTACTTCGAGGGCAAGGAACACCTGATCCAGGGTTTCTACGACCGGATCGCCACCGAGCACCAGGCGGCGGTCCGGGAGGTCCTGGACCGGGAGACCGATCTGGAGGCGCGGCTCGCCGGCGTGCTGACCGCATGGCTGGACATCGCCCGGCCGTACCACGAGTTCGCGGTCCAGTTCTTCAAGAACGCCGCCGACCCCGACAGCCCGCTCAGCCCCTTCTCGCCGGAGAGCGAGCACGCCCGCGAGCAGGCCATCAGCGTGCACCGGGAGGTGCTGGCCGGCTCGAAGTCCAAGGTGGCTCCCGAACTGCGGGAGGTGCTGCCGGAGTTGATGTGGCTCTCCCAGATGGGCCTGGTCCTGTACTGGGTCTTCGACCGCACCGAGGACCGCGAGCGCAGCTACCGCCTGGCCCGGCGCGGCGCCCGTCTCACCGCCCGCGGCGTGTCCCTGGCCCGCTTCCGCGTCCTGCGCCCGCTGGTGCTGGAGGTCCACGAACTGTTCACGGACTTCCTGCCGGGCATGACGAAGGCGCTGCCGGATCCGGGGCGCAGGCGGGGCGAGTGACTCAGATCCAGTTCAGCCGCCACAGGCGGAACACGCCCGTGCCGTCCGTCAGATACTGACTGCCGCCCACGTCCTCGGTGCTGACCACGTACTCCTTGCGCTGCCACAGCGGGAGCAACGGGACGTCCCGGGCCACGGCCTGCTGGATGTCCTCGAAGTCCTGCCCGGCCCGGCTGCGGTCGGCGAACTGCCGGCTGTCCAGGATGAGATGATCGACCAGCTTGTTGCTGTACCCGGTGCTCATGGTGGAGCCGGTGCCGATGAGCGGGGCGCCGAAGGTGTCCGGGTCGGGATAGTCGGCCACCCAGCCGACCGCCCACGCGTCCAGCTTCCCGGCGGCCCAGCGCTTCTGGAAGTCGGTCCACTCGTAGCCTTGGACGTCGACCTTGAACAGGCCGCTCGACTCCAGCTGCTTCTTCAGCTCCGCGGCCTCCTCGGCGCCCGCGCCACGACCCGTGCCGTAGCCGAAGGTGAAGCGCACCGGCAGGGCGACCCCGGCCTCGGTGAGCAGCTCGCGCGCCTTGCGGGTGTCCGTCTTCGGGTAGGTGTCGAAGAACGACGTGGTGTGGCCGGTGATGCCGGTCGGGATGAGCGAGTACAGCGGATCGACCGTGCCCGCGTAGACCTTCGCGGCCAGCCGCTCGCGGTCGACCAGCCAGGCCAGCGCCCGACGCACCCGCACGTCGTGCAGCGGGGAGCGGGAGCGGGTGTTGAGGTACAGGTTGCGGGTCTCGGAGCTGTCGGCCTCGGTGACGCGCTGGTGGGGGTCGCTCGGGTTCAGCGCGGAGAGCACCTCCGGCGGCAGCGTCCGGGTGGCGACGTCGATCTGCCGGGCCTGCCAGGCACGGTCGAGCTTCGCGGAGTCGGCGTAGTAGCGCAGCTCGATCGGGCGGCCGGTGCCGCTCAGATAGCCCCGGTAGCGCTCGTTGGGGGCGAGGTCGGCCTTCTGGTCCTTGGTGTACGCCGTCAGCCGGTACGGCCCGGTGCCGTCGGCGGCGGCGTCCGTGCGCAGGGCGTCGGCCGGGTACTTGTCCTTGTCCACGATCGAGCCGGCGCCGGTGGCGACCTTCAGCGGGAAGGTGGCGTCCGACGAGGACAGGTGGAAGGTGACGGTGTCCGGGCCGTCGGCGCTCACCGAGGCGAGCGTGTCGAACAGGGACGCCGGACCGACATCGGAGTCGATCTTCTTGACCCGGTCGAAGGAGTACTTCACGTCCTCGGCCGTCATGGCGCGCCCGCTCGGGAAGGTGATGCCGGAGCGCAGCGTGCACCGGTACGTCTTCAGGCCGCTGCCCCGGAATGAGCAGCTCGTCGCCGCGTCCGGGACCGGCTCGACCCCGCCCGGCTCGAACGTCAGCAGGGTCTGGAACACATTGCTGAACAGCGCCCAGGATCCGGCGTCGTAGGCGCCGGCCGGGTCGAGTGCGGTGATCCCGTCCGTCGTACCGACGGTGATGGTCCGGTTCCTGCTCTCCTGCGACGGCAGCAGCTGCCAGCCGCCGATCCCCACGACGGCGAGTACGAGCAGCGTCACGAGAATGCGCATGCGAACAGATCGCATGGTGGTGCCCTCCCCAGGCCCGTCAGGGCCCTACCCCTGGCCCAGCACGAATCGGTCACTCCCCTAAGTGACGCGGCTCACCTAACCACACGCGTTTCACCGGGGGGAAGGGCTTTCTGACCAGATGAGGAAGAACTTACCGAGGCGTGGTTTCTCCCGGGTTTCACAGCTCGTTCACGGCCGGGGTCCTGCTATGACCTCCGGCGCAGTGCGCGCAGGCCGCGCAACCCGATGACCCCGATGACCGTCCCCAATACGAAGGAAACGACCGCCAGCAGCAGGTGCACCCAGAAGTACGCGGTCGGGTGACCGTCGTCGAAGGCGAGCCCGCTGCTGTCCTTGACGAGGTTCTTGACGAAAGTGACCCAGATGACCCAGCTCCACACCCCGAAGGCGAGCAGGAACCAGGACACGGGGCGGCTGAGCTTCATAGGGCCAGTATCGCCGTTCCGGGTCCGGAGCCGTGTCGGGGGTGGGGCCGGAGGCGGGACTTCACGGTCCGGTGCCGGTACGTTCTCGATCGTGCCCGCACCGAAGAAGACCGGCCGGCGATCCCTGCTGGTGACCACCGCCACCCTGCTGTCCCTGTCCGTCACCGCGCCCGCCGCCCTCGCCGACCCGACCCCTTCGGCCTCGACGAGCCCGACGGCCACGCCCCCGGCCCGGATGTCGGCCCTGGGCGGTGTCCGGCTCGGGCAGCCGGGCACCCAGGTCAACCTCGCGCCCGGGGTGCCGGTGCTGCCCAAGGACCTCACCGCCCGTTCCTGGATCGTCTCCGACGCCGAGTCGGGCCAGGTGCTCGCCTCCCACAACGCACACTGGCAGCTGCCCCCGGCGAGCACGCTGAAGATGCTGTTCGCCGACACCGTGCTGCCCCGCTTCCCCAAGGGCACCCGGCACAGGGTGGCCCCGTCGGACCTCAAGGGCGTGGGCGCCGGCTCCAGCGTGGTCGGGATAAAGGAGGGCGACAGCTACACCGTCCACGACCTGTGGCTCGGAGTCTTCCTGCGCTCGGGCAACGACGCGGTGCACGTGCTGTCCGCGATGAACGGCGGGGTGAAGCAGACCGTCGGCGACATGCAGGACCACGCCGAGGAGCTCCAGGCCCTGGACACGCGCGTGGTCTCGCCCGACGGCTACGACGCGCCGGGCCAGGTGTCGTCGGCGTACGACCTGACGCTGATCGCCCGCTCCGGGCTCCAGAAGAAGGACTTCCGCGAGTACTGCTCGACCGTGCGGGCGAAGTTCGGATCCGCCGAGATCCGGAACACCAACCGGCTGCTGAGCGGCGACACCGACGTCCCGGTCTACCAGGGCATCGCGGGAGTGAAGAACGGCAACACGACGAACGCGGGCGCCACCTTCACCGGGGTCGCCGAGCGGGGCGGCAAGGTGCTGCTGGTCACGGTGATGAACCCGGAGAAGCACGAGCACAACGAGGTCTACAAGGAGACCGCGAAGCTGCTCGACTGGGGCTTCCAGGCGGTCGGCAAGGTCGATCCGGTGGGCGAGCTGGTGCCGCCGAAGAGCGCCGCGTCGGCCACCGCCCAGCCGGACGCCGGAGCGTCCGCCGGGCAGGCGAACGCCGGGAGCGGCGGGCCAGGGGCGAAGCCGGCGGCGAGCGCCGGCGCCGCGTTCGGCTCCGGCGGCATGGGGATCGCCCTGGCCGTCGCGGGCGGGCTGCTGGTGCTGCTCGGGGGCGGGGCGTTCCTGGTCAACCGCCGGTGGCCGCTGCCGGATCTGATGCGCCGTCGGACCCGTTCCTGAGCTCGGCCTCCTTGCTCCGGGTCGCCGTCCAGGAGGCGCAGAACAGTACGAGTTTCGCGGTGAAGTTGATCCACAGCAGCAGCGCCACGGGGACGCCGAACGCGCCGTACACGCTCTTCGCCGCGATCCCCTGGATGTAGCCGCTGAGCAGCAGCTTCAGCAGTTCGAAGCCGATCGCGCCGAGCAGCGCGGCGACCAGCAGGCGGTGGCGCGAGGGCTCGACCCCGGGCAGCAGGGTCAGCACGTAGAGCAGGACCAGGAAGTCGGCGAGCACGGCGATGGCGAACGCGGCGATCTGCAGCAGCACGCTGCCCCAGCCGTGTTCGTCCAGGCCGATCTGCCGGGACAGCCAGCCTATGGCGGCCGAAGCGAGGGTGGACGTGGCGAGCGTGACCAGCAGGGCGCCGCCGAGCCCCAGCAGGATGCCGGCGTCCTTGGCCTTGGCGAGGACCGGGTTCTCCTCGTGGTCGGGCAGCTCCCACACCGCGCGCAGGCAGTCCCGTGTCTGGCCGACCCAGCCGATGCCCGTGAACAGCAGCGCCGCGCCCGCGATGACGCCGACCGTGCCCGCGTTCTGCACCAGGGAGGTGAGGTCCAACTGTTCGGAGAGGCCCGGGAACTGATCGGCGATCCGGTGCTCGACCGTCTTCTGGCGGGCGGGGCTGAGCGTGGCGGCGGTGATCGCGGCGGCCACGGTCAGCAGCGGGAACAGGGCCACGAAGCTGACGAACGTCATGGCCGCGGCCAGCCGGCTCCACTTCACCCGGTCCAGGCGTTCGTAGGACCGCCACGCGTGCGTGACCATCAGCCGGGTGACGATCGGCCCGATGCCGGGGAGCTTCTTGAGCCAGTCCATGATCCGACTGTGCCCGCTGCGCGGGAGCGTCAACACCGCGTTTCTTCGCCAAAACCGTCATATGCGGGCTATACGGTCAGCTGTCATGAAGGATGCCACGCCACCGCCCAGCGCACTGCCCCGTTCCCTGCTCGTCCTCGGCGGCACGTCCGAGATCGCGCTGGCCACCGCCCGTCGGCTGATCGCCCGCCGCGCCCGCACGGTGTGGCTGGCGGGTCGCCCCTCGGTGGCGCTGGAGAACGCCGCCGGAAGCCTGCGGGAGCTCGGCGCGGACGTCCGCACCGTAGCCTTCGACGCGCTCGATCCCGAGTCCCACGAGACGGTCCTCGGCAAGGTGTTCGCCGAGGGCGCCGTCGACATGGTGCTGCTCGCCTTCGGCATCCTCGGCGACCAGGCGCACGACGAACGCGACCCGGTCCGCGCGGTCCAGGTGGCCCGGACGAACTACACCGGGGCCGTCTCGGCGGGCCTGGTCGCCGGCAGCGAACTCCAGGCACAGGGCCACGGCGCGCTCGTGGTGCTGTCCTCCGCCGCCGCCGAACGCGTCCGGCGCGCGGAATTCATCTACGGCTCCAGCAAGGCCGGTCTCGACGCCTTCGCCCAGGGCCTCGGCGACGCCCTGTACGGCACGGGCGTGCACGTCATGGTCGTACGCCCTGGCTCCGTGCGGACGCGGAAGACGGCCGGACGGCGACGGACACCGCTCGCCACCACGCCGGAGGCGGTCGCCGCGGCCATCGAACTCGGCCTGCGCAGGCGCTCGGAGACGGTCTGGGTACCGGGAACGCTCCGCCCGGTGATGTCGGCCCTGCGGCACGTCCCGCGGGCGTTGTTCCGCCGGCTCGGCTGAGCGCCCCCGAGTCCGCGGGCGACTGCGCGGCCGGCTACAACGGATCCGCGGCCGGACGGCGGCGCATCGCGGTACTACCAGGACGTCACGGCGCAACCCGCGGCGCGTACGCGTCCGCGTGGCCGGCCTGAGGCGGTACGACCGTTCCTCCGAAGGTGTACTCGCGCAGCTTGCGCCAGACGCCGTCGGTGCCCTGCTCGTACAGCGCGAAGCCGGTGCACGGCCACTCGGCGTCGAAGTCCGCCAGCTCCTCGAAGGCGCGGTCCATCGCCGCCTCGTCGATGCCGTGCGCGACCGTGACATGCGGGTGGTACGGGAACTGGAGCTCGCGCGCCACCGGCCCGGAGGCGTCCCGGAGCCGCTGCTGGAGCCGGGTGCACGCCTCGGCGCCCCGGACGACCCGGACGTAGACCACCGGTGACAGGGGCCGGAAGGTGTCGGTGCCGGACAGGCGCATCGGGAACGGCCGGCCGGCCGCGGCGACGTCGGTGAGGTGCGCATCGATCGCCGGCAGGTCGGCCTCGTCCACCTCGGTCGGCGGCAGCAGCGTGACATGCGTGGGGATACCGTGAGCCGCGGCGTCGCCGAAGCCCGCGCGCCGCTCCTGGAGCAGGCTGCCGTGAGGCTCCGGGACCGCGATCGACACGCCGATCGTTACGGTCCCCACGTCGTCTCCTGTCGTCGCGTCTGTTGTGTTCTCAGTCGTCCGGGTATCGACTGTACGGCTATGAGTGTCCTGTGGGCAGGCGCAGCGGAAGTGATGTGCAGCGCTCTGCCCGCGCGGACCCGGGCGGTCGTACGCCTCAGTGCTTCGCGGGGAGGAAGCCCACGCGGTCGTACGCCTGCGCGAGCGTCTCGGCGGCGACGGCGCGCGCCTTCTCGGCACCCTTGGCCAGGACCGCGTCCAGCGTCTCGGAGTCGTCCAGGTACTGCTGGGTGCGCTCGCGGAACGGCGTCACGAACTCGACCATGACCTCGGCGAGGTCCGTCTTGAGCGCGCCGTACATCTTGCCCTCGTAGTCCTGCTCCAGCTCGGCGATCGACCTGCCGGTCAGCGTGGAGTAGATGGTGAGCAGGTTGGAGACGCCCGGCTTGTTCTCGGCGTCGAAGCGGATCACCGTGTCGGTGTCGGTGACCGCGCTCTTGACCTTCTTGGCCGTGGTCTTCGGCTCGTCGAGGAGATTGACCAGACCCTTCGGCGTGGACGCCGACTTGCTCATCTTGATCGACGGGTCCTGGAGGTCGTAGATCTTCGCCGTCTCCTTGAGGATGTACGGCTTCGGCATGGTGAAGGTCTGGCCGTACCGCCCGTTGAAGCGCTCGGCGAGGTCGCGGGTCAGCTCGATGTGCTGGCGCTGGTCCTCGCCGACCGGCACCTCGTTGGCCTGGTACAGCAGGATGTCCGCGATCTGGAGGATCGGGTACGTGAACAGGCCGACGGAGGCCCGTTCGGCGCCCTGCTTGGCGGACTTGTCCTTGAACTGGGTCATGCGGCTGGCCTCACCGAAGCCGGTGAGGCAGTTCATGATCCAGGCCAGCTGGGCGTGCTCGGGGACATGGCTCTGCACGAAGAGCGTGCAGCGGTCCGGGTCCAGGCCGGCGGCCAGCAGCTGGGCGGCGGCGAGCCGGGTGTTGGCCCGCAGCTCCTTGGGGTCCTGCGGGACCGTGATCGCGTGCAGGTCGACGACCATGTAGAACGCGTCGTGGGTCTCCTGGAGGGCCACCCACTGGCGGACGGCGCCGAGGTAGTTGCCGAGGTGGAACGAGCCGGCGGTGGGCTGAATACCGGAGAGCACGCGAGGTCGGTCGGAAGCCATGTTTTTCATTGTCGCAGAGAGACGGGGTGGGGTCGGTGCGTGGGGAACTGCGGGCCGGTGGTGGCCGGTCGCGCAGTTCCCCGCGCCCCTTTCGGGGCGCTTCAGCCCAGGTCGACTTCCGGGTACAGCGGGAAGCCGGCCACCAAATCCGTCGCCCGCTGGGCGATCTCCTGCGCCACCTTCTCGTCCAGGACGTGGGCCGCCTTGGAGGGGGCGCCGGACTTGGTGGTGCCCGGCTCGGTGGTGGTCAGGACGCGGTCCATCAGGCCCGCCACCTCGTCCATCTCCGCCGTGCCCAGACCGCGGGTGGTCAGGGCGGGGGTGCCGACGCGGATGCCGGAGGTGTACCAGGCCCCGTTCGGGTCGGCCGGGATGGCGTTGCGGTTGGTGACGATGCCCGAGTCGAGGAGGGCGGCCTCGGCCTGGCGGCCGGTGAGGCCGTAGGAGGTGGCGACGTCGATCAGGTTGAGGTGGTTGTCCGTGCCGCCGGTGACCAGGGTGGCGCCGCGGCGCATCAGTCCCTCGGCGAGGGCGCGGGAGTTGTCGACGATGCGCTGGGCGTAGTCCTGGAAGGCGGGCCGGCGGGCCTCGGCCAGGGCGACGGCCTTGGCGGCCATGACGTGCGGAAGCGGGCCGCCGAGGACCATCGGGCAGCCGCGGTCGACCTGGTCCTTGAGGGAGTCGTCGCACAGGACCATGCCGCCGCGCGGGCCGCGCAGGGACTTGTGGGTGGTCGTGGTGACGATCTGGGCGTGCGGGACCGGGTCGAAGTCGCCGGTGAGGACCTTGCCCGCGACCAGGCCGGCGAAGTGGGCCATGTCGACCATGAGCGTGGCGCCGACCTCGTCCGCGATCTCGCGCATGATCCGGAAGTTCACCAGGCGGGGGTACGCGGAGTAACCGGCGACGATGATCAGCGGCTTGAACTCGCGGGCCTGGGTGCGCAGGGCCTCGTAGTCGATGAGGCCGGTGGCCGGGTCGGTGCCGTAGGAGCGCTGGTCGAACATCTTGCCGGAGATGTTCGGGCGGAAGCCGTGGGTGAGGTGGCCGCCGGCGTCCAGGGACATGCCGAGCATGCGCTGGTTGCCGAAGGCCTGGCGCAGCTCGGCCCAGTCGGCCTCGGTCAGGTCGTTGACCTGGCGGGCGCCGGTCTTCTCCAGGAAGGGCACCTCGACGCGGTCGGCGAGGACGGCCCAGAAGGCGACGAGGTTGGCGTCGATGCCGGAGTGCGGCTGGACGTAGGCATGGCGGGCGCCGAAGAGGGCCTTGGCGTGCTCGGCGGCGAGGGACTCGACCGTGTCGACGTTGCGGCAGCCGGCGTAGAAGCGGCGGCCGATGGTGCCCTCGGCGTACTTGTCGCTGAACCAGTTGCCCATGGCCAGCAGGGTGGCCGGGGAGGCGTAGTTCTCGGAGGCGATCAGCTTGAGCATCGCACGCTGATCGACGACCTCCTGGCCGATGGCGTCGGCGACCCCCGGCTCGACGGCGCGGATGACGTCGAGGGCGGCGCGGAAGGCCGTCGACTCGGTGGAGAGGTGGGCGGAATTCTCGGGCATCGGGAAACCTCCGGACGGCGTGCGTACAGCGTTCACGTTCGGCCCAGGCGCACGGCACTCTTTCCCGCTCGGGCCGCTCCCTGATGGTCCGTCCCATCCCAGCGCGCCAGTCACGGCCCGCTGATCAGCCTACCGGGCGCGCCGCGCGGCACAGATCCCGCGTCCACCATCCGAGCGAGGATAGGAAGGAGGTCACCGTCGAGTCAGAGTCGTCTCCGGGAGAGGCCGTGACCGCTGCGAAAGACCTCATCGCCACCGCCGACGCGCACTGCGCGCCCACCTACGACCCGCTGCCGGTCGTGATCGCCACCGGTGAGGGGGCGTGGCTGACGGATGTGGAGGGGAGGCGGTATCTGGATCTGCTGGCCGGCTACTCGGCGCTGAACTTCGGGCACGGCAACCGGCGGCTGGTCGAGGCGGCCCGGCGGCAGCTGGACCGGGTGACGCTGACCTCCCGTGCCGTCCACCACGACCGGTTCGCGGCGTTCTGCCGCGAGCTGGCGGAGCTGTGCGGGATGGAGATGGTGCTGCCCGTGAACACGGGCGCGGAGGCGGTGGAGAGCACGGTGAAGACGGCCCGGAAGTGGGGGTACCGGGTCAAGGGGGTGCCCGCGGAGATGGCGAAGATCGTGGTCGCGAGCGGCAACTTCCACGGCCGTACGACGACGGTCATCAGCTTCTCGACCGATCCGGAGGCGCGGGCGGACTTCGGGCCGTACACACCCGGGTTCCAGATCGTGCCGTACGGCGACCTGACGGCGATGCGGGCGGCGCTCACCGAGAACACCGTCGCCGTGCTGCTGGAGCCGATCCAGGGCGAGTCCGGGGTGATCGTGCCGCCGGCCGGCTATCTGGCGGGGGTGCGGGAGCTGACGCGCGAGCGGAACGTGCTGTTCGTCGCCGACGAGATCCAGTCGGGGCTCGGCCGGACCGGGCGGACCTTCGCGTGCGAGCACGAGGGGGTCGTGCCGGATGTGTATGTGCTGGGCAAGGCTCTGGGCGGCGGGATCGTGCCGGTGTCGGCGGTGGTGTCGAGCGCGGCGGTGCTCGGGGTGTTCCGGCCGGGCGAGCACGGGTCGACGTTCGGCGGGAATCCGCTGGCCTGCGCGGTGGCGCTGGAGGTGATCGCGATGCTGCGGACCGGGGAGTACCAGGCGCGGGCGGCCGAGCTGGGCGAGCGGCTGCACCGGCTGCTGGACGAGCTGGCCGGGACGGGCCGGGTGAGGGCGGTGCGCGGGCGTGGGCTGTGGGCCGGGGTGGACGTCTCCCCGGCGGTCGGCACCGGGCGGGAGATCTCCGAGAAACTGCTGGCCCGTGGGGTCCTGGTCAAGGACACCCACGGGTCGACCATCCGGATCGCGCCCCCGCTGGTGATCGGCGAGGAGGATCTGGACTGGGGGGTGGAGCAGCTGCGGGCGGTTCTGGAAGGCGCTTAGCGGCCGTCAGCGCAGCGGCAGGCCGGTGCCGTGCTCGTCGGCGGGCCGGGGGCCGAGGATGCGCCGGTCGGCCTCGGTGATGGGGACGTCGTGGATGCCGGCCTCGCGGCGGCGCATCAGGCCGTTGTCGTCGAACTCCCACAGCTCGTTGCCGTAGGAGCGCCACCACTGGCCGTCGGCGTCGCGGCACTCGTACTGGAAGCGGACGGCGATCCGGTTCTCGTGAAAGCTCCAGAGGTCCTTGCGGAGTGCGTAGTCGCGTTCGCGCTCCCACTTCTCGGTCAGGAAGGCGACGATCTCCTCCCGGCCGGTCAGGAACCGGTCCCGGTTCCGCCAGACGGAGTCCGGGGTGTAGGCGAGGGCCACCCGGCGGGGGTCGCGGGTGTTCCAGGCGTCCTCGGCGGCCTGCACCTTCTGGCGGGCGGTCTCCAGGGTGAACGGCGGATACGGCGGGCGGCCTTCGGTCACGGCGACCTCCTCAGATCGAGAACGGGCGTTCTCCACGTGCTGCGCCTAAGGTAGAGAACGACCGTTCTCAGCGTCAAGGAGATTCCGGATGCCGGCCCCGATCACCGAAGAACAGCACCGCCTGGACCGCGAAGCGCTCCTGGACGCGGCGGAGGCACTCTTCTACGCGCACGGCATCCAGGCGGTCGGCATGGACCGGGTCCGCGAGGCGTCCGGCCTGCCGCTGAAGCGGATCTACCGGCTCTTCGCGACCAAGGAGGACCTCGTGGTCGCCATGCTCCGGCGGCGCGACCGGCGCTGGCGCGCGAGCCTTGCCGCCCATGTGGAGAGCGTCCCGGACCCCCGCGCGCGGGTGCTCGCGGTCTTCGACTGGCTCGCCGGATGGTTCGCGGAGCCCGGCTTCCGCGGCTGCGCCTGGGTCAACGCCCACGGCGAGCTGGGCTCGTCGTCCGAACCGGTCCTCGCCGAGGTCCGGTCCCACAAGCGCGCCTTCCACGACCAGCTCGCGACCTGGGTACGCGCCACCGGCGCACCGGTGACCGAGGCGGTGTTCCTGCTGGCCGAGGGGGCCATCGTGACGGCGGGCATCAGCGGCGACCCGGCCCCGGCCCGGCACGCCCGCGCGGCCGCGGAGCGGCTGCTCGGCGGCTAGGCCCTGTCGTCGAACTCCCGTCGTCCGCCCGGAGGACGGGCCGCGCGGCGTCAGGTGCGTGCTCTGGGGTCCCCCCGGCCGAAGGCGGGGGGAGTGCCGGGCCCTGGCCCTCGTACCGGATGTACCTAGAGGATCACATGGGGCAGGAAGCGGGCGTACTCGTCTGTGATCAGGCCCGTGGACTCGCGGATGCCGAGGCCGGCGGATTCGTTCCGGACGACCCAGGCGCCGAGGACGACGTGGTTGCCGTCGAAGGCGGGCAGCGGGGCCAGTTGCTGGTAGCAGCAGGGCTCGTCACGCAGGACGGCCGGCGCGCCCGGCTCGTGCACGGTGACGCCCTCGCCCTCGCGGCCGAGGAGGGGCTTGGCGACATAGCCGGTGGTGTCGGTCAGGTCGCGGGGGCCGTCCAGGTAGGCGGGGAGGAGGTTGGGGTGGCCCGGGTACAGCTCCCAGAGGATCGGCAGAAGGGCCTTGTTGCTGAGCAGCATCTTCCAGGCCGGTTCGACCCACAGGGTGCTGCCGGTGCCGCCGCCGTTGTCCAGGGTGTCCAGGACGTGCCCGCCGAAGGCGTCGGTGGTGAGCCACTCCCAGGGGTACAGCTTGAAGATGCCGCGGATGAAGCGGAGCTGGTTGTCGACGAAGCGGCCGGAGAGGCTGTCCCAGCCGATCTCCTCCATGGCGAGCCAGTCGGTGGCGAGACCGGCCTGTTCGGCGGTCTCCTTGAGGTAGGCGACCGTCATCAGGTCCTCGCCGAGTTCGTCGGCCGAGGAGTGCGCGAAGTGCAGCGGGCTGCCGGGGGGCAGCAGGGCGGCCTGGGACCGCCAGGCGTCGACCAGGCGTTCGTGCAGGGAGTTCCACTGGTCCGCGCCGGGGAAGCGGTCCTCCATCCAGAACCACTGCGGGGACGCGGCCTCGACCAGGGAGGTGGGTGTGTCGGCGTTGTACTCCAGGAGCTTCGCCGGTCCCGTGCCGTCGTAGCGGAGGTCGAAGCGGCCGTAGACGGACGGCAGTTCGGCGCGGCGGTGCCAGGCCTCGGTGACCGCGGCGGCCACCCGCGCATCGGTGATGCCGAGGTCGGCGAGCCGGTCCTTCGCCACGATGTGCTCGGCCGCCTCCAGGCACATGCGGTGCAGTTCCTCGACGGTCTCCTCCAGCGCCTCGACCTCCTCCAGGGAGAAGACGTAGTAGGCGCTCTCGTCCCAGTACGGGCGCAGGGAGCCGTCGGGGTGGCGGGTGAGCGGGTAGACGAGGCCCTGCTCCTCCACGGTCTGCTGCCAGCCGGGGCGGGGTGTGATGGTTCGGCGTTCCATGTGCGTGGTCCGGTCAGCCGCCGGAGCTGCCCTTGCCACCGCCGAAGCCGCCGCGGTGGACTCCGCCGCCACCGCTGTGGTGGTCGTCGTCATCGTCGTACGAGCCGCTGCCCGAGCCGCCGCTGGGCTTGGTGAAGGAGCCGCCGTCGACCCAGCCGTCCTCCTCGTCGCCCTCGTAGTACCAGGCGGCGTCGAGCTGCTTCTTCAGGCCCTTCTTCTTGCCCGTCGACTTCCCGGGCGCGCTCGTGGTCCTGCACTTCTTGTCGGAGACGACCTTGTACCCCTTGGTGAGGTGGTAGCTGTCGCGGTCGACGCAGCGCTTGTCCGGGTCGTCGGAGGAGCAGGCGGTGAGGGCGGCGGCCAGCAGGCCCATTCCGCCCAGGACGACCGTGCCGGAGCGGAGCTGCCTTCGTGTCTGCGCCATGGTGGTTTCTCCCCCGTCGTATGCCGTGTTCGGCGGTCAGCCTAGAGATCGGTGTGCGTGCCCACCCCAGCGGGGCCCGGGTCTCCGGCTGCCCCTAGAGTCACTTCGTGTTGTTTGGAATGGTGTGCGCCCTTGGCGCGGCGGTCTGCTTCGGTACGGCGACGGTGTGGCAGGCGGTGGCCGCGCGGGCGGCGGGCGCCGAGGGGGACGGCGGCGGGGACGCGGCGCTGCTGCTGCGGGCGCTGCGCCAGTGGCGGTACCTCGCCGGACTCGCGCTGGACGGGCTCGGTTTCCTGCTCCAGATCGCGGCGCTGCGGTCCGTGCCGATCTACGCGGTGGGCGCGGCACTGGCGGCGAGCCTCGCGGTGACGGCGGTGGTGGCGGCGCGGCTGCTGCGGGTCCGGCTGAGCGGGCGGGAGTGGGCCGCCGTGGGGGTGGTGTGCGCGGGGCTCGCCATGCTGGGGCTGGCCTCGGGCACGGAGGGTGAGCGAAGCGGGCCGGACTGGCTGCGGTACGCGATGGTGGCGGCGGCGGTCGCCGTGCTGCTGCTCGGCGGGGTCGGCGGACGCCTGTCGGGGCGGACCCGGGCGCTGCTGCTTGGGCTCGGCGCCGGGTTCGGGTTCGGGGTGGTGGAGGTGACGGTACGGCTGATCGACTCGCTGCGGCCGGCGGATCTGCTCGGCAATCCGGCGACGTACGCGCTGCTGCTCGGCGGCGGAGCCGCGTTTGTGTTGCTGACCTCGGCCCTCCAGCGGGGGTCGGTGACGACCGCCACGGCCGGCGTGGTGATCGGCGAGACGGTCGGCCCGGCCGCGGTCGGCGTGGTCTGGCTCGGCGACCGCACCCGGGAGGGCCTGACATGGCTCGCGATCCTGGGCTTCGCGGTGGCGGTGGCGGGCGCCCTGCTGCTGGCCCGGTTCGGGGAGGCGCCGGCGGAGCGGGAGGCGTGACGAACGCGGGCTCGGTGGGCGGCGGATCCGCCGCCACGCCGCGCGGGCGTCGTGTGCCGGATCGGCCGGTTGTACGCCTGGCGCAGTCGCCGCTCGTCGTCCGTCAGGCCGGTTGCGCCCGACGAGGGGGACCGGGCGCGGCCATGTCCTACGGCAGTACCCGGCACAGCGTCTCCAGGGCGCCCGTCCACGCGCTGTCCGTCGGTGTCGCATAGCCGACGACGAGGGCGTCCACCGGTCCGGCGACGGCCTGTTCGTGGCGGTGGAAGGCGAGGCCGTGCAGTGCCAGGCCCTGGTCCGCCGCCGCCTGGATCACCGACGGCTCGGTACCGGGCGGCAGGCGCAGCACCGCGTGGAGTCCGGCGGCGATCCCGGTGACCGACACCCGTGGCGCGCGGTCGGCGACGGCCGCGGCGAGGGCGTCGCGGCGGCGCCGGTAGCGCAGCCGGGACGAGCGCACGTGCCGGTCGTAGGCGCCGGAGGTGAGGAACTCGGCCAGCGTCAGCTGGTCCAGCGCCCCGCAGGTGTCGACCTGGCCCTTGACGGCGGCCGCCTCCTCCGTCAGGGCCGGCGGCAGCACCATCCAGCCCAGCCGCAGCCCGGGGGCCAGGGACTTGCTGGCGGTGCCGATATAGACGACCCGGTCGGGGTCGAGGCCCTGGAGGGCGCCGACGGGCTGGCGGTCGTAGCGGAACTCGCCGTCGTAGTCGTCCTCCAGCACCAGCCCGCCGGTCCGCCGCGCCCAGTCCACGACGGCCGTCCGCCGGTCGGGGTGCAGCGGCACGCCCATGGGGAACTGGTGGGCGGGGGTGAGCAGTACGGCTCCCTCGGTGGTCAACGGGCCGGGGTCCGTGCCCCGTTCGTCGTACGGCAGCGCGGGTGTGGCGAGCCCCGCGTCCCGCAGCAGTCCGCGGTGGACGTCGAGCCCGTACGACTCCACCGCCACCGCCCGCGCCCCGCGCGCCCGCAGCAGCGTCCCGAGGATGCGCAGGGCGTGCGAGAAGCCGGCGGTGATCACGATCGCGTCGGGGTCGGTGCGCACACCGCGGGCGCGGGCGAGGTAGCCGGCGAGCGCGGTGCGCAGTTCGGGGCGGCCGCGCGGGTCGCCGTAGCCCAGAGCGTGGAAGGGGGCGGTGGCCAGGGCGCGGCGGGCGGCCTTGAGCCACTCGGCGCGCGGGAACGCGGCGAGGTCGGGGGTGCCGGGGATGAGGCTGACGGCGGGGCGAGCGGGTTCCCGGGGCCGGGGTGCGGTGTCCGCGGGCGGGGTCACGGCCCGCTCCCCCACCCGGGTGCCGGAGCCCTGCCGGGCGGTGAGCCAGCCCTCGGCGACCAGGTCGGCGTAGGCCTCCGCGACGGTGTTGCGGGCGAGGCCGAGGTCGGCGGCGAGGGTGCGGGAGGAGGGCAGCCGGGTGCCGGGGGCGAGCCGGCCGGTGCGGACCGCGTCCCGCAGCGCGTCGGTCAGGCCCCGGCGCACGCCGCCCACGCCGGTCGGTTCGAGGTGCAGGTCGACGCCCAAAGTGGCCCAGGATCTCGCCATGGAAATGGACCATACTCCTGGGCTGCCCGGCCCCTAGGGTCGAGGCCATGAGCACTGCACAGGAAACCGTCGAGTACGCCCCCGAGCAGCCGCCGCGGCTGCGCTGGGCCGAGCACGCGCCCGAGGTCTACAAGGCGATGATCCGCCTGGACACCGCCGCCAGGCAGGGGCTGGACCCCAAGCTGTACGAGCTGGTGAAGATCCGCGCCTCGCAGCTCAACCACTGCGCGTTCTGCCTCGACATGCACACCAAGGACGCCCTCGCGGCCGGCGAGAGCGTGGAACGCATCGTGCAGCTCAGCGCGTGGGAGGAGTCGCAGCACTTCTACACGGCGAAGGAGCTGGCGGCGTTCGAGCTGACCGAGGCGATCACCGTGCTCACCGAGGGCTTCGTGCCGGACGAGGTGTACGAGAAGGCCGCCAAGCTGTTCGAGGAGGCCGAGCTGGCCCAGCTGATCGCCGCGATCACGGTGATCAACGCGTGGAACCGGTTCGGCGTGACCACCCGGATGACTCCGGGCCACTACCGGCCGGGGCAGCACACGTGAGCCGTACCCAGCTGCTGGACCCGAAGGTGCACCAGGCGATGGTCGCGGTCAGCGCGGCCGCGAAGAGGGGGCTCGGCGATCCGGTCCTCGCCGAGCTGGTCATGATCCGTGCCTCGCAGCTCAACCACTGCGCCTTCTGCCTCGACATGCACGTCCGGGCGGCCCGGGAGAACGGGGAGTCGGAGGACCGCATCCAGCTCCTTGACGCCTGGGAGGAGACCGAGGACCTCTACGGCGAGCGGGAGCGGGCCGCGCTGGCGCTGACCGAGGCGGTCACGGTCCTCACGGAGGGCTTTGTGCCGGACGAGGTGTACGAGCAGGCCGCCAAGCACTTCGCGGAGGCCGAACTCGCCCATCTGATCGGTCTGATCACCGTCATCAACGGCTGGAACCGCCTCATGGTCAGCCGTCGCGTCCCGCCGGGGGGTATGCAGCCGTGAGCAAGGTGGAGCAGTTCCGTGCCCTGCACCGGGGACGCGCCCCGGGCGACCCGCTGATCCTGCCCGGCCCCTGGGACGCGGCCAGTGCGCGGGTCTTCGTCGCGGCCGGGTTCCCGGCGCTGGCCACGCCGAGCGCCGGGGTGGCCGCCTCGCTCGGGTACGAGGACGGGGACACCCCGGCCGACGAGATGTTCGCGGCGGTCGCGCGGATCACGCGGGCGGTGGACGTGCCGGTGTCGGCGGACGTCGAGGGCGGCTACGGGCTCGCGCCCGAGGAGCTGGTCGAGCGGCTGCTGGAGGCGGGCGCCGTCGGCTGCAACCTCGAGGACTCCGCCGGGGGTGTCCTCAAGGACCCGCACGCGCATGCCGAGTTCCTCGCCGAGGTCCGTTCGGCCGCCGCGGACCGGCTCTTCGTCAACGCCCGGGTCGACGTGTTCGTCCACGGCGACAAGGATCCCGAACGGGTCATCGAGCGGGCCGCGTTGTACGTGGCGGCGGGCGCCGACTGCGTGTACCCGATCCTGGCTCCGGCGGACGTGCTGCCGCTGCTGCGGTCCGGGATCCAGGGCCCGCTGAACGCGCTCGCCCGGCTGGACCCGGGCGGCCCCTCCCCCGCCGGACTCGGCGAACTGGGCGCCAGCCGGATCACGTTCGGGCCGGGACTCCAGCGGCGGGCGGCAGCGGCGCTCCAGCAGATCGCCGACGGGATCTGCGGGCGTCCGCTTCCGTAGCGCGTCCCGTTCTCCGTCAGCCGTTGACCTCACAACATGTGAAGGGTCAATGGCTTACCCGTTCTTTGCAGCGGAGTTGCAGACCGGGACGGCCTGCCGCCTACTGAAAGGGGGCCTTCAGCCCGGAAAGAACGGCCTCACATGACGATTGAACGCAACCCACGTTTCGACAGCGAGGAGAGCCGGCCGGCCCCCGCCCCCGGCTCCGCTAGCGTGACCGCCTCTCCCGCCGAGGCCCGCGCCCGGCTGGAGGAGATCCACCAGCATCTGCGGGACCAGTACGCCCGCCGTGAGGTCGTCGCCGACACGGTGACCGACGGTGGCATCATGCTCGACTGGGTGCCGATCGAGTCGCAGCTGAGCGACGGCGGCCGTATCGCCGACCCGCCCGGTGAGGACCGCCCCGCGCAGCCGGTCGCCGGGGACCGGCCCGCCGAGCCCACCCGGTTCGAGCTGGCGAACGGCAAGCTGGGACCGCCCGGCACCGTGCCCCTCGTACGCCTGCCGCTGGAGAGGATCCAGCCGGAGGTCGGACTGAACGACTGGCTGGCCAAGGGCACCTACGCGATGGTGGAAACGCCGGCGGGTGAGCTCGTCCCCCGCGCGACCGCCGCCGTGCACAAGTACGGCTACAGCCGCCAGGCCGTGACCTGCTTCGGCACCTCGGGGAACATCAACACCTGGCTCACCTACGTGGAGTACAGCAACGAGTTCTCCCTGGGGCAGCTGTCGATGAGCCGCGGCAGCGGGACCGGCAAGCAGACCCTGGAAGTCGGCCACCAGGTGTACAAGGACCTCTACGGAGACTGGCAGCCGCATCTGTTCACCTTCTACACGACCAACGGCTACACCCGGAGCGGGGACGATCTCGGCGGGTACAACCAGAACGTGCGCGGCTGGGTGCAGTACTCCAACACCGTCCATCCCGGCGCGCTGTCCGCTCCGCTGAGCACCCTCGGCGGCACCCAGTACCAGATGGGCCTGAAGGTTCAGCTGTCGCAGGGCAACTGGTGGGTGCAGGTCAACGGTGTCTGGATGGGGTACTACCCGGCGTCCCTGTACAACGCCGGCGGTCTGCGCTCCCAGGCGGACGGTGTGGCCTGGTACGGCGAAGTGGTGGACGACGGCAACGACCCGGCCACCACCCGGACCGACATGGGCAGCGGCCGCTGGCCCTACCAGGGCTGGCAGCAGTGCGCGTACATGAACAACCTCATGTACCAGTCGGACGCCGCCGGCACGATGCAGCCCTATCGCGGGTCGACGTGGGCACCCAACCCGAACTGCTACACGATCGAGGACCACTTCGCCGCCGCGGACGCCTCCTGGGGCTCGTACTGCTGGTGGGGTGGCAGCGGCAGGAACAGCTCGTGCCCCTAGCGGCCCAGCCACCGGAGGAGGGGCGTGCCCGCCCGGACTCCGCGCCGGGTCCGGACATCCTGCCGTGCCCGGGGGATCCCGACTGCGTGTGCGTACGCGTGGGATCGGCCGCGCACGGCGGGGCACCCCCGGCAGAGCCCCCGCCCGGCGGCCGGTCCGACGGCCCGGGCGGGGGGCTGTGCCCGCCGGGGTACGTGCCACGGCGGCTGGGCCCCCGCCCGGAACGCGGCGAGGGCGGCAAGACGATCCGCCGGCCGGGCCGCCCGGAGCGCAATCCGGCGGCCGGGGACGAGTGAGTCCTGCCGTCCGGGTCCGGTCAGGGCAGCCACCGCTTCCACGCGGAGGGATGGTTGTCCACCCACTTCTTCGCCGCCTCCTGCGGGCTCAGTTTCTGCTCGGCGATCATCAGGGAGACCTCGTTCTGGTCCTCCGTCGTCCACCTGAACCTCTTCAGGAAGGCCGCCGCCTTGCCGCCGGACTTCGCGAAGTCGGCGTTGAGGTACTTCTGGAGCGGGGTGTGCGGGTAGGCGCAGGCGACCTTCGCCGGATCCGCGTCACAGCCCTCCTTGTACGGCGGCAGCTTCACCTCGGTCATGGGGACCTTCTTGAACAGCCACTGCGGCGCGTACCAGTACGTCAGGAACGGCTTCTTCTCCTTGGCGAACTGCTTGATCTGCGTGATCTGCGCCGCCTCGGAACCGGCGAAGACGACCTGGTAGTCCAGCTTGAGGTTCTTCACCAGCGCCTTGTCGTTGGTGACGTAGGACGGGGAGCCGTCCATCAGCTGGCCCTTGCCGCCGCTCTCCGCGGTGCGGAAGAGCGAGGCGTACTTGTTCAGGTTCCTCCAGTCGGTGATGTCCGGGTGCTGCCGGGCGAGGTACGTCGGCACGAACCAGCCGATGTGCCCGGTCACCCCGAGGTCGCCGCCGCGCGCGATCGTCTTCTTCTCGGTGACGTACCGCTTCTCCTGGTCCGGGTGGCCCCAGTCCTCCAGGAGGGCGTCGACGCGGCCCTGGCTGAGAGCGTCCCAGGCGGGCACCTCGTCGACCTGGACGGTGTCGACGCGGTAGCCGAGCTTGTGTTCCAGGATGTACTGGGCGACGGCCACGTTGGACTGCGCGCCCACCCAGGACTGCACGGACAGGGTGACCGTCTTCGCGCCCTGGGCGTTCGCGAACGGGCTGGCCTGCTTGGTCATGTCGGCGGCGCCGCACCCGGTCGCGGTCAGCAGCACCAGCGAGCCCACCAGGGCGGTGGTACGTCGTCGCATGTCAGGCTCCCTTCTTCGTGCGTCGCTCGGTCGGCTGGGTCACCCGGTCGAGCATCAGGCCCAGGCAGACGATCGCGGCACCGGCCACCAGACCGGTGGCGAGGTCGCCCTGGGCGAGGCCGAACGCGACGTCGTAGCCGAGGGCGCCGCCGCCGACCAGGCCGCCGATGATGACGACGGCGAGGACCAGGACCACGCCCTGGTTGGCGGCGAGCAGCAGCGCGCGCCGGGCCAGCGGGAGCTGGACCTGCCACAGCTGCTGACGGCCGGTAGCGCCGAGCGAGCGCGCCGACTCCAGCGCGGCCTGGTCGACCTGGCGCAGGCCCTGCGCGGTGATCCGGACGACGGCCGGCAGGGCGTAGACGACGGCCGCGGCGACCGCGGGGGCCCGGCCGACGCCGAACAGGGCCACGACCGGGATCAGGTACACGAACTGCGGCATGGTCTGGCACACGTCCAGGACCGGCCGGAGGACCCGCTCGACGCGGTCGCTGCGGGCCGCGGCGATGCCGGTCGCGAAGCCCAGGACGAGGGTGACGGCGACGGCGGCGAGCACCTGCGAGAGGGTGTCCAGGGACGGCTCCCACACGCCGAGCACGCCGATCGCGGCCATGGCGAGTACGGCGGTGAGCGCGGTCCGCCAGGTGCCGATCAGCCAGGCGAGGGCGGCGACGACGAGCAGCACCGCCCACCAGGGCAGCCACTGGAGGCCGTCGCGGACGGGGTCCAGCACCCAGGTGGTGAAGTGCCCCGCCCAGACCGCGGTGCCGCCGATCACCGGGACGCCCGAGTAGAGGTGGGCGGTCATCCAGTCGACGGCGCGGTTGACCGGTTCGGCGATGTTCAGCGTCCAGCCGGCGGGCCAGTCGAGGGCGCCGAGCAGGCGGGTGGCGAGGGCGACGGCCACGGTGACGGCCAGGGCGTACGGCCCGCCGATGGTCCGCGGGCGGTCGGCCCCCGGGGTGCCGGCTCCGGCCGCCGCCGTGACGCGGTCCAGGACGACCGCGAGCAGCACGATCGGGATGCCGGCCGCCAGGGCCGCGCCGACGTCGACCGAGCCGAGGGCCTGGTAGACGCGGTCGCCGAGGCCGCCGCCGCCGATGACCGCGGCGATGACGGCCATCGACAGCGCCATCATGATCGTCTGGTTGAGGCCGAGGAGCAGTTCCTTGCGGGCCAGCGGGATACGGGCGGTCAGCAGCCGCTGACGCCAGGTGGCGCCGAGTGACTCCACGGCCTCCAGGACTTCGGGGTCGGCACCGCGCAGGCCCAGCGCGGTGAGGCGGGCCATCGGCGGGGCGGCGTAGACGACGGTGGCGAGGACGGCCGCGGGGACGCCGATGCCGAAGACCAGGACGACGGGGAGGAGGTAGGCGAAGGCCGGGAGCACCTGCATGGTGTCCAGGACCGGACGCAGGGCGCGGTCGAGCCGGTCGGAGAGGCCGGCGGCGAGGCCGAGCAGTGCGCCGACGAGCACGGAGGCGAGCACCGCCACGACCATCAGGGCGAGGGTCTGCATGGTCGGGACCCACATGCCGAGGGCGCCGCAGGCCAGGAAGGCGACGGCCGTGCCGGCGGCCAGCCGGGGACCGGCGACGCGCCAGGCGACCAGGGCGCCGAAGACCGTGACGCCGGTCCAGCCCGCGGCGAGCAGGGTGAGGTAGACGGCGCGTACGGAGAGGACGACCGCGTTGCTGATGTAGCCGAAGAAGTACAGGAACAGGGGGTGGCTGTCCCGGTTGTCGATGACCCAGTCGCTGGCCGTGGCGAGCGGCTTGGAGAGGCTGATCGTCAGCTCCTGCGGCCATGTTCCGCCGTGCAGAAGGGGCGACAGGACCGCGGTGACGAGCGCGAGCAGCAGGAGTTTGCCCGCGGCTCGGCTCTTGAGGAGGCGGGGTGCGGCGCTACGGGAGGTGGGGACGGTGAGGGTTGCCATCAGACGGCCTCCGGGCTGGTGCGGGGGGCCGGCGGGGTCGGAAGGCTGCCCGCGGCCGCGGCGGGGACACCGGCCACGACGCCGAGCAGGCGCTCGTGGTCGACCACTCCCAGGCACCTGCCCTCGTCCATCACGCGGGCGGGTTCTCCCGCTCGGGCCACCGCTTCGATCGCCTCCGCGACCGTCGCCTCGGGCCTGATCGCGGGGCCGCCCGTGGTCTCGTCCGAGGACGCCGGGCGCATGGCCGTACGGCAGGTCACCACCTGCTCGCGCGGCACGTCCCGGACGAACTCGCGGACGTAGTCGTCGGCCGGGGAGCCCACGATCTCCTCCGGGGTGCCCAGCTGCACGACCCGGCCGTCGCGCATCAGCGCGATGCGGTCGCCGAGTTTGAGGGCCTCGGTGAGGTCGTGGGTGATGAAGACCATCGTGCGGCCCTCTTCGCGGTGCAGGCGGGCCACCTCGTCCTGCATGTCGCGCCGGATGAGCGGGTCGAGGGCGCTGAAGGGCTCGTCGAAGAGCAGGACCTCGGGGTCCACGGCCAAAGCGCGGGCGAGGCCCACGCGCTGGCGCTGGCCCCCCGACAGCTGGCCGGGACGGCGGTGCTCCATGCCCTCCAGGCCGACCTTGGCGACGACCTCGGCGGCCCGCTCGCGCCGCTCGGACCTGCCGAGGCCCTGGATCTCCAGGCCGTAGGCGACGTTGTCGAGGACCGTGCGGTGCGGGAGCAGGCCGAAGTGCTGGAAGACCATCGCTGCGCGGTGCCGGCGCAGTTCACGCAGCCGGGCCTTGTCCATCGCGCGGACGTCCTCGCCGTCGATGGCGATGCTGCCGGCGGTGGGTTCGATCAGCCGGGTCAGGCAGCGCACCAGGGTGGACTTGCCGGAGCCCGAGAGGCCCATCACGACGAAGACCTCGCCCTTGCGGACGTCGAAGGAGACGTCCCGGACGGCGGCGGTGCAGCCGGTGCGGGCGCGGAGATCGGCGGGGCTGAGGCCGCTGAGTTCGGGGTCGGCCGGGACCCGGCCGGGCTTCGGGCCGAAGACCTTCCACAGTCCGGACACCGAGAAGACGGGCTCGGCCGTGGTGGGCGGCTTGCGGGTGGGGACGGTGAGCGTCATCGGGGATCTCCTCCGATCAGGTCGACGGCCTTCTCCCCGACCATGAGCACCCCGATCATCGGGTTGACGGCGGTCATGGTCGGGAAGACGGAGGCGTCGGCGATGCGGATGCCGTCGAGACCGCGGATCCTCAGCTCCGGGTCCACCACGGCCAGTTCGTCGTCGGCGGCGCCCATCTTGCAGGTGCCGGCCGGGTGGTAGACGGTGTGCGCGACCTTGCGGGCGTACTCGCTCAGCTCGGCGTCGCCGAGGATCTCCGGGCCCGGGCACACCTCGCGCTTGAGCCAGCCGGCCAGCGGTTCGGTCCTGGCGATCTCGCGGGCGATGCGGATGCCGTCGACCAGGGTCCGGGCGTCGTAGTCGTCCTCGTCGGTGAAGTACCGGAAGTCCAAGGCGGGCTTCACGGACGGGTCGGCGCTGGTGAGGTACAGCCGGCCGCGCGACTTCGGCTTGGGGATGTTCGGGGTCATCGAGACGCCGTACGACGGGCGTTCGTAGCCGAGGCGCTCCGGGTTGTCCGTGAACGGGATCTGGTAGAAGTGGAACATCAGGTCCGGGCCCGCGTGCCCGGGGTCGCGGCGGACGAACAGGCCCGCGTCGGAGTCCATCGCGGAGTTCTCCGGGATCGGGCCGTGGGTCTCCCAGACGATGACCGACTCGGGGTGGTCGAGGAGGTTCTCGCCGACGCCGGGCAGGTCGTGCACGACCGGGATGCCGAGCGCTTCGAGGTCCTGGCGGGGGCCGATGCCCGAGTGGAGCAGCAGGCGCGGGGAGTCGACGGCACCCGCGCACAGCACGACCTCGTTGCGGGCCCGTATCAGCAGTTCCTCGCCGTCCTTGGTGCGCACGTGGACGCCCTCGGCGCGGGTGCCGTCCAGCTCCAGCTTGTAGGCCCAGGTCTCCAGCAGGACGGTCAGGTTGGGGCGCTCGTCCATCACCGGGTGCAGGTAGGCCACGGAGGCGGAGGAGCGCTTGTTGTTCTCCGGGTGGTAGGCGAGGTCGAAGAAGCCGACGCCCTCGGTGAACGGCTTGCGGTTGAAGCCCTCGACCCGGGGCACCCCGAGTGCCGACCGGGCCGCGTCGACGAAGTCGCGGGCGATGGCGTTCCGGTCCTTCTCGTCGACGGAGACGATGTTGTTCTTCAGCCGGGCGAAGTAGGCCTCCATGGGGACGGCGCCCCAGCCCTTGGCGCCGGCGGCCTCCCACTCGTCCCAGTCGGAGGGCAGGGGCTTGAAGGAGATGAGGGTGTTGTGCGAGGAGCAGCCACCGAGGACGCGGGCGCGGCTGTGCCGGATGTGGGAGTTGCCGCGCGGCTGTTCCACCGTCGGGTAGTCGTAGTCGAGTTCGCCGCCGAGCAGGCCCATCCAGCGGCGCAGGGTGAGGACGTCGTCGCGGCCGACGTCGCTCGGGCCGCCCTCGATGACGGCGACGGTGACGTCGGGGTTCTCGGTGAGGCGGGAGGCGATGACGGAGCCCGCCGTGCCGCCGCCGATGACGACGTAGTCGAACTCGTGGGTGTGATCGGGCATCGGGTGGTTACTCCTGGGGGGTGGGAGGTCGAGCGGGGACCGGGAGCGGGGATGTGGGGCCCTGCTCCCGGGCCCGGGGGTGCGGTGGTCCGCGGCAGCGAGGGGTCAGCCGGCGAACCAGCGCACCGGCTTGGGCGCGAGGTTCTCGTAGACGTGCTTGGTCTCGCGGTACTCGGCGAGTCCGGCGGGCCCCAGCTCGCGGCCGGTGCCGCTCTTGCCGAAGCCGCCCCACTCCGCCTGCGGCAGATAGGGGTGGAAGTCGTTGATCCAGACGGTGCCGTGGCGCAGGCGGGCCGCGACCCGGCGGGCCCTGGCGGTGTCCGCGCTCCATACGGCGCCCGCGAGGCCGTACTCGGTGTCGTTGGCGAGGAGGACAGCCTCCTCCTCGGTCCGGAAGGTCTCGACGGTGAGGACCGGGCCGAAGACCTCCTCGCGGACGACCCTCATCTCGCGGTGGCAGGCGTCGAGCACGGTCGGCTCGTAGAAGTAGCCGGACTCGGGGCGGTCCGCGGACGGTTCCGGCCGCTTGCCGCCGCAGCGCAGCACCGCGCCCTCCCCGAGTGCGGCGGCGACGTACGCCTCGACCTTGGCGCGCTGCTGCTCCGAGACGAGCGGACCGCACTCGACGCCGTCCGCCGTGCCGCGGCCGAGCCTGATCTTCTGTGCCCGGCGGGCGAGTTCGGCGACGAAGCGCTCGCGGACGGACTCCTCGACGATGAGCCGGGCGCCGGCGGAACAGACCTGGCCGCTGTGGATGAAGGCCGCGTTGAGGGCCTGGTCGACGGCGGTGTCGAAGCCCTCCTCGGTGGCGCAGGCGTCGGCGAAGACGACGTTGGGGTTCTTGCCGCCGAGTTCGAGGGCGACCTTCTTGACGGTGGGCGCGGCGGCCTGGGCGACCTTGGTGCCGCTGACCAGGCCGCCGGTGAAGGAGACCAGGTCGACGTCGGGGTGCTCGGCGAGCCGGGCGCCGACGGTGTGGCCGGGGCCGGTGACGATGTTGGCGACGCCCTCCGGGAGGCCGGCCTCGGTCAGCAGCTCGATCAGCGCGACGGTCGTCAGCGGCGTGATCTCGCTGGGCTTGATCACGAAGGTGTTGCCCGCGGCGAGCGCCGGGGCGATCTTCCAGCTGGCCTGGAGGAGCGGGTAGTTCCAGGGGGTGATCAGCGCGCAGACGCCGACCGGCTCGTGCACGACCACGCTGTGGATGTCGGGCGAGCCGGCGTCCACCACCCGGCCCGGGGCCTCGGCGGCCACCAGGTCGGCGAAGTAACGGAAGGCGTCGGCGACACAGTCGATGTCGACGCGGCCCTCCTCGACGGTCTTGCCCGCGTCCCGGCTCTCCAGCAGGCCGAGCTCCTCGCGGTCGCGTACGAGGAGGCCGGCGACGCGGCGCAGCAGCGCGGCGCGCTCGGCGACCGGGGTGTGCGGCCAGAGGCCGTGGTCGAAGGCCCGCCGGGCGGCGGCCACGGCGCGCTCGGCGTCCTTCTCGTCACCCTCTGCGACCACGGCGAACGGCCGGGCGTCCGCCGGGTCGAGAATCTCCCGGGTCGCGCCGGAGATCGCCGTCAGCCACTCGCCACCCGCGTGGATGGTCGCCCGGGCCTGTCGTTCCGTTCTGTCCGCCATGATCGGTGTTGCCTTCCGTTCCTGTTTCGTGCCCCTGTGTCACCTGGGTGACCCGCTCAGAGACCGTGGCCGCCTGCCCCGGGCCTCCCCATCACATGCGCAATCGGTGGCCGAAAGTGGCCCGCGTCACTGAAAATACGGTCGAAGCACGGCCAAAAAGGGGCAAAGGTTGGCTGCGGCAGGATGTGGAAAGGTGGCGTGGCGGCCGGAAGACCGCGCTTCTGTGCGGCGGCAAGCGCCGAGCTGGTCGAGCTGGGGCGCGCCGGTGCGGAGGAAGCCGGACCGGGAGAGGGGGGCTAGGCGGTACCCGGCCCCTCGGCCATCAGCTCCCGTACGCAGCCGCGCAGCCAGGCGTGTGCCGGGTCGGCGTCGTGGCGCGGATGCCAGGCGAGTCCGATCTCCACCGCGGGGAGATCCAGCGGGATCTCGAAGGTGACCAGGCCGAGGGTGTCGGCCAGCGGCCGGCTCCACTGGCTGATCAGCCCGATCAGGTCGGTCTCGCGCAGCACGAACAGCGAGGCCGGATAGGTGCCGACGCCGCCCACCACCCGGCGCTCCAGGCCGAGCCCGGCGAGGGCGTCGTCGATCGGCCCGCGCTGCCTGCCGCGCCGGGAGACGATGAGGTGCCCGGCCGCCCGGGCGAACCGCTCGGGCGTCAGCTCGCCGTCGAGCAGCGGGTGCCCGGCCCGTACGACACCGAGCATGCGGTCCTGATGGACCGTCTCCACATGCACCTCGGGGGCGACCGAGTCGATCACCCCGACCTCCAGGTCGGCGGTGCCCTGGCGCAGCAGCGGCGCGTCCACGTGGCTCTCGTTCAGAAAGCGCAGCCGGATGCCGGGGGCCTCGCGGGCGGCGCGGGCGAAGAGGGCCGCGCCATGAGCGGCGGCGATCGTGTCGTGGCCGAGGATCGTGAAGGTACGGGTCACCGTGCGCACGTCGGTGTCCCGGCCCAGGGCGAACAGCGCCCGGGCCCGCTCCACCACCGCGCCGACCTCGGCGCGCACGGCGAGCGCGTGCGGCGTCGGCACCATCCGCCGGCCGGCGCGGACCAGCACCGGATCACCGAGCGCCCGGCGGATCCGGCCGAGGGTGCGGCTCATCGCGGGCTCGGACAGGTGCAGCCGGCGGGCGGCGCCCTGCACGCTCTCCTCCTCCAGCAGCACGTCCAGTGCGACCAGCAGATTCAGGTCCAGGCCCGTGGATTGCGTCATGCGCAGGCATCCCTTGCGAAGGTTGCACTGGAGTACAGGTCAGTGCCGAGCCTACGGTGAGAGCGCATCCCACACCACCCACCTGCTCCCGGGAGGAGCCGTGCCCGCGCACGCCCTGAAACGCTCGACCCTGCTGTCCCTGTGCGCCTGCGTCCTCGTCGCGCAGAGCATGGTCGCCGCAATCAACCTGCTGATCCCCCAACTCGGTTCGTCCGCACTGCACCCCTCGCACACCCAGATCCTGTGGACGGTGGACGCCTACGTCATCGTCTTCGCGGGACTGCTGATCCCGGCCGGCGCGCTCGGCGACCGGTACGGCCGCAAGGGCGCCCTGCTCACCGGCCTGGCCGTGTTCGCCGCGGGCGCCGCGACCAGCGCCCTCGCGTCCGAGCCGGCGCTGCTGATCGCGGGCCGCGGCCTGTCCGGCGCGGGGGCCGCGCTGATCACCCCGGCGACGATGTCGATCCTGGTGCAGCTGGCCGGCCCCGAGCGCCGCGCCCAGGCGATGGCGTCCTGGACGCTGGCCATCGGCCTGGGCGGTATGGCGGGCAACCTGGGCGGCGGCCTGGTCGGCCAGTACCTGTCCTGGCGGGCGCTGTTCGCCGTGATGGTCCCCCTGGCAGGCGTCCTCGCCGTCGCGGTGGCGCTGACCACCCCGCGCACGGCCCGCTCCGCGCCGAGCAGCCCCGACCCGGCCGGCACCGTGCTCCTCACCGCGGGTCTGGTCGCCGTGCTCTTCGGCATCATCGAGGGCCCCGACCACGGCTGGACCTCGACGCGCATCCTGACCGCCTTCGGGACGGGCGCCCTGCTGGTGGCGGCCTTCACCGCCCACGCCCTGCGCTCCGACGCCCCGCTGTTCGACCCGCGCGTCTTCCGCTCCGCCGGGCTGCGCGCCACCACGCTGGGCCTGGCCACCGGATTCTTCGGCCTGTTCGCGCTGTTCTTCGTCAATTCCCAGTACCTCCAAGAGGTCAGGGGCTTCGGGCCGGGGCTGACCGGGGTCGCGATCGTGCCGCTGATCGTCGGCATGGCCCTGGTCCCGAGGTTCGCGGCCCGCTGGTCGGCGCATCCGCGCCCGGTCGTCGGCACCGGACTCGCGCTGATCGGCCTGGGCCTGCTGGCCGCCTCCACGGCGGACGCCCACACGCCCTACCCGCTGTACGCCTGCTGGCTGCTGGTCATCTCGGCGGGCACCGGACTGGCCATGCCGGCCCTCACCCTGGGGGTCGTCGTCTCCCTCCCACCGCACCAGGCGGGGCTCGGCTCCGGGCTCGGCACCTCGGCCCGCGAGGTCGGCGCGGCCCTCGGTGTCGCCGTCGCCGGCACGGCCCTGGCCGGCCACGCCGACTTCGCGAGCGGGATGGGGCCGGCCCTGCGCGTGGTGGGAGCGACGGTGCTGGTGGCAACGGCCGTGGTCGTGGCAGGTTTCCGGGGCTCCGGCCGCGCCTCCCGGGCGCATTCGCAGGCGCCGGCGGTCAACGAACCGGTGGCCTGAACCTGTCGGCGGGTCCCGGCCTGCAGCACAGAATGCGGACACCGATTCGAGAAAGGACCCCACCGTGCGCCGTATCCCGACCTGTGTCCTGAGCGACGCGGGCCCGCCCCGGGTCAGCGACGGACACGCGGTGGACCGTTACGTCGAGATCGGGTCCCTCACGAAGGCGCTCACCGGCACGCTGCTCGCCCGGCTCGCGGAAGCGGGCGTGGTCGGCCTCGACGACCCCGTCGAACGGTGGCTCCCGGCGCCGCCCGGCACGGGCGTCACCCTGCTCGACCTGGCGCGGCACACCTCGGGGCTCCCCCGGCTGCCGCCCCGCGTCGGGCGCCGGGACCCGTACGCGGCCTTCGACCGGGCGGAGTTGCTGCGGCTGGTGCGGGGCCTGGACACCCTCGCCGTACGCCCGCCGGGGGAGGAGGAGTACTCCAACCTGGGGTATGCCCTTCTCGGCGCGGCCCTGGCCGCGGCGGGCGGGGCCGACTACGAGGAACTGCTGGACAGGTACGTCCTGCGCCCGCTGGACATCACCGAGGTGACGGCCCGTCCGCCCGCCGAACGGCGGCTGACGGCACCGGGGCTGCTGCCCGGCACGCGGCGCAGGCCGTGGACGATGGACGGGGCGATCCTGCCGGCGGGCGGACTGTGGGCGACACCGCGTGCCGTCGCCGATCTCGTCGTACGGCTGCTGGTGGAACGGCGGTTGGGCGAACCGGCCGTGAGCTGGCAGGCGGCGGGGCCGCTGCGCTGGCACAACGGCGCCACCGGGCACGCGTCCGCGTTCGCCGGGGCGTTGGACGACGGCCGGTGGGTGGTGGTCCACCGGCTGGGCGGCCGCGCGGAGGAGACGGACCGGGCCGGGGTCGAGGTGCTCAGGCGAGAAGGGTGAGGCGGCCCCCGGCTCCGGCCGGGCAGCGCCCATACGACGAGATCCCCTCCCGCAGCAGCGGGAGGGGATCTCGTGTCTGGAGCGCCGGGCAGGCCTTGCACCTGCATCTCCCCGCAGGAAGCGGGGCGTCTTTCCTTGGACCACCAACGCATCACCTGGTGCCGGGTTTCCGGCGGCCGGTGCGTGATCAACTATAGCGCACCGGCCGGCGGGGTCACACCACGTCAGGTCAGATGAGGCCGAGGCCGCGGACCGCCTCGCGCTCCTCCGCGAGCTCGTTGACGGAGGCGTCGATGCGGGCGCGGGAGAACTCGTTGATGTCCAGGCCCTGGACGATCTCGTACTTGCCGTCCCTGCAGGTGACCGGGAAGGAGGAGATCAGGCCCTCCGGGACGCCGTAGGAGCCGTCCGACGGGATGCCCATGGAGGTCCAGTCGCCCTCGGCGGTGCCGTTGACCCAGGTGTGGACGTGGTCGATGGCGGCGTTGGCGGCGGAGGCGGCGGAGGACGCGCCACGGGCCTCGATGATCGCGGCACCACGCTTGGCGACGGTCGGGATGAAGTCCTCGGCCAGCCACTTCTCGTCGTTCACGACCTCGGCGGCGTTCTTGCCGGCGACCGTGGCGTGGAAGATGTCCGGGTACTGGGTGGCGGAGTGGTTGCCCCAGATGGTCAGGCGCTTGATGTCGGCGACCGTGGAGCCCGTCTTCTTCGCCAGCTGGGTCAGCGCGCGGTTGTGGTCCAGGCGGGTCATCGCGGTGAAGCGCTCGGCCGGGACGTCCGGCGCGGCGGCCTGCGCGATGAGCGCGTTGGTGTTGGCCGGGTTGCCGACGACGAGCACCTTGATGTCGTCCGCGGCGTGGTCGTTGATGGCCTTGCCCTGCGGCTTGAAGATGCCGCCGTTGGCCTCCAGCAGGTCACCGCGCTCCATGCCCTTGGTTCGCGGACGGGCGCCCACCAGCAGGGCTACGTTGGCGCCGTCGAAGGCGACGTTCGGGTCGTCGGTGATCTCGATGCCCTGGAGCAGCGGGAAGGCGCAGTCGTCCAGCTCCATGGCCGTGCCCTCGGCGGCCTTGAGCGCCGGGGTGATCTCCAGCAGGCGAAGCTTGACCGGCACGTCCGCGCCGAGCAGCTGGCCGGAGGCGATGCGGAAGAGCAGGGCGTAACCGATCTGGCCGGCCGCGCCGGTGACGGTGACGTTCACGGGAGTGCGGGTCATGGCGTTCTCCGTATGACAGCTGGCGGTGGGGCTCCCTGCCCCGGGCGGATGATCGATCTCTTGGCGTCAAGAGAGATCCAGCGGTCAGGCTATCGCGCATCCGGCATGCGAGACGTCCGGGGCCGTGTGGCTCACCCCACAAGGGGATCAGCAGGGACGTATCGCCGGTGACGGCGGCGGACGGAGGGGCGGTACGGATACCAAAAGGCGGCCGTCCGTCCGGGAGAGGAGTGGACGGCGGCCGCCGGTGGGGGGTACCGGCGTACCGGACTCCCGTGGGGGTAACCGTTCGCGTGCCCAGGATCCGGCCCGCTATGCGCCGCGTCTTGGAATTTCCCCCTCCTAATTTTTTCCGGCCCGCTCCGGCCTGCCGTTTCCTACCTGTTCCTGCGTGTTCCTGCGGGTTCCTGCGTGCCGCGCGATCCGTCCGTCATTCCGTGCAGCCCGTCAGGCCCGAGGCGAGCGTGGCGCAGGCCCTGGCCTCGGCCGGGGTGCGTACGGCGACCATCGGGGTGTACCCGATCGTGTCCCCGGCCGCCGTGATGTCACCCGTCTGCCGGGTCTTGCCCACGGAGAGCCGCACGGTGTCGCCCGGCGCACCGCTGGTGATCCGGCCCCAGGCCGCGCCGCACGCCTTGTTGTAGCGGACCTCCAGGGTGGTGGTGCCGATGGTGGCGGTCTTGGCGGTGGTCACCAGGTCGCCGCCGCACCCCATGGCCTCGGCGTCCTTGCCGGTGCAGGCGGAGCCGGCGCACTTGACGCCGGGGGGCGGGCTCGTCCGGGTACGGGCCGCCGGGGAGGGCGACTTGGCGGCACCCTCCTTCGTGTGGCCGTCGCCGTCGCGATGGGTGAGGAAGAAGGCGCCGGCGATGAGCACGAGCACGCCGACCAGGCCCGCGAAGAACATCGTCACCTGCTGGCGGCGCGCGGACCACTGACCCGGTGGCGTCGGCGGCGCGGCCGCGGTCTGGCCGTCGAGAGGGGTGGGGGTGTCCGGTCCCGGGGCGCCGGAGGGGCCGGCCGGGGTGCGGGTGGAGACACCCGCGACGCCGGTAGAGCCGCCCGGGGCGCGGGTGGAGACACCCGCGACGCCGGTAGAGCCGCCCGGGGCGCGGGTGGAGACACCCGCGACGCCGGTAGAGCCGCCCGGGGCGCGGGTGGAGACACCCGGGGCGCCGGTGGGGCCGGCCGGGCGGGTCGGGGGGCGGCTGTTCGGGCGGGCGCTCGCCTGGGACGGGCCCCGGTAACCGGCCAGTCCCCAGGAGTTCTTGACGACCGGGGCTTCGCCTCCGTCCGCCGAGCCGCCCGCGGCGCCGTCGCGCGCCTCGGTGTCCGGGCCGGCCGGCTGGGCGGGGACGGTCGGCGAGACTCCGGCGGGACCGGCGACCCCCGGCACCGCGGCGCCACCGCCGCCCTTGCGGGCGGCCGGTCCCGCGTCCTCTTCCGTCGTCGCCCCGACGTCCCCGAGCGCGGCACGCGCCTGTGCGATGCGCAGGGCCTCCATGGTGGTGTCGTGCCGCATCTCCGAGCGGCTCCAGGCTCGTTCGGCCAGCTCCCACAGGGTGGTCAGGTGGACGGGATGGGTGCCGGTGACCTCGGCCAGCGCGATGACCGCGCCCTTGGGGGCGAGGAGCCGGCCGCCCAGGTACCGCTCCCAGGACGTCTTGCTCCAGCCCGTGCGGTCGGCCAGTTGCGCGATGCTCAGGCCGCTCTGGTCCACGAGCCGTCGCAGCCGGCCGGTGAACTCCTTGATCTGCGGGTCCAGATCCTCCGGCAAGGCTTTCCAACGAGGCATCGCTCCCCCTCTTCCCCCCGGTCGTGCTGACGTTCTCGCGCGCGGTCCCCCCGGTCCGCCCCCGTGGTCCGGTACCCGTCCTGGCCGGCCACCCACAGGGATGCGCTGACCAAGGATCCCAGTTCCGCAAGGCGGGTGCACACGCGCGGGGCGGCACTGCCGCCGCCGGGGGGTCAGCCGCCCGGGGTCACCAGGCCGGTCTCGTACGCCAGCACCACCGCCTGCGCCCGGCTGCCCAGATCGAGCTTGGTCATCGTGCGGTTGAGGTGGGTCTTGACGGTGGCCTCGCTGATGAAGAGGCGGTCGGCGATCTCCAGGTTGGACAGGCCGCGGGCGGTGAGCTTGAGGACCTCCGTCTCGCGGGAGGTGAGCACGCCGAGGTCGGGCGGGGCCGCGGTGCCGGCGGCGGGCGCCTGTTGCCGGGCGAACGCCTCCACCAGGCGCCGGGTGACGCTGGGCGCGAAGAGCGCGTCGCCGCCGTCGACGGCGGTGACCGCCGCGAGCAGCCGCTCGGGTCCGGAGTCCTTCAGCAGGAACCCGGAAGCGCCGGCACGCAGCGCCCCGTACACGTACTCGTCCAGGTCGAAGGTGGTCAGCACCAGGATCCGGGGCGGGCGTTCGGCGGCCTGGGCGAGGATCCGTTCGGTGGCCTCGATGCCGTTGACGCCGGGCATCCGGATGTCCATGAGGACGACGTCGGGACGGGTCTCGACGGCGAGCCGCACGGCCTCCTCGCCGTCCGCGGCCTCGCCCACCACCTCGAAGCCGGGCGCGGCGTCGAGCAGGCCCACGAGTCCGGCGCGGATGAGGAACTGGTCGTCCACGACGAGCACTCTGGTCACCGTACGGTCGTCCCCCCGCCGTGCGCTCCCGCTACCGCTCCGCCTCCGGCGCGTCCCTCCGGCTGCGCTCGGCGGCCGAGGTGGGCAGGGTCAGCCGGACCTCGTAGCCGCCCTCGGAGCGTGGGCCGACTGCGATCGTCCCGCCGTAGAGCTTGGCCCGCTCACGCATGCCAATCAAGCCGTGTCCACTGCCCGTCGGCACTCTGGCCGGATCCGCCCCCTCGCCGTCGTCGGCGACGCGGACGGTCAGCTCGTGGACGCCGTAGCGGAGTTCCACGCGCGCGCGTGCCGGGCCGGCGTGTTTGAGGGCGTTGGTGAGGGCCTCCTGGACGACGCGGTAGGCGCACAGTTCGACGCCGGGCGGCAGCGGGCGGGCGGTGCCCTCGACGGCGAGGTCCACGGGCAGGCCGCCGGCCCGGACCCGGTCGCAGAGTTCGCCGAGCCGGGCCAGGGTGGGCAGGGCGCCTTCGGGGGCCTCCGGGTCCTGCTCGCGCAGCACCTGGAGCATGCGGCGCAGCTCCTCCAGGGCCTCGCCGCTGGTGTCGGCGATGGTGCCGAGCGCGCCGCGCGCCGTGCCGGGGGCGGAGTCGAAGACGAACCGGGCGAGGCCGGCCTGCACGGAGATCACCGACATGTGGTGGGCGACGACGTCGTGCAGTTCGCGGGCGATCCGGCCGCGTTCCTCGGCGACCGCGCGCCGGGCCCGCTCGGCCTGTTCGGCGCGCAGCCGCCGGGTGAGTTCGGCGGTACGGCGGGCCAGGTGGCCGAACCAGACCAGCACCGAGCAGTACAGCAGCGCCTGGCCGAGCACGGACGCCATGGACGGGCTGTGGCTGACCACACCGGCGTACACCCAGACCGCGGTCATGGCGGCGGCGCAGGCCAGGGCGGTGCGCACCGGACGGACGGAGGCCACGGTGTACAGGGCGAGCATGGAGCCGAAGGTGGACACCACCGGCCAGTAGCCGAGGGAGATGTAGGCGACGGCGGCGGCCTGGACGACGGCGAAGACGGTGAGCGGGCGGCGACCGCGCAGGGCGACCGGGAGGTGGGCGAGCGCGACGAGGACGTAGGCGCGGGCGTCGAGTTCCGGCCATCCCTGCGACCGGGACTCCCGTCCGAGCAGAACGGCCACCACGACCATGGCCACCGCGATCAGGGTGTCCACGACGAGCGGGCGGAGGGTCCTCGGTCGCATCGCCGCAGGGTAGCCCGCACGCCCCGGCCCCCGAGTCAACCAGACGCGGTACCGCGGAAGTTGCAGACCCCGGGTGGCTACCGCCCGAGACGGTACGGCGGTTCAGCCCGGGGACGGAGGCGGCGCGCGGCGGGCGGCCGTAGCGTCGGGGACGGGGGAGACGGCGGTGGCCCGCGTCCCCGGGGGAGGCGCGGGCCACCTGCCGTAGCGGCTTCGCTACTTGGCGAGCGTGAAGTGCAGGATGTCCTTCAGGAACGGGATCCGCAGCCACGGGTCGGGCTGCACCATCATCGCCAGCAGGACGATCGCGAGTCCGAGGATGCCGTAGGTGGCGATGTCCGTGAAGCGGGAGCGGACGGCGAGCATGCCGACGCTCGGCAGAATCCAGCGCAGGACCGCGCCGGCCAGCAGGGCGGCGCCGACCAGCAGGGTGCCGACGCGGAACACGTCCAGCGCCGTCAGCAGCAGGCCGAGCGCGACCCCCGACAGCACGACGAGCATGGGCCACTGCCGGGCGGGCGCCGGGGCGCCGCCGGGCGCGGCCCGGCCGCCGCCCTCGGGCCGTGCGGTGTCCCTCGTGAACAGCGGGAAGCGGCGGGTGGTACGGCGCGGACGCCCCTCGGCGTCGGGGGCGCTGATCGCGTCACGCACGCTCGGCTCACCGCCGCGCGTGTTCTCAGCCGGCACTGCGCTCCGCCGCCTCGACCACGTTGACCAGCAGCTGCGCCCGGGTCATCGGACCGACACCGCCGGGGTTCGGGGAGATCCAGCCGGCCACCTCGGTCACGTCCGGGTGGACGTCACCGACGATCTTGCCCTCCGCGTTGCGGGAGACGCCGACGTCCAGGACCGCCGCGCCCGGCTTGACGTCCTCGGCGCGGATCAGGTGCGGGAAGCCGGCCGCCGCGACGATGATGTCGGCCCGCTTCAGGTGCGCGGACAGGTCGCGGGTGCCGGTGTGGCACTGGGTGACGGTGGCGTTCTCGCTGCGCCGGGTGAGCAGCAGCGGCATCGGGCGGCCGATGGTGACGCCGCGGCCGACGACCACGACCTCGGCGCCCTTGATCTCCACGCCGTGGGCCCGCAGGAGGCTGATGATGCCGTTGGGCGTGCAGGGCAGCGGGGCCGGCTCGTTCAGCACCAGGCGGCCGAGGTTCATCGGGTGCAGGCCGTCGGCGTCCTTGGCCGGGTCCATCAGCTCCAGGATGCGGTTCTCGTCGATGCCCTTGGGCAGCGGCAGCTGGACGATGTAGCCGGTGCAGGCCGGGTCCTCGTTCAGCTCGCGGACGACCGCCTCGATCTCCTCCTGGGTGGCCGTGGCCGGCAGTTCCCGCTGGATGGAGGCGATGCCCACCTGGGCGCAGTCGCGGTGCTTGCCGGCGACGTACTTCTGGCTGCCGGGGTCGTCCCCGACGAGGATCGTGCCGAGGCCGGGCGTGACGCCCCTCTCCTTCAGCGCCGCCACGCGGGCGGTCAGATCGGACTTGATCGCGGCTGCGGTGGCCTTGCCATCGAGAATCTGGGCGGTCATGCTCCCATCCTCCCGGATGACCGGGTCCCGGTTCCAATCCGGGTGTCACAGCTTGATCGATGATGTTGCACTTGCACAACACCTCGCTTTCCAGCTGGACAAGTAAGAGCGTGTTAAAGAACGATGAGCACACAGTGCCGCGGGCAGTGCCGGGGGGACGGACCGCATCACAGAACTCTCCTCCGAACCGTGCCGCGCGTCGTCCCCGCACTTGAGCAACGCAACGGAGGAAAACCGCCATGAGCTTTGGCGACCCGAACAACCCCTACGGCCCGCCGCAGGGCCAGCAGCCCGGCTACCCGCCCCAGGCGCCGCAGGGCTACGGCTACCCGCAGCAGCCGGCCTACCCCGGTTACCCGGGCGGTAACGCGATGCCGCAGACGATGCCCGGTCTGGTGACCACCGCCCGGGTCCTGCTCTACATCGTGGCAGCCGCGCAGATCCTCATCGGCATCTTCGCCCTGTTCGGCGCCGCAACGCTCAACGACGCGTCCAACGCGAGCGAGGACACCTTCGGCAGTAACGGCTTCGCCGACATCGGGCATGACGGCGCCGGCATCATCTTCGTCGTCGCGCTGCTCTTCCTCGGGCTCGCCGCGCTGTCGATCACGCTGGGCGTGAAGTTCTCCAAGGGGGGCCAGGGCATCCGCATCACGACCATGGTCTACGGCATCCTGGGTGCTCTCTTCGGCGTCCTGATCCTCATCAGCGCGGCCGACGCCGGCTCCAGCGCTGGTCTGGTGTGGGCCCTGATGTGGATCGGCTTCGGCGGCGTGATGGCGGCAGCGATGATCGTCTCGTCCGGCGCGGCCTGGTTCAACCGGCCGCGGTACTGAGAACTACCGACAGGCGCACCACCGGGCTGTGCCCCTCTCTTGGCAGAGGGGCACAGCCCGGTTCGCTTTCTCGGCGACGACGCGTCGCTCATGCCATCGACCGGCGCCAGAGACAGCCACCGATGGTAACTGGGAGCGAAGAAGAGGTAACTTGACGCACATGATTGGCCAATGATTAGCTCCCGTCGCCATCACATTGACCAAGAGATGGCCCACAGCCGATGACCAACGGCTGTGGAGCAGTACAGGGGGCCGTACGCCATACGCGCACTCCCCTGCAAAATCGGGAGTCTCACACTTGAATACTTCGTCGCGACGCAAGGTCCGCACCGGCATCTTGGCTGGTACGTCCGTACTCACCGCGGTCGCCATGCTCTCCGCTGCATCCCCCGCCCTTGCCGATACGGATGGCAGCACAACTGCACAGGCCGCCGCCTCGGTGGTGGAACGAGCCACCGGTACCAGCGACCTGGCTCAGTCGACTGCCGCCCCGGAAAGCGCAGCCCGCGCCGTCACCAGCTCCAAGTCGAGCACTGTGACGGTCACCGCGCCCACTGATTCCAGCGGTTACGTGGAGTCCACCGCAGCCGACGGCACTTCTCTCCGTCTCCACCTGCCCGAGACCCAGAAAGTCACCGGCGTCAAGGCCGGTGTAGGCACCGTTGTCTACGCGAACGCGGCCCGATCGACCGACATCGCGGTACAACCGATCGCGGACGGCGGAGCACGCGCCCTCGTCGCACTCAAGGACAGCACCGCTCCGGGCGAGTACCGCTTCGACCTCGAACTCCCTTCCGGCACCGAGCTGATCCCGGACGGCCAGGGCGGATACCTGATCACCAAGGAGGGAACCCAGGGCGCGACGGTGCTGGGTTCCATAGACGCGCCCTGGGCGAAGGACGCCAACGGGAAGGCGGTTCCGACCGCCTACCGGATCGAGGGCCGTTCGATCGTTCAGACGGTGACGACCACCGAGAGCACGGCCTTCCCCGTAGTGGCCGACCCAACGGTCAGCTACGGCTGGAACATCTACATCAAGTTCAACAAGAACGAGGTCAAGCGCCTCAATAACAAGGTGCAATACGCTGACTCCGCGGTGGCCCTGTGCGGTCTGCTCATCAACCCGGTGGCCGCTGTCGGCTGCGCCGGGATCAGCGGCGCGATCATCAAGAGGATCCAGCGCGTGTGGCGATACGCCGCAGACCACAAGCGGTGCGTGGAACTGTCGATCACGTACACCGGCTTCTTCAACGACATCAAGCACTACAAGTGCTGAGGCATGCCTCCGGGCGCGGCGGATCCTCCGCGGCCTGATCCGCGTCGTCCGAGCGCTGAACAACGCCAACCGCAACCGGGCCGCCCGGGCGGGCGGCCGGTCTCCCTGCGCGCGCCTGGGGCCCATCAAGCCGCTGCCGTGCCGGGCGCGTCCCGGCACGGCAGCGGCTGCGGCTCAGTGGAAGAAGTGGCGCGTGCCCGTGAAGTACATGGTCACGCCCGCCTTCTTGGCGGCCTCCACGACCTGCTCGTCACGGATCGAGCCGCCCGGCTGGACGATCGCCCGGACACCGGCGTCGATGAGGATCTGCGGGCCGTCGGGGAAGGGGAAGAAGGCGTCGGAGGCCGCGTAGGAACCGCGGGCCCGCTCCTCGCCGGCCCGCTCGACGGCCAGCTTGCACGAGTCGACGCGGTTGACCTGGCCCATGCCGACGCCGACCGAGGCGCCGTCCTTGGCGAGCAGGATCGCGTTGGACTTCACCGCACGGCACGCCTTCCAGGCGAAGGCCAGCTCCTTCAGCTCCGCGGCGGAGAGCGCCTCGCCGCTGGCCAGCGTCCAGTTGGCCGGGTCGTCGCCCTCGGCCTGGAGCCGGTCGGCGACCTGGAGCAGGGCACCGCCGTCGATCGGCTTGACCTCGACCGGGTGGGCCGGGGCGTCGGGGCAGCGCAGCACGCGGATGTTCTTCTTCTTGGTGAGGGCCTCAAGCGCGCCCTCCTCGTAGTCCGGCGCCACGATGACCTCGGTGAAGATCTCCGCGACCTGCTCGGCCATCTCCTTGCTGACCGGCCGGTTGACGGCGATCACGCCGCCGTACGCGGAGACCGGGTCGCAGGCGTGGGCCTTGCGGTGCGCCTCGGCGACGTCCGCACCGACCGCGATGCCGCAGGGGTTGGCGTGCTTGATGATCGCGACACAGGGCTCGGCGTGGTCGTACGCGGCACGGCGGGCGGCGTCCGTGTCCGTGTAGTTGTTGTACGACATCTCCTTGCCGTGCAGCTGCTCGGCCGCCGCGAGCCCGCCCTCGCCGGAGGTGTAGAGGGCGGCGGGCTGGTGCGGGTTCTCGCCGTAGCGCAGGGTGTGCGCGCGCTCCAGGGTGGTGCCGAGGAAGTCGGGGAACGACGAGTCGTCGGCGGGCGCGTAGGCGGAGGCGAACCACGACGCGACGGCGATGTCGTACTCCGCCGTGTGCCGGAAGGCCTCCGCGGCCAGGCGCTTGCGGGCGGCGAGGTCGAAGCCGCCGGTCTGCGCCGCGGCGAGGACGTCGGCGTACCGCTGCGGGCTGGTCACCACGGCCACCGACGGGTGGTTCTTGGCGGCGGCGCGGACCATCGACGGACCGCCGATGTCGATCTGCTCCACGCACTCGTCGGGCGAGGCACCGGAGGCGACGGTCTCGCGGAACGGGTAGAGGTTGACGACGACCAGGTCGAACGGCTCCACGCCCAGCTCGGCGAGCTGCCGCTGGTGGTCCTCCAGGCGCAGGTCGGCGAGGATGCCCGCGTGCACCTTCGGGTGCAGGGTCTTGACCCGGCCGTCCAGGCACTCGGGGAAGCCGGTCAGCTCCTCGACCTTCGTGACGGGGACACCGGCGGCGGCGATCCGGCCGGCCGTGGACCCGGTGGAGACCAGCTCCACACCGGCCTCGTGCAGCCCGCGGGCCAGCTCCTCCAGGCCGGTCTTGTCGTAGACGCTGACGAGCGCGCGACGGATGGCCCGCTTGTTGCTCTCGGCGGTCACTGGATAACTACCTTTCGTCCCTCAATGCGATAGCCGTTGCGGGCGAGCCGCCCCACGACCTCGACGAGCAGCCTTCGCTCGACTTCCTTGATGCGCTCGTGCAGCGCGCTCTCGTCGTCCTCGTCCCGGATCTCGACCACGCCCTGGGCGATGATCGGCCCGGTGTCGACGCCGTCGTCGACGAAGTGGACGGTGCAGCCGGTGACCTTGGCGCCGTACGCGAGCGCGTCACGGACCCCGTGGGCCCCCGGAAAACTGGGCAGCAGGGCCGGGTGGGTGTTGACGAACCGCCCGCCGAACCGCGCAAGGAACTCCTTGCCGACGATCTTCATGAACCCGGCGGAGACGACGAGGTCGGGCTCGTACGCGGCCACGGCCTCGGCGAGGGCGGCGTCCCACTCCTCCCGCGTACCGAAGTCCTTCACCTTGCACACGAAGGTGGGCAGCCCGGCCCGCTCGGCGCGGGCGAGCCCCTCGATACCGGTGCGGTCGGCCCCGACGGCGACGATCCGCGCGCCGTACGACTCGGCTCCGGTTCGCTCGATCTCGTCCAGGAGCGCCTGGAGATTGGTGCCGGATCCGGAGACCAGCACGACGAGGCGCTTGACCGCGGGGCCAGGGGTGGTGGCGGCCACGATGGGGCCCTTTCTCGGGTTGCGATCCGTGCACGGCCGTCGACCGGCCGGGCGGTTTGTACAGTCGTACGAATGCTTCGCACTCCCGGATACGGGGAAGTCTACGAAGCGGCCGACCGCCAGCAACGATACCGGCACTTCGGACGGGGCCCCCGGGACGGGTGGCCGGCCGGAAGGTAGCGTTCGCAAGGAATCACGAAGAGCAGCCTCGGGAACGCGGTCGTCGTGCGGTGCGTTCACGGGGTGGAAGCTCACGTCGACTGCCGTAGTCACCTAGGGGAAGACGCTCTTTTGATGCCCGATCGCAGCCTGCGACTCCTCACGTTCCCGCCGCGCCCGGCCCAGGGAGGCGAGCGTGGCGCCGCACTGCTGCGCGAGCAGCCGACGTCACCGCCGGCCCAGACCCCGCGCGGCGGCCCGGGCGGCTCGGGGCAGGGCGGGTCCGGCTACGGCTCCGGGCCGGGTGACCCGGGGCACGGCGGCTTCGGGCGGGGTGACTCGGGGCAGGGCGGTTCCGGGCACGGCGGGGAGCGACAGGACGACAATCCGTTCGCGCCGCCGCCGGAGGGGACTCCGGACCGGCCGTGGCAGCCTCGCCACCCCGGAGGAGCGACCGGGCCCGGGTACGGTCCGGGTCCCGGGCAGGGACATGGGCCTGGTCCTGGGCAGGCGCACGGTCCGGGGCCGGGAATGGGTCATGGTCCGTGGCAGGGACAGGGACAGGGACCGTGGCAGGGACAGGGACAGGGACAGGGTCCGTGGCAGGGACAGGGGCAGGGTCCCGGTCCGGGCGCGGGTCAGGGGCCGGGGCACGGTCAAGGGCCCGGCGATGGTTCGCCCTGGGGTAATCAGTGGAGTGACCGTCAGCCCGGCCGCTCCCCCGACGGCTTCGGTGAGCGGCCCGGTGGCGGCCCGCAGGGCCCCGGCGGGCCGGCCGGTCCGGACATGCGCTGGGACCCGACGGACCCGGCCCAGCGCCGCGCGCGGTACGCCTTGCTCTCCGGCATATGGGCGGTCTTCTTCGCCCTGTTCAGCTGGCCGTACGTGGCCCTGCTGCTGGGCGCGCTGGCCCTGTACTGGGGCAGCAGCGCGCTGCGCGCCAAGCCGCGCCGCCCGGAGCCGGGCGCCCCGGCGGCGCCCACCGGCCGGCCGCCCCAGACGACGGCGGCCGTCAGCGGCCTGGTGACGGCGTCCCTGGCCCTGGTCCTGGTGGCCTCGACCTTCACGGTCCAGCTGGTCTACCGCGACTACTACACCTGCGTGAACGACGCCCTCACCCACGAGGCCAAGCAGTCCTGCGAGACCCTGTTGCCGCGCGAGCTGCGGGGCGTACTGGGTACGCAGAACAGCTGACGCTCTCACTCGGGGGACTCCGGGTGGGAGCCGGGGTCGGACTCCGGGGGTGACCAGGGGGCGCTGCCGGCCGCGTCCCGGGCCGCGGCGGCCTCCTTCAGTGCCGCCCAGCGGGAGGCACGGGCGACATCGTCGTGCCAGTCCCCTGGGAGGGGCTCGCTGAACGCGGTCGGGAACGGGTCGGCGGCCGGCACGAAGTCGTACAGGTCCTCCTCGGCGGCTTCCGTTCGAGCGGGCGCCGGGCCCTTGTCGGTGCCCTTGGGCCGGGCCGGTCCCTTGGCTCTGTTCCAGAGCCTGCCCGTGGCCGCGACTCCGCCGACTGTGTCCCTGCCCGCGCTCGTGCCTGCGCCTGCGCCCGTCCCTGCGGCTGCGGCGTCCCCGCCATCGCCCGGGGCCGGCACCCCGCCGGTAGCGCCCGATTCCGGATCCGCCGCCTCCCCCGCGTCCCTCGCCTCCCCCACGTCCCTCGCCTCCCCCTCGTTCCTGGCCTGCACCGCGTCGCTCGCCTCGCCCGCGCTCCTCGCCTGCCCGTCATCCGTCCGGGCCGCGGCCCGCTTCGCCGCATCCATCACAGCCGCGGCCCGCTTCCCCGCATCCGTCACCGCCGTGCCCTTCTTCGGCGTGTCCGACGAGGCCGCGGCCTGCGCTCCCTGCGCTCCCTGCGCTCCCTGCGCTCCCTGCGCTCCCTGCGCTCCCTGCGCCAGGATCGCGCCGGGTTCCCCGCGCCGGCCGCGCAGGCGCCAGGCCCGTGCGCTCAGCGCCACCGGCAGCGCGAAGACCAGCGTCCAGGCCCCGGCCGCTCCCCCGGTCTGCCACCACAGCGGGCCGAGGCGGGCCAGGGCGGCGACGCCCAGGGGGCCGCCCGCCAGCGCGGCGAGCAGGGCGAGGGCCCCGGCGCAGACCGTCGCCGTCAGCAGGACCACCCCGGCGGTCCGGCCGGCCGACCAGCGGGCCGTTGACCGTCCCCCGGCCTCCGGCCGCCGCACGGCCGCCCGCGCCACGAACCACCCGGCCGTCATCCCGGCCACCGCGGGCACCAGCCCGGCCGCCCAGTTCTGCGGCGTACCGGCGCCCGGATCCGGCACCGCGGCCAGCAGCGGGAACGGCGGCAGCAGCGGGGCGGGGTCGGAGGCGAGCGGGTGGACCAGATGTCCGGTGCCGAGGGAGAAGCCGGGGCCGAGTGCGTAGGAGGCTGCCCACACCGCCGCGTTGGGGACGAGCGCGACACCGAGCAGCAGTACGGCGAACCGACCCGTCCAACCCTCCGTCAGCTGGAGGAAGGACGCCCGCGCCGGCCCGCCGTGCCACACCAGGGACACCCCGACCAGCAGCGCCCCGCCCCCGAAGAGCACCACCGTCGCGGCACCGGCGGCCCGTACGGCCGCGCCCAGCCGTCCCCGCGCGTCCGTGCCGAACCCCAGCCGCCGCACCGGCCCCGGCAGCACCACCAGCACGCTCCGCAGAAGCCCCCCGGCTCTCGGCTCCGCCCCGGCAGGAAGGTGCCCGTCGCGCCGGCGGTCGTACGCCGACGCCACCCCCGCGCCGGCCGCGACCGCCACGACGAGCGGCAGACACACCGTCACCCAGCTCCACTGTGGGCGCAGTTCGCCGCCCGAGCAGTACAGCGCCGCGGCGGTGCCGACACCCAGGTAGCCGAGGACCACGCCCGTCCACGCGGTCCGCGCCGGCACCGGTGGCGGGCCGTCCGGTTCGGCGGAGGCGTCGGTGGCGTCCCGCGCCGCCCGGTACACCAGCCACAGCGGCAGGGCGAGCAGCAGCAGCGGAGTGATACCGACGGGCATGGGAGCGCCGGAGAGCGTGTCGGTGCGGACCAGTTCGACGCCGTGCGCCAGCAGCCACAGGGCGGCGGCGACGTGCAGCGCCCCGGCCGGGCCGCTGTCCGGGTAGGGCGAGCTGACCCACAGCATCATCACCAGCACGGCGATCGAACCGAGCCCGAGTCCGGCCGCGACGGCCCCGCCCAGCAGGCTCGCGGTCAGCCCTGGCGAGCTGTCACGCAGCCAGGGGAGCAGAGGCGACAACGGCGGGCGGCGAGCGGTCATCCGGATCACGCACGCCATGCTCCCAACGACACGCGCTTTCCCGTCGTAACGGGCGAACTCCCGTAGTGTCGCTCAATATATGTTTATGTTCTTTTTCGCACGGAAGGGCGTACGGTGACGACGCAGAACCAGCTGCCACCGCCGAACGAACGCCGACGCCTGCGCCGGCCGCGCTCGCTGACGGCGGATCAGAAGACCTCCGAGCAGACGGGCTCGGGCACCGGGCAGGGCTGCCCGCAGCCGCTGACGCCCGCTCAGGCGTTCGACGCGCTGTACGCCTTCTGCGCCCCCGCCCTCGTCCGCCAGACATATCTGCTGACCGGGCGCCGGGAGCTGGCCCGCGAGGCCGTGGAGCAGGCCTTCCAGCTGGCCTGGCAGCGCTGGCCCGAAGTGGCCCTGGACCGGGACCCGGGCGGCTGGGTGCGGGCGGTGGCGTACGACTGCGCGCTCTCCCCCTGGCACCGTTTCCGCCCCCGCCACCGGTCCCCGGAACCCCCGCCCGCCGACCCCGCCGACCGGGCGCTGCTGCACGCGCTGCTCGGGCTGCCGCCGTCGTACCGGCGCACGCTCGTCCTGTACGACGGTGTGGGTCTCGACCTGCCGGAGACGGCGGCGGAGACGGAGGCGAGCACACCGGCGGCGGCCAGCCGGCTGACCCACGCCCGCCAGGCGCTGGCCGCGCGGCTGCCGGAACTGGCCGATCCCGCCGAGCTCCATCGCCGGCTGCTCGAACTGGCCTCGACCGAGCGGCTGTGCGCGGCCCGGCCGCCCACGGTTCGTGTCGGCTGCGAACGCCGGAACGTCTTCTGGACCCGCGCGGCCATCGCCTTCACCGTGACGATCATCGGCGCGACGACGCTCACGCTGCGGACGGCGCCGACGCGGTACGAGGCGCCGGTGGCCCCGGCCCAGGCGGTACAAGGGGTTCCGCCGCCCGGGGTGATGGGCCCGCTGTCCTGGGAGGAGCAGGCGCTGCGGGCGAAGCTGCGGGGTGCCGCCGCCAAGGGGCCCGAGAGGCTGGCGCCGGATCCGCGGTGAACGTCCGGAGGCCCGCCGTGGGGCGTGGGACCCAGTGCCGACGGCTGGCCCCGGCGTGGGACCGAGTGCCGACCGCTGGTCCCGGCGTGGGACCGAGTGCCGACCGCTGGTCCCTTGTGGCTGGTCGCGCCCACGCGGCTCAGCCGCATATCGACACAGCCCCGCGCCCCTGGGGAGCGGCAGTGCCGTCAGCTGCGTCGCGCCACCGCTGCGGCGCCGCCGAGCGTGGCGGGCGTAAACGCCGGTAGGCCCGTCCCTGCGAACGGGACGGGCCTACCGGCGTTCAGTCGACCGGCGTCGGAAACGCTCAGGCGCTCAGGATCTCCCGGGCCAGCTTCGCCGTCTCGGTCGGGGTCTTGCCGACCTTGACGCCGGCGGCCTCGAGGGCCTCCTTCTTGGCCTGGGCGGTGCCGGAGGAGCCGGAGACGATGGCGCCGGCGTGGCCCATGGTCTTGCCCTCGGGCGCGGTGAAGCCCGCGACGTAACCGACGACCGGCTTGGTCACGTTCTCCTTGATGAACGCGGCCGCCCGCTCCTCGGCGTCGCCACCGATCTCACCGATCATCACGATGAGGTCGGTCTCGGGGTCGTCCTGGAACGCGGCGAGCGCGTCGATGTGCGTGGTGCCGATGATCGGGTCGCCACCGATGCCGACGGCCGTCGAGAAGCCGATGTCCCGCAGCTCGTACATCATCTGGTACGTCAGCGTGCCGGACTTCGAGACCAGGCCGATGCGGCCCGGCTTGGTGATGTCGCCCGGGATGATGCCGACGTTCGACTGGCCCGGGGTGATGATGCCGGGGCAGTTCGGGCCGATGATGCGGGTCTTGTTGCCCTTCTTGCCGGCGTACGACCAGAAGGCGGCCGTGTCGTGCACGGCGATGCCCTCGGTGATCACGACGGCCAGCGGGATCTCGGCGTCGATGGCCTCGACGACCGCGTCCTTGGTGAACTTCTCCGGCACGAAGATGACGGAGACGTTGGCGCCGGTGGCCTCGATGGCCTCCTTGACGGTGCCGAAGACCGGTACCTCGGTGCCGTCGAAGTCCACGGTCTGACCCGCCTTGCGCGGGTTCACGCCGCCCACGACGTTGGTGCCGTCACCGAGCATGAGCTTGGTGTGCTTCATGCCGGTGGCACCGGTCATGCCCTGGACGATGACCTTGCTGTCCTTGTTGAGCCAGATAGCCATGGTGTGTTGTGTCCTCGTCCTGAGTGCTTACTTGGCGGCGTGGGCCAGTTCGGCGGCCTTGTCGGCCGCGCCGTCCATGGTGTCGACGCGCTGCACCAGCGGGTGGTTGGCGTCGGTGAGGATCTTCCGGCCCAGCTCGGCGTTGTTGCCGTCGAGGCGGACGACGAGCGGCTTCTCGACCTTCTCACCGCGGTCCTCGAGGAGCTTCAGGGCCTGGACGATGCCGTTGGCGACCTCGTCACAGGCGGTGATGCCACCGAAGACGTTCACGAACACGGACTTGACGTCCGGGTCGCCCAGGATGATCTCCAGGCCGTTCGCCATGACCTGGGCGGAGGCGCCACCGCCGATGTCCAGGAAGTTGGCGGGCTTGACGTTGCCGTGCTTCTCGCCGGCGTACGCGACGACGTCCAGGGTGCTCATGACGAGACCGGCGCCGTTGCCGATGATGCCGACCTCGCCGTCGAGCTTGACGTAGTTGAGGCCCTTCTCCTTGGCGGCGGCCTCGAGCGGGTTGGCCGCAGCCTTGTCGTGCAGCTCGTCCCAGTCGTGACGGAACTCGGCGTTGTCGTCCAGCGACACCTTGCCGTCGAGGGCGAGGACGTCACCGGAGGCGACCTTCGCGAGCGGGTTGACCTCGACCAGGAGGGCGTCCGACTTGATGAAGGTGTCCCACAGCTTGACCAGGACGTTGACGACCTTGTCCGCGACCTCGGCCGGGAACTTGGCGGCCTCGACGATCTCGCGGGCCTTGGCCTCGTCCACACCGTCGATCGCGTCGATCGGCGTCTTGGCGACGGCCTCCGGACGGGTGGCCGCCACCTCCTCGATCTCCATGCCACCCTCGACGGAGGCGATGGAGAGGAAGGTGCGGTTGGCACGGTCGAGGAGGAAGGAGACGTAGTACTCCTCGACGATCTCCGGAGCGGTCTCGGCGATCATGACCTTGTGGACCGTGTGGCCCTTGATGTCCATGCCGAGGATGTCCGTCGCGCGGGCGACGGCCTCGTCCGCGGAGGCGGCCAGCTTGACGCCACCGGCCTTGCCGCGACCACCGACCTTCACCTGCGCCTTGACGACGGACTTGCCGCCCAGACGCTCGGTGATCTCGCGCGCCGCCTCAGGCGTGTCGATGACTTCACCGGCCAGCACCGGTACATCGTGCTTGGCGAAGAGGTCCCTCGCCTGGTACTCGAACAGGTCCACGCGCTTCCGTCCCTATCAGTGATCTCGCGGTTCGTTGGATGCGTGGGCGTGCCGCGAAGGGCAACGTGACGTCCGCTTGTCACAAGGGAGGCGCACACGGTGTCCGAGCGCGCGGCATGTCCGTCTCGCAGGTTATCGCTGCTTGCGGGGGCCCCCTAAATCGCGGGTCACACCCGAGCGGTGATACCTGTCACATGATGCCGGAATTCCTGGCACGGCGTGCCGCCACATGGAGGGGTACGGGCGGTCTGCGAGACCTCACCGGGCTGGGGTTGACCCGGTGAGGCCCCCGGGCGGCCCCGGACGACCGGGGCCGGGGCGTTTGATCCCCACCCCAATGGGGACCACCCACCCCATCCGCGAGGCACCGCCCGGACGAGCCGACGGCTTTCGACCACCCGGGACCGGCCGCCCCGCGGAGTTGCTCCGGGCACGGGGCCCGACTGTCCACCGGGTGCCCTCGCGAGCCCGGTTCCACTCGCCTCTCCAGCCCTTCTCCGTCCTACCCGTTCCCCGCCCCGTTCGTTCGCCGGCTCAGCGGTCATGCCGTGTCCGGTATGGGCAGGGGCCGTTTCTCCAGCGCGGCGGCCATCACCTCGGGGAACAGGTCGGGCGTGCAGGCGAAGGCCGGTGCGCCGAGCGCGGCGAGCGCCACCGCGTGGTCGCGGTCGTACGCCGGTGCCCCCTCGTCCGACAGCGCGAGCAAGGCCACGAACTGCACCCCCGACGCCTTCATCGCCGCGACCCGCTTGAGCATCTCGTCGCGGATTCCGCCCTCGTAGAGGTCGCTGATCAATACGACGACGGTTTCGGCCGGGCGGGTGATCTGCGCCTGGCAGTAGGCGAGGGCCCGGTTGATGTCCGTGCCGCCGCCGAGCTGGGTACCGAAGAGGACGTCGACGGGGTCGTCCAGCTGATCGGTGAGGTCGACGACCGCCGTGTCGAAGACGACGAGCCGGGTGCTGATCGACCGCATGGAGGCGAGGACCGCCCCGAACACGGACGCGTACACCACGGACGCCGCCATCGACCCGGACTGGTCGATGCAGAGCACGACCTCCTTCTTCGCCGACCGCGCGGCCCGGCCGTAGCCGATGAGCCGTTCCGGTACGACCGTGCGGTGCTCGGGCAGGTAGTGCTTGAGGTTGGCCGCGATGGTGCGGTTCCAGTCGATGTCGTGGTGGCGCGGGCGGTGGATCCGCGCGCTGCGGTCCAGGGCGCCGGTCAGGGTCGCCCGGGTACGGGTGGCGAGCCGCTTCTCCAGGTCCTGGACCACCTTGCGGACGACCGCGCGGGCCGTCTCCCGGGTCGTCTCCGGCATCGCCTTGTGCAGCGAGAGCAACGTGCCGACCAGGTGCACGTCGGCCTCCACCGCCTCCAGCATCTCCGGCTCCAACAGCAGGGAGGCGAGGCCGAGCCGGTCGATGGCGTCGCGCTGCATGACCTGGACGACGGAGGACGGGAAGTAGCTGCGGATGTCGCCGAGCCAGCGCGCCACGGACGGCGCCGAGGCGCCGAGCCCCGCCGACCGGCCCCGGCCGCCCTGCGGTGTGTCGCTCCTGCCGTAGAGCGCCGCCAGCGTGCCGTCCATCGCCGCGTCCCGGCCGGACAGCACACATCCGGTACCGTCCGCCTGGTCCCCGCCGAGCACCAGCCGCCAGCGCCGCAACCGCTCCCGCGCCGGGTCGAGACCTTCCCCTGGCACGGGCCCGCCTGTCGAAGGCGCCGGCCCGCCCGACGGAGATGCCGTCCCGCCCGTGGTGGATGCCGACCTGCCTGCCGTGGATACCGGTGCACCCCCCGTGGATACCGGCCCGCCCGCCTCGGACACCGGCCCGCCCGTGGTGGATACCAGCCCGCCCGCCGTGGATACCGGCCCGCCCGTCGTGTCCGTCATGCGCCCACCCCCGCGAGGCTGTCGTCGTCCGTGGTGTCGTGCGTGGTGCTGTGCCTGGTGTCGTACATGGAGCCTGGGCTGGTGTCGGGCGGCGTGCCCTGCGGAGTGCCGTGCGGCCCGGCGTGAGCCGCGTCCAGGCCCAGCAACAGCCGCAGCACCGGGAGTACGGCGTCGGCGCGCCCGGTGTCGGGTGCGGCGGCGAAGCCGGGGATCGTGGCTGCTGCCCGGCCGGCGGCCCCGCCGGTGCGGTCCCCCGGGCCGCGCCGGACCAGTTCGCCGAGGGTTCTGCGTACACCGGGCTCGTAGGCCGCGAAGGTGCGCCGCAGCAAGGGCAGTACGTCCGTGAACGCCTCCGCCGGCACTCCGGTCAGCCAGCTGTCGAGCAGGCCGAGCAATCGCTCGTCGTGCACCAGCAGCAGGCCGCCCCCACCGCCGGCGAAGCCCTCGACCCAGGCGGCGGCAGCGGCGGGCGGCGTGCCCGGCGACAGCGCGAGCCCCATCAGCCTGGCCGCCTCCTCCGGCCGCAGCGCGCCGTCGTCCAGCAACAGCCGCACGGCCCGCCCCCGGATGACACCCGGCGCGGTGTCCCGCAGCGACAGCACCCGCAACACACCCCGCCACCGCTCCCGCAGCCCGCCCCCGTCACCGCGGTGCCCTGCGTGGTCCCGGGCGCCACGGTCCTGCCCGATGCCCGCGTCACCCCCGCTGCCTCCGTCCTTGCCGGTGCCCCCGTCATCACCCCCGTCTCCCGCAACCCCACCGGCCAGGCTCTCCGTCAGCAGCCCGACCGCCGTGTGCACCGCGTCCACATGGCCGCGCATCTCCTCCGCCGCGTCCGCGTCGAGGGCGGCGCAGGCCGGGGGCAGGCCGACGAAGACGCGTTCGGCGAGGCCCGCCGCGACGCCGGCCAGCGCGCCGGTGTCGGTGCCGCGCACGTCGCCGTAGCGCAGCGAGCGGACCAGGGCGGGCAGGGCCTGGGCGAGGTGGCCGACGTCGGTGTCCAGGGCCGCCCGGTCGGCGAGCACCCGCATGACCACGGGCAGCGCGTCCGGCAGGCCGGCCAGCAGGCACTGCTCGGCGAGCGCGGTGACGTCGGCGAGGGCGCGCGCCGCCACCGCGTCCGCCTCGGCCTTGGCCTGTGCCGCCGCCTGTACGGTCGTCCCCCACACGCCCGCCTCGGCGACCCGCACCGACAGTTCGGGCTCCCAGCGCAGCCGCCAGGTCTCCCGGAACGTGCCCGTGCTCCCCCGGGACCGGGACCGCTCCCCCCAGCCGACGCCGAGCAGCCGCAGCCGGTGCAGCAGCCTGCTGCGGCCGGCGTCGGTGTCCCCGCGCAGGTCGAGCTCCAGCTCACGCTCCAGCGCCTCGGGTTTGAGCCGCAGCGAGCGCTGCTGCCGGGCCAGGTCGCGCTGCAGCGGCACCGCGGGCGCCGACTCCGGGACCTCGCCGAGCACGTCCCCGACCACCAGCCGGTCGCGCACCAGCGCCAGCGGCACGTCCGATCCCTCGCACATCACCGCGCGCACCGCGTCGGTGGTCTCGCCGAGGCCGGGCAGCGGGCGGCCGCGCAGCGTCGCCAGGGCCTCGGCGAGCCGTACGGCCTCGATGACATGCGCGGAGGAGACGATCCGGTCCTCCTCCCGCAGCAGCCCGGCCACCCTGGTCAGCCACCGCTCGACCGGCCGGTCGGGGGCGTGGAACAGATGCGCGTACCACCCCGGCGAGTCGATGCCCGCGCCGTATCCGCCGGCCCGGGCGAGCCTGCGGTGGGTCCACGGCACCCAGGTCAGGTCGGTCCTGACCTTGGGCAGGCCCTTGAGCAACGCCCGATCGGCGGTGACGGTGGTCTTCTCGCGGAGCGCGGGCACATGCCAGGCCCCGCACACCACGGCCACCGCGTCCCCGGACTCCTTGCGCGCCTCCCGCAGCCGCAGCCGCATGTGCGCCTCGCGGACGAGATCCCGGGGGCGCCCGCCGGCGCCGTACCGCTCGCGCAGCGCGCCCATGGCCTCGGCCACTGCCGCGAACGGCGCGAAGGGGTCGCCGGTGCCCGGCCCCCGGTGTTCGACGACGTCCTCCCACCAGCGCTCGGGATCGTCGTATCCGGCCGCCTCGGCGAGCACGGCGAGCGGGTCGACGCGGAGCTGGTCGCCGTCGGAGACCGGACCGGATTCCGAAGCGCCGCCCCCGCCCCCGCCGCCACCGCCGTCTCCGTCGCCATCGCCGCTCATGTCCCCGTCGCCGTCGCCGTCGCCGTCGGGAGTGGACGCACGCGATTCCTCCGTCCACGCGAGCGTGTGCGTGGCCGGCAGGTCGATGAACCGGGCCGGGACGCCGTGCTCCAGGGCCCAGCGGATGGCCACCCACTCGGGGCTGAACTCGGCGAACGGCCAGAAGGCCGAGCGGCCGGGCTCGTCCACGGCGTGGGCGAGCAGAGCGACCGGGGGTCGCAGGCCCGGGTCGGCGGCCAGCGGGATCAGCGCGTCCGCCTCGGGCGGCCCCTCGATCAGCACGGCCGCCGGGCGCGCGGCGTCCAGCGCGGCCCGTACCGCGCGCGCGGAACCGGGCCCGTGGTGCCGCACCCCGAGCAGCAGCGGCCCGGAGGCGTACGCCGCGCTGCCGCCGGTACCGGTCATGCGCTCACCTCCCGGCAGGCGCGGTAGAAGTCGGTCCAGCCCTCGCGCTCGCGGACGACCGTCTCCAGGTATTCCTGCCAGATGACCCGGTCGGCCGCCGGGTCGCGGACGACGGCCCCGAGGATGCCGGCAGCGACGTCTCCCGGGCGCAGCACGCCGTCGCCGAAGTGAGTGGCGAGCGCCAGGCCATTGGTGACGACGGAGATCGCCTCCGCCGTGGACAGGGTGCCGCTGGGCGACTTCAGCTTCGTACGGCCGTCGGCGGTGACGCCGTCGCGCAGCTCACGGAAGACAGTGACGACCCGGCGGATCTCGTCGATGCCGTCGGGCGCGGCCGGCAGGTCGAGGGAGCGGCCGAGCTGCTCGACCCGGCGGGTGACGATGTCGACCTCGGCGTCGGCGCTCTCAGGCAGCGGCAGCACCACGGTGTTGAAGCGGCGGCGCAGCGCGCTGGAGAGGTCGTTGACCCCGCGGTCGCGGTCGTTGGCGGTGGCGATCAGGTTGAAGCCGCGGACCGCCTGGACCTCTTCGCCCAGCTCGGGGATGGGCAGGGTCTTCTCGGACAGGATGGTGATCAGCGTGTCCTGCACATCGGCCGGGATACGGGTCAGCTCCTCCACGCGGGCCGTCATGCCCTCGGCCATGGCGCGCATGACGGGGCTGGGTACGAGGGCGTCGCGGCTCGGGCCGTGGGCGAGGAGCTGTGCGTAGTTCCAGCCGTACCGGATCGCCTCCTCCGGGGTGCCGGCCGTGCCCTGCACGAGCAGCGTCGAATCACCGCTGACCGCGGCGGCCAGGTGCTCCGACACCCAGGTCTTGGCGGTGCCGGGCACGCCGAGCAGGAGCAGGGCGCGGTCGGTGGCGAGGGTGGTGACGGCTACTTCGATGAGGCGGCGCGGTCCCACGTACTTCGGTGTGATCACCGTGCCGTCCGGCAGGGTGCCGCCGAGCAGGTACGTCGCCACCGCCCACGGCGACAGCTTCCAGCGGGCCGGGCGCGGGCGGTCGTCCTGCGCGGCGAGCGCGGCGAGTTCGGCCGCGAAGGCGTGCTCGGCATGCGGTCGCAACGCCTGTGCGTTCTCTGCGCGGTCGGGTTCGGCGGTCGTCGGTCGCACGGACACAGTCATGGCTGAGGCCCCCTCCAGCTCGGCCGGTTCGGATCTGGCATCCACCGTGCACCACGCCACTGACAATCGCTCCGACCTGCACAGACGTGCTCGCCGGGCCGATTGTCAGTGGTGGGGCCTACCGTCGGTGACATGACTGAGCAGGGGGTGCGCTGGACCGCGGAGCAGGTGCTGGCACTGGCGCCTGACGCCGCGTCACGCAAGGCGGGGAGCAAACTCGGCGCGGCGGGGCCGTGGTCCGAGACGGGGAGCGGAGAGGGGACGGTGTGGGGGCTGTGCAAGGGCAGTGGCAGCAGGCCGTACCAGACGGTGGTGGACCTGTCCGACGCGGCCGGTCCGGCATTCAAGTGCAGTTGTCCGAGTCGTAAGTTCCCGTGCAAGCACGCGCTCGGTCTGCTTCTGCTGTGGTCGGGCGACGACGGCGCGGTGCCGGCCTCCGCGCAGCCGCCGGACTGGGCCGGGCAGTGGCTCGCGGGCCGGCGCAGCCGCGCCGAGACCAAGCGGACACGGGCCGAAGGGGGTTCCACGGCCGGGCCCGCCGACCCGGAGGCCGCCCGGCGGCGGGCCGAGCGCCGGGCCGAGCGGGTGACGGCGGGCGCGACGGAGCTGGAGCAGCGACTGGCGGACCTGCTGCGCGGCGGCTTGGCCGCCGCCGAGCAGGCGGGGTACGGGCTGTGGGACGAGACGGCGGCCCGCATGGTCGACGCCCAGGCGCCCGGACTCGCGGCCCGGGTAAGGGAGTTGGGGTCGATCCCGGCGTCCGGAGCAGGCTGGCCGGCGCGGCTGCTGGAGGAGTGCGCCCTGCTGCATCTGCTCGATCAGGGCTGGCTGCGCCGCGACGCGCTGCCGGACCCGCTCGCGGCCACGGTCCGATCCCGGCTCGGCCTGCCCGCCGCGCCGGACGGCCCGCCGGAGCGCGACCGCTGGCTGGTCCTCGCCCAGTACGACTCGGTGGATCCGAAACTGACGACGCGCCGGATATGGCTGCACGGCGCCGGATCCGGCCGGACCCGGCTGCTGCTGTCCTACGGCGCGGCGGGCCGGGCACCGGAGCTGTCCCTGCCGGTCGGCGTGGCCTTGGACGCGGAACTGACGGCGTATCCAGGCGCCGGTCAGCGCCGGGCCGCGCTGGGCGAGCGGTTCGCCCCGCCGGCACCGGCCGCGTTCCGCCCGCCGGGGGTGACCACCGCCGAGGCGGCGGCCCGGTACGGCGAGGCGCTGCGCGACGACCCCTGGCTGGACTCGGTCCCGGTCACCCTGGGCCGGGTGGTTCCGATCCCGGACGGCGACCAGTGGCAGCTGGCCGACGCCGACACGGACGCGGCCCTGCCGCTGTCCCGGACGGCCCGCTCCCGGCCCGGCCTGTGGCGGCTGGTCGCCCTGTCCGGCGGCGCTCCCGTCACGGTCTTCGGCGAGTGCGGCCACCGCGGTTTCACCCCGCTCACCGCCTGGCCGGAGGGAGCGGGCGAGGCGGTACCGCTGTGCTGACCGGCCGTACGGACACCCGCGGGGACGCCCAGGCAGGCGCAGGAAGAGAGGAAGGCAACGGGATGAACGGGGCACCGCCCAGCCGGAACACCACAGCGCCGGATAGCTCCTGGGAAGAGCTGGTCACCACCGCGCTCCTCGGCACCGACCGGCGCGCCCCGGCGCACGGCGCACCCGGCCGCGCGGCGCCGGTCGCGCTGCTCGACGCGGCCGCCGTGGCGACCGTACGGCGCCGGGCCGGGCTGCGGCCCGCGCCGGCGGCACAGCGGCCGGAGCGGGCGCCCGCCGACCCGCGCCCGGCCCTGCCCGCGGCGGCGGCACACAGGCTCACCACCCTGTTGGCCGACCGGTCCGGCGGTGCGTCCGGCGGCCGGCGGGGCAGTTCCCCGGACCTCATGGAGCTGCTTCCGCAGTGGCTCGCGGCGGCCAACGCGCACGGGTACGCGGCGCCTCCGCAGGCGCTGCCGGCCCTGCTCGACGCGGCCCGGGGCCGTACGGACCTGCGCCCGGCGGCCCTGGCGTTCGCGGGCCCGCGCGCGCTGTGGCTGGCCCGGCTGAACCCGGACTGGCGGTTCGCGCTGCGCGCGGCCCCGGGCGGCGGCGCGACGCTGCCCGATCCGAAGGACACCGAGGCGGTGCGGCGGCTGTGGCAGGAGGGGCTGTTCGCCGAGCGTGCCGCGCTGCTGGGCGCGCTGCGCTCCCGTACGCCCGCGCTGGGGCGCGAGCTGCTGGCGTCGACCTGGGCGACGGAGCGGGCGGAGGACCGGCTGATGTTCCTCGACTCGCTGCGCACCGGGCTGTCGGACGCGGACGAGCCGTTCCTGGAAGAGGCGTTGGGCGACCGCAGCCGCAATGTCCGGGCCACGGCGGCGGAACTGCTGTCGGCGCTGCCGGGTTCGGCGCTCTCCGAGCGGATGGCCGTACGGGCCATGGCGTGCGTGGCGCTGGACCGTACGGGAGACTCGCCGGCGATCGTCGTGGAGGCCCCGCACGAATGTGATCCCGGCATGGAGCGGGACGGCGTGGTGCCCACACCACCCGCAGGCCGAGGCGAACGGTCCTGGTGGATGGGGCAGTTGGTGGAGGCCGCACCACTCGGCACCTGGCCCGAGCGGCTCGGCGGGCGGACGGCCGAGGAGATCGTGGCGCTGGCGGTGACGGACGGCTGGCAGGGCGAACTCCACGCGGCCTGGTGCCGGGCGGCGGTACGGCAGCGGGACTCCGCGTGGTCACGGGCGCTGCTCGGCTCGCCGTCGGCACCGGAGGCGGGCGGACCGGGCGCGGTGTCCCTGGCCGAGCGGGCGAAGCTGCTGGCCGCGCTGGAACCGGCCGAACGGGCCGCGTGGGTGGCCGGGTTCATCGCGACACACGGCCTGTCGGAGGCGTTCCAGCTGCTCGGCGTGTGCGCCGTGCCGTGGGCTCCGGCCCTGGGCCGTGCGGTCGTGGACGCCCTCAACATCGCCCGCGATGCGGGCAGTTACCCGTGGAGCTTCAGCGGGGTGATGGGGCTGGCCGAGCGCTGCCTGGACCCGGCGGAGACGGTCCGACTGGAGGCGCTGCTGGCGATACCCGACGAGCGGGAGGACGCCGCGCCGGGCGCCGGCGGGTACTGGGCGGAGGCATTCCAGCGGCTGGTCACCACGCTGCGGCTGCGGGCGGCGATGACGCGGGAACTGGCCCCGCCCACACCGCCCACCGAACCGCCGGCGGCCGCCGATCAGCCCCCGGAAGCGGCCGGCTGACGGACGTTCTCCCGGACCCAGTCCACGATCGAGGTGGTCGTCGCACCCGGGGTGAAGATCGCCGCGACGCCCTTCTCCCTCAGCAGCGGGATGTCCTCTTCCGGGATGATGCCGCCGCCGAAAACCAGGATGTCCTCGGCCTCCCGCTCCTTGAGCAAGTCGATGACCGCGGCGAACAGCGTGTTGTGGGCACCGGAGAGGATGGACAGGCCGATCGCGTCGGCGTCCTCCTGGATGGCGGTGTCGACGATCTGCTCCGGCGTCTGGTGGAGCCCGGTGTAGATGACCTCCATGCCTGCGTCACGCAGGGCGCGCGCGATGACCTTGGCCCCACGATCGTGGCCGTCGAGCCCCGGCTTGGCGACCACCACGCGGATCGGACCGGCTGCCACACCCATCACTGCCTCCATCAAGCGACCACGGAAGCGATCGCTTCCGTCCGTATCGACAAGTACCGCACTTTTGGCGCGTTCCGCCACCGTCGCGAAGTGAACGAACGTTATCTCCAGCATCCCGCAACGGGCAGTTTTACGGCGCGCAGCGAGGGGGAAATCACATGGTGGGACATGAGGGCACACGGGGGTCGAGCCGTCCTCCGGCGTGCCGACAGGAGGTCGGCCATGAAGGTCACCTGGGTAATGCCGCTCTTTCTCCCGCTCTGCCGCCGCCTGTGGCCGGGCAGACTGGCCGGACTGTCGATGACACTGCTCAGGGCGACCGCCCTGGAGGCCGCGATCCTTGCCGGCCACCTCCTGCTGTACCCGACCGGCCTCGTCCAGGAACGCCGTTCCGGGGACCGGCCCGCTACGGACGGCACTCCCCGGCTGCCGGTGCCTCCCGGCCCGCCGGTCGTGCTGCTGCACGGCTTCATCGACAACCGCTCCGTGTTCGTCCTGCTCCGCCGCAGCCTCGCCCAGCACGGCAGACAGCGCATCGAGTCGCTCAACTACTCTCCGCTGACCTGTGACATACGCATCGCTGCCGAGCTGCTCGGCCGGCACATCGAGGAGATCTGCGAGCGCACCGGCAGCGCGCGGGTCGACATCGTGGGGCACAGCCTCGGCGGCCTGATCGCGCGCTACTACGCTCAGTGCCTCGGTGGTGACCTGCGGGTGCGCACGCTGGTCACGCTCGGCACCCCGCACGCGGGGACCCGGGTGGCACCGCTGGCGGACGCGCATCCGATCGTGCGGCAGATGCGGCCCGGTTCGGCGGTGATCGAGGAGCTGGCCCGGCCCGCGCCCGGCTGCCGGACCCGGTTCGTGAGCTTCTGGAGCGACTTGGACTCGCTGATGGACCCGCTGGAGACGGCCTGCCTGGAGCACGCCGATCTCGACGCGCAGAATGTCCGGGTGACCGGCATCGGCCATCTCGCCCTGCCCGTGCATCCCGCGGTGGCGGCCGGGATATGCGAGGCCCTCGACACCCCGCACCCCGAGGACCGGGTCGACGACGGCCTGACGGTGGCCTGAGGCCGGCCGCAGTCACGGCAGCACTCGGCGGTCACAGCCCGCACACAGCTGACACATCGCCACTCGACATCGAACACTCTTCGAACGCCAGGCCAAACTCGCGTCCGGGCTCCCCCGAAACACGGCCGAATGCCCGTTTCCGGCCCACGCGAAACCGGCGGAAGATTGTCGCGCCCAGGTACTGCCGGGTACAGTCGCCGCACTGCTCTGGCAGCCCCTGTTGTCGAGGCGAAAGAGAAGTTGGTGAACGACCGTCACCCGTCGGGGAGCATGACCACCCCGGCCCCGGCTTCCGACGCCTCCACCGCGCACTACGCGTCGTACGGCGCACAGGAAGTCCACTACGACGACCTCACCACGTACGGCGGTTACGACGCCACCGGTTTTACCGGCGGTGACCGAAGCAGCACGGCCTTCGACACCGACCCGCTCTTCGGCAGCCTTCCGGGCAACGAGCAGACCACCGGCGCGTACGACACCACGCAGTGGCAGACGAACACCGGCCAGACCCCGCACTACGACCCGTACGCGGCCCAGCACCTCGCCGCCTACGACTCCGGCGCCTACGACAGCACCGCCTGGACCGTCCCAGGGCAGGCCACCGGGAACGGCGTCAGCGGCCAGTGGGACACGAACGCCTGGCTCCAGCCCGACCAGTCCGGGACCGCCGAGCCCACCCAGCAGTGGGAGTGGGGCACTCAGACCTTCGACACGGGCGCGTACGACGCCACGCAGTGGAACTCCGCCGGACCGGCCATGGCGGCGGAGCCCGAGCAGGGTGGCGAACCGTTCGATCAGCAGGCCACCGCGACGTTCGAGGCGATGGGAGACCCGCAGACGTTCGAGCAGGGGGCGTACGACGACGCCGCCTTCGACGCGGACCCCTCGGGCGAGAGCGAGCCGGAGACCACCGGCGAACTGCCCGCCGTGACCGACCTGCTGGACGGTCAGGAAGAGATCATTCCGGCGCCGGCGACCCGCGCGGGCTCGCGCAGCGCGGCCCGCTCGCGGCGCCGTACGCCCGCCAAGCGCTCCGCGCTGCTGACCGTCGCCGTTCCCTCGGCCTGTGTCATGGGCGTCGCCGGGATCGCCGCCGCCTCGGTCGGGGCGCTCGCCGACGACTCCAAGGACACCTCCGCCACCGCCGCGGACGCGCAGCCGGTCAAGCCGGCGGTCGCCAACAGCAAGCTGGACACCCAGCTCAAGACCCTCTCCGCCGGCGCCGACGACTTCGCCGACCGGGCGAGCCGTACCCAGGAGCGGATCGACCTCAAGGCGCAGCAGGAGCTGGAGAAGAAGAAGGCGGCCGCGGAGGCCGCCCTCAAGGAGCGGCTGCGCCCGAAGTTCGCGCTGCCGGTCGCACAGCACGGGCTCAGCGCCTACTACGGCCAGGCGGGCATCAACTGGATGTCCGTGCACACGGGCATCGACTTCCCGGTCTCCTACGGCACCACGGTGATGGCCGCCACCGACGGCACCGTCACCACCAAGTGGAACAGCGCCTACGGCAACATGCTGATCCTGACGGCGAAGGACGGCACGGAGACCTGGTACTGCCACCTCTCCAGCTACCGCGTCGCCTCCGGTACGGCCGTCAAGGCCGGCCAGCCGATCGCCTACTCCGGCAACTCCGGCAACTCCACCGGTCCGCACCTGCATTTCGAGGTACGACCGGCGGGCGGCGCCGCCATAGACCCGCTGCCGTGGCTGCGCAGTCACGGGCTGGACCCGACGTAACCACGCAGGACATCGTCGACAAGGGGCCCCCGTCCGGCGAGGGCCCCTTCGGTTTACAGCTTCTCCACCGGTGCGTACCGCAGCAGCAGCCGCTTCGGCTTGGCGTCGCCGAAGTCGATCGTCGCCTCCGCGTTCGCGCCCGTGCCCTTCACCGCGACGACCGTGCCGAGGCCGAACTGGTCGTGCGTGACCCGGTCCCCGACGGTCAGTGCGACCACCGGCTTCTCCGCCGTGCGCCGCGTGGCGAACCCGGACGCGCCCGACGCCGAGGAGCGTGAACGGGTCGAGGACAGCGAGGCCGCGATCCCGGACGCCGGCCCGGAGGACACCGGTGCCGCCGCTCCCGTCCGCTTCCACTCCACATGGGCGGGCGGGATCTCCTCGAGGAAGCGGGAGGGCGGGTTGTACGACGGCTGGCCCCAGGCGCTGCGCATCGCCGAGCGCGTGAGGTACAGCCGCTCCCGCGCGCGCGTGATGCCGACGTACGCCAGGCGCCGCTCCTCCTCCAGCTCCTTCGTCTGGCCGAGGGCGCGCATGTGCGGGAAGACGCCGTCCTCCATGCCGGTGAGGAACACGACCGGGAACTCCAGGCCCTTGGCGGTGTGCAGGGTCATCAGCGTGATGACGCCGTCGCCGTCCTCCTCGTCGGGGATCTGGTCGGAGTCGGCGACCAGGGCCACCTGCTCCAGGAAGTCGGCGAGTGTGCTCTGCTCGCCCTCGCCGCGCTCCTGCTCGAACTCCAGGGCAACGGCCGCGAGTTCCTGGAGGTTCTCGATCCGGGTCTCGTCCTGCGGGTCGGTGGATGCCTGCAATTCGGCCAGGTAGCCGGTGCGTTCGAGGACCGCTTCGAGGACGGTGGCCGGTCCGGCGCCGGACTCCACGATGGTGCGCAGGTCTTCCATCAGCGTGTTGAACCGCTTGACCGCGTTCGTGGAGCGCGCGGCCATGCCGTACGCCTCGTCCACGCGCTTCAGGGCCTGCGGGAAGCTGATCTTCTCGCGCTGGGAGAGCGCGTCGATCATCGCCTCCGCGCGGTCGCCGATGCCCCGCTTGGGCACGTTGAGGATGCGGCGCAGCGGCACAGAGTCCTCGGGGTTGGCGAGGACCCGCAGGTAGGCGAGGACGTCCCGGACCTCCTTGCGCTCGTAGAAGCGGACACCGCCGACGACCTTGTAGGGCAGGCCGACGCGGATGAAGACCTCTTCGAAGACACGGGACTGGGCGTTGGTGCGGTAGAAGACGGCGACGTCTCCCGCGCGTGCCTTGCCGGCGTCGACCAGGCGGTCTATCTCGTCGGCGACGAACTGGGCCTCGTCGTGCTCGGTGTCCGCGACGTACCCGACGATCCCGGCGCCCTGCCCGGCGTTGGTCCACAGGTTCTTCGGGCGGCGGGACTCGTTGCGCTCGATGACCGCGTTGGCGGCGGACAGGATGGTCTGCGTGGAGCGGTAGTTCTGCTCCAGCAGGATCGTCGTCGCGTCCGGGTAGTCCTCCTCGAACTGGAGGATGTTGCGGATCGTCGCACCCCGGAAGGCATAGATCGACTGGTCCGCGTCACCCACGACGCAGAGTTCGGCGGGCGGGAGGTCGTACTCGCCGGGCGGGGTGTCGACGTCCTCGGCGGCACGCTCGCCCGTGCCGACCAGCTCGCGGACGAGGGCGTACTGGGCGTGGTTGGTGTCCTGGTACTCGTCGACCAGGACGTGCCGGAAACGGCGGCGGTAGTGCTCGGCGACGTCGGGGAAGGCGCGCAGCAGGTTGACCGTCGTCATGATCAGGTCGTCGAAGTCCAGCGCGTTCGCCTCGCGCAGCCGCGACTGGTACAGCGCGTAGGCCTGGGCGAGGGTCTTCTCGAAGCCGTCGGTGGCCTGGGCGGCGAAGTCCTCCTCGTCGATCAGCTCGTTCTTCAGGTTGCTGATCTTGGCGCTGAAGGACTTGGGCGGGAAGCGCTTCGGGTCGAGGTCCAGGTCGCGGCAGACCAGGGCCATCAGGCGCTTGCTGTCGGCCGCGTCGTAGATCGAGAACGACGACGTGAAGCCCAGCTTCTTCGACTCACGGCGCAGGATCCGCACGCACGCGCTGTGGAAGGTCATCACCCACATCGCGTGGGCGCGCGGGCCGACGAGCTGCTCGACCCGCTCCTTCATCTCGCCCGCGGCCTTGTTGGTGAAGGTGATCGCGAGGATCTGGCCCGGGTGCACGTTCCGCTCGGCGAGCAGGTGGGCGATGCGGTGGGTGAGCACGCGGGTCTTGCCGGAGCCGGCGCCGGCGACGATGAGCAGCGGGGAGCCGGCGTGCACGACCGCGGCGCGCTGGTTGTCGTTCAGCCCCTCCAGGAGCGCCGCCGAGTCGATCACCGGGCGCGGAGCGCCGTCGCGGTAGTACGCGTCCCGGTCCGGCGGCACGTCGAACTTCCCGCCGAACAGATCGTCCGGAATCGACTCCGGAGCGTGATCGTCCTCGGGCGGCGGTGGGGGTTCCTCCTGGTGCCCGCGAGGGGTCTGGAGGTCCGCCAGGAAGCTGTCGTCAAAGAGGCTGCTCATCGCTCTCCGAGTCTAGGGCGCCCCACCGACAACCGGTCGCCGTCCCCGGAACATGACCGGTTTCCAGAAGGGCCGATCTTCGCCTCGGCAGGCCCGCCCACCGTTTACGGAACGGAAGCGCCTGGTCACGCGGGCGTGAAACCACTCTCAGGTCACGGAAATGTATCGGACATACCTCGCACCAACCTTCACAGAAGACACACGAGTTGGCTAGGTTGCCGTCAGGCCGCACGACCCCCCTCCGGCGAACGTCGCCGGGCCGCGCGGCCTCCGCCGAGTCCGGCGCGCCCCCGCACGGTGCCCGGAGCCGGGGACCCACCGATCCTGGGGTGAATCGGCCGACTCCCGCCCGGGACGACGCCGTAGGGCAACCCTTCCAAGCAACCGCCCGAACCCGACAGCTAACCCGGTAGGCGGCAGCACGGAAGGAGTCGCCTCTCTTGGCGTCGCACCGCAAGCCGCGCCCCGGCGGGACCCCGGGAGCGGGCATCCGCACCCCAGCCCTCGCCACCGCCGCCCTCACCTCCGTGGCCGTGCTCTCCCAGAGCGCCGAGGCCACCCCCGCGGCCGGTCACGGCAAGCCGAGCCTGGAGGAGGTCGAGCGGAAGATCGACGATCTCTACCGCCGGGCGGAGTCGGCGGCCGGGACGTCCGGCACGAGTAAGGAGCGGGCTCTTCGGACCGAGCGGGCCGTTCGGAACGAGCGGGCCGGGCAGACCGGGCAGACCGAGTCGGCGGAGCGGGCCGAGGCCCCGCGGCGGCACGCGGACAGCCTGCAGCGGCTCCGGGACGAGGTCGCCCGGCGCGCGTCCCAGCCCCGCACCCTTCCCGCGCAGCGCGGCACCACCCCCGGCCGCGGCACGATCCCGCTCCAGCGCGGCGCGGGCCCGGCCCCGCGCACCGCCGGCCCCGCCCGGGACACGGCCGCCGTCCCGTCCGTTCGGAACACGGCCGTCACCCCGCACGCGTGGGACGCGGCCGCCGCCGGGCCCGGGTGGGACACCGCGGGCGTTCCCGCCCCGGACTCCTCCGTCGTGGCCGCCCGGGACACCGCCGCCCAGGAGGTTTCCGTCGTGCCCGCCCGGGACAGCGCCGTCGCGGGCCCCGCGGGCAGCCGGGCGGAGGCCGCCGCGAGCGGTCCGAAGGCGGCCAAGGCGGCCGTGCAGAAAAAGCTCGCCCACGCGCGCGTGCTGCTGTCGCAGCGGACCGCCCAGGGCGCCGCCGCGCCGTCCGGCGGGCACGCGACCAAGGCCAGGAAGGCCGTCGCCTTCGCCCGCGCCCAGCTCGGCAAGCCGTGCGTGTGGGGCGCCGCCGGTCCCGGCTCCTACGACTGCTCGGGCCTGACCCAGGCGGCCTGGAAGTCCGCCGGCGTCACCCTCCCGCGCACCGCGCGCGAGCAGGCCGCCGCCGGCACTCCTGTCCGGCCGGCCGAGGCCCGCCCCGGCGATCTGGTCTTCTTCCACGACGACGTCAGCCATGTCGGGCTCTGCACGGGCGACGGCATGATGATCCACGCCCCCAGGCCGGGCGCCTACGTCCGCGAGGAGCCGGTCTCCGGCGCCGGCGAGCCGGCCGTCCACAGTGTGGTGCGGCCGGGCTGACCCGGGGTACCGGAGATCAGGTCCACAGGACGGCGATGAAGATGTTGGCCGTGGTCAGCAGGCCGACCAGCCCGAAGAGGCCCTTGTCGATCCGCTCCTCGTCGCGCTTCACGTAGACCAGGCCGAGGATCACGATCAGCAGGGCCAGCTTCACGCCGATCTTGAGGGTGTTGACGTGGTGGTCGTCGGCCTGGTTGAGGCCGACGAGGGCCACGCCGGTGACCAGCATGGTGAGCGCGCCGTGCAGCATGCCGGGCACGAACCGGGCGGCGCCCTGGCCCATCGCCTTCATCTGGGTGAGGAAACCACCGAGCAGCGCGGCGATACCGATGATGTGCAAGCCGACGAAGAGATGGATGAGTACGTCCATGGTGCCGGAGCCTAGCCAGGAGGCCTCGGCCCTCCGGCCACCGGGCCCGCCGACCGGCCCCATGGATCTTGCATATATGCGCTCCATAGCACCCCACGACTCCCAGAGGTCCCGCTTTGCGCGCTTCGGTCACCACGCTGCGTGAAGGGGACGACTCCGGTGCGGCAGCACGGTCACATACGGTCACATCCCGGTCCGTCGCAGCCAGTTCCGTACAGTGCGTTACCCACTCGTCACCGTCCGGCCTAGCGTCCTCCCCCAGGTGACCGGCTCCCCACCGCCGCCCGACCAGGGAGGCAGTCGGCCACCACCCCCGAGAAAGGCCCGGCGACGGCCCGGTCCCCCTGTGTGGGCCGCCGCCGGGCGTACTGACCGCTCGGTCGTACGAGTCGGACGGAAGGACGTGACGGTCCAGGTGGCAGCGCACCGCAAGCCCCCACAACGCTCGCTCAGCGGCCATACGGCCCGCACGGCCGCGACGCTCGCTCTGGCGGGCGCGGCCACCGCGACGGGCTTCGACGGGACGGGGCACGCCGAGCCACAGCTGACGCCGGCGCAGGTGAAGGCCAAGGTGGACACGTTGTACCGAGAGGCCGAGGCCACCACCGAGAAGTACAACGGGGCGAAGGAGAAGGCCGACGCGGCCCAGGGGCGGCTGACCGCGCTTCAGGACGAGACCGCCCGCAAGCAGGAGAAGCTCAACTCGGCCCGGGAAACGCTGGGTTCGATGGCGGCGGCACAGTACCGGGACGGCGGCATCGACCCGGCCTGGCAACTGGCCCTCTCCAGCGACCCCGACCGGTACCTGGCCGGCGCCGCGTTCGCCGAGCGGGCCGGTGACCGGCAGGCCGTCGCGGTGTCGGGGGTCCGCGAGCAGCTACGGGAGATCGAGCGGTTGCGCGGTGCCGCGCGCATCGAGCTGACCTCGCTGCGGTCACGGCAGGCGGAGCTGAGACGGCACAAGAGGACCGTCACCGGAAAGCTGGACGAGGCCCGGCGGCTGCTCGCGCGGCTGACCCCGCGGCAGCGCACCGAGGTCACCGGTGCCGACGGCACGGGCGGACACGTCTCCCGGTCGGCCGCGGACCCGCGGAAGCCGCTGGAGCCGGCCGGGTCCTCCTCCCCCGCTCCGCCCACCACACGTGCGGCGGCGGCCGTCACCTACGCCTACGACAAGCTCGGCAGCCCCTATGTGTGGGGCGCCACCGGCCCCAACGCCTTCGACTGCTCGGGCCTGGTGCAAGCCGCCTACCGCTCCGCCGGCATCTCCCTGCCGCGCACCACCTACGCCCAGATCAACGCGGGCCGGCGGGTCTCCCGCTCCGAACTCCAGCCGGGTGACCTGGTGTTCTTCTACTCCGGGATCAGTCACGTCGGCATCTACGTGGGCAACGGCCAGATGATCCACGCCCCGAACCCGTCCGCACCGGTCCGCCTGGCCCCGGTCGACGAGATGCCGTTCGCTGGGGCGACGAGGGTGGCCTGAGGGTAGGAGCGAGGGTGAGGTGCGCGCGGGGTTCGCGCCGGGTGAGGGCCGGGCGGGGGCAAGCCCGTAGGGGTCAGGGCCCGTAGGGGGAGGTCGAGCGGGGTCAGGTCCGTACGGGTCAGACCAGCCGGCGCGCGGTCGCCCAGCGGGTCAGCTCGTGCCGGTTGGACAGCTGGAGCTTGCGCAGCACCGCCGAGACATGGGACTCGACCGTCTTCACCGAGATGAACAGCTGCTTGGCGATCTCCTTGTAGGCGTAGCCACGGGCGATCAGGCGCAGCACCTCGCGTTCCCGCTGGGTGAGGCGGTCCAGGTCCTCGTCCACCGGCGGGGCGTCGGTGGAGGCGAAGGCGTCCAGGACGAACCCGGCCAGCCGCGGGGAGAAGACGGCATCGCCCTCCTGGACACGGAAGATCGAGTCGACCAGGTCGGTGCCGGTGATGGTCTTGGTGACATAGCCGCGGGCGCCGCCCCGGATCACCCCGATGACGTCCTCGGCCGCGTCCGACACGGACAGCGCCAGGAAGCGGACGGGCCGCTCGGCGTCCGCCGTCAACGCGGCGCACCGGCGCAGCACTTCGACCCCGCCGCCGCCCGGCAGGTGGACGTCGAGGAGCACCACCTCGGGCCGGGTCGCGGTGATGACCGCGACCGCCTGGTCGACGTCCGCGGCCTCGCCGACCACCTCGACCCCGGTCTCGGCGGTCTGGCCGATCTCGGCCTGGACGCCGGTGCGGAACATCCGGTGGTCGTCCACGAGCACCACCCGTACGTGCCGCCCACCCGCGCCGCCGTTGTCGGGCCGGCCGGACCGGTCCGCCTCCGCCGCTCCCGCCGTGCCGTTCGCCTCGGTCGCGTCGCTCATGACGTCTTCTCCGCCCTCTCCATCTCCAGCTCGACCTCGGTGCCGCCGTCGGGCACCGCCCGCAGCCGGGCCGTGCCGCCGTTGCGTTCCATGCGGCCGATGATCGATTCTCTAACGCCCATGCGGTCGGCGGGTATCGCGTCGAGGTCGAAGCCGGGACCGCGGTCCCGCACGGACACGAAGACCGTCTTTCCCTCGACTTCGGCATAGACCTGTACGGCACCGCCCTCGCCACCGTACTTGGCGGCGTTCACCATCGCCTCGCGCGCGGCCTGCATCTGCGCGGCGGTCCTCTCGTCCAGCGGGCAGTCGCCGACGATGACGACCTCGATGGGCACGCCGTGCTTGTCCTCCACCTCGGCGGCGTTGCGCCGCACCGCCTCGGCGACCGTGTCCGGCTCGTCGGCCTCGTCCTTGCCGGTGCCCTCCGGCTTGTACAGCCAGGTGCGCAGGTCGCGCTCCTGGGCGCGGGCGAGGCGGCGCACCTCGTTCGCGTTGTCGGCGTTGCGCTGGATCAGGGTGAGGGTGTGCAGCACGGAGTCGTGGACATGGGCGGCGACCTCGGCGCGCTCCTGGGCGCGGATGCGCATCAGGCGCTCCTCGGACAGGTCCTGGGTCATACGGACCAGGTAGGGGCCGGCGAGCAGGGTGATGCCGACGAGGACGGCGAGCGCGGCCTGGAGGACCGCGCCGAGGTGTGCGGCCGAGCCCTGGAGCACGAAGACGGCGGAGACACCGGCCGTGACGAGCAGGACACCGCCGGCCGCGCGCAGCAGGGTCAGGGTTCGGCGCCGGCGGCCGGCCTCGACCCAGCGGGCCCGGCGGGCGTTGTCCGCCTGGCGCCAGACGAGGGCGACACCGGCCGCGACGAGCACGGCGGGCACCAGATAGGCCTTGGCCGCGCTGTCCAGATCGACGCTGCCGACGAAGACCATGGACACGATGACCATGAGGAGCAGTGCGACGATCTGGCCCCGGTCCGGCTTGCGGGCCACCAGTCTGCGGCGGCCGTCCGGTGAGGTCTCCGTGCCCACAAGCGACGGCTTCTGGTCGCTGACGCCGCCGACGCCGAGCGGGACGAAGAACCAGAACGCGGCGTACAGCAGCGCTCCGAGCCCGTCGGCCATGAACAGGCCGACGAAGGCGAGCCGCACCCAGATGACGGGCAGCCCGAGATGCCCGGCGAGGCCCCGCGCCACTCCGCCGAGCCAGCGTCCGTCGCTGCTGCGGTAGAGCTTGCGCGGCGGCCGCGGGTCGTCGAGTGGCAGGCTTGCGGCTTCCGGCATGCCAACGATGGTCACACGGCCGGCGGGGCAGGGCATCAGGGTCGGCCCCCGAGACGCCCCTGATCTTCCGTCGGGGCCGGTCCGGGTGGGCGGATCGGTCGGCGGCCCGAGCCGCGCGAACGCTTCCCCGCCCCGTCTCAGGGCCGATTTCAGGGTTGGCCCAGGGTCGTCCCGACTGCCGCGGCGGCGGACGGGCCGTCACCATGGACGCATGACGGATCACGAGCACGCCGCGACGGGTCCGGGACCCGGCCCCGGCCCGCGCCCGGCCCCGGGCACCGGGCCGACGGATGCCGCGCCCGCCGCGACGGAAGGGACGGAAGCGGCCGGCGCCGGCACCGCCGCCGGCAGCAGCACCGGCGCTGGAGACACCCACACCCACGCACACATCCACGCACACACCCACTCCCGGACCGGCACCCGGTCCCCCGCGGACGAGCCGGAGCGGCAGGAGGGCGCCGAGGCTCCCGGCCGGTTCCGGCGCGACCGCCGGCACAAGATGATCGCGGGCGTGTGCGCGGGACTCGGCCGGCAGACCGACTTGGACCCGGTGATCTTCCGGATCACGCTGGCCGTGCTGTCCGCGACCGGCGGCCTGGGCCTCATCTTCTACGGCTTCGCCTGGCTCCTGGTGCCGTACGAGGACGAGGAGCAGAACGAGGTCCGCAAGCTGTTCACGGGCCGGGTCGACGGCCAGGCGCTGGCCGCCGTGCTGTTCGCGCTGGTCGGCTGCGGGATCTTCCTGACGATGCTGAGAAACGGCGGGGTGCTGGCGTTCGCGACGGTGCTCTCGCTGCTGCTCGCGGGCGCCGGGTACTGGTCGCGGCGCCGTGGCGCCCCCGACCCCGACCCGCTGGCCGCGCAGGCCGCCGCCGACGCCCCGCCGGAGGCCCAGGCGCCGCCGGTCGTCACCACGTATCCCTCCTGGTGGCGGGAGCCGATCGTCAAGGACGGCAGCCATGTCGGCGGCACCGGCTATCTGTGGGGGCCGGGCGACGCCCGCCGGCGGGATCTCACCTCGGTCGTGGACGTCGGGGTCCCGAGCCCCTGGACGCACCCCGGCTCCATACCCCCGCCGCACACCACGCCCCCGAGACCGCGCGGCCCGCGCGGCCCGCGCTGGATCGGCGGCTGGGTGTTCCTGCTGGCCCTGCTGGCGGGCGGCCTGGGCACCGGGCTCGGCTGGCACACGCACCCGCTGGGCACCAGCCTCCAGACCGGTCTGGCGTGCGCGCTGGTGGTGTTCGGACTGGGCGTCACGCTCAGCGCGTTCCTCGGCCGGACCGGGGCCGGGACGGTGTTCCTGGCGCTGGTCACGGCGGCCCTGCTGGCCGGGGCGGCGGCCCTGCCCCGGGACATCACCGCCCACTGGCGGAACGCGTCCTGGAAGCCGGCCGAGACGGCCCAGCTGCGGTCCGCCTACGACCTCGGCACCGGGCGGGGCACTCTGGATCTGACCCGGGTGCATCCGGCCGAGGGGCAGACGGTCGCCACGGACGCCCGGGTGGGTGCGGGGCAGTTGAAGGTGATCCTGCCGGCGGACGCGACCGTGCGGATGAGCATCGATGTGGGGATGGGCGACATCCGTCTGCCCGGGGACGACGGAAAGGATGTGGACGTGGAGCCCGGCAGGCACCAGGACGTGACGCTGGCACCGGCCAAGGGTGCCGGGAAGTCCGGCACGCTGGACCTCACGCTCGGCGTCGGAGTGGGACAGGTGGAGGTCAGCCGTGCTGCGTCATGAGTTCCAGCCCGGGAAGCTGGTCGCCGGGCTCTTCCTCACCGTCACCGGTGCGGTCTATGCGGGGGACGCGGGCGGTCTGTGGGAGATCCCGTGGTTCATGGTCGTCCCGCTGGTCGTGGGCGGCCTCGTCCTGGCCGGTGTCACGGCCCTGCTGACCCGGGGGATACGCAGACGGAGTGGCGCCGAGAGCGGTCAGCGGTAGCCGCCGGCCCACCGTCGGGCCCGCCAGGCGGCGTCCAGGGAAAGGTAGGGGGTGCCGGCGAGGATCAGGGGAAGCCAGGCCATCAGATAGGCGAGGTCGTTGCCGTAGTAGTAGGGGGTGGTCGCCCAGCTCACCGTCAGCCAGAGGCTGAGCGAGATCAGCGCGCCACCGAGGGCGGCCAGCCGGCCGAACAGGCCGAGCAGGATGGCGATACCGACGGCCAGCTCGCCGAGGGCGATGGCGTAGCCGAAACCGACCGGGCTCTTCAGGGCCAGGTCGATCAGGGCCGGGGCGGCGGCGGAGTCACGGGCCGCGCGCATGGTCTCCCCGATCGAGCCGACGCCGCCGGACTTCATGAAGGCGCTGTCGGTGAGCTTGTCCAGGCCGGCGTAGACGAAGGTGACGCCGAGGAAGAGGCGCAGCGGCAGCAGGGCGTAGTGGCCGGCGGTGTCCCGCCAGCTGCGGGGGCTGTCCAGCCGGGGGGTGTGCGTGTCCGTCCGCATGCCGTGAGTCATCGCTGCCAGCCGCCTTTCGCCCGCCGTGCCACTCCTCACCTGACAATACGTATGACAAAGGAGGATCGTTCAATCCTCTCCCGGATGGAATTCCGCATTTCGGGTCCTCGTGCGAGCGGCGGGCCGGTCGGATCCGGACCGGATCTGCCGCACGGGGCGGCCGAGGATGCGGCCCACGGTGGTCAGTCCCCGAGGGGGAGAAGGCAACGCCGGGGTTCCGGGTGACGCTCTCGAAGCGGGCGAAACCGCAAGGTCCGGGGCCGCGGCGCGGTCGTCGGCGTCGGACGTCGGTTGTCCGTGGGGATCCGTCGGTGTCGCCTACAGGACCCTCTCGCTCATCGGTCTGCCGTTCTTGCCTCGTCTCGCCGGTCGTTCACTCCGTCACGACGACGATGCACCGGTTGGTCGCCACCCCGGCCGCGGTCACCACCTGCACCTCCACCGAGCCCGGCTCCACCTCGACCGGTACGGGCACGGTCAGGGTGGTGTCGGTGGGGTTGCGGAAGCCGCCGGTGACCGGGACCAGGGGGACGTGGACGTCGACCGCGCCGATGCGGACGACCATGCGGGAGAGCCGGTCGGCGGTGTGGGAGCCGGGCGGGACGAAGCCGCTGCCGCGGATCTCGATGTCGTCGCCGGTGCGGATCGGGCCGTCGAGGTCGCCCGGTTCGCGGGCGCGGACCACCGAGAGGATCACCGGTCGGCCGCCCTCGGAGTACTTGCCGGCCAGATAGGTCGCGGCCGAGATCAGCACGATCACGCCCAGGCCCCAGGGCAGGTCGGGCAGTTGGTCGGGGCGGCGGGCCAGCCGTACGGCGGCGAACAGCAGGGCGACGGCGCTGATGGCGACGTACTGGATGTCGGCGAAGGCACCCCGCCCGGAGTCGTCGGTGAGGAGGTCGGCGGCGCGCGGGCGGTGGGCCGGCACCTTCTGGAGCCGCTGGGCGAGGACGCGCACGCCCACCACCCGGCGGACCAGGACGGCGATGCCGCACACCACGGCGAGGACGGTCACCACGCCCGCCCCGCGCGCGAGGTCGAGGCCGGAGATCAGCGCGTCACGTTCGGCGTGGCCGGAGGCGGCGGCCAGGCGGGCGGCCAGCAGCAGGACGGCGTAGCCGACGAACAGCACCCAGCAGGCGGCAACGGTCCGGGAGGTGGAGAGGCGGTTGTCCTCTCCGATCACCGGCGCGAGCGCTCCGCCGCGCGCCCGGTGCAGGAAGCAGGCGGCGGTCAGCGCGACGGCGACGGCGAGCGCGGCGAGCAGGGCCGCGGTGCGGGCGCCGGTCCAGCCCGCGCCGATCGCGGTGAGTGCCTCGCCGAGCAGCAGCACGGTGACCGCGCCCCACACGGTGTACACGGTCCGCAGCCACAGCCGGGCGAGCCGTACCGCGCCCTCGGCCCGACTCTGTTCGGCGACGGCCTCGGCCCGCTGGGTCAGTTCCTCGGAGACCCACTGGCGGGACGCCGAGGCCGAGTGCGCCACGGCCGCCGGCAGGCCGAGGCCGACGGCGAACTCGTCGCGTCGGCGCAGAAACGCCGCGACGGCCCGCCGGTGTCCCTGCCGGGCACCGTGCGGACAGTCCCCGCAGGTGCAGCCGCCCTCGTGGACGCCCTCGGCACCCGTGTCGCCTCTCGCCTCCTGTACCGCCACGCCCGACGCCCGCCTTCCCCACGACCTGCCGACCCGGCCGCCGGTACCCGCGGTGCGCTGGGCGGCCCGGCAACTCCCCTGTGATGACAGCGAATTGTGCCCTACCTCAGGCCCTCCGGGGCGACCGGACAGGGTCACCGCGGGTGAAGCCGGAACCGCCGTGTTGACCCGGCTGCGAGAATCTCCGTGTGGCCGAGATCATCCAGCGGGACGGGACCTGGGCCTTCGACGGCAGCACGATCCGGATCACCCCCGGACCGCTCCGCTCCGTGCCGCGGTGCTCACGGACGAGGAGTTCGCGACGACCAAGGCGGTGATGCTCAGGGGCTTCGGCTGAGCGGGTCCGCCTCGGGCGGCTTCAGCTGAGCAGGTCCGGTTCGCTGCGACTGATGTCCTGCCACAGCGGCTGGTAGTTGATCCAGGCCACCAGGTCGCCGCCGAGCTGTTCGCGGGTGGCGACGGCCATCTTGTGGTCGATGAGCACCGGCCGGCCCGCCGCCTTGGCGAGCAGCTGCACCTGGCAGGACCGTTCCAGGGAGAGGAACCACCAGGCCGCCGCGTCCACCGAGTCGCCGACGGTGAGCAGCCCGTGGTTGCGCAGGACGAGGGCCTTGCGGGAGCCCAGTGCCATGGCGATCCGGCGGCCCTCGTCGGCGTCGACGGTGACCCCGGTGTAGCTGTCGTACAGGGCGAGGTCCTCGTAGAAGGCGCAGCTCTCCTGGGTGATGGGTTCGACGAGGTCGCCGAGGGCGGCGAGGGCGCGGCCGTGCACGGAGTGGCAGTGAGCGACGGCGACGACGTCCGGCCGGGCGGCGTGCACCTGGGCGTGCACGGTGAACGCGGCCTGGTTGACGTGGTAGCGGCCCTCGACGACCTGGCCGTCCTTGTTGGCGAGGACGAGATCGCCGACGGTGACGTGCTTGAACGGCATGCCGAACGGGTTGACCCAGAAGCAGTCGGTGAACTCCGGGTCGCGGGCGGTGATGTGCCCGGACACCCCGTCCTCGAACCCGGCCCGTCCGAAGATCCGCAGGGCGCCGGCGAGCCGCTCCTTGCGGTGCCGGCGCTCGTCCTCGACCGACTCGTGCATCGGCGGCATGGCGAACCGCAACTGGTCGGTGGGCAGCGGCAGGGGCGGGTTGGGCCCATGCATAGATCCTCCAGCGTGGGGATTGCTGTACGAGCCGGAAGTTACCGCCGGTCAGCGCAAAAGGGCAGAGCTGTTTTGTAAAGATGACGTACGCGACGAATACCCGACAGAGGTTGTCGGGATTGGCAAGGAGACTGGGCGCATGAACTGGGCATCCTTCACCATCGACGCACCCGGACTCGCAGTCGTCGCCGAGGAGCGCTTCGGCGCCCACCGGCACCACGTCCTCGCGACGCTCCGGAAGGACGGCTCTCCCCGCACCAGCGGTCTGGAGGTCCGTTTCCTGGGCGGGGAGCTGTGGCTCGGCATGATGCCGGGCTCCCTCAAAGCGCTCGACCTGCTGCGCGACCCCCGCTTCGCGCTCCAGGCCAATCCGGGCGCCGACGTGGGCAGCGGGGACGTCCGGGTCAGCGGGCGGGCGTTCGAGGTCGGGGACGGTGACGCCAAGGCCGCATACGTGAAAGAGGTGGAACCGCCGCAGCCGTTCCACCTCTTCCGCACCGAGCTGACGGAGGTCGTGCGGACCTACGTCGAGAACGACACCTACCTCGTCGCCGAAGTCTGGAAGCCCGGTGAGCCCCTGCGTACGCTCAAGCGCACCTAGGGGTTACTCCCACTCGATCGTGCCCGGCGGCTTCGACGTCACGTCGAGGACCACTCGGTTGACGTCCTTGACCTCGTTGGTGATGCGGGTCGAGATCTTGGCGAGGACGTCGTACGGCAGTCGCGACCAGTCGGCGGTCATCGCGTCCTCGGAGGAGACGGGCCGCAGCACGATCGGGTGGCCGTAGGTGCGGCCGTCGCCCTGGACGCCCACGCTGCGGACGTCGGCGAGCAGGACCACCGGGCACTGCCAGATGTCGCGGTCCAGGCCGGCCGCGGTCAGCTCCTCGCGGGCGATGGCATCGGCCTCGCGCAGCAGGTCCAGCCGCTCCTTGGTGACCTCGCCGACGATGCGGATGCCGAGGCCGGGGCCGGGGAAGGGCTGGCGCTGGACGATCTCGTCCGGCAGGCCCAGCTCCTGGCCGACCATGCGGACCTCGTCCTTGAACAGCTTGCGCAGCGGCTCGATCAGCTTGAACTCGAGGTCCTCGGGCAGGCCGCCGACGTTGTGGTGGGACTTGATGTTCGCGGTGCCGGTGCCGCCGCCGGACTCGACCACGTCCGGGTAGAGGGTGCCCTGGACCAGGAACTCCACGGCCGGGCCCTCGTCGGCGATGATCTCGGCCTGCGCCTGCTCGAAGACGCGGATGAACTCCCGGCCGATGATCTTCCGCTTCTCCTCGGGGTCGCTGACCCCGGCCAGCGCCTTCAGGAAGCGCTCCTCGGCGTCGACGACCTTCAGCTGGACGCCGGTGGCCGCGACGAAGTCCTTCTCGACCTGCTCGGTCTCGCCCTTGCGCATCAGGCCGTGGTCGACGTAGACGCAGGTCAGCTGGGAGCCGATGGCCTTCTGGACGAGGGCGGCGGCCACGGCGGAGTCGACACCGCCGGACAGACCGCAGATCGCGCGCTTGTCGCCGACCAGCCGGCGGATGGCCTCGACCTGCTCCTCGATCACGTTGCCGGTGGTCCAGTTCGGCTCAAGGCCGGCACCGCGGTACAGGAAGTGCTCCAGCACCTGCTGGCCGTGCGTGGAGTGCATGACCTCGGGGTGGTACTGGACGCCGTAGAGCTTCTTCTCGTCGTTCTCGAACGCGGCGACCGGGACGACGTCCGTGGACGCGGTGACCGTGAAGCCCTCGGGGGCGGCGGAGCAGGCGTCGCCGTGCGACATCCACACGTGCTGCTCGTCCGGGGTGCCCTCGAAGAGGGTGGAGGAGTTCCGGGAGACGTGCAGGTCGGTACGGCCGTACTCGCGCGACCCGGTGTTGTCGACGGTTCCGCCGAGGGTCTGCGCCATCAGCTGGAAGCCGTAGCACATACCGAAGACCGGGACGCCGGACTCGAAGATCTCACGGTCGAGGGTGGGCGCGCCCGCCTCGTACACGGACGAGGGGCCTCCGGAGAGGATGATCGCCGCGGGCTTCTTGGCGAGCATCTCCTGGACCGGCATGGTGCTCGGCACGATCTCGCTGTAGACCCGCGCCTCGCGGACGCGACGGGCGATGAGCTGGGCGTACTGCGCGCCGAAGTCGACGACCAGAACGGTGTCGGGGCTGGCGGCAGCGGGAGTCGCTGATGACACGGGGTGCCTTGCCTTCCGGCGGTGGGGCGGGGGTCTGTGTTTCCGATTCTAGCGGGGTGGGCGTGGGAGGCCGCCCGGTCGGCCGGGAAGGTGCCGTGCCATACTGGGCGCATGCTCACGCAGACGACCCGCTTCTTTACCTATGGCATCCGGCCCGCCGGCTGCCATGGTCGTGCTGCTTGAGCGAACCGCCAAGCGACTTCCCAGGCGCCCCGGGCCGACAAGGCCCGGGGCGCCTGTCGTTTTCCGGGTCGTGTCGTTTCCGGGGCACCCATCCCACCGAGGAGCCCGACATGACCACCACCGCGCCGGACACCGCGCCGGAAGCGACCATCGCCGACGCCCGGGAGCGCATCGACGCGCTCGACGACCGGATCATCGGTCTCATCCAGGAGCGGATGGCCGTCTCCTCCGTCGTCCAGCAGACCCGTATCGCCTCCGGCGGACGGCGGGTGCACCTGTCCCGCGAGATGGAGATCCTCGCCCGCTACCGGGACGCCCTCGGCAAGCCGGGCACCGGCCTCGCCATGACCCTGCTGGAGCTGTGCCGGGGTCGTATCTGAGTTCGGTCCCGCTCTCACCCGTACGGCGCGTGACCGGCCCGCGCACCGCTTCGTTGAGGGGGGTGTCCGTGCCAGCCAGGGGCGGGCCCGATCAGAACCACGCGTGGCTCGCTGGAGCGATGAGACGCACGGGTCGTGCCGTACGTCGTGGGACCTCGCTCCAGGTAAGTGACCGGACGGCAGGGGACAGCAGCCCGGTCACCCAAGAGAACGGCCGGCTCCGGGGACGCCCGGGGCCGGCCGGCGGAAAACTGCACACAGGTCACAGGGCATACGAAACAGGCGGCGCAATCCCCCGGCGCCGCTCCCGGGATCCGGCGCTGCCCTGACGCCGGTGCCGGCTGATCGAAGGGCCCCGCGGCCTCTCCGTCCCGCGGGGCCCTTCGGCGTACCCCCGGCCGGGCGGGCATCCGGCGTGACCCAGATCACACAAAAAACCCGGGGTATCCGGAGCAACCCTTCTCGCTTTCCGCTGATCAAACCTGCCGGATCAAGAAGCGGCGAGAGGGACCTGCCTTCGGAGGGGGATGCAGGTCCCTCTGGTGCCGTTCCGGGTCACTGTCCGTTGCGGTCACCGTGTCTCTGCGGTCGCCGTTGCGGTCACCGTTCCGGTCACTGTGCCCTTGCGGCCGCCGTTGCGGTCACCGTTTCGTTGCGGTCGCCGTTGCGGTCACTTCTTCGGCGGTACCGCCGGCATCCCCAGGAACGGCAGCCGCAGCGCGCCGAACGCCTCCGCCGGGACCACCGGAGCCTGCGGTTCCACCGGCTTCAGCCGCTCGTACGCCGCTCCCGGCGCCGGCCGCGCATCCCCCTCGCCCTTGTTCGGCCAGAACGACATCGCCCGCTCGGCCTGGGCGGTGATGGTCAGCGAGGGGTTCACACCCAGGTTCGCCGAGACGGCCGCGCCGTCCACGACCGAGATGCCGGGGTGGCCGTAGAGCCGGTGGTACGGGTCGATCACGCCCGTCTCCGGGGAGTCGCCGATGGGGCAGCCGCCGAGGAAGTGCGCGGTGAGCGGGGTGCCCATCAGCTCGCCGACGTTGCTGCCGGCGAAGCCGTTGATCTCGGCGGCGAGCGCGGAGGCGGCCTCGGTCGCGGCCCTGATCTGCTTGGGGTTCGGCGATCCGTGTCCCTGCCGGGCGGTGAGCAGGCCCTTGCCGACGCCGCCGGGCTTCAGATACGTGGTCAGCGAGTTGTCCAGGGACTGCATGACCAGCCCGATGATGGTCCGCTCCGACCAGCGCCGGTTGGACAGGGAGCGGGCGACCAGCAGCGGGTGCCGGGCCGCGTTCGCCAGCCAGGCCAGCACGCGTGAGGAGCCCTCCGTGTACGGCACCTGGAGGATCGACAGGCCGCCCATCGAGTTGGAGCCCTTGCCGTAGCGGACCGGCTCGATGTGGGTGTTCTCGTCGGGGTGGATCGAGGACGTGATCGCGACGCCCCGGGTGAAGTCGGCCTTCGGCGCGCCGGTCGCCCTGCGATAGCGCCGGTTGTCGGTCTGCGCACCGACCAGCGCCTCGGAGTTGGTGCGGGTCAGCTCCCCGAGCCGGGGGGACAGGTACGGCAGCTGACGGCCCGCCTTCATCCGGTGCAGCAGGGTCTGGGTGCCGTAGGTGCCGGCGGCGAGGACGACCCTGCGGGCGGTGAAGGTCCGGCCCTCGCCCTTCTTCTTCCGGTCCGTCGGCAGGGTGGCGAGCGCGTAACCGCCCCGGGAGTCGTCCGTGACGGACACGACCGTCGTCATCGGGTGGACGACCGCGCCCGCCTTCTCGGCCAGGTACAGGTAGTTCTCGTTGAGGGTGTTCTTCGCGCCGTGCCGGCAGCCGGTCATGCACTCGCCGCACTCGGTGCAGGCGTTGCGCGCCGGGCCGGCCCCGCCGAAGTACGGGTCGTCCACCTGCTCGCCGGGTCCGGCCTCGGTCTTGCCGTCCGCGTCCTTGCCGTCGCCGAAGAACACGCCCACCGGTGCGAGGTGGAAGGTGTCGCCGACGCCCATCCGCTGGGCCGCCGCCTTCAGATGGACGTCGGACGGGGTCATGGTGGGGTTGAGCCGTACGCCGAGCATGCGCCGGGCCTGGTCGTAGTACGGCTTCAGCTCCTCCTGCCAGTCGGTGATGTGCCGCCACTGGGGGTCGTCGAAGAACGCCTTCGGCGGTACGTAGAGGGTGTTGGCGTAGTTGAGAGAGCCGCCGCCGACGCCCGCGCCGGCCAGCACCATGACGTTGCCCAGCAGGTGGATGCGCTGGATGCCGTACATGCCGAGCTGGGGCGCCCAGAGGTAGTTCTTCAGGTCCCAGGAGTTCTTCGGGAGGGTGGCGCGGGTGAAGCGGCGGCCGGCCTCGAGGACGCCGACCCGGTATCCCCTCTCGGTCAGGCGGAGGGCCGACACCGAGCCGCCGAACCCCGAACCGACGACGATGACGTCGTAGTCGTACCCGTCCTCGTCCCGGGTCTGGACAGACTTCTCCTGCGACACGTGCTCTCCTCGTTGAGAACGGGGGTTTCTAGCGGAACCGGAAGGCCTTCATCAGGCGGAGACTCGTGCTCATGAACGCGGCGTACTTCTCGTCCGTCATGCCCAGCGAGGGCGCCATCGGCAGCAGGCGCTGCTGGGACACCGTCTGGGCCTCGGTGTACTTGAGGATGCCCTCGGAACCGTGGCGGCGGCCGAGGCCGGAGTCCTTCATGCCGCCCATCGGGGACTGGACGCTGCCGTAGGCGGGCGCGTAGCCCTCGTTGACGTTGACCGTGCCGGTGCGCAGGCGGGCGGCGATGTCCAGGCCGCGGCGGGCGTTCGTCGTCCAGACGGAGGAGTTGAGGCCGTACGGCGTGCCGTTGGCGCGTTCGATCGCCTCGTCGTCGGTCCTGAAGCGGTAGACGGAGACGACCGGGCCGAAGGTCTCCTCCTCGCAGACGGCCATGGAGGGCTCGACGCCGTCCAGGATCGTGGGCTCGAAGAAGTAGGGGCCGATGTCGGGGCGGGCCACACCGCCCGCGACCACCTCGGCGCCCTTGGCGACGGCTTCGCGCACATGCCGTTCGACGGTCGTCAGCTGGCGTTCGCCGACCAGCGAGCCCATGTCGGCGCCGTAGGCCAGTGAGTTGCCGAGCCGCATGGCCCTGGTGCGGGCGGCGAACCGCTCCAGGAAGGCATCGGCGATGGACTCGTGGACGTACAGCCGCTCGATGGAGATGCACAGTTGGCCGGCCGACGAGAAGCAGGCGCGTACCGCTCCGGCGGCGGCCTTCTCGATGTCTGCGTCGTCCAGCACCAGCATGGCGTTCTTGCCGCCGAGTTCGAGGGAGACGCCCACCAGGCGGGAGGCGGCGCCGACGGCGACCTCGCGGCCGGTGCGGGTGGAGCCGGTGAAGGAGACGTAGTCGGCCTGCTTGACCAGCTCGGGGCCGACGACCGGTCCCTCGCCGAGGACGACCTGGAAGACGCCCTCGGGCAGACCGGCCTCGACGAGCAGGTCACGTGCCCAGAGCGCGGTGAGGCAGGTCTCCGTGTCGGGCTTCATCACCACCGCGTTGCCGGCGGCGAAGGCGGGCAGGGCGTCGCCGACGGACAGCTCCAGCGGGTAGTTCCAGGGGGCGATCTGGCCCACCACCCCGCGCGGGTGGCGCAGTTCGAGGGTCTTGGTGAGGGTCGGTACGGCGCCTGCGTGCCGCTTGGGCTTCAGATAGGCGCCGGCGCGGCGGCCGTAGTGACGGGCGGCGACGGCGACGGCCTGCACCTCCTCGTGCGCGTGCAGCCTGGCCTTGCCGGTCTCCAGCTGGATCAGGTCGAGGATCTCGGCCTGCCGCTCCAGCATCAGGTCGTGAAAGCGGGGCAGGACGGCGGCTCGCTGCCGTACCGGGGTCTTCGCCCACACGGCCTGGGCGGCGCGGGCGGCCTCGAAGGCCCTGTGCACGTCCTCCGGGGTGGACTCGGGCAGGTCGGCCAGTTTCTCGCCGGTGAAGGGGGTGTGGTTGGCGGTGCGGCCGGAGCCGACGACGCCCTTGGTGAGCTGGGCCACCAACTCCGGGGTGACCACGTCGGCGGCGGTGCGGACGCCTTCGGGGGCGGGCGCGAGCGGATTGGTACCGGCGATGTCCGGGGCCTGCGTGTCCGTCATGACGCGCAGAGTATGCCGCAGCGCAAGCTTTGTGTACCCGTCGGTAACGCGGATTCACCGAGTGCTCACACGGTGCCAGTGATCACTGGCAGAGAATGCGCTGATCAGGGCGTTGACGGGGCGACGATCAGTCGATCCCGGGTTTTCTCGCGAGCAGCAGCCCGAGCGCGCCGAGCGGGGTGCGCCGGCGGGCGTCGGGCGCGGGACCAGGGGCCGGTGCCGCAGCGGACTCCGGCTCCGCCCCGGGACCGGGAGCCGGTACCGCAGCAGGCTCCGGCCCCTCCGCCTTCGCCTCCGCCGGCTCCGGCCGCGGGTCCGGTACGGAGGTGAGCCCGAGGTGGTCACGGAGTACGGCGGCGACCTCCTCCGCGCCGGGCCGGTCCGCCGGCTCGACGGCGTGCAGCCGGTCCAGCAGTGAGCCCAGCGCGCCGGGGTCCGCGTCCCCCGTCGCGGCGCGCAGCAGTGCGCCCAGGGACCACAGGTCGGAGGCGGGTCCGGCGCCGGGGCCCGCCGCCCGCTCGGGGGCGACGAAACCGGGGGGCGCGTCCTCCGCGTGCCCGTCGCCGATACCGAAGTCGGTGACCACGACCCGCCCGGTGCCGGCCTCCAGCAGGACGTTGGCCGGTTTGACGTCCCGGTGCACGATGCCGACGGCGTGCGCGGCGCGCAGCGCGCCCAGCACGGCGAGCCCGATGCGCGCGGCCTCGGTGGCCGGGAGCGGTCCGCGCCGCAGCACCTCGCGCAGCGACTCGCCCGCCACCAGCTCCATGACGATCCAGGGGGCCCCGGCCTCGGTGACGACGTCGTACACGGTGACGGCCGAGGGGTGCCGCACCCGGGTGGCGGCCCGGGCCTCGTGGTGCAGCCGGTGCGCGATGCGCCGGCTCTCCTCGTCGGCGGCCGGATCGCCGGGCAGCAGCGGCTCCTTGACGGCGACCAGCCCCCGCTCCTGTTCGTCCCGGGCACGCCACACGGTCCCGGTCGGCCCGGAGCCGAGGCGTCCGGTCAGCCGGTAGCGACCGCCGATCAGACGTGCGTCGGGCGGGTGTTCGCCGTCTTCAGTCATGTCACATGAGTACCGTGCACACCAGGCCGTTGTCGAAGCGGGCGGTCAGCCGGCCCACCGGAGCAGGCCGAAACCGCACGCGTCCTGCGGGTACCCCGCTCAGGGCTTCGTTATCTCCAGGTTGGCGATCGCCGCCTTCGCCACCTCTCGGCCGCGAGGGGTGACATCGCCCTTGGCCGGGTAGCCGACGGCCAGTTCGTACATGTCCCCCGAGCTGGTGCGGTAGTAGAAGATCCGGAGTTCGCGGGGGCGGTTGCGCAGGTCGTCGGACGGATAGGTGACGGTGTTCTCGGCGGCCTGCCGGCCGTGGTACGTGACGTCCGCGTCCGGGACCGTCTTCGTGGCCTTCGCCATCCGCAGGTCGTAGTCGCCGTCGCTCTTGAACTTCTCGTTGTCGTCGTACATCTGGGCCCGCGCGCTGGACTTGATGCGGTCCAGGGAGTCCTCCGACTTGCGGGCCACGTGCAGGCGGATCCAGATGGCGCCGCTCCAGTCCCAGTACGTCACCCAGTCCTTGTCCGTGTCGTCCTTGTCCGGCCGGGCGACCTGGTAGCCCGGGGGTACGGCGACGGTGGCGCCGAGCTTGGTCTCCTGCCGTTTCGCCCAACCGTCGGGGAGCGGGCCCGCGAAGGGGTCGGCGAGGACGAGGTACGCGGTGACGGCCGCCGCGACCACCGCCGCACCGGCACCGAGCCAGAGGAGACGACGGGGGCGGCGGGTGCGGCCCGGGCCGCCGGGGTGGGCGCCGGCCGGTGGCGTCCCGGACGGCACGGCGGAGGCCGTGCGGCCGAGGGGTGTGGGTGCCGGGGGCGCCGGGGGGTTCGCCGCCTGCTGGAGCAGGGTGCGGACCCGGTCCGCCGACGGGCGGTGCGCGGGGTCCTTGTGGAGCAGCCCGTTGATGACCTCGGCCAGCGGGCCCGAGGCGGACGCGGGCGGGGCCGGGGTGGCGTTGAGGACGGACTGGAGGGTGGCCGGCGTGTTGCTGCGGCGGAACGGCGACACGCCCTCCGTGGCCGTGTAGAGCACCACGCCCAGGGACCACAGGTCGCTCGCCGGTACGGGCCGCTGCCCCAGCACCCGCTCCGGCGCGACGAACTCGGGCGAGCCGACGAAACCGCCGGTGTCCGTGAGCCGCGGGTCGCCCTCGATCCAGGCGATGCCGAAGTCGGTGAGGACCACCCGGTCGTGCCGGCCCAGCAGGATGTTGTCGGGCTTGACGTCCCGGTGCAGGACGCCCGCCGCGTGCGCCGCCTCCAGCGCGCCGAGGACCTGCAGACCGATCCGGGCCGCCTCCCGCGCGTCCAGCGTGCCGTCCCGCAGCACGCTGCCGAGGGTGCGGCCGTGCACCAGCTCCATCACGATCCACGGCCGGCCGTCGACGACCGCGACGTCGTGGACGTTCACCACCGCGGGATGGTCGAGGCGGGCCGCCGCGCGGGCCTCGCGGCGCATGCGCTCGAAGGCGTTGGCCCGTTCCCGCTCGGGAAGGTGCTCCGGTACGCGGGGTTCCTTGACGGCGACCTCGCGGTCCACCGTCTCGTCCTTGGCCCGCCATACGGTGCCCATACCGCCGTGCCCCAGCTTGCCGAGCAACCGGTAGCGTCCCGCGACGAGCCGCCCGCCGTCCGGGTCCGGCCGCGGTCTCGGCGGCTGGAGGACAAAACTCGTCGTGTCGTCGGCCCCGCGGCCGGCTCCCCCGTCACTGCTCATGCGTCATCTCTACCGTGCGCCCGGCGCCCGCAGCCACAGGGAGGGCGAAGCGGTCACACACCCGTGACCGAGAACGTGTCGAGCGCCACGTCGAAGTACTCCCGCGCCTCCCGCACCTTCCCGACGGGCGCCGACACCCATACGTCGTACAGCCGCCCGTCCTCCTCCCAGACCAGGTCGTAGGTGTGGCGCGGGCCCTCCGCCGCACTGAAGCCGTTCCAGGTGAACTCCCAGAGCGCGGCCGGGTGTCCGGCGTGCGTGGTCCGGGAGACCCGGCCGTCGTGGTAACCGGGGTTGGTGACGGCCCCGTTGGCGGCCGACCGTTTCAGCACGGCCTCCGGGCCGCCCGGTTGCGACACGCTGATCTTGATGCCGAGGCGGAAGGTCTGCGCGGGCGAGAGGTAGAAGACGCGCTCGTCCTGCGGGCTGCGGGTGAAGTCCTCCGGTACGGCGAGGGAGAAGCCGGCCGGGTCCCGGGCCGTGCGGTAACCGGAGGGCGCGGTAGGCGAGTCGGTGGCGCTCGGACGGGGCGCGGTGGCGGTCGGGTCGGGCGCCGGTGGCGTTCCGGTCGCCGTCCGGGGCGGGGTCGTACCCGCCGTACCGCTCGTGCCGCCCGTGCCGGTCCCGGTCGCCGGGGTCGTCGCCGTGCCGCCCGGGGTGCCGCCGCCGTCCCCGTCCTGGTGCAGCAGCAGCGTCGCGGCCGACACGCCGGCCCCGGCCAGCGCGGCGACGAGCAGCGCCGCCACCAGCACCCCGCGCGGCGACGACCGGACCGGGGACGACTCGGCCGCCGGCCGGGTGGGTGCGTCCGGCAGCGGTGCGCCGCCCGGCAGGTCATGCTGGGTCGGCGTGTAGGGCGCGGGCGTCTTCGGCGTACGGCTGCCCCCGATGCGGTGGATGAGCCCGGCGCCGTGCACACCCACCGTGCCGGGGCCGCCCGGCGCGACCGGTGTCCGGCCGGTCTCCAGGTACGACCGCAGCATCCGCTCCGCGTCCGCCGCACCCAGCCGCCGGTCGGGGTCGCGCTCCAGGAGGCCCAGGACGACGGGCAGCAGCGGCCCGGCCTCGGCCGGCGGGCGGATCTCGTCGGCGACGACGGCGTGCAGGATGCCGCCGAGCGAGTCGCGGCGGAACGGCGACTCGCCGCTGAGCACCGTGCACAGCAGCGCGCCCAGCGACCACAGGTCGGACTCCGGGCCGGTACGCAGCCCGGACATCCGTTCCGGCGCGGTGTACTCGGGCGAGCCGACGAAGGAACCGGTCTCGGTGAGCGTCGTGGCGCCCGCGACCTGCGCGATCCCGAAGTCGGTGAGGACCACCCGGTCGGTCCCCGACTCGAGGAGGACGTTCGCGGGCTTGATGTCCCGGTGCAGCACCCCCGCCTCGTGCGCGGTGCGCAGCGCGCTCAGCAGGGCGATGCCGATCCGCGCGGCCTCGGCGGCGTCCACCGGGCCGTGTCGCGCGATCCGGTCGGCGAGCGAGCCGCCGTCGATCAACTCCATGACGAGGTAGGGCCGTTCGTCCTGCTCCACCACGTCGTGCACGACGATGATGTGCGGGTGCCGCAACTGGCAGACCGCGCGGGCCTCGCGGAACGTGCGTTCGCGACGGCGGCGCGTGTCCTCGTCCGGCAGCGAGTCGTCCGGAAGGAGCTCCTTGACCGCCACCTGACGGCCCAGCACCTGGTCGCTCGCCCGCCACACGACGCCCATGCCGCCGCGCCCGACGCGTTCCTCCAGGCGGTAACGGCCCGCGATCAGCCGGAAGCCGGCTCCCTCGGTCCCCATGCGCCCATCATGCCGCAGAGGGCGTCCACGTCCTCGAAAATCCGGTCGCCACCCGACGGCACTCGGCCTGCCCGGCGAGCGGGCACGAGCGGCACCGGCCGGCCCGGGTGCTACCGCGGCTGCTGCCAGCCCCGCAGCACCGCCGCGAACTGCTTGCCCCACGTCGGCCAGTCCGCCGCGGGCGACGAGAGGTAGATCACGTACTCGATGCCGTCGCGGGACATGTACGTCTCCTCGATCGCGCGCCGCGGTCCGGGGAACGGTGTGTCCTTCGCCTGCGCGGTCCAGGTGTACTCCCAGACGGAGCCGTCGAGGTCGCGGTAGAGGTTCTTCTCCAGCCGGACGCGGTGGTAGTCGACCAGCCGCCGCCCGAGCTGGTCGTCCAGGTCGAGCTGGTGCGAGTTGGCGTCCTTGAAGTCGGGTGAGGTGTCGATGGCGATCCGGACGAAGTGCTTGCCGCCGTCCGGCGTGTAGTCGACCTGCCGGAGGTCGCCGGGCACGCCGACGACCTGCCGCGACCAGCCCTTGGGCAGATAGATGCCGAAGCCCCAGTCGTCGTCGTACCGCCGCCACGACGCGGGCACCGCTCCCTCGGAACGCGCGCCGGCGCTGCCGCTCGCCGAGGGTGACGTCGTGGCCGGGCTCGCGCCGCCGCCCGTCGCGGCGGCCGGCTGCGAGCCGCCCCACTCCTGGAAGGCCACCGCCGCGCCGGCCCCGAGCACGGCCGCCATGGCGACGACGAGCGCGAGCGTGCGCAGCCGGCGCCGGGGCCGGGCCGGCGTCGGTCCCGGGGGCGTGGGCGCCACCACCGTCGGCCCGGTCGGGACAGGGACCGCGCTCACCGGCGCTCCGGGGAGCGTGCCGCCGGTCGGGTGACCGGGCCCGCCGAAGCCGGAGTTGCTCGTGGTGCCGGTGCGCAGGCCCGAACTCTGGGTGGGGACGAACTCCTGTGCGCTGCGCGGCCTGCGGCCCTCCGCCGCCTCGGCGAGCATGTGCTCCACCTCCTGCGCGCTCGGCCGCTGGGCCGGATCCTTGCGCAGCAGCGCGGCGATGACCGGTTCGAGCGGGCCGGCGTGGCGCGGCTCGGCAACCTCCTCCTCGACGACCGCCTGCATGGTGCTCAGCGGTGAGGTGCGCCGGAACGGCGAGCGCCCCTCGACCGCCGTGTACAGCGTGGCGCCGAGCGCCCACAGATCGGAGGACGAGCCGGGGTCGTGGCCGCGGACCCGCTCGGGGGCCAGGTAGTCGACCGAGCCGACGACCTCCCCGGTGCGGGTGATGGTGGTGTCGCCCTCGATCTGGGCGATGCCGAAGTCGGTGAGCAGCACCCGGCCGTCCCGGCCGAGCAGCACGTTGCCCGGCTTGACGTCCCGGTGCAGCACGCCGGCGGAGTGCGCGGCGCGCAGCGCCCGCAGCACCCACAGCCCGATCCGTGCGGCCTCGGCCGGCTCGAGCCGGCCGTGCTCCTTGACCGCGTCGGCCAGCGAGTTGCCCTCGACCAGCTCCATCACGATCCACGGCCGGCCGTCGTGTTCCAGGACGTCGTGCACGGTGACGACGGCGGAGTGGTTGATGCGCGCGGCGGCCCGCGCCTCGGCTCGGGTACGGGCGAGGAGAATGGCCTGATCGCTGTCGGAGACGTAGAGCGCGGCGGTCAACTCCTTGATGGCGACCGTCCGGTGCAACACCTCGTCGTGGGCGCGCCACACCCGGCCCATGCCGCCGCTGCCGATGGAATCGGCAAGCCGGTAGCGGCCCGCTATGAGCAGGCCCTGCATCTGATTCACGTTGCCCCGCAATGCTCTTGACAGGGTCAGACTAAGGACCACCCCTTCCTCTGGGAACAAGCGGGGTACCAAGGTGACAGCACTGTGACGGTTGCCGCCCGCGCGCCCGGAAGGAACCCGATCCGCCGGTATACAGGCTGCTCAACCGCTGTAGCGGTACGTCGCGGTGGCCTGCTCGAACAGCCGCGTCACCTCGTCCCGCTGCGCCTCCGGACCGCGCACCTGGACGATGTGGTAGCGGCCGTCGAGCAGCAGCGCCATGTTCCGCACGAAGAGGTCCCGCCCCTGCGCGTCGGTCCAGGTGAACTGCCCCTCGGCCATGGTCCGTCCGCCCACCTCGATGGTCCGCAGGCCGGTGGCCGTGGCCCAGCTGGAGTCGCGGTACGGCTGGAGTTCGCGTTCCTTGTCCCGCTGGTAGACCATCGGATCACTGCCGTACGCGGACGCCCCGTCCCGCCCCGGTACGACGACCAGCTCGAAGTTCCCGTGCGCGTAGACCACCTGGCCGCTGCCGTTCTTCGGGGTGCGGTCCCAGCCCTTGGCGACGGCGACCTGGAAGCCGTCCGGGTCCTTGCGCAGGGTGAACCCGTCGGCGACGGAGGGGTCCGCGCCGGTCTGGGTCTCGGTCGCGGGCGCGGACGCGGTGGCGCCGCCCGGCGCGCTCTGCCCGGCGGACGGCCGCCGGGTGGACGAGGGTGCGGGGCTCGCCTGTGCGGCGCTGCCGGTACGGTCGCCGCCCTTCCCCGGGTCCCGCCGCTCGCCCTGCTTCGGCATGAACAGCATCGCGTACGCGACCGCGCCGGCCAGCAGGAGCAGGATCAGCAGAAGCAGGGTCCGGCCGAGGCTGCGCGGCGAACGGCCGGCCTCCCGGGCCCGCTTGTGCCGGCCGTGCGGATGGGTCACGGGCAGCCCGGCACGGCGCCGGCGCACCAGCTCGCCGCGCCGCCGCACGATCGGCAGCCGGCTCGGATCCACGGGTGGCACGGGGACGACATGGGTGCCGGCGTCCGGCTCGGGTGCGGACCGCACCAGCGAACGCAGCCAGCCGCTCAGCTCCTCGACGTCCGGCCGCTCGGTGGGGTCCTGGCGCAGCAGGGACTCCACGACCGGCCGCAGCGGCCCGCACTCCTCGGCGAAGGCGGGCGGCTCGGCGCAGACCAGCTGCACCAGCTCGGCCGTCGACTCCTCCGGGTAGGGCGCATGCCCCTGCACGGCCCGGAAGAGCAACGCGCCCAGCGCCCACAGGTCGGTGGCCGGGCCGATCGGCGCCGCCAGCTGCCAGTTCTCGTGCACGGGCCCGGCCTGCTCCGGCGCCCATCGCTCGGTCACCGGCCCGACCACGGTCATCCGCACCTGCCGCGCCCGCTCGGCGGCGAGCGCGGTTCCGGGCCCTCGGCGCACGGCGGGCTGCTCGTCCCAGCGGCCGCTCTGCTGCGCGGGGAGCGCCGGAGCGGGGGCGAGTCGGGCGTGAGCCGCGCTCTGGTGGTTGGGTCCGGTCGACGCGGGCCGGGCCTGCGGGCCGTGCTCACCGCCCGGTGCCTGCCCGGGGCCGTAGCCCTGGCCCGGCACGGACGCGTGTCCCGTACGGCGTCCCCCTGCGGGAAGGCCGGACCGCTGGGCACCGCCGCCCAGGGCCGGGGGCGTCCCGCCGGACCCGGTGCGCGGCGCGGCGCCGTGCCACGGGGCGCCGCGCACCCCGTAGGGGTCGGCTATCCGGCCGGGCGGCGATGCGCTGCCCGGTTCCGGGGGGTACGACGACGGTGCCGTGCCGTCGGCCCGGTCGGCTCCGGTGCCGGTCTCGGCGGGCGGACGGGCGCCGGGCAGGGCGGCGCGCCCGTTCTGCTGCGCCTCGTGCACCCGGGCGGCGGCGTGGGCGCCCGCGCGGTACGCGGCGATGGCCCCGGCCCGGGCGGCCCGGATGTCCGCACCGCTCTCCAGGGCCTGCTGCCCGGCCGGACCGGCCGCGGCGGACACCCCGTTCGCCCCGGGCACCGGCAGCCCTCCGGCCGCCCGCGCCTGGATCGCGGCCCGCCGCGCGGCCTCGGGGTCGACGTCCGCGAACGGCGCGCCGACGGCTTCCTCGGCACGGCCGGCTGAACCGGAAGACCCCGTGCCTTCGGCGCCGGAACCCCGGCCCAGGGCTGCTCCGCCCCGGCCTTCGCCGCTCCCCGCCGCACCGTCCGGTTCACCCGGGCCGCCCGGCTCACCGGCGGAGCCCGGCCCGGTGCCGAGCGGCTCCCCTTCCGGAGCGGGCACCGGGTCGTATCCGCACAGCGCCTCCTCCGCCGCCCCGGCCGCGAGGCCGGTCAGCAGCACACGGCCGTCGTCGCAGACCAGGACCGTGCGGACGGTGATGTTGCGGTGCACCCAGCCGTGCGCGTGCAGCACCCGGAGTGCCATGAGCACGTCGGAGGCGACCTCGGCCGCCCGGTACGGCGTCAGCGGGTTCTCGGTGAGCAGGGCGGACAGCGGACGCGCGGCCACCAACTCGCTGACGATCCACAGGGACCCGCCCTCGGCGAACACGTCGAAGACCTGGTCCAGGCGTGGATGGTCGGGGATCCGGGCCGCGGCCTGGGCGGCCTCGACGGCGCGCCGTACCGCCGGATCGGCGGGCTGCCGGGTGGCGGTCCTGGCCTCCGGCGCCCGGCGGGATCCGCGCTCCCGGGCGGTGAATCCCTCGGGCAGCCCCTCCGCGTCGAGCACCTCGGCCTCGACGACCTCCGGCAACGGGACCTGCCGGACCAGGACTTCCTGTCCGCTGTACGTGTCGAAGGCGCGGGTCTCGGTGAATTCGTACTCGTCGGACGGGGGCAGTGGCAGGCGGTAGCGGTCGGCGAGCACCCGACCCGCGTAGTCGTCCACGTTGCCTCCCCCGGCCGCCCGGTTGGTCACATCCGTTCGCCTCACGGCCCGTTTCGCACACGCATGCGGCTGCGTACGGTCCGCGACCCTTCACGATACGTGCCGGAGGCAACCCGCATTGAGTGGATGACGGATTCTCACTCAACCAAACCGGCGCGGTGCGCCTATGACTTGGGGCGGAAGGATTTCGTCAGCGTCTTCCAGGTGTCCTTGCGCAGCGCGCCGTGCCAGTCGGCATCCTTCGCGGTGTACATCAGCGCGTAACCCAGGTGGTCGTTCACCACGAAACCGCGGTCGATCGTGCGGTACTCGGTGCCGCCCTCGACATAGGTGAACTCCCAGTCGGCGGTGTTCCAGCCGCGGTAGTCCACCTGCTCGATGCGTACCTTTCGGTACTGGGCACGCACCATGTAGCGCTCCTGGTTCTTCCAGTCCGCCACCGGGTCGTCCTTGGGCGTGCCGGTCCAGGCGACGAGCAGCTTCTGTCCGCCCGGCCCGGTGTAACGGTCGCCTGTGGCGCCGGCGGACCGGTACGTCCACCCCTTCGGCAGCCCGATCGAGTACCCCTGGCCGCCCTTGCGGGTGGAGACCACCGGAGCGCTCCCGCCGTCCTTCGCGCCGGAAGAACCGGACGCGTCGGCCGAGTCGGACGCGTCGGCGTCGTCGGCGTCGTCGGCGGACTCGCTCTCGTCGACGTCCGTCGCCGCATCGGTGCCGGCGGGCGCCGAACTCGCGCCGCCTGCCGGCTTGCCGGTGTCCTTGCCGGCCCCGGTGTCCTTGTCCCGCTTGGTGGATGCACTGGCACTGACCGCGGGCCCGGCCCCGCTGTTCTTGCCGTCGTCGCCGTTGAGGGCGAAGGCCAGCACGGTCCCGAGCACCGCGAGCACGACCACCACGGCGATGACCACCAGCGTGCGCTTGGGCACCACGTCGGTCAGCGGCGCCCGCGGCACCGGCCGCGTCGGCAGGTCCAGGTCCGGCGGCGGCACCACGTGCCAGCCCGAGCCGGGCTTGCCGGCGCTGGAGTTCGGCACACCGGCGGCACCCGCGGCCGGGCCTCCCGGTCGCGCGGCGGATCCGGCACCGGGCCCGCCGACGGAACCGGGCCGCGCCCCGGCGGACCCCGCACCCCCGGCGCCTACCGCGCCACCGGCGCCCGGTGCGGCCGGCTCGCTTGCGCTCTTCGTCCGCGTCGCCGCGGCGGTGGCCGCCCCGGCCGCCTTGCGGACCGAACGCAGTGCGCCGCGCAGCTTCTCCGACGCCTCCTCGCCTCGCTTGCCCTCCGGCCCGCCGGGCAGCACCGGCAGCGGAACCACCCGCGTGGCGTCCATCGGCTCCGGCTCGGGCGCGCGGATCACCGCGTTGAGCATGGCCCGGGCCCCGGCGTCGTCGAGCCGCTTGGCCGGGTCCTTCGTCAGCAGGCCGTAGATGACGTCCCGCAGCGGTCCCGCGTGCTTGGGCTCCTCCAGGGGCTCGGTCATCACCGCGGTGAGCGTGGCGATCGCCGAACCCTTGTCGTAGGGCGGCGCGCCCTCGACCGCCGCGTACAGCAGCCCGCCGAGCGACCAGAGGTCGGCCGCCGGTCCCGGCTTGTGGCCGCGGGCCCGCTCCGGGGAGATGTAGGAGGGGGCGCCGACGAGCATGCCGGTCGAGGTGATGGACGGGTCGCCCTCGACCTGCGCGATACCGAAGTCGGTGAGGACGACCCGGCCGTCCTCGGCGATGAGCACGTTGGACGGCTTCACGTCCCGGTGCAGGATGCCCTCCCGGTGCGCGGAGCGCAGCACGTCGAGGATGGCGAGCCCCACCTCGGCGGCGCGCTTCGGCTCCAGCAGGCCGTCCTCGCGGATGACCTCGGCGAGGGACTTGCCCTCGACCAACTCCATGACGATCCAGGGCCGGTCGTCCTCGTCGACGACGTCGAAGACCGTCACCGCGCTGTTGTTCCGGATCCGGGCGATCGCCTTGGCCTCGCGCAGGGTGCGCGTGATCAGGCGCCGCTTCTCCTCCTCGTCGATGTTCGACGGGAACCGCAGCTCCTTGACGGCGACCGTCCGGCCCAGGGTCTCGTCCTCGGCACGCCAGACCGTGCCCATACCGCCCCGGCCCAGCACGTCTCCCAGCCGGTACCGCCCGGCGAGGAGACGCCGCTCGTTCTTGTCCTGACGAGTCTCCTGACGAGATGTACCCGCCCGCTCCGCCTCCGACATGCGTCCCCTCAAACAACCCGCCCTGACAGAGCCTCCATTGTCTCTCACCCGACAAGTGGCCGACGCCCAGGGTGCCCCTGGCCGGGCCCCGCCCCTCACGCCGTGGAAGCCCCCCTGAAGCAGGTGTTCCGCTTACCGGGATGATGGGTCGCAAGAAGGGAGGAACCGCGATGCCGACGCTTCGGACAGTCCTGTCCATACCGGTGTTCCTCGCTCTGCTGCTCGCCCCGGCCGCATCCCAGGACACCTCCCCCGCCTCGGCCACGACCGCGGTTCTGTCGCTGCTCGTCACCGACGGCAGGGCACCCGCCGCGGCCCTGCTGGCCCGGGACGACGAGAGGGACGGGAGCCGCTTCCGCTACGCGGCCGCCGGCCGCGGCATCGCCCGCGCCGACCACTTCCGGGCCGGCAGCGTCACCAAGACCTTCATCGCGACGGTCGTGCTCCAACTGGCCGCGGAGCACCGGCTCGCCCTGTCCGACACCGTGGAGCGGCACCTGCCGGGACTGCTCCGGGGGCCCGGCACCGACGGCCGGCACATCACCCTGCGGGCCCTGCTCACCCACACCAGCGGGCTGGCCGACTTCACGGAAACCACCGGCGGCACCCTGCCCCTGACCCCGCTTCAGGCGGTACGCATCGCTCTCGACCTCCCCCCGGCCCGCCCGGGCCGCTACGTCTACTCCAACACCAACTACGTCCTGCTCGGCCTGGTCATCCGCCAGGTCACCGGTCACTCCTACGCCGCCGAGGCCGAGCGCCGCATCATCGCTCCGCTGGGTCTGACGGGTACCTCCTTTCCCGGGGCGCGCGGGTCACTGCCCTCGCCGCACGGCCGCGCCTACGCCGCCGACGGCTCCGACGTCACCGAGCTCGACCCGCGCGTGGCCGGCGCGGCGGGTGAGCTGGTGACCACGCTGGCCGACCTCGACCGCTTCTACGCGGCCCTGCTCGGCGGCCGGCTGCTGCCCTCGCACTGGCTGCGCGAGATGCGCGACACCCGTGCCGCACACGGCTCGTACGGCATGGGGCTGTTTCCGGTGAAGCTGCCGTGCGGCACCACCGTGTGGGGGCACAACGGCCGGATCTCGGGAAGCTACGTGCGCAGCGCAGCCACCGCCGACGGCCGCCGTGTCCTCACCTTCCGGCTGAACACGGACGCGATCGCAGATCCCCGCCTCGAACCGGCCTTGCTCGCTGCCGAGTTCTGCCCTCGCATCTGGTAGAACGGCCGGGCGCCGGGCAGAGATCCCGGCGGCGGTCATCCGTTCGGGTGAGGTTCGCTGCGGAGCGGGGCTCGCTCTCCAGCGGCTCGGCCGCCTAGAGCGGCACGATGTCCGGTGCGCCCAGCCGTGCCGCGTCCGCCGTCTGGTCGTCCGGCTGGAGCTGGGACTCGCGCTCGGCCTCCACCCGCTTCTCGTAGTGCTCGACCTCGCGCTCGATCTGGTCCTTGTCCCAGCCGAGCACCGGCGCCATCAGCTCGGCCGCCTCCCGGGCGCTGCGGGTGCCCCGGTCGAAGGTCTCGATGGAGATGCGGGTGCGGCGGGTGAGGACGTCGTCCAGGTGCCGGGCGCCCTCGTGCGAGGCGGCGTACACCACCTCGGCGCGCAGATAGTCGTCGGCGGCGTGCAGCGGCTCGCCGAGCGCGGGGTCGGCGGCGACGAGGTCCAGGACCTCCTCCGCCATCGAGCCGTACCGATTCAGCAGGTGCTCCACGCGGACCACGTGCAGTCCGGTGCGGGCGGCGATCCGCGCTCGCGCGTTCCACAGCGCCTGGTAGCCCTCCGCGCCGAGCAGCGGGGTCTCCTCCGTCACGCAGTCGGCGACGCGCATGTCGAGCCCGTGCACGGCCTCGTCGACGGCGTCCTTGGCCATCACCCGGTAGGTGGTGTACTTGCCGCCCGCCACGACCACGAGCCCCGGCACCGGATGGGCGACCGTGTGCTCGCGGGACAGCTTGCTGGTGGCGTCGGACTCCCCGGCGAGCAGCGGGCGCAGCCCCGCGTACACGCCCTGGACGTCGTCGCGGGTGAGCGGCACGGCCAGCACCGAGTTCACGTGTTCCAGCAGGTAGTCGATGTCGGCGCTGGACGCGGCCGGGTGGGCCTTGTCGAGGTCCCAGCCGGTGTCGGTGGTGCCGACGATCCAGTGCCGGCCCCAGGGGATGACGAAGAGGACGGACTTCTCGGTGCGCAGGATCAGGCCGGTGGTGGAGTGGATGCGGTCCTTGGGCACGACCAGGTGGATGCCCTTGGAGGCGCGGACGTGGAACTGGCCGCGCTCGCCCACCATGGCCTGGGTGTCGTCGGTCCAGACACCGGTGGCGTTGACGACCTGCTTGGCGCGGATCTCGTACTCCCCGCCGGCCTCCACGTCCTGCACCCGGGCGCCGACGACCCGCTCGCCCTCGCGCAGGAACCCGGTCACCCGCGCGCGGTTGGCCACCTTCGCGCCGTAGGACGCTGCCGTGCGCACCAGGGTCGCCACGAAGCGGGCGTCGTCCATCTGGGCGTCGTAGTACTGGAGGGCCCCGACCAGGGCGTCCTTCTTCAGGCAAGGGGCGACCCGCAGGGCGTGGCGGCGGGTCAGGTGCCGGTGCAGGGGCAGGCCCCGGCCGTGGCCTCGGGCCATGGACATCGCGTCGTACAACGCGACACCCGAGCCTGCGTACAGCCGCTCCCAGCCCTTGTGCTGGAGCGGGTAGAGGAACGGCACCGGTTTGACCAGGTGCGGGGCGAGGCGCTCCAGGAGCAGGCCGCGCTCCTTGAGGGCCTCGCGGACCAGGGCGAAGTCGAGCATCTCCAGATAGCGCAGACCGCCGTGGATCAGCTTGCTGGACCGGCTGGAGGTGCCGGACGCCCAGTCGCGGGCCTCGACCAGGCCGGTGGACAGGCCACGGGTGACGGCGTCCAGTGCGGTGCCGGCGCCGACCACTCCGGCTCCGACCACCAGCACGTCCAGCTCACGCTCCGCCATCGCCGCCAGTGCCTCGGCGCGCTGCGTCGGCCCAAGAGTCGCTGTCCTCACCGCTGCCTCCCGCTGTCGCTGACTCGCTCGCGTCGGCCGCGCCCATGGGCGAAGCCCGGTTCATCCCCTGCTCATGCCCAAATTCTGACCGGGTTGCCCGACTTCAGCCACCACGCGCTGCCAACCTGTGGACAACTCGCGCACAACCCCGGGAAGACACACGAACACAATCACACATAACGGTCATATGTGTACCTAGTCTGACAGGGCACTCGCTCATCCTGTCCACAGCGGTTGCGCACCTGTCCCGCTTCGGCTACTGGAAAGGACGGCCCACGCATGCCCGCAGACCTCGCCGTCATCGGACTCGGCCCCTACGGTTTGCCGCTGGCCCAGGCCGCCGTCGCCGCCGGTATCCACACCGTCGGCTACGCCACCGGCCCGGAGGCGGGCTCGCTCAGCCCCGCCGAGCTGCGCCGGATGCACGCGGCCGGCTTCCGGCCCGCCACCGATCCCACCCAGCTCGGCCGTGTCCGTACGGCGGTGATCTGCGCGCCCACCCCGCGTGGCGCCGATGGCGCGCTCGACCTCGGGCAGGTCGAGGCGGCGGCCCGCACGCTGGCCGCCCGGCTGCGCCCGCACACCACGGTCATCCTGGAGTCGCCGGTGCTGCCGGGGACGACGGAGGAGTTCCTGCGCCCGCTGCTGGAGGAGGGCTCGGGGCTGCGCGCCGGCCGCGACTTCCACCTCGCCTACTCCCCCAGCCGGGTCGACCCCGGCAACCGCGACCACACCCCCGCCAGCACCCCGAAGGTCATCGGCGGCCTCACCCCCGCCTGCACCGAGTCGGCCGCCGCCTTCTACGGCCGGCTCACCGACAAGGTCGTACGCGCGCGTGGGTTGCGCGAGGCGGAGACCGTGCAGTTGCTGGAGACCAACTACCGGCAGGTCAACATCGCGCTCGTCAACGAGATGGCCGTCCTCTGCCACGAGCTGGGCGTGGACCTGTGGGACGTCATCCGCTGCGCGGAGACCAAGCCCTTCGGCTTCCAGGCGTTCCGGCCGGGCCCGGGCGTCGGCGGCCACGGCGTCCCGCAGGACCTGACCGGGCACGCCACCCGCACCCTGCGCATGGTGGAGCTGGCCCAGCAGGTCAACAGCCGGATGCCCCGGTACGTCGTCCAGCGCGCCGCCACGCTCCTCAACGAGCACGGCAAGTCCGCGCGCGGGGCCCGTGTCCTCCTCCTCGGCGTCACCTACAAGCCCGACCTCGCCGACCAGCAGGGCACACCCGCCCAGGAGGTCGCGGTCCGGCTGATGGAGCTGGGCGCCTCGATCAGCTACCACGACCCCTACGTGCCGTCCTGGAACGTCTTGGACCGCCCGGTCCCGCGCGCGGACTCCCTGTACGAGGCCGCCGCCGACGCCGACCTGACGATCCTGCTCCAGCAGCACCGGACGTACGACTTGCAGGGGCTCTCGGTGAAGGCCCAGCTGTTGCTGGACACGCGGGGGGCCACGCCTACGGGGGCGGCGCATCGGTTGTGAAGGGGGGCGCGTGGGGTGCGGGGGCTGGGGTCGGTGGTGTGGGGGATTCGACGCCGGCGCCTTGGGGGCAGGTGGAGCTCATCGCAGCGGCCACTGCGGCAAACTCCGGGGAGTGATCGGAGTGTCCACCCCTGTTCCGTGTGGGGGGTGGCCGCTCACTTCGCGCAGATCTGCAAGACACACCTCCTCCGGAACGTCACCAGCCGAAGCCGGATGCGGTCCCAGTGGGTGGGCTTGCGGTGGTGTCCCATGGGCGCCCCCTCCCGCGCAACGCGTTCCCGCCGAGCCGGCCTGGGCGCGCAGAAGGCCGGTCACCCCGCCCGGGATGACCGGCCCTTCAGGCGTCGTGGAGACCGCCCGGCGACTACCGCCGGTGCTGGCTGTCCGCCACCGTCACCTCGACCCGCTGGAACTCCTTCAGCTCGCTGTAGCCGGTGGTGGCCATGGCGCGGCGCAGGGCGCCGAAGAAGTTCATCGAGCCGTCCGGGGTGTGGGACGGGCCGGTGAGGATCTCCTCGATGGTGCCGACCGTGCCGAGGTCGACCTTCTGGCCGCGGGGCAGCTCCTCGTTGACCGCCTCCATGCCCCAGTGGTGGCCCTTGCCGGGCGCGTCCGTGCCCCGGGCCAGCGGGGAGCCCATCATCACCGCGTCGGCGCCGCAGGCGATCGCCTTGGGCAGGTCGCCGGACCAGCCGACGCCGCCGTCCGCGATCACGTGCACGTACCGGCCGCCGGACTCGTCCATGTAGTCACGGCGGGCCGCCGCCACGTCGGCGACGGCCGTGGCCATCGGGACCTGGATGCCCAGCACGTTGCGCGTGGTGTGCGCGGCGCCGCCGCCGAAGCCGACCAGCACGCCGGCCGCGCCGGTGCGCATCAGGTGCAGGGCGGCGGTGTACGTGGCGCAGCCGCCGACGATCACCGGGACGTCCAGCTCGTAGATGAACTGCTTCAGGTTCAGCGGTTCGTGCGAGGACGACACGTGCTCCGCCGAGACCGTCGTACCGCGGATGACGAAGATGTCCACGCCCGCGTCCACGACCGCCTTGGAGAACTGGGCGGTGCGCTGCGGGGAGAGCGCGGCGGCGGTGACCACGCCGGAGTCACGCACCTCCTTGATGCGGGCGCCGATCAGCTCCTCCTTGATCGGCGCCGCGTAGATCTCCTGGAGGCGGCGGGTCGCCTGCTCGGCGGGCAGCTCGGCGATCTCGTCCAGCAGCGGCTGCGGGTCCTCGTGCCGCGTCCACAGGCCCTCGAGGTTGAGCACGCCGAGGCCGCCCAGCTCGCCGATGCGGATCGCGGTGGCCGGGGAGACCACGGAGTCCATGGGGGCGGCCAGGAACGGCAGCTCGAAGCGGTAGGCATCGATCTGCCAGGCGATCGAGACCTCCTTCGGGTCCCGCGTACGGCGGCTGGGGACGACGGCGATGTCGTCGAAGGCGTACGCCCGGCGGCCGCGCTTGCCGCGCCCGATCTCGATCTCAGTCACGTCTGTGGCCTTTCCCTGATGCGTTTCAGCGCCTTCCAGTATCGCCGACGGGTACGGCAACGGCGGCCCCGGAGGGTTCCGGGACCGCCGTCACTGTCCGTCACGCACGCGCGTGGAGGCGCGCAGGTACGACCTGAGAGCTACCTCTTGCTGCTGTAGTTCGGCGCTTCGACCGTCATCTGGATGTCGTGCGGGTGGCTCTCCTTCAGACCCGCCGAGGTGATCCGCACGAACCGGCCATTGGCCTGCAGATCGGGAACGGTCTTGCCGCCGACGTAGAACATCGACTGGCGCAGACCGCCGACCAGCTGGTGGACGACGGAGGACAGCGGGCCGCGGTAGGGCACCTGGCCCTCGATGCCCTCGGGGACGAGCTGCTCGTCGGAGGCGACGCCCTCCTGGAAGTAGCGGTCCTTGGAGAACGATTTGCGGTCGCCACGGGACTGCATGGCGCCGAGCGAGCCCATGCCGCGGTACGACTTGAACTGCTTGCCGTTGATGAACAGCAGCTCGCCCGGCGACTCCTCGCAGCCCGCGAGAAGCGAGCCGAGCATCACCGTGTCGGCGCCCGCGACCAGGGCCTTGGCGATGTCGCCGGAGTACTGGAGGCCACCGTCGCCGATCACCGGGACACCGGCGTCCTTGGCGGCGAGCGCGGCCTCGTAGATCGCGGTGACCTGCGGGACGCCGACGCCGGCGACCACGCGGGTGGTGCAGATGGAGCCGGGGCCGACACCGACCTTGATGCCGTCGGCACCCGCGTCTACCAGGGCCTGCGCGCCGTCGCGCGTGGCGACGTTGCCGCCGATGACGTCGACGCCGGAGGAGTTCGACTTGATCTTGGCGATCATGTCGCCGACCAGCCGGGAGTGGCCGTGCGCGGTGTCCACGACGATGAAGTCGACGCCCACCTCGATCAGGGCCTGGGCGCGCTCGAAGGCGTCACCGGCCACACCGACCGCCGCGCCGACCAGGAGACGGCCCTCGGCGTCCTTGGCGGCGCTCGGGTACTTCTCCGCCTTGACGAAGTCCTTGACGGTGATCAGGCCCTTGAGGACGCCGTCGTCGTCGACCAGCGGCAGCTTCTCGATCTTGTGCTTGCGCAGCAGCTCCATGGCCTCGGGCCCGGAGATGCCGACCTTGCCGGTGACCAGCGGCATCGGGGTCATGACCTCGTGCACGCGGCGGCTGCGGTCGCTCTCGAAGGCCATGTCACGGTTGGTGACGATGCCGAGGAGCTTCTTGTCACCGTCGGTCACCGGGACGCCGCTGATGCGGAACTTGGCGCACAGCGCGTCGGCCTCGGCGAGCGTGGCCTCCGGGTGGATGGTGATGGGGTCGGTGACCATGCCGGACTCGGAGCGCTTCACCAGGTCGACCTGGTTGGCCTGGTCCTCGATGGAGAGGTTGCGGTGCAGGACGCCGACGCCGCCCTGGCGGGCCATCGCGATCGCCATGCGGGACTCGGTCACCTTGTCCATGGCGGCGGACAGCAGCGGGATGTTGACCCGCACATTCTTGGAGACGTACGAGGCGGTGTCGATCTCGTCGGGTGCCATGTCCGACGGGCCCGGCAGCAGCAGCACGTCGTCGTAGGTCAGCCCGAGTGTCGCGAATTTCCCGGGCACTCCGTCGACGTTGGCAGTCATGACACCTTCCCCAAATGGCCTTGATCGGTGCGGATGTCCATGCTAACGGGAAGCGTCGCTAGCAAATTCCACGGTACGGGGTCGCTTCAGGCTTCGTATGTTCGTACGGAAACTGCGGCGCACCTGTTCAGCGAGGGAGCTACGGGGGCTCCGCGCAGGGGGATTACTGCTCGGCGAGCGCCCTGAGGCGGCTCAGGGCCCGGTGCTGGGCCACGCGGACCGCACCGGGTGACATTCCCAACATCTGCCCCGTCTCCTCCGCGGTCAAGCCCACGGCGATGCGCAGCAGGAGCAGCTCGCGCTGGTTCTCCGGGAGGTTGGCCAGCAGCTTCTTGGCCCACTCGGCGTCGCTGCTGAGCAGGGCGCGCTCCTCCGGGCCGAGGGAGTCGTCGGGCCGCTCGGGCATCTCGTCGGACGGCACCGCGGTCGATCCCGGGTGGCGCATCGCCGCGCGCTGGAGGTCGGCGACCTTGTGGGAGGCGATGGCGAAGACGAACGCCTCGAAGGGGCGGCCGGTGTCGCGGTAGCGCGGCAGGGCGAGCAGGACCGCCACACAGACCTCCTGGGCGAGGTCCTCCACGAAGTGGCGCGCGTCGCCGGGGAGCCGGGACAGGCGGGTGCGGCAGTAGCGCAGCGCCAAGGGGTGCACGTGGGCCAGCAGGTCGTGCGTGGCCTGCTCGTCCCCGTCGACGGCACGATGCACGAGCGCACCGATCGCCCCATGGGCCGTGCCCGCCTCGTCGTCGCGCATCGGTCCATGGTGCCTTGCGGCCGTCCGGTCCGTCGCATCGTGCTCGTGGTTGTGCACCGAAGCGTTATGAGCAGGTGCGCCGGCACTCATTCCCTGCGCCCTCCCCTTCCGCTCGACCGACTCGTCCCCGAGAGACTCCACATCTCAAGGATGCGGCATCCGCGCCGAAACGAGCAGCGCGCGTCCGGCGGGCCGCCTTGCACATGCCCCTCCGGAGGCTCGGGGATGGCGCGCCGGGGCGGGTGCCAGGCGGCGCGGATGGGGTGGTTGTAGGCCCGGCGGATGGCTGGTGGGGGTGGGGTGGTGCACGCCGGAGCGGTTGCTTGGGGGCGGGGGTGGGCGGACTGTGCGCCGGGCGGGTGGCTGTGGTGCCGGTGGTGCGGTTGTATGCCCGGCGGGTGGCGGGCGTCTGGTGGCACGGTTCGTGCGGCTGCGCGCCGGGGCGGTGCCTGGTGGCGCGGGTGGGTGCGCCGAGGGTGGCTGCCTACCGGCGCGTCTCCAGTGTCCCGGCGAACAGGCAGTGGGCAGCCCCCTGCCGGTGGGTTCGGCGGAGTCCTACGCCGGGGTGCCGGCCGACTGGCTGGCCGGCCGGCCGGAGCGTCTGCCCTTGCCGTTGCCCGGTCGGCCCCAGGGCCAGGTGCTCACGCAGGTTCCGGAGGAGAGCGGTGCCCCGAGCCTCCGCCGAGCAGGCAGCGCGCCTGAGCGCACCGCACCGCACCGCATGAGCCGGCACGGTCAGCAGTCGGCGTACCCGAGTGGCACCGAGGTGCGGGAGGGGGTAGCCCCAGGAGCGGCGCCGCACCGCACCTCGGATCCCCTCACGGACGCGTCGGGCGACCGCCTCCCAGGCCAGCCGCAGCCCGGGTGCAGTACGGCTGCACGACAGCGGCTCCTCCAAAGAGGGCACCGCCGGCGCGGCAGACCTGTGGGGTACGGGGTGTCCCGGCGGCCGTACGGCACCCGTGCCGACGCACCACCCCGCGCCGGTTTCGGTGGGCACTCGCAGACGCCCCGAGAGGCACCACGCCCGAACCCAGCCGGCCCCGACGGGAGCCGACGCCACCAAGCCACGCCATAGCCCCGCGCCGAGCACACGACCGCCGCCAGTCGGACCACACAACCCCAGCCCGCCACGAGCCGGCCCCGGCCGACCCGCAGGGCCCGCGGCTGCTAGCGGACCAGGCCCCAGCGGAAGCCGAGGGCCACCGCGTGGGCGCGGTCCGAGGCGCCTAGCTTCTTGAACAGGCGCCGGGCGTGCGTCTTGACGGTGTCCTCGGAGAGGAACAGCTCGCGGCCGATCTCGGCGTTCGAGCGGCCGTGACTCATGCCCTCCAGGACCTGGATCTCGCGCGCGGTGAGCGTGGGCGCGGCGCCCATCTCCGCCGAGCGCAGGCGACGCGGGGCGAGGCGCCAGGTCGGGTCGGCGAGGGCCTGGGTCACGGTGGCCCGCAGTTCGGCGCGCGAGGCGTCCTTGTGCAGGTAGCCCCGGGCGCCGGCGGCGACCGCGAGGGCCACGCCGTCCAGGTCCTCGGCGACGGTGAGCATGATGATGCGCGCCCCGGGGTCGGCGGACAGCAGCCGCCGCACGGTCTCGACGCCGCCCAGGCCGGGCATGCGCACGTCCATCAGGATGAGGTCGGAGCGGTCGGCGCCCCAGCGGCGGAGGACTTCCTCGCCGTTGGCCGCCGTCGTCACGCGCTCGACACCGGGCACGGTCGCGACCGCGCGGCGGAGCGCTTCTCGGGCAAGCGGGGAGTCGTCGCAGACGAGGACGGATGTCATGACCGCCCTCCGCAGCTGATGCGCGTCACCTTGAGCCTCCAGGCTGGTACGGAATCGTCACCTGTGCGGTCGACCGTCTCGGACGCCTGCCCGAGCGCTTGTGGTTTCAACCGCCTCCGCACTCTCAACGACGGTCACTCGAAAGAGTTACGGGGCTGCGTACCGTCTTCGGCACTCTACGTGAGGGCGCCGACACGGTGCAGACATGCCCGTCGGGCTCTCAACTTTTCATCACAACCCATGCCCCATTCGGCCCTTTTTCTTCCCGTTTCGTAGTGTCCGGGGCTAGATTCGCAATGAGTCATATTTTCATCTCCTTAGACCGGAGATGTACGGTCGTTGGCACCGTATCCGCCCAGAACGGCTACAAGGGGTCACGCAATGGCAGATTTCTCCCGCCTTCCCGGACCGAACGCGGACCTGTGGGACTGGCAGCTGTTGGCTGCTTGCCGCGGGGTGGACAGCTCGCTCTTCTTTCACCCGGAGGGCGAGCGCGGGGCGGCTCGGAGCGCTCGCGAGAACTCGGCCAAGGAGGTCTGCATGAGGTGCCCGGTCCGTGCGCAGTGCGCGGCACACGCGCTGGCGGTGCGCGAGCCGTACGGCGTCTGGGGCGGCCTGACCGAGGATGAGCGCGAAGAGCTGATGGGGCGGGCACGCAACCGCCTGGTGGCGGCCTCCACCACCAGCGGGGACACCGCACCCCGCCACTGAAGGAACGTTTCTGCACCCATGGCCCGCCGGGTGCTTCCCCTCCCCGTCGGGCACGCCACGCGCGTGCCTGCGATCGCGGCCGTCGTGACCCTATGTGCGCCCCGCCGCCCGAGCCGCCCGGGCCAGCTGCTCCAGCGTCGCCGACACGGCCGGCACCTGTGCCAGATCGGGCAGGGTGAGGGCGACGATCTCCCGCCGTACCGCCGGTTCCAGCCGTACCGTCCGAACGCCCCGCGGCCGTACCGACTCCACCGCCAGCTGGGGCAGTACGGCGACCCCCAGGCCCGCGCCGACCAGGCCGACCACGGCCGGATAGTCGTCGGTGGCGAAATCGATGCGCGGGGTGAATCCGGCCCCCTCGCACACCTCGACCAGTTGGCCGCGGCAGCGCGGGCAGCCCGCGATCCAGGGCTCGTGGGCCAGCTCGCCGATGGCGACGGTCTCCGCGCGCGCGAGCCGGTGCCGCTCCGGCACAAGGGCGACCAGACGGTCCGTCAGCAGGGGACGTACGACGAGGTCGTCCCAGTCCTCCGCAACCGCCGCTCCCTCGTAGCGGAAGGCCAGGGTCAGGTCACAGTCCCCCTCCCGCAGCAGTTCGACGGATTTCGGGGGTTCGGCCTCCTCCAGGGAGACACGGGTGCCGGGATGGGCGGCGCGCAGAGCGGCCAGGGCGGTGGGGACGAGGGTGGAGCTGCCGCTGGGAAAGGAGACCAGCCGCACCCGGCCCGCGCGCAGGCCGGCGATGGCGGCGACCTCCTCCTCGGCGGCGGTGAGTCCGGCGAGGATGCCGGAGGCGTGCCGGACGAGGGCCTCGCCGGCCTGGGTGAGGCGCATCTCGCGCCCGGTGCGGACCAGCAGCGGGGTGCCGACCGATGCCTCCAGGGCCTTCATCTGCTGGCTGACGGCGGGCTGGGTGCAGCCCAGCTGGCGCCCCGCCGCCGAGAAGGAACGTGTGGTGGCGACGGCGCGCAGAACGCGCAGATGACGAGCCTCGATCACGGTCCGAGCATAAGGCCGGCTTGGGCAGGGTGCCCCATATCCGATCGACGCTTTGAGGAGCGGTCACGTACCGTGCGGGCATGAAGCTTCTCTCGGTCAATCTGGGCCGCCGGCAGGCGGTGTCGTACACGGACCAGCCGCAGGGTGTGACGGGCATCGACAAGCGGCCCGCCGACGGGCCGGTGCGGGTGGCGGCTCCCGGCCGCAAGGGGGTCGGCGGCAGCGGGCTGGCCGGTGACGCGGTGTGCGATCTGCGCCATCACGGCGGCGACGACCAGGCGGTGTACGCGTTCGCGCGGGAGGACCTGGACGACTGGGAGCGCGAACTGGGCCGATCATTGGCCAACGGTTGCTTCGGGGAGAACCTCACGACGGACGGGCTCGACGTGTCCGGCGCGCTGATCGGCGAGCGCTGGCGGGTCGGTTCCGAGGTGGTTCTGGAGGTGACCTCGGGGCGCATTCCGTGCCGTACGTTCCAGGGCCATTTGGGCGAGCGCGGCTGGGTCAAGAGGTTCACACAGAAGGGCGCAACGGGTGCCTACCTCCGGGTGATCGAGCCGGGTGAGATACGGGCGGGCGATACGGTCGAGATCGTGCACCGGCCGGACCACGGGGTGACGGCGGCGATGCAGTTCCGCGCGGTCACCACCGAGCGGGAACTGCTGCCCCGACTGCTTGCGGCGGGCGAGGCGCTGCACTCGGAGACGCTGGCGCAGGCCCGGAAGTACGTGGAACGGCACGGGGCCTGAGGCACGCTCAGCAGCGCGGCCGACCGGGTCCGCGCGGCAGCGGAGACTGTCGGTCCGGGTCACTACCCTTGGGCCATGACAACGGCTCTGATTACGGGATCGACCGCGGGGATCGGTGCCGCGTTCGCGCGGCGGCTCGCGGCGGACGGGCACGACCTCGTCCTGGTGGCACGGGACACCAAGCGGCTGCGCGAGCAGGCGACCGAACTGCACGACCGGCACGGCATCGAGGTCGAGGTGCTGACCGCCGACCTGTCCGAGGACAAGGGCATCGAGGCGGTCGCCGACCGGCTCGGCGACCGGAAGAACCCGGTCGACCTGCTGGTCAACAACGCCGGTTTCGGCAACAAGGGCCGCTATCTGGACGTGACGATGGCGGACGAGTTGCGGATGCTCAAGGTGCACTGCGAGGCGGTGCTCCGGCTGACGTCCGCGGCGGCCGAGGCGATGCGCGAGCGCGGCCGGGGCGGGGTGGTGAACGTCGCCTCGGTGGCCGCCTTCGTCCCGCGCGGCACGTACGGCGCGTCCAAGGCGTGGGTCGTGCAGTTCACCCAGGGCGCGGCGCGGGACCTGGCCGGCACCGGGGTCCGGCTGATGGCGCTGTGCCCGGGCTTCGTGCGCACCGAGTTCCACGAGCGGGCCGGAATGGGCACGGACAACATCCCGGGCTGGATGTGGCTGGACGCCGACAAACTGGTCGCGGCGGCCCTGTCCGACCTCGCGCGCGGGAAGTCGCTGTCCATCCCCGACCCCCGGTACAAGGCGCTGATGGGGCTGGTGAAGGTGACCCCGCGTGGGCTGCTGGGCGGAATCAGCTCCCGGACGGGGCGCAAGTACGGGCCGCAGTAGCGCGCGGGTGACGCCGCCGTCCCGGTGGGAAAATGGGCGGGACGGTACCGGACCAAGGGGGGTTCGGAGGCGGTGTCATGACCTTTGTGCAGCTCATCGAGTGCAAAACGAGCCGGCTGGACGAGATGAACCGGCTCATGGACGACTGGGTCCAGCAGACCAGAGGGAAGCGGACGGTGACGCACGCGCTGGTCGGCAAGGACCGCTCGGACGCGTCGCACATCGTCGAAGTGGTGGAGTTTCCGTCGTACGAGGAGGCGATGCGGAACTCGAACCTCCCGGAGACCGGCGAGATCTTCCGGGAGATGGTCGCGCTCTGCGACGAGATGCCGACGTTCACCGACCTGGACGTCATCCGGGACGAGCGGCTGGCCGAGGAGACCGTGCGCAGGTTCTTCGCGGCGATCGCGAGCGCGGGCGAGCTGCCTCCGCTCAACGATCTGCTCGACGAGGACATCCACAGCCATGACCCGGTGAACCCGCAGGACACCATCGGGCTGGACAACGCCCGCGCCGAGTTCCGGATGTGGCGCGGTGCCTTCGACTTCGCGTTCACGGTCGAGGACGTGCTGACCCAGGGCGACCGGGCGTGCGCGCGGTGGACCTGGAGCGCCACGCACAAGAACGACTTCCTCGGCATCGCGCGCACCGGCAGGCAGGTCGGCATGACCGGGATGACGCTGTTCCGGTTCGGCGCCGACGGCAAGATCGCCGAACTGTGGTGGCAGCACGACCAGCTGGGGCTGATGCAGCAGCTCGGCGCGCTGGACGAGTTGGAGCAGTAGACGGCAAAGGGCCCGGCACCCCCGTCGGGAGTGCCGGGCCCTCGCTCAGGCGCGGTGCGCTCAGTGGGCGTGGCCGTGGCTGTGGCCGTGGCCCGCGGCCTCCGGCTCCTCTTCCTTCTTCTCGACGACCAGGGTCTCGGTCGTGAGCAGCAGGGAGGCGATGGAGGCGGCGTTCTCCAGGGCGGAGCGGGTGACCTTGACCGGGTCGATGACGCCGGCCTTGATCAGGTCGCCGTACTCGCCGGTGGCGGCGTTGAAGCCCTGGCCCTTGTCGAGCTCGGCGACCTTGGAGGTGATGACGTAACCCTCCAGGCCGGCGTTCTCGGCGATCCAGCGCAGCGGCTCGACGACCGCGCGACGGACGACGGCGACACCGGTGGCCTCGTCGCCGGTCTTGTCGAGGTTGCCCTCGAGGACCTTGGAGGAGTGGACCAGGGCGGAGCCACCACCGGAGACGATGCCCTCCTCGACCGCGGCGCGGGTCGCGGAGATGGCGTCCTCCAGACGGTGCTTCTTCTCCTTCAGCTCCACCTCGGTGGCGGCGCCGACCTTGATCACGCACACGCCGCCGGCCAGCTTCGCGAGGCGCTCCTGGAGCTTCTCGCGGTCCCAGTCGGAGTCGGTGTTCTCGATCTCGGCCTTGATCTGGGCGACGCGGCCGTGCACGTCCTCGGACTTGCCGGCGCCGTCGACGATCGTGGTGTCGTCCTTGGTGACGGTGACGCGGCGGGCGGAGCCGAGCACGTCGATGCCGACCTGGTCGATCTTGAGGCCGACCTCCTCGGAGATGACGGTGGCGCCGGTGAGGACGGCCATGTCCTGGAGCATCGCCTTGCGGCGGTCACCGAAGCCGGGGGCCTTCACGGCGACGGCGTTGAAGGTGCCGCGGATCTTGTTGACGACCAGGGTCGACAGGGCCTCGCCCTCGACGTCCTCGGCGATGATCAGCAGCGGCTTGGAGGAGCCGGCCTGGATGACCTTCTCCAGCAGCGGCAGCAGGTCCGCGATGGCGGAGATCTTGCCCTGGTTGATGAGGATGTACGGGTCCTCCAGGACGGCCTCCATGCGCTCCTGGTCCGTCACGAAGTACGGCGACAGGTAGCCCTTGTCGAAGGCCATGCCCTCGGTGAAGTCCAGCTCCAGACCGAAGGTGTTGGACTCCTCGACGGTGATGACACCGTCCTTGCCGACCTTGTCCATCGCCTCGGCGATGAGCTCGCCGACCTGCTGGTCCTGGGCGGACAGCGCGGCGACGGCGGCGATGTCGGACTTCTCGTCGATCGGGCGGGCCGACGCGAGCAGGTCGTCGGAGACGGCCTTGACCGCGGCGTCGATGCCCTTCTTCAGGGCGGCCGGGGAGGCGCCGGCGGCGACGTTCTTCAGGCCCTCACGCACCAGCGCCTGGGCGAGGACGGTGGCGGTGGTGGTGCCGTCACCCGCGATGTCGTTGGTCTTGGTCGCCACCTCCTTCACCAGCTGCGCGCCGAGGTTCTCGTACGGGTCCTCGATCTCGACCTCACGGGCGATCGTGACACCGTCGTTGGTGATGGTGGGGGCGCCGAACTTCTTGTCGATGACGACGTTGCGGCCCCGGGGGCCGATCGTCACCTTGACCGTGTCGGCCAGCTTGTTGACGCCGCGCTCAAGGGCGCGACGGGCGTCCTCGTCGAACTTCAGGATCTTCGCCATGACAGCGGGAGCCCTCTCGGAAATCTGTGGGTGAAAAGGCACTGCGCCCCGGGCGCCCGGCTACTTATCGGTCGCGGGGGCCAGGGGCGCAGCTCAAAGCAATCGGTTGCTTCGAGGGATTACTTCTCGATGATCGCGAGCACGTCGCGAGCCGAGAGGACGAGGTACTCCTCGCCGTTGTACTTCACCTCGGTGCCGCCGTACTTGCTGTAGAGGACGACGTCGCCCACCTTGACGTCGAGCGGAAGGCGCTCGCCGTTCTCGAACCGGCCCGGGCCCACGGCGAGGACGGCGCCCTCCTGGGGCTTCTCCTTCGCGGTGTCCGGGATGACCAGGCCAGAGGCCGTGGTCTGCTCGGCGTCCAGCGGCTGGACCACAATGCGGTCCTCGAGCGGCTTGATGGCAACCTTGGAGCTGGCGGTCGTCACGATCCGACCTCCCCCTTCGGAGATCTCACGGGGTTAACTGTCTGAGGTGGCGACCAGGTCGATCCGTCGTCGCGGGTGCCGGACCTGCCCGTCGCGTTTGTTGGCACTCTCCAGGGGGGAGTGCCAGAGCCGAGACTATGACCGCGGTTAGCACTCGGTCAAGCGGAGTGCCAATGCCGCGCGGCGCGTCGGCCGGATTGCGCGTGCCGGACCGTCCCCTTGATCAACTGAGGCAGTCATCTGATCAGCTGAGATAGTCCTCAAGACGTCCCACCGTCAGTCCCCGCTCCTGGGCCGTGCGCAGCACCCGTACCGTGCGTTCGCGCAGCGGCAGCCGCGTCGACTCGTCGGGACCCACCAGGACGATGTCTCCCGGGCGGAGGTGGCGAGTGCCGTGGGTGTAGCCGAGGCCCGCCGGGGTGAGGGCCGCGCGCCACAGGACGATCGTGGAGATGCCGCAGTCGGCCGCCGCGCGCAAGGTGGTGGCGTCGTAGGAGCCGTAGGGCGGGCGGAAGAGGCGGGGGCGGACGCCGAGGCGGGCGCGGAGGCGGTCCTGCTGGCCGCAGATCTCGGCGCGCTGGCCCGCGTACGGCAGCCCGGCCGGGGCCCGGTGGTCGACGGTGTGGTTCTGGATGCCGGCGCCGAGCGCGCGCAGCCGGGCGAAGTGGCCGTAGCCGGGGGCGGCGACGCTGTCGGTGAGGAACAGGGTGACCGGGAGACGGAGTTCGCGGACCATGTCGACGAACCGGGGGTCGCGTTCGGCGCCGTCGTCGTAGGTGAGGAAGACGACCGGGTCGCGGGTGGGGACGCGGTCGACCACCGGGGGCAGGGCGTGCGCTCCCGGCTGCGCGGTGAGCGGCCGGGCGGGGTGCAGCGGGGAGCGGGCGAGCGGCTGGGTCAGGCCCCAGTGCCGGTAGGCCCGGTCGGGGGCGGAGCCGTGCGGGCGTACTCCTTCGGCGGCCTTCTTGCCGAGGCGCTCGATGGGGTCGACGGACTGCGCGCAGCCCGTGAGGAGCAGGGCCGAGGCGAGGACCGCGGCCCGCAGGCGCCTCACAGGTAGTCCTCCAGGCGGGCCACGGCGTAGCCCTCGCGCGTGACCTTGTTCAGGAAGCGGCGCATGTCGTCCACCATCGTGCCGTCCCAGTCGTCCCGGCCGCGGAAGTGGGTGAGGACGATGTCGCCGCGGCGCAGCCGCTGGTCGTCCTCGCGATACTCCCAGTGGTCGACGAAGACCTCCTCGTTCCAGATCGGCGCGTACTTGATGCCGCACGCCTTGGCGGCGACCAGGGTGTCCTGGTTGTAGTTGCCGTACGGCGGACGGAAGACGGTGGGCGCCTTGCCGAACTGCTCCTTCATGACGGCCTGCATGCCGCAGATCTCGTCCTTCTGCTCCTCGTAGGACAGGCCCGGCAGGTAGGGGTGGTGCAGCGTGTGGTTGTCGAGGGTGTTGCCGTAGGACTTCATCCTGCGGAAGTAGGCGTAGTCGTCCTTCACCAGGTAGTCGCTGAGGAAGGCGGTGTACGGGACCTTGAGCTCGCGCATCATGGCCAGGAACCGCGGGTCCTTCTCCGCGCCGTCGTCGATGGTCAGGAAGACGACCTTCTGCCGGGTGGGGATCGTGGTGAAGACGGGGGGCAGGTCCCAGTCCTCCTGGTGGTCCACCTCGAATCCGTCGCGGGCGGTGATCCTGGGCTTCACCGCGGGCGGCGGCGGAGGGGTCAGCGGGGCCTGGTCGAGGCCCCAGCGCCGGGCGGCGGCGACCAGGCGGGTGTGTTCGGCGGCCCGGCGCGCGGCCGGGTCCTGGGACTGGCCGGGGCCGCCCCGGCCGGGCGTGGTGCGCACGGCGTCGGGCCCGGCACAGCCGGAGAGCAGGGCGGCGGTGGCCAGCGTGGCGGCTCCGCCACCGAGCGCCAGTCGCCGGAGATATACCCGACTTTTGTCATTTTGTACTACTGCTCGCATGGTGCCGGATCCTCCCAGGCCCCGGCCCGCGACCCGGGCCGACACCGCCGCCGGAGGCGCACCATCCACCGACTGGCCCACAATGACCCGGTGAACGACCTCGCTCTGCTCCTCACCCCCGAAGGCCGCGCCCTCCTCGACGAGGTGCGCGACACCGAGCCCGCGCAGGAGCTGGCCGTGGCCACCCGGCTGCGCCGGGACCACCCGGCCGAGCTGGTGTCGGCCGCACTCGGCCAGGCCCGGCTGCGGCAGCGGGCGGTGGCGAAGTTCGGGGCCGCGGACGCCGGGCGCATGTTCTTCACGCCGAACGGGGTCGAGCAGTCGACGCGGGCCGGCGTGGCGGCGTACCGGGCCCGGCGGCTCGGGGAGCTGGGCGTGACCTCCGTCGCCGACCTGTGCTGCGGCATCGGCGGGGACGCGATCGCGCTCGCGCGGGCCGGGATCCGGGTGCTCGCCGTGGACCGGGACCCGCTGACGGCGGCGGTGGCGCGGGCGAACGCGGAGGCGCTGGGGCTGGCCGGCCTGATCGAGGTACGGGAGGCCGACGTCACCGAGGTGGACACCGCCGGCTACGACGCGGTGTTCGTGGACCCGGCACGGCGGGGCGGGCGCGGCCGGATCTTCGATCCCGAGGCCTATTCGCCACCCCTGTCCTGGGCGGTCGAGGCGGCCCGTACGGCACCCCGCGCCGCCCTGAAGATCGCCCCGGGCATCCCGCACGAGGCGGTGCCCGCCGAGGCCGAGGCCGAGTGGATCTCCGACGGCGGGGACGTGAAGGAGGCGGTGCTGTGGTTCGGGACCGGGGCGCCGGGCGCCGTGCGGGCCACACTGCTGCCCGGCCCGCGCACCCTGCTCGGCCGCGGGCTGCCCGACCCCGACGTGCGGCCGGTGGGGCGGTACCTGTACGAGCCGGACGGTGCCGTGATCCGCGCGCACCTGGTCGCGGAGGTGGCCGCGGAGCTCGGCGGCGGGCTCGTCGACCCGACCATCGCGTACGTCACCGCCGACGAGCTGCGGCCCACGCCGTACGCCACCGCCTACGAGATCACCGACCGGCTGCCCTTCAACGTCAAGAAGCTGAAGGCCCTGCTGCGGGAGCGCGAGGTCGGCACGCTGACCGTGAAGAAGCGCGGCTCGGCGGTCGAGCCGGAAGAGCTGCGCCGGAAGGTCAGGCCGCAGGGGCCGAACGCGGCCACCGTGTTCCTCACCCGGGTGGCGGGGGCACCGACGATGCTGATCGGGGCCCCGGTCAAGGCGTCGGCCGGAGCGTCTCCGCTCGGCTGAGCAGCAGCCCCCGTTCCCTCTCGTTGCGCGCCAGGCCGGCCGCCCGGACGAACTCCTCGCGGGCCTCGGCGGTACGGCCGAGCCGGGCCAGCAGATCGCCGCGGACGCTGGGCAGCAGGTGGTAGTCGCGCAGGGCGGGGGCTTCGGCCACGGCATCCACCAGCCGCAGGCCCTCCGCCGGGCCCTCGGCCATCGACACGGCGACCGCGCGGTTCAGCTCGACCACCGGGGACGGCGCACGGGCGGCCAGCAGGCCGTACAGGGTGGCGATGGCGCGCCAATCGGTCTCCTCGTACGTGTACGCGTGCGCGTGGCAGGCGGCGATGGCCGCCTGGAGGGCGTACGGCCCCGGCGGGCCGCCGCTCGCGGTGGCCTCCGCCCGGTCGAGCGCGCGGACCCCGCGCGCGATGAGCATGCGGTTCCAGCGGCGGCGGTTCTGGTCCTTCAGCAGCACCGGTGCGCCGTCCGGGCCGGTGCGGGCGGCGGCGCGGGACGCCTGGAACTCCAGCAGCGCGGTCAGGCCGTGCACCTCGGGCTCCTTGGGCATCAGCGCCGACAGCACGCGGGCCAGCCGCAGTGCGTCCTCGCACAGGCCGGGGCGCAGCCAGTCGTCGCCCGCGGTGGCCGCGTACCCCTCGTTGAAGATCAGGTAGATGACGTCCAGGACGGAGCCCAGGCGGACCTCCCGGTCGGGTCCGTACGGCACCTCGAAGGCGACGTTCCGTGTGGCGAGGGTGCGCTTGGCCCGGACGATCCGCTGGGCGATCGTCGGCTCCGGGACGAGGCAGGCGCGGGCGATCTCGGCCGTGGTCAGGCCGCCGAGCAGGCGCAGGGTGAGCGCGATGCGGGCCTGCGGGGACAGCACCGGGTGGCAGGTGGTGAAGACGAGGCGGAGCAGGTCGTCGTCGATGTCGTCCGGGTCGGCGGGTTCCTCCGGCGGGGCCGCGGTCTCCAGGTCGCGGCCGATCTCGGCGAGCTTGCGGGCGTAGGTCTCGCGGCGCCGGATCAGGTCGACGGCCCGGTGCCGGGCGGTGGCCATCAGCCAGGCGCCGGGGTTGTCGGGCACCCCGTCCCGGGGCCACCGCTCCAAGGCGGCGACCAGGGCGTCCTGCGCCAGTTCCTCGGCGATGCCGACGTCCCGGACGATCCGGGCGACGCCGGCGATCAGCCGCGGCGACTCCAGGCGGAAGACGGTCTCGATCGCGTGCACTGCGGTGGGCCGTGATCCGGCGGTGGGGGGAGGTCCGGCGGGCGGCTGCGCCGCGGTGGGCTGTGGTTCCACAGCCCACATGCAACACCCCGCGGGCCGCCGGGCCAAACGGCCTCAGCCCTCGACGATCTCCCGCAGCTCGCAGGCGACCCGCCAGTCCGGGCCGTGGATCTTCAGGAAGCGCTGGGTCCACTCCAGCGCCTCGGCCCGGTCCTTGCACTGCATGAGCGCGTAGCCGCCGACGACCTCCTTGGACTCGGTGAACGGCCCGTCGGTGACGGACGCCTTCTGGCCGTCCCAGTCCACCCGGGCGGCCTCGGCGGACGGGGTCAGCCCGGCGGTGTCGAGCAGGACACCGGCCTTGGTCATCTCCTCGATCAGCTCGCCCATCCGCTGCATCAGGTCCGCGCTGGGGCCCCCGGCGGGGGCGGTGGACTCGTCGATGCGCACGAGCGACAGGTAGCGGGGCATGGTGACTCCTTCGGTGGCGGCGACGGGGCCGTTCCCCGCCGCTCATCCCTGCGTCGAACGGCGCACGCCCGGATCGACACGGGAGCGGAAAAAATCTCCGGGAGTTTTTCCGCCGCCCGTCACGCCCCCCTCGGCGGCCCGTGGCTACTTCAGCTCGAAGCCGAACGCCGCCTTCTGGTACGGCGCCCCGACCGCCTTCCCGCCGAAGGCCAGGGCGGCGTCCGTGGTCAGGCCGGACGGGCGCCCGCGCAGCACCCACACCGCGCCGTTGCCGCCGTCCTCGCCGGTGGCGGCGGCGGCCAGGTCGGCGTGGCCGTTGCCGTTGATGTCGAGCAGCCGGACGACGTACCCGAAGGAGTCGTACTGCTCGGCGGTGCCCGGGACGCCCTTGGTGTTCTGGCCGAACGCCTGCGCGCCGGCTCCGGTCAGCCCGGAGCGGCTGCCGCGCAGCACGTCGACGACGCCCTCGCCGTTCTCGTCGGGCGCGCCGACCGCGAGGTCGTCGATGCCGTCGCCGGTGATGTCCCCGACCGCGACCGACTGGCCGAACTTGTCGGTCCCCTCCCGGCTGCCGGGGACGCCTGGCGTGTCCTGCGTGAACTGCTTCCAGGTGTCCTGGCCGCCCAGCCCGGCGGCGCGGCCGTACATCACCCAGACCGCGTTGTCCTCCTGGAACCCGGTGACGAGGTCGTCGTACCCGTCGCCGTCGAGGTCGCCGATCGCCGCCGCGCCGTCGCCGCCCGGGTGGTAGTCGGTGACGCGGGTGAGGCCCGCGGAACTGCTCAGGTAGAGGACGCTGCAGTCGCTGCCGTCGCCGCAGTAGCCGGTCAGCACCAGGTCGGTGCGGCCGTCGCCGTTGATGTCGCCGGTGTCGCCGTCGCGGATGTCGATGTACTGGAGGTGGTCGGGGTCGAGCGGGGTGCGCGCGGCCGGGGTGCCGGTCCGCTTGAGCGGGCCCTTCCAGATCGTGGCGGTGGTGCCGGCCGGGTCGTCGCCCCCGCCGAAGCCGGCGCGGAAGACGGCGAGGTCGAGCCGCCCGTCGCCGTCGAAGTCACCGGTCTGGGTGTCGGTGGCCGGGATCGACCTGCCGCCGGACAGCCCGCGCGGTCCGCCCCACACCACGGCCCCGCCGTCCCGCTGCGACGTGCTGCCGACGACGAGGTCCGCGTAGCCGTCGCCGTCCAGGTCGCCCTTGGAGATCTGCAGCCCGAAGCCCTGCCCCTTGACGGGGTCGCCGGGGATGCCGGCGGTGGCCCGGCTGACGATCGTGCGGTGGCCGGTGGACAGGCCGTGCGGGCCTCCGTACACGACGGTGACGTAGCCCGCCTTGGACTGGCCGCCCACCGTGCCGTTCGGGGCCCCGATCGCCAGGTCGGCGTAGCCGTCGCCGTTGAAGTCGTCACGGACCGGGGCACTCTTCGGCGGGGCGGCGGACGCGGCCTGGCCGGTGAGGCCGAGGGCGGTGAGGCCCAGGGTCAGCGGCAGCGCCCAACGGACGTGCGAACGTGAGCGGAACAACGGGAAACCCCCTGGTGTACGGCGACTTGGTCACCGCAGCAGACCAGCGGATCATCCGGAAGGTTGTACGACTCGGCGCAGGGACGCCCACAGGTCGCTCGCCGCCGGCTCCTCGGCGATCACCCGGTTGGGGTCGGAGGGCGCCGTGACGACCGGCATGGTCACGGTCCGCACCCGGCCGGCGGTCAGGCCCTTGAGGCTCCGGCCGAGGCTCGTCAGCTCGCTCAGGGAGTCCAGTCCGGTGTCCGTGGTGAGGCCGGCGGTGACGGCGTCGGCGACCCGGTACAGCCCGGCCGGGTCGGTGAGCAGGTCGGTGACGGCCATCTGCTCCAACAGGGCCTTGACGATCGTCTGCTGGAGACCGATGCGGCCCAGGTCGCTGCCGTCGCCTATGCCGTGCCGGGTGCGGGCGAGGGCCAGGGCCTGCTTGCCGTCGAGGTGGTGGGTGCCGGCCCGCAGGTGCAGCCGGCTCTTGTCGTCGTCGATGTCCTGGGCGGTGGTGACGTCGACCCCGCCGAGCGCGTCGACCAGCTCGGCGAAGCCGGAGAAGTCGACCCCGAGGTAGTGGTTCAGGTGCCAGTACGCCCAGCCCGGCCGACGCCGCTCCCAGCACCAGGGCACCCGCCAGAGCGAGGCCGACGATCTTCAACGCTCTCGACCGCCGGCCCACCCGTCCGGCCGCGTCGCCTCGCTCCTCGTGTCGCGTCACGGCAGGAACATACGTCCGAATCATGAGCGGAGTGTCAGCGGGAGCCGTGAGAGGCGGCTTTCTCGGGAAATTCTCATCCGGCGGCTCAGCCCAACGTCACCGCCGGCACCGGATTGCTCCCGCTCCACGAGGCGTTGAACCCGAAGGTGACCGAACCGCCGTCCGGCACCGAGCCGTTGTAGGAGGCGTTGGCGCAGGACACGGCCGCGCCGGACTGGGTGCAGGTGGCGTTCCACGCCTGGGTGATCTGCTGGCCCGCGCCGTAGTTCCAGCTCACCTTCCAGGAGGACAGCGAGGCGCCGGAGCAGGAGATCTTCACCTGGCCGGTGAAGCCGGTGTTCCACTGGCTGGTGACGGTGTAGGCGGCGGTGCAGGCACCGGTCGGCGGCGGGGTCGTACCGCCCCCGCCCAGCGCCTCGGCGATGCCGTGGTACGCCGGTTTCGGTTGGTAGTTCTCGTCGTACGGCGTCGCCGCCCCGTAGCCCGGGAAGGTGCTCGGCACCCAGGAGTCGGCGTCGGTGAAGCCCCACACGGTGACGTTGACGCACCGGGACACGGCGGCGCACGCGGCCACCACGGACCTGAAGTCGGCGGCCTGCTGGGCGAGTTTCGCGCTGTCGGCCGGCAGCTGCATCCGGACGTCCAGCTCGGTGATCGCCACGTCCATGCCGAGGTCGGCGAAGCGCTGGATGTTCTGCTGGAGCGTCGACGGCACCTGGCCGAGGATCAGATGGGCCTGGAGGCCGACGCCGTCGATCGGAACACCCTGCTGCTTGAGGGACTTGACCAGGTTGTACAGGGCGGTGGACTTCGCGTTCACACCCTCGACGTTGTAGTCGTTGATGTACAGCTTGGCGTCCGGGTCGGCCGCGTGCGCCCACGTCAGGGCGTTGGCGATGTAGCCGGAGCCGAGGCCGTCGTACCAGAGCGTGGAGCGGTAGGTACCGTCCTCGTTGAAGGGCTCGTTGACGACGTCCCAGGCGGCGATTCTGCCCTTGTAGCGGCCGACCTCGGTGCCGATGTGGTTCTGGAGCAGGCCGCTCAGCTGGGCGGAGGTCCAGCTGCCGTTGGTCAGCCAGCCCGGGTTCTGGCTGTGCCAGACCAGTGTGTGGCCGCGCACCTGCTGGTTGTGGGCCTGCGCGAAGGCCACGATCTGGTCGGCCTCGGTCCAGTTGAAGCCGCCCCGGGTGGGCTCGACGCTCTCCCATTTCATGGCGTTGCCGGGGGTGACGGCGCTGAACTGGGTGCCGGTGATGTCGCCGTAAGCGCCGGTGAGTTTGGAGCCGGTGACGGCGGTGCCGATGACCTTGCCCTTGGCGGCGGCGAGGTCGCGCAGCGGGGTGTCGGCGGCCTGGGCGGTGCCGGTGCCGGCGAACAGGCCGACGGCGGTGACCAGCGCGGCCAGGCCGGCCCTGAGGGAGGTTCTGGAGGTTCTGGAGGTTCTCATGGCGGATGCCTCCGAAAGTTTCGGTTGTACAACCGATTGACTTCGGAGGAGTCTGCGGGCGGACACCCCACCGGTCAATACGTCAACTTCCGGCCACACCCGGCGCCGCCGTGCTGGAACGCACCACGAGGCTCGTCGCCAGCTCCACCCGGGTCGCGGCCCGGTCCTCCTCGGCGCGCCCCAGCTCCAGCACCAGCCGGGCCGCGGCCTCGGCCATCTCGGTCAGCGGCTGGCGGACGGTCGTCAGCGGCGGGCCCACCCAGCGGGCCACCGGCAGATCGTCGAAGCCGACCACGCTGAGGTCCTCGGGGATGCGCAGGCCCAGTTCGCGGGCGGCCTCGTACAGCCCGAGCGCCTGGAGGTCGTTGCCCGCGAAGACGGCGGTGGGCCGGTCCGGGCGGCGCAGCAGCTCCAGGCCCAGGCGGTAGCCGGCGTCGTGGTGGAAGTCGCCGGTCAGCACGAGCGCGGGGTCGACGGGCAGTCCGGCCGTCTCCAGGGCCGCCCGGTAGCCGTCGAGCCGGGCCCGGCTGCACATCATCCGGGACGGTCCGCTGATCGCGCCGATCCGGGTGTGCCCCAGCTCCACCAGATGGCGGGTGGCGGCCAGCCCGCCCTGCCAGTTGGTGGCGCCGATGGACGGCACGTCCGGGCCCGGGTCGCCCGCCGGGTCCATCACCACGAAGGGGATGGAGCGGCTGGTCAGCAGCGCCCGCTGGGACTCGTCGAGCCCGGACAGCACCAGCACCACGCCGTGCGGGCGGCGGGCGGCGACCTGGTCGGCCCAGGTCCGCCCGGGGGTGAGCCGCCCGGCCGACTCGGACAGGACCACGCTCAGGCCGGCGTCCCGGGCCACGTTCTCCACGCCCCGGATGACCTCCAGCGCCCAGGCGCTCTCCAGCTCGTGGAAGACCAGGTCGATCAGGGGCGAGCGGGAGGCCTCGGCGCGGCGGCGCCGGTAGCCGTGGGCACGGAGCAGCTCCTCGACGCGGGTGCGGGTCGCGGGGGCGACATCGGCGCGGCCGTTGAGGACCTTCGAAACAGTCGGAGCGGACACTCCGGCCTCACGGGCGATCTCGGCGAGGGTCGCCGTCTGTGCTTGTGCGGGCTTCGAAGGCTTCATGTCCGGATCGTATCCCCGCAGGGCCTCGCGACGAAGGCCCGGTCACGCCAGGCGGCCCCTGAACATTCGGTTCGCGTCTCGAAACATTCGGAGCCCACGGGCTCCTCACGTGTCCCTGAAACGCCGATACCCCGCCTCCGGGAAACCGGAGGCGGGGTATCGAATGGAGCGCCGGGCAGGCCTTGCACCTGCATCTCCCCGCAGGAAGCGGGGCGTCTTTCCTTGGACCACCAACGCACTCGCGTCCGGACCGGAGTTCCGGCCGTTCGCTGTGTGATGATCATAGCGCAGCCGGGCCCGTTCCCTCAACAGCGGCGAGGAGGTGGCTCGCCGGCCGCTAGCCGGACACCGCCTCGAACCGCCAGCGGTGTACACCCCGGGTCACCAACTCTGCCTCCGGCTCCGGCAGTTCGGGAAGAGCGGCGTCGTACGGGGCGTCCCACCACGTGATGACCAGGACCCGGTCCTGCGGTGCCCGGAAGGTCTCCCGGCGGAGCGGGGCCGGGCCGAGGTCCTGCCGCCGCACCCAGGCCAGCAGTTCCGCACCCCGCCCCTCGGCGGCCCGGGCCTCCCACATCAGCGCCACCGTCACGAGTACAGGTTCTCCTTGCTGACCTCGTGCACATGGTCGTGGCCCGGGACGTGCGGGTCGGTCACCGGCAGGGAGGAGTCGGCGGACAGGTCCCAGCTGGACGCGGGCCGGTTGCGGGCGACCATCTCGGCGCCGAGCGCGGCCACCATCGCACCGTTGTCCGTGCACAGCTTGGGGCGGGGCACACGGAGCCGGATGCCGGCCGCGTCGCAGCGCTCCTGGGCGAGGGCGCGCAGCCGGGAGTTGGCGGCGACACCGCCACCGATCATCAGGTGGTCGACGCCCTCGTCCTTGCACGCGCGGACGGCCTTGCGGGTCAGCACGTCGACCACGGCCTCCTGGAAGGAGGCGGCCACATCGCGGACCGGGACCTCCTCGCCGGCCGCCCGCTTCGCCTCGATCCAGCGGGCCACGGCGGTCTTCAGGCCGGAGAAGGAGAAGTCGTACGCGGGGTCGCGCGGGCCCGTGAGGCCGCGCGGGAAGGTGATCGCCTCCGGGTCGCCCTCGCGCGCGTACCGGTCGATGACCGGGCCGCCGGGGAAGCCCAGGTTCAGCACGCGGGCGATCTTGTCGAAGGCCTCGCCGGCCGCGTCGTCGATGGTCGAGCCCAGCGGGCGGACGTCGGAGGTGATGTCCTCCGACAGCAGCAGGGAGGAGTGGCCGCCGCTGACCAGCAGGGCCATCGTCGGCTCCGGCAGCGGGCCGTGCTCCAGCTGGTCCACGCAGATGTGCGAGGCGAGGTGGTTGACGCCGTACACGGGCTTGCCGAGGGCGTAGGCGTACGCCTTGGCCGCCGAGACGCCGACCAGCAGGGCACCGGCGAGGCCGGGCCCGGCGGTGACCGCGATGCCGTCGAGGTCCTTCGCGGAGACCCCCGCCTCCTTCAGTGCGCGGTCGATGGTCGGGACCATCGCCTCCAGGTGCGCCCGGGACGCCACCTCCGGTACGACGCCGCCGAAGCGGGCGTGCTCGTCGACGCTGGAGGCGACGGCGTCCGCCAGCAGGGTGGTGCCGCGGACGATGCCGACGCCGGTCTCGTCGCAGGAGGTCTCGATGCCGAGTACGAGAGGCTCGTCGCGTGAGTCAGCCATTGATCTCGGTTCCTTGTACGGATGCGGAAGGGTCGGTCAGGCGCATCACCAGGGCGTCCACATTGCCCGGCTGGTAGTAGCCGCGCCGGAAGCCGATGGGGGCGAAGCCGAAGCGCTCGTAGAGCCGCTGGGCGCGGACGTTGTCGACCCGGCACTCGAGCATCACCTCGTGACACTCGAACGTGGTCGCCGCGCGCAGCAACTCGGCCAGCAGGCGGGCGCCGAGGCCGGTGCCCTGATGGTCGCGGGCGACGGCGATGGTCTGGACGTCGGCCAGCTCACCGGCGGCGGCCAGGCCCGCGTACCCCACGATCCGGCCGGCGTCGGACTCGGCGACGAGGTAGCGGCGGGTGGCCTCGGGGCCCCGGGAGTGGGCCAGTTCGGACCAGAACATGCCCCGGGACCAGGCGTCCTCGGGGAAGAGGTCCTTCTCCAGCTCCAGGACCGGGTCGATGTCCCACCAGCGCATCTCGCGCAGTCGTACCGTCACTTCGGTGTGACCACCTTGTAGTTCTTGGGCACCTGGGCGTCCGGCCGGCGCAGGTACAGCGGCCGGGGCGCCGGGAGTTCCTCGCCCGCGGCCAGCTTCTCCGCGGCGAGCGAGGCGAGGGCGGCGGCGGACACGTGCTCGGGCTCGTGGGCGGCCGGGAACGTGTCCGGGTAGAGCAGCGCGCCCGCGCCGACCGCCGGGAGTCCCTCGACCTGCTCGGCGATGTCGGCCGGGCGGTCGACGGCCGGGCCGGTCAGCCGGGTCCGGGAATCGGCGTACGTGGCCCAGTAGACCTCCTTGCGGCGGGCGTCGGTCGCCACGACGAAGGGGCCCTTTTCGATGTCGGCGGCGTAGGCGAGGCCGTCCAGGGTGCACACGCCGTGCACCGGGACGCCGAGCGCGAGGCCGAAGGTGTCGGCGGTCATCAGGCCGACGCGCAGGCCGGTGTAGGGGCCGGGCCCGGTGCCGACGACGATCCCGGTGACGGCCTCCAGTTTCAGACCGGCCTCGGCGAGGACCCGGTCGACGGCCGGCAGCAGCAGCTCTCCGTGCCGGCGCGCGTCCACCTGGCTCGACGAGGCGATGACGTCGGTTCCGTCGTGCAGCGCGACGGTGACGGCGGGTGTTGCGGTATCCAGAGCGAGCAAGAGCACGCGAACAGCCTACGGCGCCCGCGGCTCGCGCACGGCCGTCCGGGACGAACGGTTACCGGCTGCTACGGTCTGTACGAAGTACGACATATGGTGCGATGCAGAGGTGGGCGCAGGTGGCAGGGACCAGCACGGGAATCGTGGCCGGCCTCACCGCGGCGGCCCTGGGAGCGGTCGGTTTCCTCACCTACCAGGCCCGGGCGACCGTCCCGGCGAGCCTGGGCGGCAAGCCGGGGGCGAACGCCTCCCCCGCGGCGGCCGTGACCAAGGCACCCCGGGACCGGCACAACCCGACCGCCCTGCCGAGCGGCTCCGGATCGGGTGAACGGGTCGTGTACTCGGTGGACGACGACCGGGTGTGGCTGGTCGGCGCCGGGAACCGGGTGCAGCGCACCTTCCCGGTGAACCCGGGCACCGTCGACCCGCCACCGGGCATGTACTGGGTCACCTCCCGCTCGAACGCGGTCACCGGCACCGACGGCATCCCCATCGAGCACGTGGTGCGGTTCACCAGCGTGGAGGGGGTCGTGATCGGGTTCAGCGCGGCGGTGGACGGCGTCACACGCATGGCGGCCGACCCGAGCGTGAAGACGGGCGGCATCCGGGAGACCCGGCAGGACGGCGACGCGATGTGGAGGTTCGCGACGATCGGCGTGCGGGTCGTGGTGATCCGCTGACCCCTCAAGCCGCCTTGGGGCGCTCCTCGGCCGGCTCGGGGAGCTGCTGCGGCTCCGGGTCGCGCGGCGGCCGGGAGACGGCGTCCGCCGCCGCGCACGACGCCAGCAGGTCGCGCACGGAGACTCCGGCGGACACGGCGGCGGGCCGGGGCTGCTGCGGGGGCCGTGGTGCGGTCATGGACGCCTCCTGAGGTGCGGGGGCGGGCGTAGTTAGGCAGACCTAACTACGGGCTGGCCACCATGTCACCACGCCCGGGACGTCCTGCGCAATATGGTTCCGACAGCTTGTCGGTACGTTCCGCGGCCTCAGCCGGACAGCGCCTCCAGGCCGGCCTCGGCCCACCGCTCCCCCAGCCCGGCCACGGTCACGTGCCGGACCTCGTCCGAGGTGTCACCGAAGGCCCGGTGGATGACGACCTGGAGCCGGTCCTCGGTCAGCTCCTCGACCTTGCCCTCGCCCCACTCCACGACGATCACCGAGTCGGGCAGCGAGACGTCGAGGTCCAGATCCTCCATCTCGTCCAGACCGCCGGAGAGCCGGTAGGCGTCGACGTGCACCAGGGGCGGACCGTCGACGAGGGACGGGTGCACCCGGGCGATCACGAAGGTCGGCGAGGTGACGGCGCCGCGCACGCCCAGGCCCTCGCCGAGCCCCCGGGTCAGCGTGGTCTTGCCCGCACCGAGCTCGCCGGTGAGCATCACCAGGTCGCCCGCGCGCAGCAGCTTGGCCAGTCGTCGGCCCAGCTCCCGCATCTGCTCGGGAGAGGTGATGGTCAGCCGGGTCTCAGCGGGGTTGTGCGGTGCTGCTGGTGCTTCCATAGCCACTTACGGTAGCCCCTGCGGGCACCGCTCCCGCCCGGGTGAGGAGGTCGGCGAGGCGGTCGGTGACCACTTCCGGGTGTTCCAGCATCACCAGGTGGCCGGCGTCCGGTACGAGCACCAGCTCGGCGTCGGGCAGCAGGTCGGCGATGGCCTCGCTGTGCTCGCTGGGCGTGACCAGGTCCTGGACGCCCGCCAGCACCAGCACCGGCATGTCCTGGAAGCAGTCGAGCACCTCGGTCTTGTCGTGGTCGGTGAAGGCCGGGTAGAACTCGGCGACCACGTCGATCGGTGTGGACTCGATCATCCGCTCCGCGAACCGCTCGACCGCCGGGTCGACGTCCCGGCCCGCGAACGAGTACCGCTTGATGATCCCGGCGAACAGGTCGGCGGTGGCCCGGCGCCCCTTCTCGACCAGCTCCGCCTGCTGTCCGAGCGCCTTCAGCACTCCGGGGAGGATCCGGCGCACCGCGTTGACGCCGGCCACCGGAAGCCCGAAGTTGACCTCGCCGAGCCGCCCGGAGGAGGTACCGACGAAGGCGGTGGCGACGACCCGGTCGCGGATCAGCTCCGGATACTCGGAGGCGAGCGCCATCACGGTCATGCCGCCCATCGAGTGACCGACCAGCACCACCGGCCCGTCCGGCACGGCGGCGTCGAGGACGGCCTTCAGATCCCGGCCGAGCTGGTCGATGGTGAGCGGCACCCGGTCCCGGGTCTGGCCCACGCCACGCCCGGAGCGCCCGTGGCTGCGCTGGTCCCAGTGCACGGTCCGCACGACCCCGCGCAGGGCCGCCCGCTGGAAGTGCCAGGAGTCCTGGCTGAGGCAGTAGCCGTGGCAGAAGACGACGGTGACCGGGGCGGGCGCCTTGCGGCCGAAGAGCCGGCGCCGGCGCGGTGAGACGTTCGGCCCCGGGTCGGGCTCGGCCTCGTCGACCTCGTAGTACAGCTCGGTGCCGTCGTCGGCGTACGCCTTGCCGGGGGTGCCGCGCAGGGTGCCGTACGGCCCCGCGGAGTCCAGCGCCAGCCGGGCCTTGCGGCGTATCCCGCGCCCGACCGTCATCCGCTCGATGGCGACGCCGGCCGCCGCGCCCGCGGCGAGGACGCCTATCGCGGCGCCGGCGATGCCGGTCGCCCTGCGCCAGCTCCCGGCCGCCCCCGCGGCGGAGGCGGCGGCCGCCGAGGCGACGACGTCCGCCACGGCCTCCGCACTGCTCTCGCTCACGTACCGCTCCTCTTCGCCGTACTGCTGTTCGCCTGGGTGGTGAAACGGATGGTGCCGCCGTGCTGTCAGTGACTGGATGTGACGGGTGTTCCGGGTAGGCGGCAGGTGCTCCGGGTCGCCGCTCCGAACGGGTTACCCGAGTTCTTTCCCGTTCACATAGACGCGGGGAACGCGCGTTCCGATGCGCGTGACGATTTCGTACGCGATCGTGCCGCAGGCCTGCGCCCAGTCCTCGGCGGTGGGCTCACCCCGGTCGCCGGGCCCGAACAGCATCACCTCGGCGCCCACCGGGGGCTCGTCGCCGGCCAGGTCCACCACGAACTGGTCCATGGCCACCCGCCCGGCGATCGTCCGCCACTTGCCGTCGACCAGCACCGGGCCGGTGCCCGAGGCGTGCCGCGGGATGCCGTCCGCGTAGCCGACCGGGATCAGGCCGAGGGTGGTCTCGCCCGGAGTGACGTAGTGATGGCCGTAGCTGACGCCGTGGCCGCCGGGGACGCGCTTGACCAGGGCCAGGGAGGCGCTGAGCGTCATCACCGGGCGCAGCCCGAAGTCCGCCGGGGTGCCGAGCTCCGGGCTGGGCGAGATGCCGTACATCGCGATGCCCGTGCGGACCAGGTCGAAGTGGGTCTCGGGCAGGGTGAGGGTGGCCGGCGAGTTGGCGATGTGCCGCACCTCGGGGCGCACGCCCTGCTCCTCGGCGTACGCCAGCACCTCGCGGAAGCGGTCGAGCTGGGCGGCGATGGACGGGTGCCCCGGCTCGTCGGCACACGCGAAGTGCGACCACAGCCCGGTGATCCGGACCAGCCCCTCGGCCTCCGCGCGCAGGGCCGCGCCGACGAGTTCGGCCCAGTCCTCGCCCGGCTGGCAGCCGTTGCGGCCGAGGCCGGTGTCGGCCTTGAGCTGCACGCGCGCGGGCCGCCCGGCCTCACGGGCGGCGGCGGTGACCTCGCGCAGGGCCCACATCCCGCTCAGCGACACGTCGATGTCGGCCTCGATCGCCTGCCGCCAGGGCCCGCCGGGCGTCCACAGCCAGCACAGGATGCGGCCGGGCAGGCCGGCCGCGCGCAGCGCCAGGGCCTCCTCGGCCGTGGCCGTGCCGAGCCAGCTCGCCCCGGCCGCGAGGGCGGCGCGGGCACACGGCACCGCGCCGTGGCCGTACGCGTCGGACTTGACGACGGCCATCACGGCGGCGCCCTTCGCCCGGGCGCGCAGGGCCCGCACGTTGGCGCGCAGGGCGCCCAGATCGATCTCGGCCCGGGCGCGCAGGGCGGCGGTCGGCACAGCTGCTGTCTCACTCATGGCGCCCCCAGTCTCTCAGAGGCCGCCGACCGCCCTCCGGTGCCGCCCCCTGCGCCGGCTCAGGTACCCGGCCGGCGCCCCCACACGTACACCTTGTCGCCCTTCTTCAGCACGTCCCACAGCTTGCGTGCGTCGCCGAGCTTGAGGTTGACGCAGCCCATGGAGCCGACGGTGGTGTAGATGCTGCCGTACACGGCGTGGAAGGCCTGGCCGCCGTCGAAGAACTGGGCGTACGGCATGGGCTGGTTGTACAGCGTCGACCAGTGGTTCTTGTGCCGCCAGTAGACGGTGTGCCAGCCCTTGCGGGTGACGTACCCCTTCCGCCCGCTCCGCATGGGGACGGGGCCGAACAACACCTTGCTCCCCTTCTGCACCCAGGTGAGTTGCCGGCTCAGGTCGACACAGGCGACGCGGTACGACTTCACCGGGCACTTCCTGGCGGCGTTCGGGTCCTTCCTGGCCGACAGCAGCATCATGGTCGACCAGGTGACGGGGCCGGCGAAGCCGCCGGCGGGCTTGATCTTGTACGTCACCTGGAACGCCCGGATGGCCTTGCAGTCGGCGGCGGACTGCTTCCCGTCCACCTTCAGCTTCAGCCACTTCTCGACCTGCCGTTGGTAGGGCCCGGTCTGCTTGCTGCACGTCACCTTGTCGACGGCATCGCCCAGCGGCACGTATTCGATGAGGTCGTACGTCCCCGGCGCCGCGTCCTTCGGCTCCACGGCGTCCTCCGCCTTCGTCGGCGTGTACACCTTGGGCGGCAACGCCTGGTCGGGCGTGTCGATCTGCCAGGGCTGGGCGGGGCCCGGAGGCACCCCGGGGACGAGGTCGGAGAGGGGCACGGGCGGTGTGGGCGAGGTCGCGCTCGGGCCGGCGACGGCCGGGGACACGGCGGGTAGGGCTGGTACGGCGGCCACGGCGGTACCGGCCGCCGGGAACACCGTCGCGGCGGCGAGCGACACCGCGAGGCTTCGACGCGTGACAAGTCCGCTGATCATGCGATCAGCCAAACGCGGGGGGCGCGGGGAAACGGGGTGCCGCGCGGTCGGGTCACCCGGGAAGCGGACGGACGCGTGGGCCGGGGGGCGCAGTGGTGGTGCGAGGGGCGGTCCCACCGTTGCCGGTACGGCCGTCACCGGGCTGCGGACGCCGACGCTGCGGTGGCCGCACACCGAACCGGCCCCGCGCCCTCAGGGGTGCTCAGCCCCCGGCGGCGTACGCCTGCCCGGCGCCCTCACCCTCGTACGTCCCTCCACGCCTCCCCGATGCGTGACGCCACGTCATGCGCCCCCACCGGCGCCCCCGCGGCCGCGAACCTCCCCGCCAGCCCATGCAGATACGCGGCCGCACTCCCCGCGTCCACCGCCCCCAGCCCCGCCGCCAGCAAGGACCCGGCGAGCCCGGACAGCACATCCCCGCTGCCCGCCGTGGCCAGCCACGGCGTCCCTGTGGGGTTCACCCGCACCGCCCCGCCCTCGAAGCCGGCCACCAGCGTCGTCGAGCCCTTCAGCAGCACCGTCGCCCGGTACACCGCCGCCAGCTCCCGCACCGCGGCCAGCCGGGCCGCCTCGACCTCCTCCCGCCGTACCCCCAGCAGCGCGGCGGCCTCCCCGGCGTGCGGAGTCATCAGCGTCGGCGCCGCACGCCCCCGCACCGCGTCCCGCTCGGCCAGCCGCAGCCCGTCCGCGTCGAGCAGCACCGGCACGTCCGTCTCCAGCACCTCGGCGACGGTCACCGCGTCGTCCCCGGCGCCCGGCCCGACCACCCATGCCTGCACCCGCCCGGCCTTCGCGGGCCCGGCGTCGGAGACGAGGGTCTCGGGGAAGCGGGCGATGACCGCCTCCGCGGCCGGCCCGACGTAGCGCACGGCGCCCGCCCCGCCCCGCAGCGCCCCCGACACGGCGAGCACAGCGGCCCCCGGATACCGCGCCGACCCCGCGGCGATCCCGACGACCCCGCGCCGGTACTTGTCGCTCTCCGCCATGGGCACCGGCAACAGCCGTGCCACGTCGGCGTGCTGCAGGGCCTCCAGCTCGGCCGCCCCGGCCGGCGGCTCCAGGCCGATGTCGACGAGCCGTACGACCCCGGCATACTCCCGCGCGGGATCGATCAGCAGTCCCGGCTTGTACGTGCCGAAGGTGACGGTCAGGTCGGCCCGCAGCGCGGCCCCCCGCACCTCCCCGGTGTCCGCGTCGACGCCACTGGGCAGGTCCACCGCCACGACGGCGGCCCGGGAGGCGGCCACCAGCCCGGCGAGCCGCTCGGCGTCCGGCCGCAGCCCGCCCTTGCCCCCGATCCCGACGATCCCGTCCACGACCAGGTCGGCGCGCCGGATCAGCTCCCCGGCCGAGCCCGCGGCGGCGACCGTGCCGCCCGCCCGGCGCAGGGCACGCAGCCCCCCGCCGTGCGCCCGTTCGGGCGTCAGCAGCAGGGCCGTCACCCCGGCACCGCGCCGGGCCAGCCGGGCCCCGGCGTAGAGGGCGTCGCCGCCGTTGTCGCCGCTGCCGACGAGCAGCACCACCCGGCTGCCGTACACCCGTCCGAGCAGTTCGGCGCAGGCGGCGGCCAGCCCCGCGGCGGCCTGCTGCATCAGCGCACCCTCCGGCAGCCGCGCCATCAACGCCCGCTCGGCCGCCCTTACCGTCTCCACGCTGTACGCAGTACGCATGCGGTCGAGTCTCCCCCGGAACCGCGAGCCCCACGCACCCGGTTGTCGCCCCGGCGGCGGTCCTGCTCCTCACCGGGCACACCGCCGCTCGCCGTCGGGCCCCGGGACGGTCAGCCCTCGGCGACCACCACGGCCGAGGCCACGCCCGCGTCATGACTGAGCGACACATGCCAGGACCGCACGCCCAGCTCCGCGGCCCGCGCGGCCACGGTCCCCTTCACCCGCAGCCGCGGCTGCCCGCTGTCCTCCACGTACACCTCGGCATCGGTCCACTGGAGCCCGGGCGGCGCTCCCAGCGCCTTCGCCAGCGCCTCCTTGGCGGCGAACCGGACCGCCAGCGAGGCGATGCCCCGCCGGTCCCCGCTGGGCAGCAGCAGCTCGCGCTCCACGAACAGCCGGTCGGCCAGCCCGGGCGTCCGCTCCAGGGACGCCCGGAACCGGTCGATCTCGGCGACGTCGATGCCCACCCCGATGATGCTCATGCCCAGCACCCTACGACCCCGGGGAGCTGGGTTCCGGCGACACCACGTCGCCTACGCTTCCGGCATGACCTCCTCACCTGCGTATCTCTCCGATCTCTTCTCGCTGGACGGCCGTACAGCGGTGGTCACCGGGGGAAGTTCCGGTATCGGGCGGGCCATCGCCGGGGCGCTGGCGCGGGCCGGCGCGAGGGTGGTGGTCGTGGCCCGCCGGAAGGAGGAACTGGCGGCCACCGTGGACGAGTTGACGGCCGAGGGCTGCCGAGCCGGCTGGGTGAACGGGGATCTGAGCACCCGTGACGGGGTGCGCACGGCGGCCGAGGAGGCGGCGGCCGTCTTCGGAGAGCCCGACATCCTCGTCAACTCCGCCGGCATCAACCTGCGACCGCCGCTGGGTGAGTTGGGCGAGGACGTGTGGGACACCACCATGGCGGTGAACCTGGAGGCCCCCTTCCTGCTGGGGCAGCGGTTCGGGCCCGGCATGGCCGAGCGGGGCTTCGGCCGGATCATCCACATCACCTCCCAGCAGGCGCACCGCGCCTTCGTGCAGAGCGGCGCCTACGGCGTCTCGAAGGGGGCGCTGGAGTCCCTGGCCCGCTCGCAGGCCGAGGCGTGGTCGCCGCACGGCGTCACCTGCAACACCCTCGTTCCGGGTTTCGTGATGACCCCGCTCAACACGCGGCTGTCGTCCGACCCCGAGCGGGTGGCGGCCCTGGCCGCACGCACGATGATCGGGCGGAACGGCCTCGCCGAGGACTTCGCGGGCGCGGCGGTCTTCCTGGCGAGCCGCGCCTCCGCCTATGTCACGGGCCAGTCGATCCACGTGGACGGCGGCTTCTCCGTCCACTGAGCACCGGCCCCGGGCGCCCCGAGATCACGACAAGCCCCCGCTCCCCGTAGCCTTCCCCGTGACCGGTGCGCCGTTCTCACGGGGCACCTTGCACGTAACGGGAGGACACAGCTGTGAAGTTGAAGTCTCTGGGCACCGCGCTCACCACCACGGCCCTCATCGGTACCGCCCTCACCGGCGCCGTCGCCACCGCGGGCACCGCCTCCGCCGCTTCCCTGCCGAGGGACTGCAGCAAGGCGATCATCAACGTCAAGGCCAAGGAGACCGTCAACGTCCGCACCTCGCCGAAGACGACCGCCACGGCCGTCGGCATCTGGGGCAAGGGCAAGAAGGGCACGGTCTGCAACGACGGCAAGGCCTTCAAGGGCGGCTCGTACACGGCCTGCGGCAAGAAGAGCAACCTGTGGTACTACGGCGGCGACAAGAAGACCGGCTGGGTCCCGAAGACCTGCATCAACTGGTAGTCGACCGGCCGGCCGGCTGCTCAAGGGGCGAACGGCACCCGGCCGTTCGCCCCTTTCCCACTCACTCCACCGTCACGGACTTCGCCAGGTTCCGCGGCTGGTCCACCTCGTTGCCCCGGGCCGTCGCCAGCTCGCAGGCGAAGACCTGGAGCGGCACCGTCGCCACCAGGGGCTGGAGCAGGGTCGGGGTCGCCGGGATGCGGATGAGGTGGTCGGCGTAGGGCACGACCGTCTCGTCACCCTCCTCCGCGATCACGATCGTGCGCGCACCCCGCGCGCGGATCTCCTGGATGTTGGAGACGATCTTGTCGTGCAGGACCGACCGGCCGCGCGGGGACGGTACGACGACGACCACCGGCAGGTCCTCCTCGATCAGCGCGATCGGACCGTGCTTCAGCTCGCCTGCGGCGAAGCCCTCGGCATGCATGTACGCCAGTTCCTTCAGCTTCAGCGCGCCTTCGAGAGCCACCGGGTAGCCCACGTGCCGGCCGAGGAACAGCACCGTGTTCTTCGACGCCAGCGTCCGCGCCAGCGCCCGTACCGGCTCCATGGTCTCCAGGACCCGCTCGACCTCCACCGAGATCCGGGACAGGTCCTTGATGACCGCCAGGATCTCGTCGCCCCACTTGGTGCCGCGGACCTGGCCCAGGTAGAGGGCGACCAGATAGCAGGCGACCAGCTGGGTGAGGAACGCCTTGGTGGAGGCGACGGCGACCTCGGGACCGGCGTGCGTGTACAGCACCGCGTCCGACTCGCGGGGGATCGTCGAGCCGTTGGTGTTACAGATCGCCAGCACCTTGGAACCCTGCTCCCGGGCGTGCCGGAGCGCCATGAGCGTGTCCATGGTCTCGCCGGACTGGGAGATGGCGATCACCAGCGACCGTCCGTCCAGGATCGGGTCGCGGTAGCGGAACTCGCTCGCCAGCTCCACCTCGCACGGGATCCGCGTCCAGTGCTCGATGGCGTACTTGGCGATCAGGCCCGCGTGGAAGGCCGTACCGCAGGCGACGATGACGACCTTGTCGATCTCGCGCAGCTCGGAGGGGCTGATCCGCACCTCGTCCAGGGTCAGCGAGCCGGACGGGTCGATCCGCCCGAGCAGCGTGTCGGCGACCGCCTTGGGCTGCTCGGCGATCTCCTTGAGCATGAAGTAGTCATAGCCCCCCTTCTCGGCCGCCGAGGCGTCCCAGTCCACGTGGTACGAGCGGACCTCGGCCGGGCGGCCGTCGAAGCCCGTCACCGTCACGCCGTCGCGGCGCAGCTCCACCACCTGGTCCTGGCCCAGCTCGATCGCGGAGCGCGTGTGGGCGATGAACGCGGCGACGTCGGAGGCCAGGAACGCCTCACCCTCACCGACGCCCACCACCAGCGGCGAGTTCCGGCGCGCGCCGACCACCACGTCCGGCTCGTCGGCGTGCACCGCGACCAGCGTGAACGCGCCCTCCAGCCGGCGGCACACCAGCCGCATCGCCTCCGCGAGGTCGGCACAGGAGGAGAACTCCTCGGCCAGCAGGTGGGCGACGACCTCCGTGTCCGTCTCGGAGGTCAGCTCGTGCCCCCGCTCGGCCAGCTCCGCGCGCAACACCGCGAAGTTCTCGATGATGCCGTTGTGGACCACCGCGACCCGGCCGGCGTTGTCCAGGTGCGGGTGCGCGTTGGCGTCCGTGGGACCACCGTGCGTGGCCCAGCGGGTGTGGCCGATACCGGTCGAGCCTGTCGGCAGCGGCCGCTCGACCAGCTCCTTCTCCAGGTTGACCAGCTTCCCGGCCTTCTTCGCCGCGGCCAGCCCGCCGTCCGCGAGCATGGCGACGCCCGCCGAGTCGTACCCCCGGTACTCCAGCCGCTTCAGCCCGGCCATCACGACATCGAGCGCCGACTGCGACCCTACGTATCCCACAATTCCGCACATGAGCGGCAGCCTACGGGCCACAACCGGTCGAAAACCGCTGCCGCCTGCCCGGAATCGGAAATTACCACCGTCGTACGCAGCCGGTGGCCGGAGTTCGCGCGTGACGGACCCCACCCGCCGAGCCGTTCAAACTCCGTTAACAATGGACTGTGATCTCACCGGTCTCCTCGATGCCCCGGAGCGCCAACCGGCACAGGCCGGAGGCGACTCCCTACGTCGACCTCACCCGCGCCGAGTGGAGCGCGCTGCGCGACAAGACGCCGCTGCCGCTCACCGCCGAGGAGGTGGAGAAGCTCCGCGGCCTCGGCGACGTCATCGACCTGGACGAGGTGCGGGACATCTACCTCCCGCTCTCCCGGCTCCTCAACCTCTACGTCGGCGCCACGGACGGCCTGAGAGGGGCGCTGAACACCTTCCTCGGGGAGAAGGGCTCCCAGTCCGGCACCCCGTTCGTGATAGGTGTCGCCGGCTCGGTGGCCTGCGGCAAGTCCACCGTCTCCCGCCTCCTCCAGGCCCTGCTCTCCCGCTGGCCCGAGCACCCGCGGGTGGAGCTGGTCACGACGGACGGCTTCCTGCTGCCCACCCGGGAGCTGGAGGCCCGCGGCCTGATGTCGCGGAAAGGATTCCCCGAGTCCTACGACCGCCGGGCCCTCACCCGATTCGTCGCCGACATCAAGGCCGGCAAGGGCGAGGTGTCCGCGCCGGTCTACTCCCACCTCATCTACGACATCGTGCCGGGCGAGAAGCTCACCGTCCGCCGCCCGGACATCCTGATCGTGGAGGGCCTGAACGTCCTCCAGCCCGCCCTGCCCGGCAAGGACGGCCGCACCCGGGTCGGTCTCGCCGACTACTTCGACTTCAGCGTGTACGTCGACGCCAGCGCCGACGACATCGAGAGCTGGTACCTCAACCGCTTCAGGAAGCTCCGCCAGACGGCCTTCCAGAACCCGAACTCGTACTTCCGCAAGTACACCCAGGTCTCCGAGGAGGAGGCCGTGGACTACGCCCGCACACTGTGGCGGACCATCAACAAGCCGAACCTGGTCGAGAACATCGCCCCGACCCGCGGCCGCGCCACGCTCATCCTGCGCAAGGGCCCCGACCACAAGGTCCAGCGACTCAGGCTGCGCAAGCTGTAGCCGCCCCTGTTAGATGGGCGCCATGCTGCATCTGCGCCTGATCACCCCGGCGGAGCAGACCGACGAGGTGGTCCGACTGATCGAGAAGACGGTCGGTACCACCCACCTCGTCGTCCTGCCCGGCGCCGCCCGCAACCCCGCCGGAGACCTCGTCCTGTGCGACGTGGCCCGCGAGGCGGGTGACGAACTCATCAGCGGTCTGCGTCACCTGGCCCTGGACGAGACCGGCTCGATCGCCGTCGAGGACATCGGTCTGTCGCTGTCCCGGCGGGCCGACAAGGCCGAGGAGGAGGCGCCGGGCGAGGGCGCGGACGCGGTGCTGTGGGAGGGCCTGACCGACGCCACCCACGAGGAGTCGACGCTGTCGGTCACCTATGTCGCCTTCATCACTCTGGCGACGATGATCGCGGCCTGCGGTGTCGTCCTGGACAACGCCATCCTGATCGTGGGCGCGATGGCGGTGGGTCCGGAGTTCGGCCCGCTGGCGGGCATCTGCACGGCCCTGGTGCAGCGCCATCCGCGCCTGGCGTGGCGTTCACTGATCGCCCTGCTGGTCGGCTTCGCGGTGGCCATGGCGCTGACCTCGGCATTCAGCCTGCTGATGGATACGGTCGGCCTGTTCAGCAAGGCACAGCTGGAGGCCGACCGGCCCAACACCGGGTTCATCTACGCCCCGGACTGGTTCTCGTTCGTCGTGGCCGTGCTCGCGGGGATCGCCGGCACGCTGTCCCTGACGTCCGCCAAGTCCGGCGCCCTGGTGGGTGTCGCCATCTCCGTGACGACCGTCCCCGCGGCCGCCAACGCCGCCGTGGCACTGATCTACAGCGACACCAACCAGACCCTGCGTTCCTCGGAACAGCTGCTGCTGAACCTGCTCGGCATCATCCTCGCCGGAACGCTCACCCTGCTCACCCATAAGTACTTCTGGAAGCGCCGGCGACCACGCCCCTGAAAGGGGCGCGGGGAACTGCGCGATCAACCACGTACCACCCGCGGCCCGCGACGCACGGTTCCCCCCGCCCCGGACCCGGACCTATCCCAGGGCCGACTTCACCGCATCGGCCAGCCGCCCGGCCACCGACCGAGCCTGATCGATGTCCGCGGCCTCGACCATGACCCGCACCAGCGGCTCGGTTCCGGAGGGCCGCAGCAGCACCCGCCCCGTCGACCCCAGCTCCTTCTCCGCCTCGGCGACGGCGGCGGCGAGGTCGGCGGACGTCTTCACCCGGGACTTGTCCACGTCCGGCACGTTGATGAGCACCTGCGGCAGCCGCTCCATGACGGACGCCAGCTCCCGCAACGTACGCCCGGTCTCGGCGACCCGCGCCGCCAGCAGCAGCCCGGTCAGCGTGCCGTCACCCGTGGTCGCGTGGTCGAGGATGATCACGTGCCCGGACTGCTCGCCGCCGAGGGCGTAGCCGTGCTCCTTCATCTCCTCCAGCACATACCGGTCGCCGACGGCGGTCTGCACCAGCCGGATGCCCGCCCGCTCCATCGCCAGCTTGAAGCCGAGGTTGGACATCACGGTGGCGACCACGGTGTCGGACCGCAGCGTGGAGTGCTCCCGCATGGCCAGCGCGAGCACGCAGAGGATCTGGTCGCCGTCGACCTCCTCGCCGGTGTGGTCCACGGCCAGGCAGCGGTCGGCGTCGCCGTCGTGCGCAATGCCGAAGTCCGCGCCGTGCTCGACGACCGCGGCCTTCAGCTTGTCGAGGTGCGTCGAGCCGCAGCCGTCGTTGATGTTGAGCCCGTCCGGCTCGGCACCGATCGTGACGATCTGGGCACCGGCCCGGGCGAACACCTCCGGCGAAACCCCCGAGGCCGCGCCGTGCGCTTCGTCCAGAACGATCTTCAGCCCGTCGAGCCGGTTGGGGAGCACCGTTAGCAGGTGGGCGATGTACTGCTCGAAGCCCTCGTCGTACGAGCGGACCCGGCCCACGCCGGCGCCCGTGGGCCGCTGCCACGGCTCGCCGTGCCGGTGCGACTCGTACACCGCCTCGATCCTGTCCTCCAGCTCGTCGGCGAGTTTGTGGCCGCCGCGGGCGAAGAACTTGATGCCGTTGTCCGGCATGGCGTTGTGGCTGGCGGAGAGCATCACACCCAGGTCGGCACCGAGCGCGCCGGTGAGGTGCGCCACCGCGGGCGTCGGCAGCACGCCGACGCTCAGGACGTCCACGCCCGCGCTGGCCAGGCCGGCCACCACCGCAGCCTCCAGGAACTCCCCGGACGCGCGCGGGTCCCGCCCGACCACTGCCGTCGGCTTGTGGCCCTCGAAGGTGCCCGCCTCGGCCAGCACATGCGCCGCGGCGACGGAGAGGCCGAGCGCCATCTCGGCCGTCAGATCCGCGTTGGCGACACCGCGCACGCCGTCCGTGCCGAAGAGTCGTCCCACTTGTCCTCCTGAGGAAGCGTTCGATGTCGGAAGCGGACAGGCGCCGCGTCGGGTGTCAGGCGCTCCGGCATCCGATCACACAAGCCTCTGAGCGTCTTGTGTCGTTATACGCCCTTGGCTGGGATAAACGAACGCCCCGACGGCACATGTGGCGTGCCGCCGGGGCGTTCGGAGTACGCGGGGCCGAAGCCCGTACCACGTACGAGCAGGCAGCGAAGCTTAGCGCTTGCTGTACTGCGGAGCCTTGCGGGCCTTCTTCAGACCGGCCTTCTTGCGCTCGACCGCACGGTCGTCGCGCTTGAGGAAGCCGGCCTTCTTCAGCGGGCCGCGGTTGTTGTCGACGTCGGCCTCGTTCAGCGCACGGGCGACACCGAGACGGAGCGCACCGGCCTGACCGGAGACACCGCCACCCGCGATGCGGGCGATGACGTCGTAACGGCCCTCGAGCTCCAGAACCTTGAACGGCTCGTTGACTTCCTGCTGGTGCACCTTGTTCGGGAAGTAGTCCTCGAGGGTGCGACCGTTGATCTTCCACTTGCCGGTGCCCGGAACGATCCGGACGCGGGCGATGGCGTTCTTGCGGCGGCCCAGGCCGGCGGCCGGCTGGGGCTCGCCGAAGCGGGAGGCCAGGGACTCCGAGGTGTACTCACCCTCGACGGGGACCTCGGACTCGGTGGTGTAGCTGTCGATGTCAAGCTCTTCGAGCGGCTGCTCGGCAGTGGTCTCGGCCACGATTCTCCTCAGATTCTCTTCAGTCTTAGGGGGTGGCCGGACTTACTGCGCGACCTGGGTGATCTCGAACGGCACCGGCTGCTGGGCAGCGTGCGGGTGCTGGTCACCCTTGTAGACCTTCAGCTTCGAGAGCATCTGACGGCCCAGAGTGTTCTTGGGGAGCATGCCCTTGACGGCCTTCTCAATGGCCTTCTCGGGGTTCTTGTCGAGCAGCTCGTCGTAGCGGACGGAGCGCAGACCACCCGGGTAGCCGGAGTGGCGGTACGCCATCTTCTGGGTCCGCTTGTTGCCGGACAGGTGCACCTTGTCGGCGTTGATGATGATGACGAAGTCACCAGCGTCGACGTGCGGAGCGTAGATCGGCTTGTGCTTGCCCCGGAGGAGGGTCGCAGCGGTGGTGGCGAGACGGCCCAGGACAACGTCCTGAGCGTCGATGACGTGCCACTGGCGCGTCACATCGCCGGGCTTGGGGCTGTACGTACGCACGGTTCGTAGCCTTCGCTTCGAGTGAATGGTCCTAAACAAGGTCACCGAAACGATCACGACAGCCTTGACCGCACTGCGGTGACGCAAACCGCGTGCTGATCGCTGGTCATCGGCCCGGTGGACCGGTGTAAGGGCCCGTCCCGTGAGAATGAGCAAGCCAATACACAACGAAGAAGTAGGTTACCGGGCAGCCCCCGGACGGGTCAAAACGAGGCAGGCCGACTGACGGACTCCACACCACCGGCCCCCCGTCTAAGATGCGCCCCATGAGTAACGGGCAGGGGGGACCCCAGTCTCAGTGGGATCCCTGGAAACCGCAATCCCAGCAGCCATGGAACAGCGCAGCCGACGACGGAACTCCGGACTGGGCCGCGCTCGCCGAGGCATCGGAGACGCGGAACAAGCGCCGCAAGCTGCTGTTCATAGCCGGCGGCGCGCTCGCCACGATCGCGATAGGCACGGCGGTCGCCATGGCCGTCGTCTCCGCGAACGGCGGTGACCCGGAGGCAGGCCCCAGCAATCTTCCCGCCAGCGCCTCCATTCCCGGGTCCGCCACCGCGACGCCGTCCTTCGCACCGACCAGCGCGCCGCCGCCGCTGGACCCCAAGGACTTCATCTCCAGCGCCAAGAAGGACACCGCTCCGCTCAGTCCGGAGACGCTCTTCCCGGGCACCCAGCTGACCATGGGCGAGACGGTGTACAAGAAGGGCACCACCGCCGACACCACCTCCTGCGCCTCGGCGGCCAGCGGCACCCTGCCCAAGATCCTCACCGCCAACGGCTGCACCCGCCTCATGCGTGTCACCTACACCAACGGCGGCGTCGGGGTAACCGTGGGCGTCGCGGTCTTCGACAACGCGGCGCAGGCCGCGAAGGCCAAGGCCCAGACCAACGACAGAAGCATCGTGCGCTCGCTGTTCGGCAAGGGCGTCAAGCCGTTCTGCGACGGGGCGTTCTGCCGCTCGACGAGAAACGCCTACGGCCGCTACGCCTACTTCACCATCGCCGGCTTCTTCAACGGCAAGGACGTGACGAAGACGGACACGAAGGTCTTCGGCACCGGCGACGACCTGGCCCAGTTCACCGTCAACCAGATCCACCGCCGCGGTCAGGCCCAGGCCTCCGCCGCCGCCCGGTAGCCGGGCCGGTGCCGCTTCGACCGAAGCCGCACCGGCACCACCGCCGCCTCGGGACGGGTGCGCGGCGCAGGCACCGCGTCTAGGGGGTTTCGTTTGGATCAGGTCGGATCAGGCCGCGGCGCATGGTGCGGTGCATCGCAAGGCGGAGGATCACCCGCGTACTGGGCGTACTCGGGTGGTCCGACAACGCGGCGAGGTGCCGTGCCGGGCGTCGCGGACCCGGGCTGATCCAAACGAAGCCCCCTAGCAGGTCGCGCAGCCCGCCCCGGGAAGCGAGCGCTTGTTCCGCGCCTCCTTGTTCCGGGCCGCCAGCAGCTCGTCGGCCGGGTAGCCGACCTCCTCCAGGGTCAGCCCGTGCGGGCGTACGACGTGCACGGCGGAGTCGCGCACCCCCACGGCCAGCACCTTTCCGGGCCACTCCGGGCCCCGGTGCCCGTCCCCGACGAACAGCAGCGCGCCGATCAGCGAGCGCACCATGTTGTGACAGAACGCGTCCGCGCGGACGGTCGCGGTGATGATCCCGTCGTCCCCCCGCACCAGGCTCAGCTCCTGGAGCGTGCGGATGGTGGTCGCGCCCTCCCGCCGCTTGCAGTAGGCGGCGAAGTCGTGCTCCCCGAGCAGTGCCCGCGCGGCCTCGTTCATGGCGTCCACGTCGAGCGGCCAGTCGTGCCACAGGACGTGGTTGCGCAGGATCGGGTCGACACCGCCGGGGTTGTCGGTGACCCGGTAGGCGTACCGGCGCCAGACGGCGGAGAAACGGGCGTTGAAGCCGCTCGGGGCCGGCCTGAGGGCCCACACCCGCACGTCCTTCGGCAACCGCCCGGCGAGCCGCTTCAGCAGCTTCTGGTTGTGCTCCCGCCAGACCCCCTCGGGCAGGTCCACGTGCGCCACCTGCCCGCGCGCGTGCACCCCGGCGTCGGTCCGCCCGGCGACGGTCAGCTCGAACGTCTCCCGCGACCGCGTCACCGTGCGCAGGGCGTCCTCGATCTCGCCCTGCACGGTCCGCTTGCCGCCGGCCTGCTTGGCCCAGCCATGGAAGTCGGTGCCGTCGTAGGAGATGTCGAGGCGGACACGGACGTACCCGGGCTGTACTTCGTCACTCACGCAGAAATCCTCTCAGGGCCGTGCCCTTGGAAAAGACGCGAAAGCGGGCCCGCCCCGAAGGGCGAACCCGCTTGTCGCGTCAGGCAGAGCCTCAGGCGTCCTTCGACTCCTCGGCAGCGGCCTCCTCGGCCGGCGCCTCGGTGGTCTCCGCAGCCTTGGCCTCCTCGGCCTCCTTGACCGCACGCTTGGTGGCGGCCTCGGCCTCACCCACGGCGTTCTGCTGCACCGTCAGCGCCTCGACCAGCTCGATGACGGCCATGGGCGCGTTGTCGCCACGGCGGTTACCGATCTTGGTGATGCGGGTGTAACCACCCGGACGGTTCTCGTAACGCGGGCCGATCTCGGTGAAGAGCGTGTGGACGACACTCTTGTCCGTGATGACCTGGAGCACCTGGCGGCGGTTGTGAAGGTCGCCCTTCTTCGCCTTGGTGACCAGACGCTCGGCGTACGGGCGCAGGCGGCGGGCCTTCGCCTCGGTGGTGGTGATACGGCCGTGCTCGAAGAGGCTCTTCGCCAGGTTCGCGAGGAGCAGCTTCTCGTGCGCGGCGCTGCCGCCCAGACGGGCACCCTTGGTGGGCTTCGGCATGGTTCTTCTCCTGTGTGTCTGCCCCGGCCGTATCAGGTACCGGGGTCAGTATCCGAGCAGGCGGTCGCCTGTCGGAGATCCGGGGTGTCCCCGAAGGGGCGCCCCGGAAGGGGCGCGGGGAACTGCGCGATCAAGCACAGCGCACCCGCACCCGAGTACGGACCGGAAGGCCCGAGCTCTTAGTACTGCTCGGTCTCGACGAACCCGGCGTCCGCGTCGTCGTCGGCGCCGAAGGCGTCCGCAGCGGCGGTCGGGTCGAATCCGGGCGGGCTGTCCTTCAGGGCCAGGCCCATGCCGGCCAGCTTCGCCTTGACCTCGTCGATGGACTTCGCACCGAAGTTGCGAATGTCGAGGAGGTCGGCCTCGGAGCGCGCGACCAGCTCACCCACGGAGTGGATGCCCTCACGCTTGAGGCAGTTGTAGGAGCGGACGGTCAGCTCGAGCTCCTCGATCGGGAGCGCGAGGTCGGCCGCCAGCGCCGCGTCCGTCGGGGACGGACCCATGTCGATACCCTCGGCGTCGATGTTCAGCTCGCGGGCGAGACCGAACAGCTCGACCAGGGTCTTACCGGCGGAGGCCATGGCGTCACGCGGACGCATCGCCTGCTTGGTCTCGACGTCGACGATCAGCTTGTCGAAGTCGGTGCGCTGCTCGACACGGGTCGCCTCGACCTTGTACGTGACCTTGAGCACCGGCGAGTAGATGGAGTCGACCGGGATACGGCCGATCTCCTGGCCCACCTGCTTGTTCTGCACGGCGGAGACGTAACCGCGACCGCGCTCGACGGTCAGCTCCATCTCCAGCTTGCCCTTGCCGTTGAGCGTGGCGAGGACCAGGTCGGGGTTGTGCACCTCGACACCGGCCGGGGGCGCGATGTCGGCGGCGGTGACCAGACCCGGGCCCTGCTTGCGCAGGTACATCACGACCGGCTCGTCGTGCTCCGAGGAGACGACCAGCTGCTTGATGTTGAGGATCAGGTCGGTGACGTCCTCCTTGACGCCCGGCACGGTGGTGAACTCGTGCAGCACGCCGTCGATCCGGATGCTGGTGACAGCGGCACCGGGGATCGAGGACAGGAGGGTGCGGCGGAGGGAGTTGCCGAGGGTGTAGCCGAAGCCCGGCTCCAGCGGCTCGATCACGAACCGGGAGCGGAACTCGTCGACGACCTCTTCGGTCAACGAGGGACGCTGAGCGATCAGCATGTGTGGATCAGATCCTTCTTTCGTGGACGCCCGCTATTTGACGTCCGACGGAAACCGCACCCGTGAAAAGTGCGGGTACTGCAAGGGTACGGGCGGCACGACCCGTAGGGGACGTACCGCCCGGAAACCGCAGCTGAAGCGGGTCAGACGCGACGACGCTTCGGCGGACGGCAGCCGTTGTGCGGGGTCGGGGTGACGTCCTGGATGGAGCCGACCTCGAGGCCCGTGGCCTGCAGGGAGCGGATCGCGGTCTCACGACCGGAACCCGGACCCTTCACGAACACGTCGACCTTGCGCATGCCGTGCTCCTGGGCGCGGCGGGCAGCCGACTCGGCGGCCATCTGCGCGGCGAACGGCGTGGACTTCCGGGAGCCCTTGAAGCCGACGTGGCCGGCGGAGGCCCAGGAGATCACGTTGCCGGACGGGTCCGTGATCGAGACGATCGTGTTGTTGAACGTGCTCTTGATGTGCGCGTGGCCGTGAGCGACGTTCTTCTTTTCCTTGCGGCGCACCTTCTTGGCAGCGCCCTGACGTCCCTTGGGGGGCATCTACTAACTCCTACGGGAGGTGGTCGGTCCTACAGCGAAGACCGTGGACAGGTGTCCGCTGCGGACTACTTCTTGCCCGGCTTCTTCTTGCCGGCGATGGCGCGACGCGGGCCCTTGCGGGTGCGGGCGTTGGTGCTGGTGCGCTGACCGCGGACGGGCAGACCGCGACGGTGACGGAGACCCTGGTAGCAACCGATCTCGACCTTGCGGCGGATGTCGGCCTGGATCTCGCGACGGAGGTCACCCTCGGTCTTGATGTTGTTGTCGACGTACTCGCGGATCGCGACGAGCTGCTCCTCGGAGAGGTCGCGGACGCGGGTGTTCGGGTCGACGCCGGTCGCAGCCAGCGTCTCCTTCGAGAGGGTCCGGCCGATGCCGAACACGTAGGTGAGGGCGACCTCCACGCGCTTTTCGCGCGGGATGTCAACACCGGAAACGCGTGCCATTCAATGGCTCCTGGTGAATCTTCGGAGGTCTTCCGCAGAACCGGCTCCCGGCCGCCGTACCAGGTACGAACCGGGTCCCCGGCCTCCGAACCGGGGGTGTCGAGCCGTATCGGGCGGCTCGGGTCCTGCGTATGAACATATTCAGCTCGCGTCGCGCGAAAACTCTGCGATAGAGGTGCAGAGGGAGATGGTCGTGCGTCAGCCCTGGCGCTGCTTGTGGCGCGGGTTGTCGCAGATGACCATGACCCGGCCGTGACGGCGGATCACCCTGCACTTGTCGCAGATCTTCTTGACGCTCGGCTTGACCTTCATGGGGTGAGGTTCTCCGGGTCAGTGCCATCGCTCCGGGCGGGCCCGGGGCGCGGGCAAGATCTACTTGTACCGGTAGACGATCCGGCCACGCGTCAGGTCGTACGGAGACAGCTCCACCACGACCCGGTCGTCAGGGAGGATGCGGATGTAGTGCATACGCATCTTGCCGCTGATGTGTGCCAGGACCTGGTGGCCGTTCTGGAGCTCGACCTTGAACATGGCGTTCGGCAGAGACTCGACGACAGTGCCCTCGATCTCGATGGCACCTTGCTTCTTGGCCACGCTTCGCCCTTCGAATCGACTACCTTGATCGACTCTCCCGCTTCCCTTACGGGTGCATGCGGACATGCGGGTGCACGAGAGCCGACGAGTCAGTCTACGTCGCCGCTCCCGGAAAGGCGAATCGAGGAAGTCTGCCCCATGCCGGTGACGGTCATGCCAGAGGGTCGGGGGCGGTCGTGACGCCGTACTCGGCGAGCTTGGCCCTGCCGCCGTCGGGGGCCGTCAGGACCAGGGGGCCCTCCGCCGTGAGGGCGACCGAGTGCTCCCAGTGGGAGGACCAGGTGCCGTCGGTCGTGATGACCGTCCAGTCGTCCGACAGGACCTCGGTGCGCGGGGTGCCCAGGGACACCATCGGCTCGATCGCGAGGCAGAAGCCCGGGACCAGCTTGGGGCCCTTGCCTCGGCGGCGGTCGACGTAGTTCAGCAGGTGCGGGTCCATGTGCATCTCGGTGCCGATGCCGTGGCCGCCGTAGTCCTCGATGATCCCGTACTTGCCGCCGCCCGGCTTCGGCTGGCGGCGGATGTAGGTCTCGATCGCCCGCGAGATGTCGACCAGGCGGTTGCCCAGCTTCATGGCCGCGATGCCGGCCCACATGGACTCTTCCGTCACCCGGGACAGCTCGACCAGCTCCGGAGCGTGGCCGGAGCCCACGAAGGCCGTGTAGGCGGCGTCACCGTGCCAGCCGTCGACGATCGCGCCGCAGTCGATGGAGATGATGTCGCCGTCCTTGAGGACGACGTCGTCGGAGGGGATGCCGTGGACGACCACGTCGTTGACCGAGGTGCAGATCGTCGCGGGGAAGCCGCCGTAGCCCAGGAAGTTCGACTTCGCACCGTGCTCGGCGAGGACCTTGCGGGCCACCTCGTCCAGGTCCTTGGTGGTCGCACCCGGCACCGCGGCTTCACGCGTGGCCGCGTGGATGGCGGCCACCACCAGGCCCGCCGCCCGCATCTTCGCGATCTGCTCGGGGGTCTTGATCTGGACCATGGGGGGCCTGCGCTCTCCGTCACTCACGTCGACTGGGATACCTGTACAACAGTACGGCCGCGGCACCCGGGAGGGCACCGCGGCCGGAAGGGCCGGAATCTACTTCCCGGCCTTCTCGCGCTTGAGGGCCTCGAGCGCCCGCTCGGTGATCTCGGCCACCGGGCCCAGGGAGGAGATCGTCACGACCAGGCCCTGTGCCTTGTAGTAGTCGATGATCGGCTCGGTCTGCGTGTGGTAGACCTCCAGCCGGGTGCGGACGGTCTCCTCGCGGTCGTCGTCGCGCTGGTACAGCTCACCGCCGCAGACGTCGCACACGCCCTCCTGCTTCGGCGCGTTGTACGACTCGTGGAAGACGTGCGAGGAGTCGTTGCGGCAGATACGCCGGCCGGCGATCCGCTTGACGACCTCGTCCTCGGGTACCTCGAGGTCCAGGACGGCGTCCAGCGTGATGCCCTCGGTCCGGAGCAGCTCGTCCAGGGCCTCGGCCTGCGAGACGTTGCGCGGGAAGCCGTCCAGCAGGAAGCCGTTCTCCGCGTCCGGCTGCTCCATCCGATCCTTGGCCATCGCGATGGTCACCTGGTCCGGGACGAGGTTGCCGGCGTCCATGTAGGACTTCGCGAGCTTGCCCAGCTCCGTCTGCCGGCTGATGTTGGCCCGGAACAGGTCGCCCGTGGAGATGTGCGGGATGGCCAGCTTCTCTGCGAGCCGGACGGCCTGCGTTCCCTTACCGGCACCCGGCGGCCCGACGAGGACGATACGCATCAGCGGAGGAACCCTTCGTAATTGCGCTGCTGGAGCTGGCTCTCGATCTGCTTCACCGTCTCCAGGCCGACACCCACGATGATGAGGATGCTGGTCCCGCCGAACGGGAAGTTCTGGCTCGCGTTGAAGCCCACCAACGCCATTGTCGGTACGAGAGCGATCAGACCCAGGTACAGCGAACCCGGCCAGGTGATCCGGTTGAGCACGTAGCTGAGGTACTCAGCGGTCGGTCGGCCAGCCCGGATGCCCGGGATGAAGCCACCATACTTCTTCATGTTGTCGGCGACTTCCTCGGGGTTGAAGGAGATCGCCACGTAGAAGAACGCGAAGAAAACGATGAGCAAGAAGTACGAAGTGATGTAAATCGGGTGGTCGCCCTTGGTGAGGTTCGCCTCGATCCACGTCTTCCAGCCCGACTTACCCCCCGAGAACTGCGCCACGAGCGCCGGGATGTAGAGCAGCGAGGAGGCGAAGATGACGGGAATCACACCCGCCTGGTTCACCTTGAGCGGGATGTACGTGGACGTACCACCGTAGGAACGCCGGCCGATCATGCGCTTCGCGTACTGCACCGGGATGCGGCGCTGGGCCTGCTCCACGAAGACGACGAGCGCGACCATGACCAGGCCCACGGCGATGACGGTGCCGAACTCGATCCAGCCGCCGGCCAGCGTGCCCTGCTTCTTGATGGCCCACAGCGCGGACGGGAAGGTCGCGGCGATCGAGATGAACATCAGGATCGACATGCCGTTGCCGATGCCGCGGTCGGTGATCAGCTCACCGAGCCACATCACGACGGCCGTACCGGCGGTCATGCAGATGACCATCGTGATCGTCGTGAAGATCGCCTGGTCCGGGACGATCTGGCTCGCCACCGAGCAGGTGCCGAACAGGGCACCACTGCGAGCGGTTGCCACCAAACCAGTGCCCTGCAGGATGGCCAGCGCCACGGTCAGGTAGCGGGTGTACTGCGTGATCTTGGCAGTGCCGGCCTGCCCCTCCTTCTTGAGCGCTTCGAGGCGCGGGATCACGACCGTCAGCAACTGCAGAATGATGCTGGCCGTGATGTACGGCATGATCCCGAGCGCGAAGATCGTGATCTGCAGCAGCGCACCACCGCTGAACATGTTGACCAGCCCGAAGAGGCCCTGGTTACCGGAGGCCTCGCGGACGCACTGCTGAACGTTCCTGTAGTTGACGCCCGGGATCGGGATGTGGGTACCGACCCGGTAGACCACGATGATGCCCAGCGTGAACAGCAGCTTCTTGCGCAGGTCGGGCGTCTTGAACGCCCGGGCGAACGCGGTGAGCACGGTGCCTCCTGCGACCCCCGCGTATGCGCGTGAGGTGACGACTAATTTCGGGTTGATGACCTGTGGAACGAGGTTACGGCATGCCAAGACAGCGCTGGATGCCAGTCGCCACAGCCTACCTATATCAGGGCTCCGCCGGAACGCCGACCGATGGCCCGTCAGAGGTGAGCCGTCGCCCCTTCGCATCTCACGGCACCTTCGACCACACGTCTCCTCCGGCGGCCGTCACCGCCGCTGCGGCGGCGAGCCTGCCGCCGACTTCAACGGCGGCGACTGCGTCATGGCCCCGCCGCGAGCCGGGCCGCCGGTTCTAGAACCTCCTGCTCCGGTCACCGGATCCCGCTTCGCATCCTCGTGCGCCTGCCCCCTCTGCAGTTGATTCCATGCGGGATCGCCTTGACTCGCTGCTGCCACGGCGTGAACGGCGCTTCCCGGGGGACGCGCCACAGGGTGCCGGATTCAACAATTCCAATTCGGATACCGCCGATTTTCGGCCAACCCCTGTCACTCGTGCGCGCCAAAAAGGATTGACATGTGCAACCCATGAATCTTATGATCACCGGCGACCAAATCGATCAGTAATCTCGAACTGATCCCACCCGTGCGCAGGCACATTGCGCATAGATAGTTGAAGCGAAAAGGGGGAATTGTGGCGAAGGTACGTCTGGTCGCTACTGCGGCGGCAACCGCCGTTGCCGGGATCGCTATGGCCGCAACGTTCACGTCACCTGCCGTCGCTCGTACGGGAGACGGAAAGTGCGAGAAGACAGAACTGTGCGTGTACGACTCCTACGGCGAAAAGACGGATGAGGGCTACTACGACCTCAGGGGCGGACACAAGAATTTCCACGGAATGTACTGGTTCCGTGGCGATCACGGCTACATCGGCGATGACATCAGCTCTGTCAAGGCAGGGACGAGCCCTGACTGCGAGGGCTGGACCATCTGGAAGAACGTGGACTACACGGGCTACAGCTTCCATATCGCCAAGGGAGTGAAGTTCGACTTCACGGGTGGCTACGCCTGGATGTACAACGAGGCCTCGTCCCTCTCCAAGTGGCGCTGTTGATCTCCAGCTGGTGCTGACAACCAAACACCGTGAACGAGTGCCGGTCCTTCAGGGCCGGCACTCAGCCGTCTTATGGGGGCAGTTGAAAACCGGATGAAGAATCTCACTCAGTACAGCATGAGCACTCTTGCGCTCGCCGCAGCGCTGGTCGCCTGCTCGACAGCAGGGAAGGGCACAGAGGAGAAGCACAGTCAGCCCGAACGCGCGAACATCGACGTGAAGACGGGACACGTCAACCGACCGCTGGACAGATACTTCCCGTCCCCGCAGGAAGTTTTCCAAATCAGGACGGCGGAAGTATCTCTGACCAATCGATGCATGCGCGATCTTTCTTATGAGAGTCACCCACTGCCGCTGCCCCGGATGGAGCACGAGGAGTCGAATCGTTCCGAGTTCCTGGTGTTCCCTCTGTCCCAGGTTCGAAAAGACGGATACAAAGTCACCCACAAGACACCCGAATCAAAAACAGAGTGGAGTCGTCGGGCTACACGTACACAGCGCGGACTACTGGACGGAAGCCTAAGACGCTACAAACACAAAGTCGTTCCCAAAGGTGGCTGCTCGACATTCGCCGCCCAGACCCTCATGAAAGGAACGAAGCCCCACCGGATTCAAATCGAGGGCATGTCCATTACCCATGACGCGAGTGCAACACCAGATGGGATCATCGACACCGTGATGAGCGCCATGCGATACTCCACGGCCGTGAAATCCGACAACGATAAAAGGGTCAAGGGCGTCAACGAGAAGTGGGCTTCCTGCATGCGGAAAGCAGGCTTTCACTACGCCTCTCCGCAGGCGGCGGCGAATGACGGCAGGTGGTCCAGGGGCAACAAGCCGACAAAGCTGCAGACATCCGTTGCGGTAGCGGACATGGAATGCAAGAAGACGGTTCGCTACCTGGACACTGTGGTCGAAGTGCAGTCCGAGTACGAGCGAAGCATGATAGCAAAGGAGTCAGCGACTCTCACTTCGCTTCAGGAAGACTTGAAGGTATGGCTGTCCAACGCCAGAGATGAAGTGAACAAATAGCCGCCCACAAAATACGACACAGGTCGGCCTGTAAACGCTGCCCACATGAATAAGTAGAGCCGCCCCCGCGGTAACGCGGGAGCGGCTCTACTTGGAACTACGAACTAGCTCAGACGAGCTCGGTGACCGTACCGCCGGCGGCGGTGATCTTCTCCTTGGCGGAGCCGGAGACGGCGTCGACCGTCACCTGCAGCGCCACGGAGATCTCGCCCTGGCCGAGGACCTTGACGAGGCTGTTCTTGCGAACGGCACCCTTGGCCACCAGACCCTCGACGGTGACCTCGCCACCCTCGGGGTAGAGCGCGGCCAGCTTGTCGAGGTTCACGACCTGGTACTCGGTCTTGAACGGGTTCTTGAAGCCCTTCAGCTTCGGGAGGCGCATGTGCAGCGGCATCTGGCCGCCCTCGAAGCGCTCCGGAACCTGGTAGCGGGCCTTGGTGCCCTTGGTACCACGACCGGCCGTCTTACCCTTCGACGCCTCACCACGACCCACACGGGTCTTGGCGGTCTTGGCGCCCGGGGCGGGACGGAGGTTGTGGATCTTCAGCGGGTTCTGCTCCGCCATGATCAGTCGACCTCCTCGACCGTCACGAGGTGGCGGACGGTCTGCACCATGCCGCGGAACTCGGGGCGGTCCTCCTTGACGACCACGGTGTTGATCCCCTTGAGACCAAGCGACCGCAGAGTGTCACGGTGGTTCTGCTTGCTGCCGATGTAGGACTTGACCTGCGTGATCTTGAGCTGCGCCATGATTACGCACCCGCCCCGGCACGCGCACGCAGCAGAGCCGCGGGAGCGACGTCCTCGAGCGGCAGACCACGGCGGGCCGCGATCTCCTCGGGACGCTGCAGACCCTTCAGGGCCTCCACGGTGGCATGCACGATGTTGATGGCGTTGTCGGAGCCGAGCGACTTCGACAGCACGTCGTGGATACCGGCGCACTCGAGCACGGCACGCACCGGACCACCGGCGATAACACCGGTACCCGGGGACGCGGGCTTGAGCAGCACGACGCCGGCAGCCTTCTCACCCTGGATGGGGTGCGGGATGGTGCCCTGGATCCGGGGGACCTTGAAGAAGTGCTTCTTGGCCTCCTCAACGCCCTTGGCGATGGCGGCCGGCACCTCCTTGGCCTTGCCGTATCCGACACCCACGGTGCCGTCACCGTCGCCCACCACGACCAGCGCGGTGAAGCTGAAACGACGACCACCCTTCACAACCTTGGCGACGCGGTTGATCGCGACGACGCGCTCAACGTACGCGGTCTTCTCGGCGGCAGCAGCGCCGCCGTCACGGCCCTTCCGGTCCCGCCGCTCGCCGCCACCGGCACCGCTTCCGCGGCGCTGGGGTCCAGCCATTGGATTACCTCTCTCTTTCCGCTAGCTACAAGCGGCTCAGAACTTGAGCCCGGCTTCGCGGGCGGCGTCCGCCAGGGCGGCGATGCGCCCGGCGTACTGGTTGCCACCACGGTCGAACACGACGGCCTCGACACCGGCGGCCTTGGCACGCTCGGCGACCAGGGCGCCGACCTGCTTGGCCTGCGCGGACTTGTCGCCCTCGCCACCGCGGATCGAGGCGTCCAGGGTGGACGCCGACGCCAGGGTGTGGCCCTTCAGGTCGTCGATCACCTGCGCCACGATGTGGCGGTTGGAGCGAGTCACGACCAGACGGGGGCGCTCCTCCGTACCCGCGATCCGCTTGCGGATCCGGATGTGACGGCGCTTGATCGCGGCGCGCTTGTAGGCGTCGCCCTTGAGGATCTTCTGCCCGTATGCCATGGCTTACTTACCCGCCTTTCCGACCTTGCGGCGGATGACTTCGCCCTCGTACTTGACGCCCTTGGCCTTGTACGGGTCAGGCTTGCGCAGCTTGCGGATGTTGGCCGCAACCTCGCCGACCTTCTGCTTGTCGATGCCCTCGACCGAGAAACGGGTCGGGGACTCCACCTTGAAGGCGATGCCCTCGGGGGCCTCGACAACGATCGGGTGGCTGTAACCGAGAGCGAACTCCAGGTTCGAACCCTTGGCGGTCACTCGGTAACCGACACCGCTGATCTCGAGCTTCTTGACGTATCCCTGGGTCACACCGGTGATCATGTTCGCCACCAGCGTGCGGGACAGGCCGTGCAGGGCCTTGCTCTGCCGCTCGTCGTTCGGGCGGAGCACCTGGAGGGTGCCGTCCTCGCCCTTAGCGATGTCGATCGGCGCGGCAACGGTGTGGGTCAGTTCGCCCTTGGGGCCCTTGACCTTGACCGTACGGCCGTCGATGGTGACGTCCACGCCGGCGGGAACCGGGATGGGGAGCTTGCCGATGCGCGACATAGCTGTTTCCTCCGTTCCCTTCCGTTACCAGACGTAGGCGAGGACTTCCCCACCCACGCCCTTCTTCTGCGCCTGCTTGTCGGTGAGCAGACCGTGGGACGTGGAGATGATCGCCACGCCGAGGCCGCCGAGCACCTTGGGCAGGTTGGTGGACTTCGCGTAAACCCGGAGACCGGGCTTGGAGATCCGCTTGATGCCCGCGATGGAGCGCTCACGGTTGGGGCCGAACTTCAGCTCCAGGACGAGGTTCTTGCCGACCTCGGCGTCCTCGACCTTCCAGCCCGTGATGAAGCCCTCCTGCTGGAGGATCTCCGCGATGTGAGACTTGATCTTCGAGTGCGGCATCGCCACCGAGTCGTGGTACGCCGAGTTCGCGTTACGCAGACGCGTCAGCATGTCTGCGATCGGATCAGTCATGGTCATGAATTGGCCTGTGGCCTTTCTCGCCGGGGTTTCCTATATGCGCCATCCCTCTCCCCATACATGGACGGGACGGGTGCGGCGCGGGGACCTACGGCGTAGTAAGTCGATCCAGGGCGGCAGAGGCCCAACCCTCCTAGCCTAAGGCATGAAGGGGGTGGGCCTCCGCCGACCCAGTTGCTTACCGAGAGGTCCAGGAATCCCTAAAAGTGGGGATTACCAGGAGCTCTTGGTCACGCCCGGCAGCTCGCCACGGTGAGCCATCTCACGAAGGCACACGCGGCAGAGGCCGAACTTGCGGTACACGGAGTGCGGACGACCGCAGCGCTGGCAGCGGGTGTAGCCACGCACACCGAACTTGGGCTTGCGAGCAGCCTTCGCGATGAGAGCCTTCTTCGCCATCTCGCTCACGCCTCCTTGAACGGGAAGCCGAGGTGACGGAGAAGGGCACGGCCCTCTTCGTCGTTGGTCGCCGTGGTGACCACGGTGATGTCCATACCCCGGACGCGGTCGATCTTGTCCTGGTCGATCTCGTGGAACATGACCTGCTCCGTGAGACCGAAGGTGTAGTTGCCACGGCCGTCGAACTGCTTGGGGGACAGGCCGCGGAAGTCGCGGATGCGCGGCAGCGCGAGCGACAGGGTGCGGTCCAGGAACTCCCACATGCGGTCGCCACGGAGCGTGACGTGGGCACCGATCGGCTGGCCCTCACGCAGCTTGAACTGCGCGATGGACTTGCGGGCCTTGGTGACGGCCGGCTTCTGACCGGTGATCGTGGTCAGGTCGCGGATCGCGCCCTCGATCAGCTTCGAGTCACGGGCGGCGTCGCCGACACCCATGTTGACCACGATCTTGACGAGGCCGGGGATCTGCATGACGTTCTCGTACTTGAACTCGTCACGCAGCTTGCCCGCGATCTCCTCGCGGTACTTCTGCTTCAGACGCGGAGTGGTGGTGGTAGCCATCAGATGTCCTCACCCGTCCGCTTGGCAACGCGGATCTTGTTGCCCTCTTCGTCGAAGCGGTAGCCGACACGCGTGACGACCTTCTGACCGTCCTTCTCCACGACCAGCTGAACGTTGGACACGTGGATCGGGGCCTCGGTGGTCACGATGCCGCCGGCCTGGGAACCGCTAGCGGTCGGACCGGCCTTGGTGTGCTTCTTGACCCGGTTGACACCCTCGACCAGGACACGCTCCTCGCGCGGGTAAGCGGCAATGACCTTGCCCTGCTTGCCCTTGTCCTTGCCGGTGATGACCTGGACCAGGTCGCCCTTCTTGATCTTCATGCTTACAGCACCTCCGGCGCGAGCGAGATGATCTTCATGAACTTCTTCTCGCGCAGCTCACGGCCGACCGGGCCGAAGATACGGGTGCCGCGAGGGTCGCCGTCGTTCTTCAGAATGACAGCGGCGTTCTCGTCGAAGCGGATGTACGAGCCGTCCGGACGGCGGCGCTCCTTGACGGTGCGAACGATGACCGCCTTGACGACGTCACCCTTCTTCACGTTGCCACCGGGGATCGCGTCCTTGACGGTGGCGACGATGACGTCACCGATGCCCGCGTAGCGGCGACCGGAGCCACCGAGCACACGGATGCAAAGGATCTCCTTCGCACCAGTGTTGTCGGCGACACGCAGTCGCGACTCCTGCTGGATCACGTCTATCTCCTGATCGTCTGCCGGTTCCCGGCAGGGGCCTCAGTACGAGGACCCCTGCCGAGCCTGGCGGAACTGACCTGCGGGTTTGCCCCGCAGGAATTACTTGGCCTTCTCGAGGATCTCGACGACGCGCCAGCGCTTCGTCGCGGACAGCGGCCGGGTCTCCATGAGGAGGACGCGGTCGCCGACACCCGCGGCGTTCTGCTCGTCGTGCGCCTTGAGCTTGTTGGTACGGCGGATGACCTTGCCGTACAGCGCGTGCTTGACGCGGTCCTCGACGGCGACGACGACGGTCTTGTCCATCTTGTCGCTGACGACGAGGCCCTCACGGGTCTTGCGGAAGCCCCGCGCCTCGGTGTTCTGCTCAGTCACGTTGTTCTCGCTCATGCGTTCTCCACCGTTTCGATGCCCAGCTCGCGCTCGCGCATCAGGGTGTAGATCCGCGCGATGTCCTTACGGACGGCCTTCAGCCGACCGTGGTTCTCGAGCTGACCCGTCGCCGCCTGGAAGCGGAGGTTGAACAGCTCTTCCTTGGCCTCGCGGAGCTTCGCCAGAAGCTCCTCGTTGCCCAGCTCGCGCAGCTCGGACGCCTTGGTACCGGCCGACATCACGCTTCACCTGCCTCGCGCTTGACGATCCGGCACTTCATCGGCAGCTTGTGGGCCGCACGAGTCAGCGCCTCACGGGCGATCTTCTCGTTGGGGTACGACAGCTCGAACATCACACGTCCGGGCTTGACGTTCGCGATCCACCACTCCGGAGAACCCTTACCGGAACCCATGCGGGTCTCGGCCGGCTTCTTGGTGAGGGGACGGTCCGGGTAGATGTTGATCCAGACCTTGCCGCCACGCTTGATGTGACGGGTCATCGCGATACGAGCCGCCTCGATCTGGCGGTTCGTGACGTAGGCCGGGGTCAGCGCCTGGATGCCGTACTCGCCGAACGCAACCTGCGTCCCACCCTTGGACATACCGTTGCGCTTCGGGTGGTGCTGCTTGCGGTGCTTGACCCTACGGGGGATCAGCATTTCGGTCAGGCCTCCGTTCCGGTGCTCTCAGCCGGAGCGGCAGCCGCGGGGGCCTCGGCCTTGGGGGCCTCGGCACCAGCAGCCTGCTGCGGCTTGCGACCGCGCCGCTCGCCACCGCGGCCACCACGGGCCGGGCGGTCGGCGCCACCGCGGGCCGGGCGGTTACCCGCACGGGCGGCAGCGTTCTCGGCGCGGACCTCGGCGATGTTCTTGACGTCGCCCTTGTAGATCCAGACCTTCACACCGATGCGGCCGAAGGTCGTCTTGGCCTCGAAGAAGCCGTAGTCCACGTTCGCGCGGAGCGTGTGCAGGGGCACGCGGCCCTCGCGGTAGAACTCCGAGCGGGACATCTCGGCGCCGCCGAGGCGGCCACCGCACTGGATCTTGATGCCCTTGGCGCCGGCCTTCATGGCGGACTGCATGCTCTTGCGCATGGCCCGACGGAAGGAGACGCGGGAGGACAGCTGCTCGGCGACGGCCTGGGCCACCAGCTGAGCGTCCGTCTCCGGGTTCTTGACCTCGAGGATGTTCAGCTGGACCTGCTTGCCGGTCAGCTTCTCCAGGTCACCGCGGATGCGGTCGGCCTCGGCGCCGCGGCGGCCGATGACGATGCCCGGGCGAGCGGTGTGGATGTCCACGCGGACGCGGTCACGGGTGCGCTCGATCTCCACCTTGGAGATACCGGCGCGCTCCATGCCGGACGTCATCATCCGACGGATGGCGACGTCTTCCTTGACGTAGTCCTTGTACAGCTTGTCGGCGTACCAACGCGACTTGAAGTCGGTCGTGACACCGAGCCGGAACCCGTGCGGGTTTACCTTCTGGCCCATTACCGGGTTCCTTCCTTGCTGCTGACGACCACGGTGATGTGGCTGGTCCGCTTGCGGATCCGGTAGGCACGGCCCTGGGCACGCGGACGGAACCGCTTCAGGGTCGGGCCCTCGTCGACGTAGGCCTCGGAAACGAAGAGGCTGTCGACATCGGTGTGGTCGTAGTTGTGCGCGGCGTTGGCGATGGCGCTGTCGAGCACCTTGCCGACCGGCACGGAGGCGGCCTGCGGAGCGAATCGCAGGACGGCCTGGGCCTCCGTGGCGTCCATGCCACGGATGAGGTCCACCACGCGGCGGGCCTTCATGGGCGTGACGCGGATGTACCGCGCCTGGGCCCTGGCTTCCATGGTTGTCCCTTCAGTTACTTACGTGTCTGAATGCGATCCGCTACTAGCGGCGCTTCGACTTCCGGTCTTCCTTGACGTGGCCCCGGAAGGTGCGCGTCGGCGAGAACTCGCCGAGCTTGTGGCCGACCATCGACTCGGTGACGAACACCGGGATGTGGGTCTTGCCGTTGTGCACCGCGATCGTGTGACCGAGCATGGCCGGGACGATCATCGAGCGACGGGACCAGGTCTTGATGACGTTCTTAGAGCCCGCTTCGTTCTGGGCGTCCACCTTCTTGATCAGGTGGTCGTCGACGAAGGGTCCCTTCTTCAAGCTACGAGGCATCTCAACCCGTCCTTAGCGCTTCTTGTTCGTCTTGCGGCGGCGGACGATGTACTTGTTCGACGCCTTCTTGGGCGAACGAGTACGGCCTTCCTTCTTGCCCCACGGGGACACAGGGTGGCGACCACCGGAGGTCCGGCCCTCACCACCACCGTGCGGGTGGTCAACCGGGTTCATGACCACACCACGGACGGTCGGGCGAACGCCCAGCCACCGCTTGCGGCCCGCCTTGCCCCAGTTGATGTTGCTCTGCTCGGCGTTGCCGACCTCGCCGACGGTGGCGCGGCAGCGGACGTCGACCAGGCGGATCTCACCGGACGGCATGCGCAGGTGGGCGTAGGCGCCCTCCTTCGCGAGCAGCTGCACGGAGGCACCGGCGGAGCGGGCGAACTTGGCACCGCCACCGGGACGGAGCTCGATCGCGTGGATCGTGGTACCGACCGGGATGTTGCGGAGGGCCAGGTTGTTGCCCGGCTTGATGTCGGCCCCGGGACCGTTCTCCACGGTGTCGCCCTGCTGCAGGTTGCGCGGGGCGAGGATGTAGCGCTTCTCGCCGTCGGCGTAGTGCAGCAGCGCGATGCGCGCGGTGCGGTTGGGGTCGTACTCGATGTGCGCGACCTTCGCCGGCACGCCGTCCTTGTCGTGACGACGGAAGTCGATCACACGGTAGGCGCGCTTGTGTCCGCCACCCTGGTGGCGAACGGTCACACGACCGGCGTTGTTACGGCCGCCCTTGCTGTGCAGGGGACGGACCAGCGACTTCTCCGGCGTGGACCGCGTGACCTCGACGAAGTCGGCAACGCTGGCGCCACGACGGCCCGGCGTAGTCGGCTTGTACTTGCGGATTCCCATTTCTCAGTCCTCGTCCGATATCGGACGATCCGACCCGCTTACGCGGTCGGACCGCCGAAGATGTCGATACGGTCGCCCTCGGCGAGGGTCACGATCGCGCGCTTGCTGCCGGCACGCTGACCGAAGCCGGTCTTCGTGCGCTTGCGCTTGCCCTGGCGGTTGATCGTGTTGACCCCGGTGACCTTGACGTCGAAGACCGCCTGGACGGCCTGCTTGATCTGGGTCTTGTTGGCGTTCGGGTCGACGATGAACGTGTACTTGTTCTCGTCGAGGAGCGCGTAGCTCTTCTCGGAGACGACCGGCTTCAGCAGGACGTCACGGGGGTCCGTGTACGACTTGCTCAGCGGAGTCTCGACGGTGTTCTTGCCCTCGGTGGCGTGGCGACGCGCCTTGGCGACGCGCGCGGCCTTGGCGGCCTTGGCGGCCTTCGAGGCAATGCTCGGGTGACGCGTAGCCATCAGGCCTCGCTCCCTTCGGTGTCAGCGGCCTTGGGGCCAGACACGAAGGACTCGAAAGCGGCCTGGGTGAAGACCACGTCGTCCGAGACGAGAACGTCGTACGTGTTCAGCTGGCCCGGCTCCAGGATGTGGACCTGGGGCAGGTTGCGGGCGGACAGCCACGCGGCCTCGTCCGAGCGCTCGGCGACCAGGAGCAGGTTCTTGCGCTCCGAGATCTTGCCGAACAGGCTCTTGGCGGCCTTGGTGGAGATCGCACCCTCGACCACGTCGGAGACGACGTGGATGCGGTTGTGACGCGCCCGGTCGGTGAGGGCACCGCGCAGGGCGGCGGCCTTCATCTTCTTCGGGGTCCGCTGCGAGTAGTCACGCGGCACGGGACCGTGCACGACGCCACCACCGGCGAACTGCGGCGCGCGGGTCGAACCCTGACGGGCGCGACCGGTGCCCTTCTGGCGGTACGGCTTCTTGCCACCACCACGGACTTCACCGCGGGTCTTGGTCTTGTGCGTGCCCTGACGGGCGGCAGCCAGCTGCGCGACGACGACCTGGTGGATCAGCGGAACGCTGACCTTGGCGTCGAAGATCTCCGCGGGGAGCTCGACGGAACCGGCCTTCTCGCCCGCCGGCGAAAGGATGTCAACAGTGCTCATCGGTTACCTCAGGCCCCCTTGGCCGCGGTGCGGACCAGGACGAGGCCGCCGTTCGGACCGGGAACCGCGCCCTTGATGAGCAGCAGACCCTTCTCCGCGTCAACGGCGTGGACGGTCAGGTTCTGGGTGGTGACCCGCTCGTTGCCCATGCGACCCGCCATGCGGAGGCCCTTGAACACGCGGCCCGGGGTGGCGCAGCCACCGATGGAACCGGGCGAGCGGTGCTTGCGCTGGGTGCCGTGTCCGGCGCCGAGGCCACGGAAGTTGTGGCGCTTCATGACACCGGCGAAGCCCTTGCCCTTGCTCTTGCCGGTCACGTCGACCTTCACACCGGCCTCGAACACCTCAGCGGTGATCTCCTGGCCGAGCGTGTACTCGGAGGCGTCCGCGGTGCGGATCTCGACGAGGTGACGGCGCGGGGTGACGTCGGCCTTGGCGAAGTGGCCCTTGAGGGGCTTGTTCACCTTGCGCGGGTCGATCTCGCCGAAGGCGATCTGGACCGACTCGTAGCCGTCGATGTCGTTCGTACGGACCTGGGTGACGACGTTGGGGCCGGCCTTGACGACGGTGACCGGAACAACACGGTTGTTCTCGTCCCACACCTGCGTCATGCCGAGCTTCTCGCCCAGGATGCCCTTGATCTGCTTAGCCATTCTCAGCCCACCAGCCTCAGAGCTTGATCTCGATGTCGACACCGGCCGGCAGGTCGAGTCGCATCAGAGAGTCAACGGTCTTGGGGGTCGGGTCGAGGATGTCGATCAGGCGCTTGTGCGTGCGCATCTCGAAGTGCTCGCGCGAGTCCTTGTACTTGTGCGGCGACTTGATGACGCAGTACACGTTCTTCTCAGTGGGCAGCGGCACCGGGCCCGCGACCGACGCACCAGTGCGGGTCACCGTCTCGACGATCTTCTTCGCCGAGGAGTCGATGACCTCGTGGTCGTAGGCCTTGAGCCGGATGCGGATCTTCTGTCCCGCCATGGCTACTCAGTAGTCCTGTCTCTCTTACGCTCTGGAACCCGGCGGATTCCTTCTGCTGCCTTCGTTTCTCCGACCCACGCGGTCGGGTGTGTCGCGCTCCCGCTGACACAGATGTCCCTTGTTCGAACATCCCTGCGGGGAATGCGACGGCCCTTCCGGAACCGCGGACCGGGGACCCTAGGCCCACCGGGCGCCTGGCCGGTGTCGCGCCCACGCTTCCCGGAAGATTCCCGTACGTCCGCCCCAGTGCTGCCCGAGGGCAGTTAGGACGACGAGTACTGTGGGACTCGCTTCCGGTCCTCCCGGCGGGAGGCGCGCAGCATCAACACTCGACCGAGCAACTCCGACAGTCTGCCATATGGGGCAGGGGCTCCGCCAATCGAGCCGAAGAGATTACCCCGGGAGTGACGTAGGTCAAACCCGTGGCCCGCCTCGCCCGGTCATGCCGGTGCGGCCGCGGGCCGGTCCGCCGGAGCCGTCACCGCGCCCCTGAGCGTGCGGTCGGGGGCAGGGTGCGGCCGGGCCACGGTCCCGTCGGCGGCGTTACGCGCCGCGAGCGAAACAGCGAGGCAGCTCCCGATCGGTAGGATGTCTCCCCTGCGCCGACAGCCGGGGGGAATGCGCGCATGGAGCAGCTGCGTCAGGACGACCCGCGGTGGATCGGGCCGTACGCCGTTCTGGCGGAGGTCGACGAGGAACGTGAGCGGCAGCGGACACCCGATCGCCGGTACATCGCCCGCAGCGCGGACGGCCTGCGCACGGTGCTGGTGCAGGTGCCTCGCGCGGAGACCGATCCGGCCCGCTGGGCCGCAGAGGCCGAGGATGCCCGGCGACTGTCGGTGCCCGGCTTCGCGCCCGTGACGGAGGTGGCCCAGGCTGCCGTTCCCCCGTGGCACGCGGCGCCGTACACCCCCGTACTGCCCCTGACCGCCGCCCTCGCGGTACACGGCGGTCCGCTGCCGGAGGCCGTCGTACGAGCCCTGGGCGCGGCCCTCGCCTCCGCGCTGGCCACGGCCCACGCGCAGGGTGTGACCCATGCGGGCCTGTCCCCGGCCGCCGTGCTGCTCGGTGCCGACGGACCGCTGCTCACCTGCTTCGGTGCGGTGCGCGCCGTCGCCCCGGACGGCGAGCAGCGGCTGGGCAGGCCCGGACTGGATCCCGGGTGCCTGGCACCGGAGCAGGCCCAGGGCGGGCGTCCCCGTCCGCTCGGTGACGTGTACGCCCTCGGCGCTGTGCTGTCGTACGCGAGCACCGGGTACACCGTCCCCGAGTGGGCGGAGCTCCCGGCGTCGCTGCGTGAGCCGATCACCGCCTGCCTGGCACGTGACCCGGCCCGACGGCCCTCGGCAGCCGATCTCGCGGCCGGCTTCGCGGTGCCCGCGCTCCAGCCGCAGGCCGCACGGCGGTCCCCGTCACCGATCCCGACGGTCCTCGACCGGCGGTCCCCGTCACCGGTCCCGACGGTCCTCGACGGCCACCCGTTCGCCCTCCCCGCCCGAATCGTGGCGGCCCTCGCCCGTCAGTCGGCCGCCGTCCTGGTGGCCCCACCGGTCGCCCGCGCCCAGGAGGCGGGAAGCTCCTGATGTTCTCGCCCCTCGCGCACGACGACCCCGCGCGGCTCGGCGCGTACCACCTGATGGCCCGCCTCGGCAGCGGTGGCATGGGCACCGTGTACCTCGGCCGCTCGGACACCGGGCGTGTCGTCGCCGTCAAGACGATGCACGCCCACATCGCCGCGGATCCCGTCTTCCGGACCCGGTTCCGGCTGGAGACGGACGCCGCCCGGGTCATCGGCGGCGAACACGGCGCCCGGGTCTTCGACGCCGACATCGTCCATGAAACCCCTTGGCTGGCCACGGAATACCTGATCGGACCTCCTCTCGACGCCGCCGTCCGGCTGAACGGGCCATTGCCGGAACCGGCGGTCCGGGCCCTTGGCGCCCGGCTGTGCGCCGCGCTGGCCCAGCTGCACGAGTCGGACGTCGTCCACCGGGACCTGAAGCCGTCCAACATCATGGTGACGGCCGACGGCCCCAAGGTCATCGACTTCGGGATCGCCCGCGCGCTGGGCGACGACCGCCTCACCCGGGCCGGGGCTGCGGCAGGCACGCCCGCCTTCATGTCGCCGGAGCAGGCGGCGGGCGGGGAGCACTCCCCGGCCGGTGATGTGTTCGCGCTGGCGGGAGTGCTGGTCCACGCCGCGACGGGCCGGGGTCCGTTCGGCGCGGGGCAGGCCGCGGATCTGCTGTACCGGGTGCGGTACACGGAACCGGACCTGACAGGGGTCCCGGCGGGCCTCGTCGCCGTACTGGGCCCGTGCTTCGCCAAGGACCCGCGGCAACGACCCACGACCGGCCGACTGCGTTCCCGGCTGGGCGGCGAAGAGCAGGACTTCGCGGACTGTCTGCCGGAGCCGGTGCTGCTGGACATCGCCCGGCGGGCCGCCGGCGTCTGGCGGGTCGAGCCCCGCCGGCTGCCGCCCCCGGCCGGGCACGGTCTCCCCGAGACCACGCCCGACGGCGGCCCGGCGGGAATGTCCCGCCGCAGGCTGCTGTCCATCGGCGCGGGTTCGGCCCTCGGCGCCGCCGCGGCCGGAGCGGGCGCCTGGGCCTGGCTCGGCCACCGTGGTGGCGGCACTCCGGCGCAGCCCGCGCCGACCGGCTCGGCGCAGCCCGCATGGGATCTGCGCTGGCAGGTGGTGGCCGAGTACACCGACCCGCCCGTTCCGCCGGCCCCGCTGCTGCTCGACCGGCTGGTGATCGTGGGGGAAACGAACACCAAGGGTCTGGACCCGACGTCGGGAAAGACGGTGTGGCCCGATCCCAGCGTGTACTTCGGGCACCTCACGGTCACCGACGGCAGACGGCTGCACACACTGACCTACACCGCGGACGAAGCCGGTCCGCTGTCCGTCTGCCCGGTCGGCCTTGCCGACGGCAAAATCGGGCACCCCTACCTCGAACTGGAGGACTTCAACGGCGGCCTGCACGGCACCCAGCTGCTGTGCGCCTCGGGCACCGCCGTCTACGCGGTCGGCGGCCGGGGCCACCAGCCGTCCGACCCGTCGCGCAAGGACTCCTTCCGCAAGGGCCAGACCTGGCACCTGCTCGCGCTCGACATCCACGCCCGCCGCAAGCTGTGGGAGATCCCCCTCCCCGCCCGGCCCGACGGCTCCGAGCGCCTGCACTTCCTGTCGGCCCGGGTTTCGGGCGAGCGTCTCGTCCTCGTCCAGCAGTCGGCCGACGGCGCGACGGAACTCGTCGTACGCAGCACCCGCACCGGGCAGCTGGCGTGGAGTCGCCCGCTGGACAGTCGGCAGCCCGCCTTCAGCCGGGCCCACCTGGCCGTCGACGACCGGCACGTGTACCCGTCGGCCGGCCGGCTCGTCGCCCTCGGCCTGAACGACGGCAAGGTCGCCTGGCAGTACGACAAGGGCGGCGCCCGTGCCGAGTACGGCCCCCCGGCGGTCAAGGACGGGGTGGTGTACGCGGTGCGGGCCGGCCGCGGCGTCGTCGCGGTCGACGCCCGCAGCGGGAGCGAGCGCTGGACCGAGAAGACAGCGCAGGCGCACGGAGCCGCCTCCGCCGACCTCGGCATTCCTCCGGTCGTCGGCATCGCCTACGTGTACCGCCCGGCATCATCCGGACTGATGGCCGTCGACCTGACCGACGGTTCCTCGTCCGTGTCCGTCAAGGCCGCCGCCGGAGCCCGGTACTTCGCCCACGAACCCTCCCGCCGGCTCATCGCCCTGGGCGAGCAGTACGCGGCCGGCTACCCCCTCCTCTGAGACGACGGAAAGCAGCACGGAGATGAAGCCACTGGACACCGGGGACCCGATTCGTCTCGGGCCCTACCGACTCCTCGGCGTACTCGGCGAGGGCGGCATGGGCAAGGTCTACGTCGGCCAGGACCGCGACGGGCGAACGGCCGCCGTGAAGGTGCTGCACCGCCATCTGGCGGACGACCCGCAGCTCGTCCAGCGCTTCGTGCGCGAGGCCCGGATGGCGCGGGCGGTCAGCGGCCCGGGCGTGGCCCGTGTGCTGGACGCACAGACCGAGGGCGGGCGCCCGTGGATCGCGACCGAGTTCCTGAGCGGCCCGACCTTGGAGGAGGCGGTCGGCGCGTACGGTCCGCTCGACGAGAACGGGGTCCGGGCCCTCGCGGTGGCGCTCGCGGAGGCGCTGCGGGTCATCCACGCCGCCGGACTGGTGCACCGCGACCTGAAACCCGCCAACGTCGTGCTCACGTCGGCGGGCCCCCGCGTCATCGACTTCGGCATCGCCCGTCCCGAGCACGGTCTCACCCTCACCACCACCGGGCAGGTGCCGGTCACCCCGGGTTTCGGGGCGCCGGAACAGGCTCTCGGGCACCGCGTCGGCCCGGCCGCCGACGTCTTCTCCCTCGGCGCCCTGCTGGTGTACGCGGCGAGCGGGCAGCGCGCGTACGAGGGTTCGCACGTCGCCGCCGTCCAGTACGAGGTCGTCCACGGCACGCCGCGCATGGACCGCGTGCCGCCCGCCCTGCAGCCCCTCATCGGCCCCTGCCTGGCCAAGGACCCCTCGCACCGGCCCTCCCCCGAGGCCGTCGCGCAGGCCTTCACTCCGCCACGCGGAGCCGACCGGGTATGGCGTTCCGGCCCGCTGGCCGAGGACGTCCAGCGTCGTGAACGCGCACTGCACGAGCTGACCACGCTGCCGGGCACGAGTACGCCGGGCGGGGTCCCGCGGCGCCGCGTGCTGACGGCCCTCGCGGTCGGCGGCCCGGTCACCCTCGCCGGTGCGGGCGGCGTCACCTGGTGGTTCTGGCGGAAGAACCACAGCGGCCCCTTCGACGTCCCGCCGGCAGCGCGCACCCCCAAAGCCCGGCTGCTGTCGGCGGACAAGGGGGACTACGTCCTCGGACAGACGCCCGATCCGCTCTGGAGCCGGCCGTCCGCCCTCGGTTCCCGGACACCCGCCCCGTTGCCCGTACGCGACGTCCTGATCGTCGGAGACCCCGAGGGCGGCATCACGGCGCGCAGCGTCGTCGACGGGAAACCGCGCTGGTCCGCGCCCGAAGCAGTGGCGGTACGCCGTTTCGTCTCGCTCTCCGACCGGCTGATAGCCGCCGTCGACGGCCACGGCAGGTTGCTGACCTTCGTCGCGTCCACCGGCGAACCCAAGTGGACGGCGCCCGCGGACGCCTCGTCCGTTCTCGCGGCCGACTCCGAGGCGGTCTACGTCGTCACCGGCAATGGCCGGCTGCGCAGCGTGGGCCGCTCCGACGGGCAGATCCGCTGGACCGTGAAGCCCCGTGCCGACCTCGGTACGACGGGCACGGCGCGGGGCGTCGTGTCCCAGGGCATCCTGGCCGTCGCCACGGACGCGGGGGACGTCCTCGCCGTCGACACCCGCGACGGCCACACGGTCTGGGTGCTGCGCGACCAGGACGACGACCGGCCGGGGATCGCCGCGTCGGGCGGGACCCTGTTCGTGAGCGGCAGCCCGTACTTCACGGCTCGTGACATCACCCACGGGAAGCGACTGTGGCGCCCGGACCTGAGACGGCGGGACGGCACGAAGGTCTTCTGGGGCCCCTCTGTGATCCACGGCCCCTACGTCTTCACGGCCGCCCTCGGAGCACCGCTCCGTTTCGACATCAAGGACGGGAAACAGAGCGGCTGGCTCTACGACCTCCTCCTCGCGCGCGACCCGCTCGGCCCGCTGGTGGTCCAGGGCAACGGCTTCTGGTCCGTGGAGGTCAACGCGGAGGAAGGCGTGGTCGGCGTCCTCAATGTGGCCGACGGCACGAACGACGGCACCCACAACGATCCCAACTCCACACTGAGCAAGACCACCTGGGCCTTCCGCATCATCAAGAACCCCAAGAATTACTGGATGACAGCAGACGCCAATCGCGTCTTCATCGCGGACGGCGACTCACTCACCGCCCTACCGGTCTTCTGACCCCTGGCCCGTCCGGCCGCCCTCCTGCCCCACCGCCTGACGGCCCAGCTCCGACGGAGGGCCTGCCGCTCTACGGGTGACCGCCCCCCACCCGCCGGCTCTCCTGCGGCCCCAGATACAGCTCCGGCAACCCACCCGTGTCGATCAGCAGCCGCTGCACCACGACGGTCGGGTCCACCATCCAGAACTTCAGCCGGTGGACGCCGGGTGACGTCACGGAGTGGCGGGTGGCCGTGCGGTTGACGTTGTCCGAGGTGTTCCGGGCCCACACCGCGTTCAGGGCGCCGTCGTCCGCGCCCGCCGTGAGGTCCACGGTGCGGAGGGGGCCGTCGTCGAGCGAGATGCCGTAGCGCAGGCCCGCCGTCCCCGGCAGGGCCGGGTTGCGGGGGGACAGGTGCGCCCAGACCGTCACTTCGGTGCCCGGCTCCGCGAGGAGGGTCACCTCGTACTCCAGGCGCGGGGAGGAGCCCCCGGGGGTGTGGCTGGGTGCGGTCGGCGGCCAGGGGGTCATGCCCGCGCCGGTCCGGCCGATGCCGTCGATACGGCGCCACCGGCCGACCGCCCGGTCGTAGTGCTCGGCGTCGATCGCCAGGTACCCGCCGGCCTCCACGAAGCCCCGCACCCGCACGTCCGACGGGCGCTCGGCCACGCATCGGACCGGCACCGACGCGCCCGCACCGTGCACGGTCAGAGTCGCCTCCGCGCGGCCGGCCGGGGCCCGGGTCCAGTCCACCCGTACCTCCAGGCGGACCTGCTGTTCCACCCGGCCGCGTGGGCGGTCCACGCGGAGCCAGGGCGCCGAGGCCGAGACCTCGTAGGTGAAGGGCGTACGGCCCCGGTTGAAGATCTCCAGGTACTGCTGGGGACGGGTCTGGTACGGGCTGAACGGCGGCAAGGACGCGGCCCCGGAAGAACCCCCCGGCCACCACTCCCCCGCGTCCTCCGCCCCGTCCACCGACACGCCCAGCTCCGCCGCCCGCGGCACCTCGATGCGCCGTACCGCCGGGAAGAGGACGTCGGGCAGGGCCACGTTGTCCTTCTCCGGCTGCTGCCAGCCCGCGTTGGGGCCGTAGCGGTCGACGTCGCCGTAGTCGATGTGCGGCTGGGTCTGGAAGCCCTGCCATTTGCCGTTCGCCACCGCGGAGTCGAAGCGGTCGGCGAGGGCGAAGTCCCGGCCGAGGGCCGCTTCCGCCTGGACCGCGCGGTCGTTCGTGGCCGCCCGGCCCTGCGCGGCGTACAGCAGGTTCGTGAACTCCGCCGCCCGCAGCGCGTACAGGTTCGCGGTCGCCGTGACGGCGTAGCCGGCCAGTTCGAACCACGCGTCCCTCAGCTGCGGCGGGAGTCTGCGCTCGACGCGTTCCGCGCGGCGGCCCAGCTCGCGCCACTCCTCGGTGACCCGCTCCAGTTCCCGGTGCGCGAAGTAGTACGGGCTCTGCCGGTCGTCGTAGACCACCCGGCCTTCGGAGAGGGTGATCCGGCGGTTCAGCAACTCCGGTTTGCGGCGGGCCTGGAGCCGGCCGTAGGCGGCCAGCAGCGACGCGATCTCCTGCGCCTGCGCCTCGCCGAAGTTCTGCCGGGCGTAGCGCTCCTCCCACTCGCCGAGGCGCTCCAGGGGCCAGGCAGCGGGGTTCCAGGCGTACGTCAGGAAGAACTCCGTCGGCAGTTCGTTGCCCTTCAGGTCGCCGACGTTGGCCACCCACAGGCCGTGGTTGCCGTAGGCGTGTGCCTGGTGGAGCTGGTCCCAGACGTTTCTGAGGTTCGCGGTGTCGACCCATTTGTAGTTGCGGCCGGCGCCGACGTAGTCGAAGTGGTAGTAGAGGCCGTAGCCGCCGGGGCGCGGGCCGTCCGGGTGTTTGCGGATGTTGCCCCAGTTGTCGTCCGTGAGGACCACGGTGACGTCGTCCGGGGCGCGCAGGCCGCGGTCCCAGTAGCGCTGTACCTCCTTGTAGAGCGTCCAGACCTGGGGGGTCTCGGCCGCCGGCCTGCCGGTCACCTCCTCGATGATGCGGCGCTGGTCGGCGATGATCTGCTGCATCAGTTCGATGCCGTCGCCGTCGGGGAGGCCGGTGTCGCCGTTGCCGCGCATGCCGAGGGTCACGACGCCCTCGAAGCCCTGGTCGACCATGCGCTGGATGCCGGCGCGCCAGTACGCGCGGATGGCCTCCGCGTTGCGGCGGTACGACCATTCGCCCGTGCCCCCGTAGGGGTCGGTCCCGGAGCCGGCGTGCCGGTTCCACTCCTCGATGCCCCGCATCATCGGCGCCTCGTGAGATGTGCCCATGACAATGCCGTACTCGGCGGCCCGCCGGTGGTTCTCCGGGTCGTCCTCCGCGAAGGCCCGGCCCCAGACCGCCGGCCAGAGGTAGTTGCCCTTCAATCGCAGCAGCGCCTCGAAGATCTTGGCGTAGAAGTCGGCGGTGAAGCCGCCGGGGTGGCCCGGTGCCTTGCCCGGTCCGAAGTAGGCCGGGGCCCAGGTGCCGAGCGCCGGATTCTCGTCGTTGACGAAGATGCCCCGGTACCGCACCACCGGGGTCCCCTGGGTGAAGCGGCCGGCCCGCACCCACACCCCGCTGCGCCTCGTCGGCGGCACGTCGTCCCACCAGTGCCAGGGAGAGACTCCGATGCCGTACGACACGTCGTACGCCCCGAAGATCGTGCCCCGCGGATCGCTGCCCGCGATGACGAACGCCCGCTCCACGCCCGGCATCGGGTGGTCCACGACCGTCTGGAGCGAGGTCTCCCACCTGCCGCGCACCCCCGTGACGTCCAGCTTTCCGGACCGGACCAGTCCGTCGATCAGCGGGCTGCGGCCGATCGTGCCGAGCAGGACCGGGAAGCGGCCGATCGTCGTGCCCGGGCGAACGCCCGTCACCCGCGCGAGGTCGTCCCGGAGGTCACCCGCGACCCGCACGACCCCGAGGTGATCCTCCGGGCTGACCACTACGGGCGCGCCCACGAGGGAGAACACCCCACCGGTGAAGGAGATGTACGACCCCGGGTCCGTCAGGGCCGGGCCGCCCCCTCCCCCGGCCCACGCGCCCCCCGAGGTCAGCACCGGTACGGCGGTGAGCCCCGCCCCCAGTACGGTTCTGCGCGCCACGGACATGCGGCCCCCTCTGCTCGACTCCTATTTGCTCACCGGCATGACAAATAGTGGGGGGAGGTGGCGGCGGGGGGAACGGGTCGTCGGCGCCGAATAGTTTCGAAGCAGCCGTAGGGGCCGAGGCCCGTCTGAAGCCCTGTGCGCATCGAGGCCCCCCCGCTCACGCGGAGAACCGTATGCGGTCCACGACCGGGCAGACATGCCAAGAGGCCCGTACGACCGGAGTCGTACGGGCCTCTCGTAAGGCCAGAGACCTTCAGGTCAGGCAGTGACCCTCAAGCAAGCGGAACTTACTTGACGATCTTGGTGACCTGGCCGGCGCCCACGGTGCGGCCACCCTCACGGATGGCGAACTTCAGGCCCTCTTCCATGGCGACGGGCTGGATGAGGTCCACCTTCATCTCGGTGTTGTCACCCGGCATGACCATCTCGGTGCCCTCGGGGAGGGTCACCACGCCGGTCACGTCCGTCGTACGGAAGTAGAACTGCGGACGGTAGTTGTTGAAGAACGGCGTGTGGCGGCCACCCTCGTCCTTGGACAGGATGTAGGCCTGCGCCTCGAACTCGGTGTGCGGGGTGACCGAGCCCGGCTTGATGATGACCTGGCCGCGCTCGACGTCCTCGCGCTTGATGCCACGGAGGAGCAGACCGACGTTCTCACCGGCCTGGCCCTCGTCGAGCAGCTTGCGGAACATCTCGATGCCGGTGACCGTGGTGGTGGTCTTCTCGGTCTTGATGCCGATGATGTCGACGGTCTCGTTGACCTTGAGGACACCACGCTCGATACGGCCGGTGACGACCGTACCGCGACCGGTGATGGTGAAGACGTCCTCGATCGGCATGAGGAACGGCTTGTCGACGTCGCGCTCCGGCTGCGGGATCGACTCGTCGACGGCCTTCATCAGGTTGAGGACGGAGTCCACCCACTCCTGCTCGCCCTCGAGGGCCTTGAGCGCGGAGACCTTGACGACCGGAACGTCGTCGCCGGGGAACTCGTACTCGGAGAGGAGCTCACGGACCTCGAGCTCGACGAGCTCCAGGATCTCCTCGTCGTCCACCATGTCGGCCTTGTTCAGGGCGACGACGATGTACGGAACGCCGACCTGGCGGGCCAGGAGCACGTGCTCCTTGGTCTGCGGCATCGGGCCGTCGGTCGCGGCGACCACCAGGATCGCGCCGTCCATCTGCGCGGCACCGGTGATCATGTTCTTGATGTAGTCCGCGTGACCCGGGCAGTCGACGTGGGCGTAGTGACGCGCCTCGGTCTGGTACTCGACGTGCGCGATGGAGATGGTGATACCGCGCTGGCGCTCCTCAGGAGCCTTGTCGATGTTGTCGAACGGGGTGGCCTCGTTCAGGTCCGGGTACGCGTCGTGCAGCACCTTGGTAATGGCGGCCGTGAGGGTCGTCTTACCGTGGTCGATGTGACCGATGGTGCCGATGTTGACGTGCGGCTTAGTCCGCTCGAACTTCGCCTTCGCCACTGGGGTCCTCCTGTGGAGTGGTTCTGTACGCCTTACTTCATCGGCGCCAGGTGATCTTTGCTGTAAAGGCCCGGAACCCGGGGCAAACGCTCACGATTGCGGACGTTTGCCCCTGGAGGCTCCGGAGTCAAGCCTACGGCGTGTTAACGCGGTGCGTTACTCGCCCTTGGCCTTCGCGATGATCTCCTCGGCGACGTTCCGCGGAACCTCGGCGTAGGAGTCGAACTGCATCGAGTAGCTTGCGCGACCCGACGTCTTGCTGCGGAGGTCGCCGACGTAGCCGAACATCTCCGACAGGGGCACGAGGCCCTTCACGACGCGGGCACCAGCCCGCTCCTCCATGGCCTGGATCTGGCCACGGCGGGAGTTGATGTCGCCGATGACTTCACCCATGTAGTCCTCGGGCGTGGTGACCTCGACGGCCATCATCGGCTCGAGCAGCACAGGGCTGGCCTTGCGCGCGGCCTCCTTGAAGGCCTGCGAACCGGCGATCTTGAAGGCGAGCTCGGAGGAGTCGACCTCGTGGTAGGCACCGTCGTGGAGGATGACACGGACACCGGTCATCTCGTAGCCGGCCAGGATGCCGAACTGCATGGCCTCCTGCGCACCGGCGTCGACCGAAGGGATGTACTCCTTCGGGATACGACCACCGGTCACCTTGTTCACGAACTCGTACGAGGTGTCGCCACCCTCGAGCGGCTCGATGCCGATCTGCACCTTCGCGAACTGACCGGTACCACCGGTCTGCTTCTTGTGGGTGTAGTCGACGCGCTCGACGGCCTTGCGGATCGTCTCACGGTACGCGACCTGCGGCTTGCCGACGTTGGCCTCGACCTTGAACTCACGGCGCATACGGTCGACCAGCACCTCGAGGTGCAGCTCGCCCATACCACCGATGATGGTCTGGCCCGTCTCCTCGTCCGAGTGGACCTGGAAGGACGGGTCCTCCTCGGCGAGGCGCTGGATCGCGACGCCCAGCTTCTCCTGGTCGCCCTTCGACTTGGGCTCGATGGCGACCTGGATGACCGGCGCCGGGAAGTCCATGGACTCCAGGATGACCGGGTTCTTGTCGTCGGACAGCGTCTCACCGGTGGTGGTCTGCTTCAGGCCCATGACGGCGACGATGTCACCGGCGCCCACCGACTCGATCTCCTCACGCTTGTTGGCGTGCATGCGGTAGATCTTGCCGATGCGCTCCTTCTTGCCCTTGACGGAGTTCAGCACCGAGGTGCCGGACTCCAGGCGGCCCGAGTAGACCCGGACGAAGGTGAGCTTGCCGAGGTGCGGGTCGCTCATGATCTTGAACGCCAGCGCCGACAGCGGCTCCTCGTCGGACGGCTTGCGGCGGACGACCTCCTCCGGGTCGTTGACCGCGTGGCCCTCGATGGCCTCGATGTCAACGGGGGAGGGCAGGTAGCGCACGACCGCGTCGAGCAGGGGCTGGACGCCCTTGTTCTTGAACGCGGTACCGCAGAACACCGGGGTCACGGTGGTGCCGGTGCCCTTGCCGGAGGCGATGGTGATACGACGGACCGCGGCGTACAGCTGCTCCTCGGAAGGCTCCTGGCCCTCCAGGTACAGCTCCATGATCTCTTCGTCGTTCTCGGCCACGGCCTCGAGCAGCTTGCCGCGCCATTCCTCGGCAGCCTCGGTGTGGGTGTCCGGGATGTCGACGACGTCGTACATCTCACCCTTGGTGGCCTCGGCGGACCACACGAGCGCCTTCATGCGGACCAGGTCCACGACGCCCTTGAAGTCGGCCTCGGCACCGATCGGGAGCTGCATGACGATCGGCTGCGCACCCAGGCGGTCGCTGATCATGTCGACGCAGCGGTGGAACTCGGCACCGGTCCGGTCGAGCTTGTTGACGAAGCAGATACGCGGAACGCCGTAGCGGTCCGCCTGACGCCACACCGTCTCGGACTGGGGCTCAACACCGGCGACGCCGTCGAACACCGTCACGGCACCGTCGAGCACGCGCAGGGAGCGCTCCACCTCGACGGTGAAGTCGACGTGACCCGGGGTGTCGATGATGTTGATGGTGTGGTCGACGTTCTCCAGCGGCCAGTGACAGGTGGTGGCAGCAGAGGTGATCGTGATGCCACGCTCCTGCTCCTGCTCCATCCAGTCCATGGTGGCAGCGCCGTCGTGGACCTCACCGATCTTGTAAGACACACCGGTGTAGAACAGGATCCGCTCGGTGGTGGTCGTCTTGCCCGCGTCGATGTGGGCCATGATGCCGATGTTGCGCACCTTGGCCAGGTCAAGTGAAGTGGTAGCCATAAGGCTTCAGTCTTCTCTCGGTCTCGATGTGGGTAGCGACTACCAGCGGTAGTGCGCGAAGGCCTTGTTGGACTCGGCCATCTTGTGGGTGTCCTCGCGCTTCTTCACAGCGGCACCAAGGCCGTTGGAGGCGTCGAGAAGCTCGTTGAGCAGACGCTCGGTCATGGTCTTCTCGCGACGGGCGCGGGAGTAACCGACCAGCCAGCGCAGCGCGAGCGTGTTGGCACGACCGGGCTTGACCTCGATCGGAACCTGGTACGTCGCACCACCGACACGGCGGGACTTGACCTCGAGGGTCGGCTTGATGTTCTCCAGCGCGCGCTTCAGCGTGATGATCGGGTCGTTGCCCGTCTTCTCACGCAGACCCTCCATGGCGCCGTAAACGATGCGCTCGGCGGTGGAGCGCTTGCCGTTCAGCAGCACCTTGTTGATCAGGGAGGTCACCAGAGGAGAACCGTAGACCGGGTCGATGATGACCGGGCGCTTCGGGGCGGGGCCCTTACGAGGCATTCTTACTTCTCCTTCTTGGCGCCGTAGCGGCTGCGGGCCTGCTTGCGGTTCTTGACACCCTGGGTGTCGAGCGAACCACGGATGATCTTGTAGCGAACACCCGGCAGGTCCTTCACACGGCCGCCGCGCACGAGCACGATGGAGTGCTCCTGCAGGTTGTGTCCCTCACCCGGAATGTAAGCGGTGACCTCGATCCCGCTGGTCAGACGCACACGCGCGACCTTACGCAGGGCCGAGTTCGGCTTCTTCGGGGTGGTCGTGAACACACGCGTGCAGACGCCGCGACGCTGGGGCGAACCCTCGAGTGCGGGCGTCTTGTTCTTCTCGACCTTGTCCTGCCGGCCCTTACGGACCAGCTGCTGGATCGTAGGCACTACTTCTCCGGTTTCTGTGTGCCGAATGGTGAAGCTAACCCGGAACGTCGCCGACCCACGCGGTCGGGTGTGTCGAATCCGCCAGACTCCCGCCGCAAGGCGAAAAGGGCGCGAATTACGGTGGCCGCGCTCGGCCCGAATGCGGTTTGTAGGCACGCACGAGGGCCAGGGCACACCCCAGGCACAAGGTCTGAGCGTACCTACCTCATTCGCTGCGGTCAAAACAAATGGGGTCCGGGGGCCCTGGGCTGCGGGGGCTGTCAAGACGGAGTAACCTACGCGATCTTCGAAGCGGCGAATCGGCGCATCTCAGAACGGCCGGCGCGCCGCAGGGTCGGCCGAGCGGAGGGCTCCGGGTGCGCGCCCGGCGGCACCCGAACACACTGAGGGCCATGTCCCCGCCGCAGGAGCCGTCGGCCGGCCAGCAGCCCCCTCCGCCGCGCTCCCCCATGTCGGCGTTCGTGGAGAAGCTGGCGTACATCGCGGCCCCGGGGACGATCACCCTCGGCCTGCTGTACTACTTCGGCAGCCTCTACGTCAGGGAGTACTACTCCACCCTCGGCGTGGTGCCCGAGGACCTCGGGATGTCCGTCCAGAACGTCATGGCCACCAGCACGAGCGCGATCTTCCTCCCCCTGTGTCTGCTACTGGCCGGCGGGCTGCTCGTGTTCCTGCTGTTCGGCCTGGTGGGACGGACCCTGGCCGGGCCGGAGCACGCCGCCCGCCGCCGTACGGCGACCATCGTGCTGCTCGCCGTCGGCCTGGCCATGGTGTTCGTGGGCCTCCCGGCCCTGTTCTCGGACGTCGCGATCCCTTTGCCGGCGGGCTGGCCGAGTGTGTTCATGCCGGCCCTGATCGTGGCCGTGGGGTCCACGCTGGCCATCTGCGCCGTCCATCTGCGGCTGAGCCGGAACACCGGCCTGCCGGGCCCGCAGCCGGCGCCCGACGGCGACCGGGTGTGGCTGGCCATCGGCGCGCTGCTCATCGGCCTGCTGACAGTGAGCCTGTTCTTCGACATGGCGGAGTACGCGGCGGTCGTCGGTCACAGCGATGCCAAGCGGGCCGCCGAGAGGGGGTACGAGGGCCTGCCGCGGGTGGTGGTGCACTCCAGGGTGCGCCTCACCCACCACGCGCGGGACATCAAGTTCCGCGACTACGGCAGCGGCAGCGGGCCGTACCGGTACCAGTACCAGGGCTTCCGCCTCCTCGCGAAGGCACCGACCCGCTTCTACCTGATCTCCCACACCGCGGGCTACCGCAGCGCCGTGGTGGTGCTGCCGGACAACGGCACCGCCTGGCTGGAGACCCGCGCCCCCGAGGGATCGCCCGGCGTCACGTCTGCGGCGCCGGCGTCTCGTCCTCGGACGGGGTCGTCGGCTCGGGGGTGACGGAGTCGGAGATCGTGGGCTCCGGGGTCTCCGAGCCCGTGTCCGAGGTCTCGGCCCCGACCGCTTCGCCGTGGATGGGAGCGGTGACGGTCGAGCCGTCGGCCATCGTGAAGGTCAACTCCCCGGAGTACGGTCCCGGTTCCGTCGGCGTGTACAGGAAGCTCACCGTGCAGCCCTCCGGCGGCACCTCGCCCTCACAGCTCTGGGTGATCTCGAGGTCCTCGCCGTTGATCTCGCCCTTGACGTCCTGGAGGGGCGAAGGCGGCCGCTCGCCCGACGCCGCGATCTCCGCCTCCCCCTGGACCGGCTTGCCCACCTCCGTCTCAGGCACCTCGATCTCCCGCGCGGAGGAGTTCTCGGAGTCGGCGTCCAGGAAGACGTCGGCGTCCGTCTCGCCGTCGTCCGAGGCCGTCCCGGTGTCGTCCGTGGTCGGCGTCCCGGTGTCGTCCGTGGTCGGCGTCCCGGTTTCCTCGTCCGACTCGGTGGACGCGGTCTCGGTGGGCGAGGGAGGCGTCGGGCCGTCGGATCCGCCGCCCCCGCAGGCCGCCGTCGTCATCAGTGCGGCCAGCGCCGCCGCCACCGCGAGACGCCGGGCAATCGCTGACGTCATGGCGTCCGCCTCCGCTCACGCACGGCCGGGTTCGGCCACAACGTCGCACACCGGGCGTCGGGAAGTGGGGACGGTCGGTGCGGACACGAAGCGATCACTCGAACGCCAGACCCGAACAACGCCGAAGGGCGGCCACCCCGGAGGGTGACCGCCCTTCAGTGGACGTACGCCTTACTGGTTGTACGGACCGTAGTCGTAGTCCTCCAGCGGAACGGCCTGGCCGGAGCCCGTGCCGAACGGCGAGTAGTCGATGTCGTCGTAGCCGACGGCCGAGTACATCGCGGCCTTGGCCTCCTCGGTCGGCTCGACCCGGATGTTGCGGTAGCGGGACAGACCCGTACCGGCCGGGATGAGCTTACCGATGATGACGTTCTCCTTGAGGCCGATGAGGCTGTCGGACTTGGCGTTGATCGCCGCATCCGTCAGGACTCGGGTCGTCTCCTGGAAGGAGGCGGCCGACAGCCAGGATTCCGTCGCCAGCGAGGCCTTGGTGATACCCATCAGCTGCGGACGACCGGAGGCCGGGTGACCGCCCTCCTGGACCACACGACGGTTCTCCTGCTCGAAGCGGGAGCGCTCGACCAGCTCGCCGGGCAGCAGCTCGGCGTCGCCGGACTCGATGATCGTCACACGGCGGAGCATCTGCCGGATGATGATCTCGATGTGCTTGTCGTGGATCGACACACCCTGCGAGTTGTAGACCTTCTGGACCTCGCCGACCAGGTGGACCTGGACGGCACGCTGGCCCAGGATGCGCAGCACGTCGTGCGGGTTGGTGGCACCCACGGTGAGCTGCTGGCCCACCTCGACGTGGTCGCCCTCGCGGACCAGGACCTTGGCACGCTTCGAGATCGGGTACGCCGTCTCGTCGCTGCCGTCGTCCGGAGTGACGACGATCTTCTTGGTCTTCTCGGTCTCCTCGATGCGGACGCGGCCGCTCGCCTCGGAGATCGGGGCGACACCCTTCGGGGTACGGGCCTCGAAGAGCTCGACGACACGCGGCAGACCCTGGGTGATGTCGTCACCGGCCACACCACCGGTGTGGAAGGTACGCATCGTCAGCTGGGTACCGGGCTCACCGATGGACTGGGCGGCGATGATGCCGACCGCCTCACCGATGTCGACCAGCTTGCCGGTGGCGAGCGAACGGCCGTAGCACATCGCGCAGGTGCCGACGGCGGACTCGCAGGTCAGGACCGAGCGGGTCTTGACCTCGGAGACGCCGTTCTTGACCAGCTCGTCGATGAGCACGTCGCCCAGGTCGGTACCGGCCGGGGCCAGCACCTTGCCGTCGACCACGATGTCCTCGGCGAGGCAGCGCGCGTACACGGACGTCTCGACGTTGTCCGCCTTGCGCAGCACGCCGTCCGCGCCGACCTCCGCGATGTGGAGCTTGAGGCCACGCTCGGTGCCGCAGTCCTCCTCGCGGATGATGACGTCCTGGGAGACGTCGACCAGACGACGGGTGAGGTAACCCGAGTCGGCGGTACGCAGGGCGGTGTCCGCCAGACCCTTACGGGCACCGTGCGTGGAGATGAAGTACTCCAGCACGGACAGACCCTCACGGAACGAGGCCTTGATCGGACGCGGGATGGTCTCGTTCTTCGCGTTCGACACCAGACCACGCATACCGGCGATCTGCCGCATCTGCATCATGTTTCCTCGGGCACCCGAGTCAACCATCATGAAGATGGGGTTGGTCTTGGGGAAGTTCTCGTTCATCGCCTCGGCGACCTCGTTGGTCGCCTTGGTCCAGATCGCGATGAGCTCCTGCGTGCGCTCTTCCTTGGTGATCAGACCGCGCTCGTACTGCTTCTGGACCTTCTCGTCCTGGGCCTCGTAGCCGCGGACGATCTCCTTCTTCGCCTCGGGAACGACGACGTCGGAGATGGCCACGGTGACACCGGAACGGGTCGCCCAGTAGAAGCCGGCCGCCTTCAGGTTGTCGAGCGTCGCCGCCACGATGACCTTGGGGTAGCGCTCGGCCAGGTCGTTGACGATCTCGGAGAGCTGCTTCTTGCCCACCGAGTAGTCGACGAACGGGTAGTCCTCGGGCAGCAGCTCGTTGAAGAGCGCGCGGCCCAGGGTGGTGCGCAGGCGGAACGAGTCACCCTGCTGCCACTCGGGCTCGCCCTCCTCGCGGGCCGGCGGGGTCCAGCCGCGCGGCGGGATGGTGCCCACCGGGAAGCGGATGTCGATCTGCGACTGCAGCGCCAGCTCGCCGGCGTCGAACGCCATGATCGCCTCGGCCGTGGAGCCGAACGCGCGGCCCTCGCCCTTGGTGTCACGCAGCTCGCCGTCGGTGGTGAGGAAGAACAGACCGAGGACCATGTCCTGGGTCGGCATCGTCACCGGACGGCCGTCGGCGGGCTTGAGGATGTTGTTCGAGGACAGCATCAGGATGCGGGCCTCGGCCTGCGCCTCCGCGGACAGCGGCAGGTGCACGGCCATCTGGTCACCGTCGAAGTCCGCGTTGAACGCGGTGCAGACGAGCGGGTGGATCTGGATGGCCTTGCCCTCGACCAGCTGCGGCTCGAAGGCCTGGATGCCGAGGCGGTGCAGGGTGGGAGCACGGTTCAGCAGAACCGGGTGCTCGGCGATGACCTCTTCGAGGACGTCGTACACGACCGTACGGCCGCGCTCCACCATGCGCTTGGCGCTCTTGATGTTCTGCGCGTGGTTCAGGTCGACCAGGCGCTTCATCACGAACGGCTTGAACAGCTCCAGCGCCATGGCCTTGGGCAGACCACACTGGTGCAGCTTCAGCTGCGGGCCGACGACGATGACGGAACGCGCCGAGTAGTCGACACGCTTACCGAGCAGGTTCTGACGGAATCGACCCTGCTTACCCTTCAGCATGTCCGACAGCGACTTCAGCGGACGGTTGCCGGGGCCCGTGACCGGGCGACCACGACGGCCGTTGTCGAAGAGCGCGTCGACGGCCTCCTGGAGCATGCGCTTCTCGTTGTTCACGATGATCTCGGGGGCACCGAGGTCGAGAAGGCGCTTCAGGCGGTTGTTGCGGTTGATGACACGGCGGTACAGGTCGTTCAGGTCGGAGGTCGCGAAACGGCCACCGTCCAGCTGCACCATCGGACGCAGGTCCGGCGGGATGACCGGCACGCAGTCGAGCACCATGCCCTTGGGGCTGTTGCTGGTCTGCAGGAACGCGGAGACGACCTTGAGGCGCTTGAGCGCACGGGTCTTCTTCTGGCCCTTGCCGGTACGGATGATCTCGCGGAGGCGCTCGGCCTCCTCCTCCAGGTCGAAGGACTCCAGGCGCTTCTGCAGCGCCGCGGCACCCATCGAGCCGTCGAAGTACGTGCCGAAGCGGTCACGCAGCTCGCGGTAGAGCAGCTCGTCGCCCTCGAGGTCCTGGACCTTGAGGTTCTTGAACCGGTTCCACACCTCGTCGAGGCGGTCGATCTCGCGCTGCGCGCGGTCACGCAGCTGCTTCATCTCGCGCTCGGCACCCTCGCGCACCTTGCGGCGCACGTCGGCCTTGGCACCCTCGGCCTCCAGCTCGGCCAGGTCGGTCTCGAGCTTCTTGGCGCGGGCCTCGAGGTCGGCGTCGCGGCGGTTCTCGATCTGCTGCCGCTCGACCGAGACGTGCGCCTCCAGGGAGGGCAGGTCGCGGGTACGACGCTCCTCGTCGACGTACGTGATCATGTACGCCGCGAAGTAGATGACCTTCTCGAGGTCCTTGGGCGCCAGGTCCAGCAGGTAGCCGAGGCGCGACGGGACACCCTTGAAGTACCAGATGTGCGTGACGGGAGCGGCCAGCTCGATGTGGCCCATCCGCTCACGGCGCACCTTGGCGCGCGTGACCTCGACGCCACAGCGCTCGCAGATGATGCCCTTGAAGCGGACGCGCTTGTACTTGCCGCAGTAGCACTCCCAGTCCCGGGTCGGACCGAAGATCTTCTCGCAGAAGAGTCCGTCCTTTTCGGGCTTCAGGGTGCGGTAGTTGATGGTCTCGGGCTTCTTGACCTCGCCGTGGCTCCACTGACGGATGTCGTCAGCGGTGGCCAGGCCGATCCGGAGCTCGTCGAAGAAGTTGACGTCGAGCACTATGCGTCAATCCCTCTCAGGGTCGAAAGTCTGTGGTCTGAAACGGGGGCCTGGGGGTCGGCGGGGCCCTGTGGGTGAGGGCCCCGCCGGACTCCCGTCAGACCTCTTCGACGCTGCTCGGCTCGCGCCGGGACAGGTCGATACCGAGCTCCTCCGCAGCGCGGAAGACGTCCTCGTCGGTGTCGCGCATCTCGATGGACATGCCGTCCGAGGACAGCACCTCCACGTTGAGGCACAGGGACTGCATTTCCTTGATGAGCACCTTGAAGGACTCGGGAATGCCGGGCTCAGGGATGTTCTCGCCCTTGACGATGGCCTCGTAGACCTTCACGCGGCCGGTGACGTCGTCGGACTTGATGGTCAGCAGCTCCTGGAGGGCGTACGCGGCGCCGTAGGCCTCGAGGGCCCACACCTCCATCTCACCGAACCGCTGGCCACCGAACTGGGCCTTACCACCCAGCGGCTGCTGGGTGATCATCGAGTACGGGCCGGTCGAACGGGCGTGCAGCTTGTCGTCGACCAGGTGGTGCAGCTTCAGGATGTACATGTAGCCGACCGAGATCGGGTCCGGGAACGGCTCACCGCTACGGCCGTCGAACAGCCGCGCCTTACCGGTCGGGAGCACCATGCGCTCGCCGTCGCGGTTCGGGATGGTGTGCTGGAGCAGACCCGCGAGCTCGTCCTCACGCGCACCGTCGAAGACCGGGGTGGCGACGTTGGTGCCGGGCTCGACCTTGTCGGCGCCGATGACCTGCAGGCGCTGGGCCCACTCCTCCGCGAGGCCGGAGACGTCCCAGCCGCGGCTGGCGAGCCAGCCGAGGTGGATCTCCAGCACCTGTCCCGGGTTCATTCGGGACGGCACACCCAGCGGGTTGAGGATGATGTCGACCGGGGTGCCGTCCTCCAGGAACGGCATGTCCTCGATCGGCAGGATCTTGGAGATGACACCCTTGTTGCCGTGACGGCCGGCGAGCTTGTCACCGTCGGTGATCTTGCGCTTCTGCGCGACGTAGACGCGGACCAGCTGGTTCACGCCCGGCGGCAGCTCGTCGCCCTCCTCGCGGTCGAAGACGCGCACGCCGATGACCTTGCCGGTCTCGCCGTGCGGCACCTTCAGCGAGGTGTCACGGACCTCACGGGCCTTCTCACCGAAGATCGCGCGGAGCAGACGCTCCTCGGGGGTCAGCTCGGTCTCACCCTTCGGGGTGACCTTGCCGACGAGGATGTCACCGGCGATGACCTCGGCACCGATGCGGATGATGCCGCGCTCGTCGAGATCGGCGAGGACCTCCTCGGAGACGTTCGGGATGTCCCGGGTGATCTCCTCGGGGCCGAGCTTGGTGTCACGGGCGTCGACCTCGTGCTCCTCGATGTGGATCGAGGAGAGGACGTCGTCCTGCACGAGGCGCTGCGACAGGATGATCGCGTCCTCGTAGTTGTGACCCTCCCACGGCATGAACGCCACGAGCAGGTTCTTGCCGAGCGCCATCTCGCCGTTCTGGGTGGCCGGACCGTCGGCGAGGACCTGGCCCTCGATGATCCGGTCGCCCTCGTTGACGATGACCTTCTGGTTGACCGAGGTGCCCTGGTTGGAGCGGGCGAACTTGGCCAGGCGGTACGTGATGTACGTGCCGTCGTCGTTGGCCGTGGTGATGTAGTCCGCGGAGACCTCCTGGACCACACCGGCCTTCTCGGCCTTGACGACGTCGCCGGCGTCGACGGCGGAGCGGTACTCCATGCCGGTACCGACGAGCGGGGCCTCCGACTTAATCAGCGGAACGGCCTGGCGCATCATGTTCGCGCCCATGAGGGCACGGTTGGCGTCGTCGTGCTCGAGGAACGGGATCATGGCGGTCGCGACCGACACCATCTGGCGCGGCGAGACGTCCATGTAGTCCACGTCCTCGGGGCCGACGTAGTCGACCTCGCCGCCACGGCGGCGGACGAGCACGCGGCTCTCCTCGAAACGGAGGTCGTTCGTCAGCGGCGCGTTGGCCTGCGCGATGACGAAGCGGTCCTCCTCGTCGGCGGTCAGGTAGTCCACCTCGTCGGTGACCTGGCCGTCGATGACCTTGCGGTACGGGGTCTCGACGAAGCCGAACGCGTTGACCCGGCCGTAGGAGGCGAGCGAGCCGATCAGACCGATGTTCGGTCCTTCCGGCGTCTCGATCGGGCACATACGGCCGTAGTGCGACGGGTGCACGTCACGGACCTCGAAGCCGGCCCGCTCACGGGACAGACCGCCGGGGCCGAGCGCCGAGAGACGACGCTTGTGCGTGAGACCAGACAGCGGGTTGTTCTGGTCCATGAACTGCGACAGCTGGCTGGTGCCGAAGAACTCCTTGATGGAGGCGACGACCGGCCGGATGTTGATCAGGGTCTGCGGCGTGATCGCCTCGACGTCCTGAGTCGTCATGCGCTCGCGGACGACGCGCTCCATACGCGCCAGACCCGTACGGACCTGGTTCTGGATGAGCTCGCCCACGCTGCGCAGACGACGGTTGCCGAAGTGGTCGATGTCGTCGGTCTCGACGACGATCGACTCGCCGCTGTCGCCGACCGTCTCGGTCTCGCCGGCGTGCAGCTTCACCAGGTACTTGATCGTCGAGATGATGTCCTCGACGGTCAGGATGCCCGCGTCGAGCGGAGCGTCCGCACCCAGCTTCTTGTTGACCTTGTAGCGGCCGACCTTGGCGAGGTCGTAGCGCTTGGGGTTGAAGTAGAGGTTCTCGAGCAGCGTCTGCGCGGCCTCACGCGTGGGGGGCTCGCCCGGGCGCAGCTTGCGGTAGATGTCGAGCAGCGCGTCGTCCTGGCCCTGGGTGTGGTCCTTCTCCAGGGTGGCGCGCATCGACTCGTAGTCGCCGAACTCCTCAAGGATCTGCTCGGTCGTCCAGCCGAGCGCCTTCAGCAGCACGGTGACCGACTGCTTGCGCTTGCGGTCGATACGGACACCGACCATGTCGCGCTTGTCGATCTCCATCTCCAGCCAGGCACCCCGGGACGGGATGATCTTGGCGGAGAAGATGTCCTTGTCGGACGTCTTGTCGATGCTGGAGTCGAAGTAGACACCGGGGGAACGGACCAGCTGAGACACCACGACACGCTCGGTGCCGTTGATGACGAAGGTGCCCTTGTTCGTCATGAGCGGGAAGTCGCCCATGAAGACCGTCTGGGACTTGATCTCACCGGTCTCGTTGTTGGTGAACTCGGCGGTGACGAAGAGCGGGGCGGCGTACGTGAAGTCGCGCTCCTTGCACTCGTCGATCGAGTTCTTCGGCGGCTCGAAGCGGTGGTCCCGGAACGTCAGCGACATCGACCCGGAGAAGTCCTCGATCGGAGAGATCTCCTCGAAGATCTCCTCCAGACCGGACTTGGTGGGGACGTCCTGACCGTTCTCCAGAGCCTCCTCGACCCGAGTCTGCCAAGCGGTGTTGCCGAGCAGCCAGTCAAAGCTCTCGGTCTGCAGCGCGAGCAGGTTCGGAACCTCGAGGGGCTCCTTGATCTTTGCAAAGGAGATGCGCAGCGGGGCGGTGCTGGCGCCGTTGTTCGTATTCGCGGTCGAGGCAGTGCGCGAGGCGGCCAAGAGGGGGTCCTTCCGAGGGCTCGGACTCACTACGCGCGTACCGGTCCCTTCCCGTACACAGAGACGGAAACCCCAGGTCAGGGGGGCTTCGGTCGACTGTGCTCAAGAGAGGGCAGACCCCTGGTGACGGGCAGGGGACAGCTAACAGGCAGCGCAAAGGGTCAGTGTAGCCACTTGGCACACTGATGTCCAGTGCGGGTTTTCGAAGACCCTCGTTGTCCTCAACGCCCTTGTAAACGCCCTCGGCATACCTGCCCTCAACGCACGTTGATACTGCCCTCTTCGTCGTCGATCCATGCCTCGGATTCGGATCCTTGTGACGACGCGTCCTGAGAATTGCGCGCTGCGTGCGGTTCGTCAAGGGCTCCTCGCCGGAACCGGGGCATCCGAAGACACGACGAAGATCACCTTACCCCTCGCGAACACAGGTGCAAGGCAGCCCAGGCCGGACTCCGGGGAACGCCGAAGGGCGACCACCCGGATGGATGATCGCCCTTCGGTGCGTTCGCGTTACAGCCCTAGGAGGCCGTTTCGGCGGTCGCGAAGGTCTTACTTGACCTCGACGGACGCGCCGGCGCCCTTGAGGGACTCGGCGGCCTTCTCCGCGGCCTCCTTGTTGACCTTCTCGAGGACCGGCTTCGGGGTGCCGTCGACGAGGTCCTTGGCCTCCTTCAGACCCAGCGAGGTCAGCTCACGCACGACCTTGATGACCTGGATCTTCTTGTCGCCGGCGCCGGTGAGGATGACGTCGAACTCGTCCTTCTCCTCCTCGGCCTCGGCAGCGGCGCCACCAGCGGCACCGCCGGCAACGACGACCGGGGCAGCAGCGGCGGCGGTGACGTCGAACTTGTCCTCGAAGGCCTTCACGAACTCGGAGAGCTCGATGAGGGTCATCTCCTCGAACTGGGCAAGCAGCTCGTCCTGGGTGAGCTTCGCCATGATGGCGGTCCTTCCACTCAAATCGGCAGGTGCCGGATGTACTGGATAAGGCGGGCGTACGTCGGCCCGCTGCGACCCGCGCCGGTGGTGCGGGTCAGAAAGCGAGCCGAATTACTCGGCACCGCCCTGCTCGGCCTGCTTGGCGCGCAGCGCGTCCACGGTGCGGACGAGCTTCGACGGCAGCGCCTGGAAGACGGAGGCAGCCTGGGACTGCTTCGCCTTGAAGGCACCGGCCAGCTTGCTGAGCAGAACCTCGCGGGACTCGAGGTCCGCAAGCTTCTTGATCTCGTCGGCGGACAGCGCCTTGCCGTCAAGGACACCGCCCTTGATGACGAGATTCGGGTTGTCCTTGGCGAAGTCACGGAGACCCTTCGCCGACTCCACCGGGTCACCGGTGACGAAGGCGACGGCCGTCGGACCAGCGAAGAGCTGGTCGTCCAGCGTGATCCCGGCCTCGTTGGCCGCAATCTTGGTCAGCGTGTTCTTCACCACGGCGTACTGGGCGTTCTCACCGAGCGACCGGCGCAGCGTCTTGAGCTGCGCCACGGTGAGACCGCGGTACTCGGTCAGCACGGCGGCGTTGGAGCTGCGGAACTTGTCCGTCAGCTCCGCAACCGCGGCAGCCTTGTCGGGCCTCGCCATAGAGCCTCGGCCTCCTTCCGGGTGATTCGGACCGCGCGGACCCGAAGGAGGACTGGGGAAAACGAAACGCCCCGGCGCAGGCGCACGGGGCGGACTCGACCGGCCGCACACACGCTCGGCGCGCGCATTCCGGGAGTCTTCCACTGTCACCTGCGCGGGTCGCCCACTTTTCAGCGGATCCTTCGGCCACCGCACCCTCGTACAAGCGCGCGGCAACGACCAGCGGTCTTTGGCTTCTCCAGGAGAGTACGGGACCGGACCGCACTCGAGCAAATCGGTCCGTTTGCGGTCGGTACGGCACTCGTCCACCGGCCCCGGGCACACCGCTCACGGTCTCCGGGCCGTCGGCACGGCGCTCAGCCGCCGGCCCCCGTCGGTACGTCGGTGAACCCCCGGTCGGAGTCGTCATCGCGCTCGCTCCGGGGCTGCTTCGACGGCTTGCGGACGTCCACCGTGTCGGCGGCGGCGGGGGCGCCGACGCTCACCGGGCGGCCGAAGTCGCGGAAGGTGACGGTGAGGTCCAGCTCGCCGTGGCGGGCGAAGCCGCGTACCCGCTGGCGCCGCACGTGGTCCTGGCCGTCCAGCCACACGTCCAGGGTCAGCTCGTCCAGGCCGAGCTCGGCGTACGCGTCCAGGCTCCGCTTCCGGCCCGCCCGGCCGGGGCCGTCCTGGTCCTTCAGCCGGCTGCGCAGGCCGTCGACGGTGACCGTGCCGGTGTAGTGCGTGCTGCGTGTCGTGCCGACGGTCTCGGTGCCGGCCCTGCGGAGGTCCTCCGCACCGGCGAGGAAGGCTGCCTCCCGGGCCGGGTTGCGTCCGGCCTCGTCGCGCAGGGCTCCCATGTCGACCCGCAGGCCGCCGCCCGAGCGGAACTTCGCGGTGGGCCCGAAGTCCAGCCAGTGCCTGCCCTGAGCCTCGCGGACCTCGTCCGCCGGCATGCTCGTGTACAGGTGCCCGCCGACCATGCGCAGCTCCAGGGTGCCCGGGTGGGCGCCGCCGAGGGTGGTGGTCCGCACCCGGCTCACCGAGGGCTCGGTGCCCACCCAGCCCTCGGTACGGATCCACCCCTGCTCGGGCATCCGCCCGGTGATGCGGTAGCGCAGCGAGCCGGCGGCCTCGGTCTTCAGGGCCGCGCGGGCGACGGCCGCCGCTGCCGGCCGCTCCGGGGCCTTCTCGCCGTCGGCGGCCGTCGTACAGCCGGCCGCGCCGGCGAGGACGAGCAGAGCAGCGAAGGGCATGCCTGTGGACCGTCTCATGGAATTCCCCCCGAGGAACGCTCGGCTCTCACGTGGCCGTACGTGGTCGGGCACGGCAAGATCGCGAGCGTATCCCAGGGGGTCCCGGGACGCGGCTGGTTTCAGGAGGTGGTGCCGGTGCCGGTGCCGCCCGTCATGCCGCCGGACTTCAGCAGGTCCGCGAAGTCCTTGGTGTCGCCGGCCGGGGGCGCCTCGGCGGTGACCTTCACGCCGTAGTCGCTGTAGACGGTCGTGTTGGTCATGGTGCCGTTGGCCGTGTCGGCCTTCTCGGTCTTCTTGACCAGCAGGTCCTGGTCGTTGATCCAGAGGTCGACGGTGTCGGTGGTGACGCCGGCCTGGCTGAGCTGCTTCTTCAGGGCCGCCAGCTGATCGGCGCTGAGGTTGCTGGTCTTGTCGGCGAGGTCGGCGACGTTCACCGTGCCCGAGTAGTGCGTGGTGTGGGCACCGGAGATCGTCTCCTCGCCGACCTTCTTGACGTCACCGGAGGCCAGCAGCATCTTCACGGACTGGTTCGGCGTGGCGTTCTGGATCTGGTCCTTCATGTACGAGCCGGACGCGCCGCCGAGCTTGGCGAGGTCGTCGTAGGAGTACTTGATCCAGTGCTTGCCGCCGCCCGCCTGCTGGGCGTAGGTGTCGCTCATGTGCGCGTAGTAGGCGTCCGGCAGATACCGGGCCTCCATCGACGAGGTGCCGGCCTTCTTCATCATCTCGGCCATCTGGCCGCCGGTGTACGTGATGGTGAGGTTGCCCTTGAGCCCGTCGCCCCAGGTGAGGGCGCCGTTCGCGGTCATCGACATGAGGTCGCCGACGGACGTCGTGGAGCGCACCTTGGCCGAGTCGGCCTTGTCGGTGGACTTCTCGGCGGAGCGCAGGGCCGCTATGGGGCTGACGTGCGTCACCTTGCCTGCGGCCTTGTCGCCGTCCTTGTCCCCGTCGGAGGAGCCACAGGCGGCCACTGAGGCCAGCGCGGCGACCACGGCGATGGAAAGGGTCGTCCGGCGCACGGTCGTGCTGTTCATCTAGTCCCACCCCTAATGCGAGTCCTGTGCCTGCACCGTAACCCAGGCCACTGACAGTCGTACGAATGGTCGTACACAGAAAGGACGGGCCCGGAACCTTCAAGGTTCCAGGCCCGCCCTTTCAGTTCACGCGTACCTGACGCGGCTGCCGGGCTGAGCTTCAGGCTCAGACGGCGGCCGGGTCCTCCTCGACGAGGAGGTTACGGGTGCGGTTCGGGTCGACCGGGATGCCGGGGCCCATCGTGGTGGTGATGGCGGCCTTCTTGATGTAGCGACCCTTGGCGGCGGACGGCTTCAGGCGGAGGATCTCCTCCAGCGCGGCGCCGTAGTTCTCCACCAGCTTGCTGTCGTCGAAGGACGCCTTGCCGATGATGAAGTGCAGGTTCGAGTGCTTGTCGACGCGGAACTCGATCTTGCCGCCCTTGATGTCGTTGACAGCCTTCACGACGTCCGGGGTGACGGTGCCGGTCTTCGGGTTCGGCATCAGACCACGCGGGCCGAGGACGCGGCCGAGGCGGCCGACCTTGCCCATGAGGTCCGGGGTGGCGACGACGGCGTCGAAGTCCAGACGGCCCTTCGCCACCTCGTCGATCAGCTCGTCGGCACCGACGATGTCGGCGCCCGCGGCACGCGCGGCCTCGGCACGGTCACCGGTCGCGAAGACCAGGACCCGGGCGGTCTTACCGGTGCCGTGCGGAAGGTTCACGGTGCCACGGACCATCTGGTCGGCCTTGCGCGGGTCGACACCCAGACGGAAGGCGACCTCGACGGTGGCGTCGAACTTGGTCGTGGAGGTCTCCTTGGCGAGACGGACGGCCTCGAGCGGGGCGTACAGCTTCTCCCGGTCGACCTTGGCGTCCGCAGCGCGGAGAGCCTTGCTGCGCTTGCTCACAACTTGCTCCTGTGTGTTCTGAAAGGAGTCGTGGTCCCTGGGCCGAGCAGGCCCTGCCACGTGCGACCGGCTACGGCCGCATGACTGCTAGGGGTGGGTTCAGCCCTCGACCGTGACGCCCATGGAGCGCGCGGTGCCGGCGATGATCTTCGCGGCGGCGTCCAGGTCGTTCGCGTTGAGGTCGGGCATCTTGGTCTGGGCGATCTCGCGGACCTGCGCCTCGGTGATCTTGGCGACCTTGGTCTTGTGCGGCTCGCCGGAGCCCTTCTCGACACCCGCGGCCTTGAGGATCATCTTCGCGGCCGGCGGCGTCTTGGTGACGAAGGTGAAGGAACGGTCCTCGTAGACCGTGATCTCCACCGGGATGACCCAACCACGCTGCGACTCGGTCGCGGCGTTGTAGGCCTTGCAGAACTCCATGATGTTGACGCCGTGCTGACCCAGCGCCGGGCCGACCGGCGGAGCCGGGTTGGCGGCGCCGGCCTGGATCTGGAGCTTGATGAGCCCCGTGACCTTCTTCTTCTTGGGAGGCATAGCTCTCCGGGTCCTTTCGATTCGGGTCCTGCCCGCTCCCAGGGACCACCCGGATGCAGGCATACCGCACAACGATAACGGGTATAGATGCGCGGCCAAAAACCGAGCAGGTCAGACCGGCTGCAGCAGCCTGCCTGACCTGCTCGGAAGCAGTACGTCCAGAAAGAACTAGTTCTTCTGGATCTGGTCGAAGGAGAGCTCGACCGGCGTCTCCCGGCCGAAGATCTCCACCAGGCCCTTGACCTTCTTCGAGTCGGGGTTGATCTCGTTGATGGTCGCCTGGAGCGTGGCGAACGGGCCGTCGGTGACGGTGACCGAGTCGCCGACCTCGAAGTCCAGCACCTGGACCTCGACCTTGCGCTGCGGGGCGGGCTTGCCCTCGGCCTCGGCGGCCTCACGGGCGGCCTTCTCCTCGGCCTCCGGGGCGAGCATCTTGACGATCTCGTCCAGGGTCAGCGGGTAGGGGTCGTAGGCGTTGCCGACGAAGCCGGTGACGCCCGGGGTGTTGCGGACGACGCCCCAGGACTCGTTGGTCAGGTCCATGCGGACCAGGACGTAACCCGGCAGCTTGTTCTGCTTGATCGTCTTGCGGTCGCCGTTCTTGATCTGGACGACCTCTTCCTGCGGCACCTCGGCCTGGAAGATGTAGTCCTCGACGTTCAGCGAGACGGCGCGCTGCTCCAGGTTGGTCTTCACGCGGTTCTCGTAACCGGCGTACGTGTGGATGACGTACCACTCGCCGGGCAGGGTGCGCAGCTCCTCGCGCAGGGCCTCGACCGGGTCGACCGGAGCGGCAGGCTCCTCCTCGGCCTCGGCCTCGGCGGCGGCTTCCTCGCCGGCCTCGTCGGCCTCGTCAGCCTCTTCGTCCTCGACGTGCAGGGCGGCCTCTTCGGCCGGCTCGCCCGACTCGGCCTCGGCAGCCTCGAACTCGTCCTGCTCGTCCGCGCCTTCGACGATGTCGAGCTCGTCGTCCACCGTCTCGGCAGCCAGCCCGCGGGGCTCAGTGGCGTCGTCGTTCAGGTTCGGGTCAGACACGATGGCTGCTTCTTCCTGGATACATAGGGGTGGAACATGCGAAAACGGGCGCCGGTACCACGGCGCCCTTCGCTCTTGGCTCAGCCGAAAACGTACTTGGCCGCGTGGTTGAGCCCATAGTCAATCACGGTCACCAGGGCGATCATGATGGCGACGAAGAAGATCACCACGGTGGTGTACGACGTCAGCTGGTTGCGCGACGGCCAGACGACCTTGCGGAGCTCCGCGATGATCTGGCGATAGAAGGTGGCGAGGCGCTTGAGCGGGCCCTTCTTGGCGCGCTTGCCGCCCTTACGGGCCTTCTTGGACTCGTGTACCTCGTCCTGGGCATCAGGCGTGTCGATGGAGCCCACGGCGTCCGTCATAATCCTCACCTGATCCCGGGTCGTGGCCGTGCCGCGCCCGGTTCCTGAGCCGCACGGCGGTGCATTGCTGTACGTACATGCGCACACATCCTGGCGGTGTGTGTAGCAGGGCCGGAGGGACTTGAACCCCCAACCGCCGGTTTTGGAGACCGGTGCTCTACCAATTGAGCTACGACCCTTTGTGTGTCCCCCAACGTACCGCATCCGGCCGGGTGCTCGGTGTGCACCGGCTGGGTGGCGGCTGCTGAAGGCCAACGAGGTGAGAGTGTACGTGTTCCGCGGCCCCGCGTCGAACAGAAAGGGCCCGTCAGGGGGCGCCCGACCAAAGATCGTCCTGGCCGGGGACCGGATTCGGACCGGTGTTCACGCCTCGACCCCTTGTTGTTCAGTCTGTGAAACCCGTGTGCCGGGGGGATTTCCGGTCTGGAACGATGGGCCTCATGAGCGCTGCAATCCCACCCACCGAGCGCCGGGTCTCCGCCCGAGTCGGCGCGATCTCCGAGTCCGCCACCCTCGCCGTGGACGCCAAGGCCAAGGCCCTGAAGGCCGCCGGGCGTCCGGTGATCGGCTTCGGCGCCGGTGAGCCCGACTTCCCGACGCCGGACTACATCGTCGAGGCGGCCGTCGAGGCCTGCAAGAACCCGAAGTACCACCGCTACACGCCGGCCGGCGGCCTGCCCGAGCTGAAGGCCGCCATCGCCGCCAAGACGCTGCGCGACTCCGGGTGGGAGCCCGACGTCTCGCAGATCCTCATCACCAACGGCGGCAAGCAGGCGATCTACGAGGCGTTCGCCGCGATCCTCGACCCGGGCGACGAGGTCATCGTCCCGGCGCCGTACTGGACGACCTACCCGGAGTCGATCCGCCTCGCCGGCGGTGTCCCGGTGGAGGTCGTGGCCGACGAGACGACCGGCTACCGCGTCTCGGTGGAGCAGCTGGAGGCCGCGCGCACGGAGAAGACGAAGGTCGTGCTCTTCGTCTCCCCGTCCAACCCGACCGGCGCGGTGTACTCGGAGCCCGAGACCGAGGCGATCGGCCGCTGGGCCCTGGAGCACGGCCTGTGGGTGCTCACCGACGAGATCTACGAGCACCTGGTCTACGGCGACGCCGCCGCCGTCTCCCTGCCGGCGCTCCTGCCCGAGCTGCGCGACAAGTGCGTCGTGGTCAACGGTGTGGCGAAGACGTACGCCATGACCGGCTGGCGCGTGGGCTGGGTCATCGGCCCGAAGGACGTGGTCAAGGCCGCGACGAATCTCCAGTCGCACGCCACCTCGAACGTCTCCAACGTCGCCCAGGTGGCCGCGCTGGCCGCCGTCTCCGGTGACCTGGAGGCCGTGGCGAAGATGCGCGAGGCCTTCGACCGGCGCCGCAAGACGATCGTGCGGATGCTCAACGAGATCGACGGCGTGGTCTGCCCGGAGCCCGAGGGCGCGTTCTACGCCTACCCGTCGGTCAAGGCCCTGCTCGGCAAGGAGATCCGCGGCAAGCGCCCGCAGGACACGGTCGAGCTGGCCGCGCTGATCCTGGAGGAGGCCGAGGTCGCGGTCGTCCCGGGCGAGGCCTTCGGCACGCCGGGCTACCTGCGGCTGTCGTACGCGCTCGGTGACGAGGACCTCGTCGAGGGCGTGAGCAGGATGCAGAAGCTGCTGGCGGAGGCGCGGGACTAGTTCCCGGCCGCCACGCGCGCGTGCGGGCCGTCTCCCTGCGGGAGGCGGCCCGCTTCTGTGTGCGAGCAAGACCACGAACGGGGAAACGGCTACCGGGACGGCGGTGCCGTACGGCAGGATCTGGGAATGGAGCCTGTACGTGATCTCTCTGAGCTGCCGAAAGCCCATCTGCACCTGCACTTCACCGGCTCGATGCGGCCGACCACCGTGCTGGAACTGGCCGACAAGTACGGCGTGCGGCTGCCCGACGCCCTGACGGACGCGCTGACCAGCGGCGAATCGCCGAAGCTGCGGGCCACGGACGAGCGGGGCTGGTTCCGTTTCCAGCGGCTGTACGACGCGGCGCGCTCCTGCCTGCGCGAGCCGGAGGACATCCAGCGCCTGGTGCGGGAGGCCGCCGAGGAGGACCTGCGGGACGGCTCGGGCTGGCTGGAGATCCAGGTGGACCCGACGTCGTACGCGCCCCGGCTGGGCGGTCTGATCCCTGCTCTGGAAGTCATCCTGGACGCGGTCGACACGGCCTCCCGGGAGACCGGCCTCGGCATGCGCGTCCTGGTCGCCGCCAACCGTATGAAGCACCCGCTGGACGCGCGCACGCTGGCCCGCCTGGCGGTGCGGTACGCGGACCGGGGCGTGGTCGGCTTCGGGCTCTCCAACGACGAGCGCCGGGGCTTGGCCCGGGACTTCGACCGGGCCTTCCACATCGCGCGCGAGGGCGGTCTGCTGTCGGCCCCGCACGGCGGCGAGCTGACCGGTCCGGCGTCGGTCCGGGACTGCCTGGACGACCTGCACGCCTCCCGGATCGGGCACGGGGTGCGCGCGGCGGAGGACCCGCGGCTGCTGAAGCGACTGGCGGACCGGGGTGTGACCTGCGAGGTGTGCCCCGCGTCGAACGTGGCGCTCGGCGTGTACGAGAAGCCGGATGACGTACCGCTGCGCACGCTCTTCGAGGCGGGTGTCCCGATGGCCCTCGGGGCCGACGACCCGCTGCTGTTCGGTTCCCGGCTCGCCGCCCAGTACGAGATCGCCCGCCATACCCACGGCTTCACGGACGCCGAGCTCGCGGAGCTGGCCCGGCAGTCCATCCGGGGCTCTGCCGCCCCGGAGGAGGTCAGGGAGCGGCTGCTGGCCGGCGTGGACGACTGGCTGGCGCGCCCGGCCGTCTGAAGCGGGCGTAGGGCGGATAGCGCCTCGTCGGTCCGGACGGTCAGCGGGGTGCCCCGGACGTGTGGGTCATGTGCTCAGGCTGATGGTCACGCGGAGGGCTCCGCAACGGAGATTCCGCGCAGCAGGGTGTGCACGAGCCGGGTGGCGAACGCGTCCACCGGCGGCCGTTCGCCGCTCGCGGTCGCGTCGTAGGCGAACGCGCGCTGCGCGCAGGCGCCCAGGAGCAGGGAGGCGGCCGCGAAGGTGTCGGCACGGGTGTCGAGGCGGCCGGCGGCCTGTTCGGCGCGGAGGTAGGCGTCCAGGCCCTCGATGGGCATGTGCGGGCCCGAACCGATCGTGCGCAGGGCGTCGTCGTGGCGGCGCTTGAGCTGGGTCTCGGCGTACAGGGAGGCGGCGATCGGGAAGCTCTGCTCGTAGAAGAGCGCGGCCTGCCGGGCGATCTCGGTGAGGTTCTCCTCCAGGGTGCCCTGGCCCGGTTCGGCGACGAGGCTGGCGAGCAGCGGGGTGAGCCGGGGCAGGCGCTCGGTGAGGACCCGCACGAACAGGTCTTCCTTGCTGTCGAAGTACTTGTAGAGGGCCGCTTCGGAGCAGCCGGCCGCGCGGGCGATCTCCTTGGTGGTGGCGCGGGCGAGGCCGACGGTGCGCATCAGCTCGTGCGCGGCGTCGAGGATGCGGACACGCGCGGGCTTCGTCTCCATGGGGCTCCTGTCGGGCTTGACGGGTGGGTGAGTGCTTACCCACTCTAGGGGGCAGTGAGGTGAGTAAACACTCACCCACCTCTACGTAGCAGGGGGATCGCCATGAAGCTCACCGTTTTCGGCGCCACCGGGGGGATCGGCCGGGAGCTGGTCCGTCAGGCCTTGGACGCCGGCCACGAGGTCACCGCCGTGGTACGGGACCCGGCCCGGCTCGATGTCGCCGGGGACCGCTTGGAGGTCGTCCGCAGCGGCCTGAGCGGCCCGGAGGAGCTGCTCACCGCCGTGCGGGGCCGGGATGCCGTCCTGTCCGGCCTGGGCGCGCGCAGCCGCAAGGACGCCGGCGTCGCCGCCCGGCTGACCCGGACGGTGCTCGGCGCGATGGAGGCGGAGGGCGTACGCCGGCTGCTGGTGGTCAGTGCCGGCCCCGTCGGCCCGGCTCCGCAGGACGACGGTGCCCTGGACCGCGCGATGCGGGGCCTTGTGGCGGCCGTCCTGAAGGACGTCTACGCCGACCTGCGCGCGATGGAGGCCGAGCTGGCCCGCAGCAGCACCGACTGGACGTCGGTACGGCCGCCGCGCCTCCAGGACAAGCCGCTCACCGGCCGCTACCGCACGGTCGTCGGCGGCTTCCCGCCCAAGGGCCGCTTCATCGCGCGCGCGGACGTCGCGCACGCGATGCTGGCGATGATCGACGACGTGGAGAGCCTCAAGCAGGGCGTGGGGGTGGCCTACTGAGCCGGCCCGGCTAGAGGCTCACGCCCACGGTCACCGGCTCGTTGACCAGCGTGACACCGAAGACCTCGCGGACGCCGGCGATCACCTCGCGGGCCAGGGCCAGCAGGTCCTCCGTGGTGGCAGCGCCCCGGTTGGTGAGAGCGAGGGTGTGCTTGGTGGAGATGCGCGCGGGGCCGGTGCCGTAGCCCTTGGTGAAGCCCGCCTTGTCGATCAGCCAGGCAGCGGAGGTCTTGGTACGGCCCTCCCCCGCCGGGTAGGCGGGCGGCTCGACGCCGTCGCCCAGCCGCTCGCGCACGCGCGCGTGGAACGCGGCGAACTGCTCGTCGGTGAGGATCGGGTTGGTGAAGAAGGACCCGGCCGACCAGGTGTCGTGGTCCTCGGGGTCCAGCACCATGCCCTTGCCGGCGCGCAGCTTCAGCACGGTCTCGCGGGCGTCGGCCAGCGGCACCCGGTCCCCGGGCCCGGCCCCGAGCGCGCGGGCCGCCTCGGCGTACTTGACCGGCGCGGACAGCCCGCCCGCGTCCTCCAGCCCGAAGCGGACCCGGAGTACGACATAGCGCTCGGGATCGGCCTTGAAGCGGCTGTGCCGGTACGAGAAGGCGCACTCCTCGTTCGTCAGCGTGACGGTCTCGCCGGCCCGCCGGTCGTACGCGATCACCTCCGTGATCGTCGAGGAGACCTCCTGGCCGTACGCGCCCACGTTCTGGATCGGCGTGGCACCCGCGGAGCCCGGGATGCCGGCCAGGCACTCGATGCCGGCGAGCCCGGCCTCCACGGTGCGGGCGACGGCGTCGGTCCACACCTCGCCGGCCGCCAGCTCCAAGGTCGTGCCGCGCAGCTCGACCCCGCGCGTGGCGATGCGCAGGGCGGTGCCGTCGAAGCCCTTGTCGCCGATGACCAGGTTCGATCCGCCGCCGATGAGCAGCAGCGGGGTGCCGCTGTCGTCGGCCTCCCGGACGGCGGCGATCACCTCGGCGTCGGTCGCGGCGGTCACCAGCCGCGTCGCGGGACCGCCCAGCCGGAAGGTGGTCAGCGGGGCAAGGGGGGCGTCGTGGAGTACCTGCACGGGCCCAAGACTACGAGACACCTCCGACCCCGCCGCACCCGCAGGAACGGGTCCCGCACGGCTCGGCGGCCTCGTGCGGGGTGCGGCGGGGTGGGCCGGCCGCCGAGGGCGCTCGTGGCTGCCGCCGGTACGCGCGTGTGCGGCCCTCCTCGCGCGTGGCCGGCCTCCCGTACCCGCACGCGTGCGGGTACTCCACACGCACGCACGCGCGCGTGGACCGCCGTAGGGCGCAGGTCCACGCGCGCGTGCCCGGTGCCGCCGCCGGTGGCTACGCGAGCCGCCGTATCGCTTCGTCCCAGCTCACCGGCAGCTCGTCGGCGGAGGTCTGCCAGGTGGCGAACGCAACGGAGTGCATCTGGGCCTTGAGCGAGCTGGACGCCGGCCGGTGGGCGCCGGAGCGGGCGAACTCCTTCAGCGCGCCGGCCGACTCCCAGGCGGACAGGGTCCAGAAGGTCCGCCGCAGGGGCTGCGCCTTCAGGGAGGCCCCGTAGGCGCCGGGCGCGCGGCCGGCCTGCCGCCACACGGCCGGTGTCCGGACGAGGAAGAGCAGGGCGCCCCACAGCGTGCGGGTCTCGAAGCGGGAGGCGAAGACGTGCACCTCGGCGCCTTGCGGCGGCGTGTTCGGCACGGTCCAGGGAAGCGTGGGCATCGCGGGCTCCTTGCGGCGAGGGATCGACGGTCAGCGGCCGGTGGTCTCGAGGACCGGTGCGGGCGCCTGGTCGGCCGCCGGGACGGACCTGGCGGCGCTGCGGCGGGCGGGGATCACCAGGGCGGCGACCGCGGCGAGGGCGACCACCGCGGAGCCGGTGACGAGGGCCGGCCGCAGCCCGTCCACGAAGCTCTGCGCGGACGCGTAACCGCCCTGCGCGGAGAAGATCGACGACATGACCGCGATGCCGAGAGCGCCGCCCACCTCGCGCAGCGCGTTGTTGGCACCGGAGGCGATGCCCTGCTCGTGCGGGCGGACGCTGGACATGACCAGGTTGGCGGCCGGCGCGAAGAACAGAGCCATGCCGACGCCGCTGATGACCAGGGCGGGCAGCTGGACGGCGTAGGAGGCGTCCGTGGTGGCCACCGAGGCCATGTAGCCGAGGCCGGCGGCCTGGAGGAACAGGCCCGCGGCGACGACCGGCCGGCCGCCGATGCGGTCGGAGAGGATCCCGGCGACGGGCGCGACGAGCATCGGCATGCCGGTCCAGGGCAGCATCCGCAGGCCCGCCTCGGTGGGCGAGTAGCCGAGCACGCCCTGCATGTACTGGCTGAGCAGGAAGATCGAGCCGAACATCCCGACGAACATCAGCAGGCTGGCCGCGTTGATCCCCGCGAAGGCGCGGGAGCGGAACAGCCGCATGGGCAGCATCGGGTGGGCGGCGCGGGAGCTCCAGAGCACGAAGCCCGCCAGCAGCGCTCCGCCGGCGATCAGCGCGGTCAGGACGGTGGTGTCGGTCCAGCCGTCGGCGGGGCCGCGGACCAGGCCGTACACGATGCCGAAGAGGCCGCCGCTGGCGAGCAGCGTGCCGGGCACGTCGAGCCGGGCACCGGTGCCGTAGGACTCCGCCAGGCGCAGCCGGGCGAGCGGCAGCACGGCCACACCGAGCGGGACGTTCAGCCAGAAGATCCAGTGCCAGGAGACGTGCTCGGTGAGGCTGCCGCCGATCAGCGGCCCCGAGGCGACGGCGAGCCCGTTGACGGCGCCCCAGATGCCGTACACCATTCCGCGCCTGGCCGCGGGCACGGCAGCGGTCAGCAGGGTCAGGGTGAGCGGCATCATCACGGCCGCGCCGACGCCCTGGACCGCGCGGGCGGCGATCAGGGAGCCGATGCCGGGTGCCATGGCCGCGACGGCGGAGGCTCCGGTGAAAACGGCGAGTCCGGCGATGAAGAGCCGGCGGCGGCCGAAGCGGTCGCCCAGCGCGGCACCGAACATCAGCAGGACGGCGAAGGTGAGCGTGTAGGCGCTCACGGTCCACTCCAGGTCGTCCAGCGCCCCGCCCAGGTCCTTGCGGATGGAGGGCAGGGCGGTGGTGACCACGAGGTTGTCCAGAGCCGCCATGAAGCCGGCGATGCTGGTGATGACGAGGGCCCACACGGCCCCCGCGCGCGATGTGGTGGTGCTGGGTGTTGCCGTCTTCCGTGACATCGCTCCCCCTGAGCTGTCTCAGTTAGTTATTGCTGACTAACTTTCGTGGCCATGAAGAGACGCGGTCCGCCCGCGCTCCCCCTACTTCTCCAGTCGCCCGGTGATCCGGGCCGACGGGTACAGCCCCTGCCACACCCGGTGCTCGGGCGGGAAACCCATGGCAGTGAGGGTGTTGATGAGCATCCCGTACGCCAGGAAGGTCGTCGTCTCCTGGACGTCGGCGCCCAGCGGCAGATGCACGGTGTCCCAGAGCCGCAGCCAGGCGGCGCGTACGGTCTCGCCGAACTCGCGGTCACCCTCGGCCTCGGCGGCCGCCACCGTGATGTACGTCTGCATCTGCATCTGGAGCTTCTCGGGATGCTCCGTGATCAGCCGCACATAGGCGTTCGCCATGGCATGCAGGGCCTCCTCGCCCCGGAGCCCGTCGGCCGCCTCCTCGAAGACCCGGCACGTGTCCTCCACGCACCGCAGCGACGCGGCGGCGAAGATCGCCTTCTTGCCCGGGAAGAGCCGGAAGAGGTAAGGCTGCGAGACACCCACCCGCTTGGCGATCGTCTCCGTGGAGGTGCCGTAGTAGCCCTTCCGGGCAAACTCGGCGATCGCCGCGCGGATGACGCTCTCGCGCCGCTCTTCTGCGCTCATCCTGACCATGCAAGGAAGTTAGTACTCAATCACTAACTAAGTCAAGGGCGCTGGGGGTGCCCGGTGCGAGCCCCGCAACGCAAGGGACGCCCACCATGGATGAGCGCCCCTTACACAGACTGTCGTCAGGCCAGCCGTACAACCGCCCGGGACATGCCCAGCACCTTCTGGCCGCCGCTCGTCACCGTCAGGTCCACGCGCACGGTGTTGTCGTCCAGCTTGGCCGCGACCTTGCCGCCGACCTCGATCACGGCACCCTGGTCGTCGTTGGGCACCACGACGGGCTTGGTGAAGCGGACGCCGTACTCCACGACCGCGCCGGGGTCCCCGGTCCAGTCGGTGACCACGCGGATCGCCTCGGCCATCGTGAACATGCCGTGTGCGATGACGTCCGGCAGGCCCACCTCCTTGGCGAACTTCTCGTTCCAGTGGATCGGGTTGAAGTCCCCGGAGGCACCCGCGTAGCGCACGAGCGTGGCACGGGTCACGGGGAAGGTCTGCGCCGGCAGCTCGGTGCCGACCTCGACGTCGTCGTACGCGATCTTCGCCGTCATCGGGTCCTCACGCCTCCTCGGCCGCGCGGGCCACGAGCTTCGTCCAGGCGGTCACGACGCGCTCGCCCGCCTCGTCGTACACCTCACCGCGGATGTCCAGGATGTCGTTGCCCGCGAGGGACTTGACGGCCTCGATCGTGGAGGTGACCGAGAGCCGGTCGCCGGCGCGCACCGGGCGGACGTAGGAGAACTTCTGGTCGCCGTGCACCACGCGGCTGTAGTCCAGCCCCAGCTGCGGGTCCTCGATGACCTGTCCGGCGGCCCGGAAGGTGATGGAGAACACGAAGGTCGGCGGCGCGATCACATCGGAATAGCCGAGCGCCTTGGCGGCCTCGGGGTCCGTGTACACCGGGTTGGTCTCGCCCACCGCCTCGGCGAACTCGCGGATCTTCTCCCGGCCCACCTCATAGGGCGCGGTGGGCGGGTAGGTCCGTCCCACGAAGGACTGGTCGAGCGCCATGGCCCGGCACCTCCTGATGTCTGCTGTGTTGGCCCCAAATTAGCCGGAGACCGGTCGCGGAATGCGCACCGGGCCGGTGGGGCGCAGGCGGGGCGCAAGGGGCGCCGAGCCGCTGAAAAACGCCGTGAGGCCGCCCCCTCGGAAGGGGACGGCCTCACGGACGAGCCTGTTTTATCGCGTCTCGCGGTGCGCGGTGTGCGCGTTGCAACGCGGGCAGTGCTTCTTCATCTCAAGACGGTCCGGGTTGTTACGCCGGTTCTTCTTGGTGATGTAGTTCCGCTCCTTGCACTCCACGCAGGCCAGCGTGATCTTCGGGCGGACGTCGGTGGCAGCCACGTGAGTGCTCCTATGCCGAACGGATGGACTGATTTAACGCAAGAAAGAGTAGCCGATCGAAGGACCGACCCCACAATCGGCTACTGTCAGTAGCGGTGACCGGACTTGAACCGGTGACACAGCGATTATGAGCCGCTTGCTCTACCGACTGAGCTACACCGCTTTGATGAGATCGGCCCCGCCTTGCGGCGGGAACCTCTCACACCAGAGCCCCAAAACGGAATCGAACCGTTGACCTTCTCCTTACCATGGAGACGCTCTGCCGACTGAGCTATTGGGGCGAGCGATGAAGACATTACACGGTCCGCCGCCGTTCACCCAAATCCGTATCCCGTCGCCCGGCGCGACCCTGCTCGCAGCGCTCTCGCCTGCCCCATGAGCCCCATACGGCGCCACTCTCCACCACCGGCCGTCACGCGCGTGCGTGCGCTTTCCGTGCCGGCTTCGTCCCGGTGGGCAGTGCCCGGGAGTGGCGACACGCGCGCGTAGGCGTCATCCGGTACGGCGCCGCCGGCCTCGCGAATGGGCGACACGTGTACCGCCTGAGGCGGACCACGCCGGTACGACTATTGCGCCCCTATTGCGCCCCTACGCGACCCGCACGGCTCGCCACCCTAGGCTCGACTCACTCTGCGTGATCTTGGGGCGTCGACACGGCCTCGTCGCTCACGCCGGCCCGTCCGAGCCCCGGTCCCTACTCCTGGAGCGCGATGCCCGACAGCCAGCCGCAGCCGCACCCGCCGTCGAACTCGTCGGGGTCCTCGGGACCGTCCGACGCGGCCGCCCTCCTGCTCTGCGGGGCGCGGCTCACCGACGGCCGGACCGTGGACGTACGGCTGGGCGGCGGGCGTATCGAGGCCGTGGGCACCACCGGCAGTCTCACGCCGGGCCCGGCCCGGACGAGTGCCACGCGCGTGGACCTGAGCGGCTACCTGCTCCTGCCGGCCCCCGCCGAGCCGCACGCGCACGGGGATACGGCCCTGTCCGCCGACAGCCCCGGCCCGGCGTCGTACGCCCCGGAGGACGTCCAGCGCCGGGCCACGGAGGCGGCCCTGCTCCAACTCGGGCACGGGGCGACGGCGGTACGCGCGCATGTGCGCGTGGGCGACGTCCAGGAGCTCGGCGCGCTGGGGGCGGTCCTCCAGGCACGGCGGTCGCTGCGGGGGCTGGCGGAGCTGACGACGGTCGCGATGCCGCGACTGCTGACCGGGGCGGCCGGGGCCGACGGGCTCGCGATACTGCGGGACGCGGTGAAGATGGGCGCCTCCGTCGTGGGCGGCTGTCCGGACCTGGACCCGGATCCCACCGGCTATGTGGAGGCGGTCCTGGAGGTGGCCTCCGAACACGGCTGCCCGGTGGACCTGCACACGGACGCCGCCGACCCGGCCCGGCTGTCCCGGCTCGCGGTCATGGCGGGGGGCTTGCGCCCCGGCGTGACGATCGGGCCGTGCGCCGGTCTCGGGCGCCTGCCCGCCGAGGCCGCCTCCCGCGTCGCCGACCAGCTCGCGGCGGCCGGCGTGACCGTGGTGTGCCTGCCTCAGGGTGGCTGCGGCGGCGCCGACCGGCGGGGCGCGGCCCCGGTACGGCTGCTGCGCACGGCCGGGGTGCGCGTGGCGGCCGGCAGCGGCGCCCTGCGGGACGTCGCGAACCCCGTCGGCCGCGGCGACCCTCTGGAGGCCGCCTACCTCCTCGCCTCCGCCCATGGCCTGCGCCCGGAGGACGCCTACGACGCCGTGTCCGCCTCGGCGCGCGCGGTGCTGGGCCTTCCTGAGGTCCGTGTGGAGGCGGGCTTCCCCGCCGAGCTGCTGGCCGTACGCGGCGACCATCTGGCCGGCGCGCTCTCCCTGGCCTACAGCCGGATCGTGGTGCACCGGGGCCGGGTGGTGGCCCGCACGAGCGCGGTGCGCGAGTACTGCAACTCGGCGGCGGCAGCGGAGCTCGGGCTGCCGCGGCAGGGGCGCGGGCAGCTGTCGTGACCGTGGGCGCGGACGCAGGGCCCCTGCCGGGTGGTTCGTGCGTTGGTGAGCGTGTGCTCGGCGCGGACGCGGGGCCCCGAGTGGGCACTGGGTGTGCAGAGCTGAGCATGCGCTTGGCGTGCGTCGATGAGCGTGCGCTCGGCGCGCTCCGGGCGCGCCGGTCAACTCGTACGGCGGATGCGCCTCTTCGGGCGTACGGTCGGAATCATGCGCATTGTCATCGCTGGTGGTCATGGTCAGATCGCGCTGCGGCTGGAGCGTCTGCTCTCCGCGCGCGGGGACGAGGTCGCGGGCATCATCCGCAAGCCCGAACAGGGTGACGATCTGCGGGCGGTCGGCGCAGAACCGGTCCTGCTGGACCTGGAGTCCGCCTCGGTGGAGGAGGTCGCGGCGCACCTCCAGGGCGCGGACGCCGCGGTCTTCGCGGCCGGCGCCGGCCCGGGCAGCGGTGCCGCCCGCAAGGACACGGTGGACAGGGGCGCGGCGGTGCTGTTCGCGGACGCGGCCGTACGCACGCGCGTGCGTCGCTTCGTGATGGTCTCCTCGATGGGCGCGGATCCCGCGCACCAGGGGAACGACGTCTTCGACGTGTACCTGCGCGCCAAGGGCGAGGCCGACGCGTACGTCACCCGGCGGGAGGCGCTGGACTGGACGATCCTGCGTCCGGGCGCGCTGACGGACGACGCGGGCACCGGTCTGGTCCGTCTGGAGGCACATACGGGGCGCGGTGCGATCCCGCGGGACGACGTGGCGGCCGTCCTGGCCGAACTGGTGGACACGCCGGCGACGGCCGGTCTCACGCTGGAGCTGATCAGCGGTTCGACGCCGGTGTCGGTGGCGGTGAAGTCGGTGGCCGGGAACTGAGGCCGGCCGGCGGTCGTCGAACGGTCGGGCCTGCCACCCGCCTGCCCGGACGGCCGGTCTGCTGACGAGCCGTCGGAGCGTCCCGTCCGGCGCGCTGCCGGCACGTCAGCACTCAGAACAGCGGCAGCTGCCCGGGAAAGACCGGCACGACGTACCCGTCCAGTGTCGGCTGGGCCGCCCCGAGTCGCGCCTGCCACCGCGACCCGGCACAGGAGACGAGTTCCCCGGTCTCCCGCGTCCCGGGCGGGTCGTGGCGCGCGAAGCGGCCCGCCACCACGGCGATTTCACGGCGGCACACAGGGCAGGTTCTGCGTCGGGAGGCCATGCCGCCAGTCTGCCCCGAAGGCACCGGCCGTGTGCCCGGGCCCGAGCCGGCACGGCGGCGCCGTCACGTCCTGGTCTCCGCTTCCCAGCGATCGGGTCCCACTCCACGCCAGTCGATCAGCGGGGAGTCGGCCACCTCCTCCGGTTCGATCTCCAGACCCGCCCGGCGCAGGAACTCCACCAGGTCCCGCACGCTGTGCGCGAGGCCGAGGATCTCGCCGTCCACCCGGACCCGGCGGCCGCCGGTCGGGGACGGCAGGTGCACGATGATCGGACGCTTCCCGGCCATGGCTCCAGCATCATCCGGACCGGCCGGGCCCGCACCCGGGCCGGTCATTCGAGAATCCCCAGCGTGGTGTCCGGCCGGCACAGCGGGCACGCCGGGACACCTCCTTCGGTGAGGGCCCGTACCGCCTGCTCCCGGCCGACGCCCTTCGCCCGCCCGCCGACGCTCGCACAGCCGCCGACGTGGACGTACACCGCGCTCCGGCCGTTCAGACCGCGCTCGATGGCCCACTCCGGGGCGTTCTGCCGCGCGGCGAGCCGGCGCTGCCGTTCGGCCTCCCGGCGCTCCTCGTCGGCGATCCACCGGTCCATCAACGCAAGCTGCCCGGCAGCCTGGTGTTCGACGACGCGGCGGGCGAAGCGCAGCATGTCGAGACGCGTCAGCGGACGGTCCTCGTTCACACGTTCGATTCTACGGGCGCGGCCCGGAAGCGCGAGCAGCGGGACGCCGCTTCCGCAGAGCCGGGCGGGGTCAGGAGTGGGCCCCGGCCGTCGCTCGTCCCGGCTCGGCCCGAAGTCGCGCCGGGCGGTCGCCGCGGAATTCCACCAGGTCGATTCACGCACACGGGCCTCACGGTCGACGCGCCCTGCATCGAATCAGCTCGGTCCCGGGACGGCGCGTGCTCGTCTGAGGCAGAATGCCAGGACAAGTCGATCTGTCAGTCACTTCCATGGGGGTAGCGGGTGACGGCGCGCCGTGTTTCGCGACAGGAACTGATCCGGCGACGACGCCGGAACGGCTTGGTCGGGCGCCAGGAAGAGCAGGCCGCGTTCAGGGATGCCTTGCAACAGTCGCCGGAAGAGGCGACACAATTTCTCTTCCATGTCCATGGTCCAGGCGGCGTCGGGAAGTCGACTCTGGTACGCCAGCTGGAATCCCTGGCCCGTGACGCCCGAGCCCTCACGGCCTACATCGATGAATCCACGACGGGCGTGGTCGAGACGATGGAGGCCATCAGCTCACAGTTCAGCCAAGAGGGCATAGAGCTGAAAGGCTTCGACAAACTGCTGAGCACCTATCGGCAACGTCGGCATGAGGCGGATGCCGGTGCGGGCTTGGCAGCGGTATCCAGTGAGAGCCCCGGGGGCGGTCAGGGAAGCGACCAACAGAACCCCTCCCCGTTCAGTGTGATCGGCTCGCAGCTGACACTCGCGGGATTAGGCATGATTCCTGGCGTGGGGGCCTTCACCGGCATCCTGGATCCGAACCAGGTCGCGACGGGGGCTGACCGAATCAAGGCGCTGCTCAGCTCCCGGTTGCGTAGTCACGAGGATGTCGAACTGGTCCTGTCGCCATTGCAGGTCCTCACTCCGGCGTTTCTCCAAGGTTTGTCCGATGCCGCAGAGCGCCGACCTTGGGTAGTGCTGTTCTTCGACACGTACGAGCGAACCGGGACCTTGCTGGACGGCTGGCTGCGGGACATATTGGTCAGCGATCGATATGGGCAGCTACCGGCCAACGTTCTTGTGGTTCTGGCAGGTCAGTCCCGGCTGAATCCCCAGTGCTGGGGGGACTGGCTCGACCTCGTGACCTATCTTCCGTTGGAAGTGTTCAGCGAGGCGGAAGCACGTCAACTTCTCAGCGCCAAAGGAATCACCGATGAAAAGGTCATCAAGGTGATTCTGGAGCTGTCCGGGCGGCTACCGGTTCTGGTCTCGACCCTCGCCCAAGCGCATCCCACCAGCGCCGCTGACGTGGGCGACCCCAGCGGTACCGCCGTCGAGCGGTTCCTCAAGTGGGAAACAAACCCGGTGCGCCGCGCGGCTGCCTTGGCTTGCGCACTTCCGCAGGAGATCGACGAGGACACTTATCGCACGGTGGTGGACGAGGAAGCCAAGGCGGAGTTCCCTTGGCTCCAGTCAATGCCCTTCTTCATCAATCGGGCCGGCCGTGGCCACTATCACGATGTCGTGCGTTCTGCGATGCTCCGCCTGCAACGCCATCAGTCACCGCAACGATGGAAGGAGCAGCACACCCGTCTGGCCGACGCGTTCAGAGAACGACGCACCCACTTGGAGGAAGGCACCCCTCCGACCGACGGCTGGTGGGAAGACGAACGATGGCGTCATCACCGGCTCCAAGAGACTTACCACCGATTGTCCGCGGATCACAGGGCCGCGCTGACTGACGCCCTACGCGAACTGATCGACGCCCACCACCACGACATCACCACCCTGCGGAGGTGGGCGCAAACCGTCTCCCATGCCGGGCAGGACGCCGACGCACCCGCGGTACGAAAATGGGGGGACGAACTCCTAGCCGCTCTCGACGGTCCCCAACCAGGCATAGCCGCACTCACACTTCTCCTGTCCCGCGGCGGCCTCGACCCGTCGACAAAACAGCGCGCCTACCTGAAGCGGGGTCTCGAACACCGCCTGGTCAACAACTACGAGCAGGCTTTGGCCGACTACGCCGCCGCGATCGAGATGGAGCCGACAGCTCGCGCTTTCCGGGACCGCGGTGAGACCTACCAGCTCGCCGGCCGGCACGAGGAAGCGCTCGTGGATTTCAACCGTGCCATTGAAATGGAGCCCGACGTCACCTGGGCCATAGTGGGCCGCGGTCAGGTCTATCATTCCATGCGCCGGTACGAGGAAGCCCTGGCAGACTTCAACCTCGCCATCGAAGCCGACCCCGACTACGCGTGGGCATTTGCAAACCGCGGCGAGGTCTACCGCCTCACCGACCGGCACGAGGAAGCACTCGCAGACTTCAACCGCACCCTCGAGATCAACCCCGACTACGCGTGGGCGCTTGCGCACCGCGGTGAGACTCACCGCCTCGCCGGCCGGCACGAGGAAGCACTCGCGGATTTCAACCGGGCCATCGAGATCAACCCCGACTACGCCTGGGTCCTGGCAATCCGTGGAGAGACTCACCGCCTCGCCCGCCGATACGAGGAAGCACTCGCAGACTTCGACCGCGCCATCGAAGCCGACCCCGACAATGCGTGGGCCATCGGCAGCCGCGGTCAGACCTATAAATCCATGCATCGCTACGAGGAAGCACTCGCGGACTTCACCCGGGCCGTCGAAATCAACCCCGACTACGCGTGGGTCCTGGCGAACCGCGGAGAGATCCACCGCCTCACCGGCCGGGACGAGGAGGCACTCGCAGACTTCAACCGCGCCCTCGAAATCAACCCCGACTATGCGTGGGCCATCGGCAGCCGCGGCCAGACGTACCACTCCATGTACCGGTACGAGGAAGCACTCGCGGACTTCAACCGGTCCCTCGAAATCAAACCGGACCGGGCGTGGATCCATTCCGCCCGGGGCAGTATTTTTCGCCTCACGGGCCGACTACAAGAGGCCCTGGCCGACTTTGATCGTGCCGTCGAAATCGACCCGAGCAGCTTCTACGCCATCGCGAGTCGAGGCGTCGTACACCGCGTTTCAGGCCGCTATGCGGCCGCCCTGGCCGACTTCGACCGTGCCATCGAGATCGATCCCGGAAATGGTTGGGCGCATTACGAGAAGGCCGTCGCTCTCTACGCGGAGGGGGATCCCGAATACCAGACCATGGCCGCCCGCACCGTAGACATCTGCTCGTCAGGCGATCACATTGCAGACACGGGGAATCTGTTCCTCGTGCACTGCCTGACCTCGGAGTGGGTGACGGCGAATCAGCACCTTGCCACCTTCTTGAGCAGGAATCCATCGCGCGGAAACCTGGCCGAGTTGCTCACCGTCACGGATACGCTGCGACAGATCGTGCCCGCAGCCGACGAGCAGCTGCTCTCCTTCCGGCATCGACTGGAGGCCGCACTGAGGGAATGACCCGCCCACGGCAGCAAGGCGCCCGAGGACCGCGGCGGTCCCAGCCGAGCGTGGGCGGCGCCAGGATTCGAGCCCTGGGAAGGCTGAGCCGGCAGATTTGCAGTCCGTGCGGAGGACAACCTCCGAGCTGCGCTTTCGTAGCCGAGAACGACGGTCACCCCACGTCTGCCCCGCCGGAAGGTGCCCCTGGCAGGCCGTATAACCGGTCGGCGACGATCATCGCCACATCGTCCGCCAGATCGCCGCGGGTATGACGGGCCAGCGCTTGGTGCAGTCGCTCCAGGAACTCCGGCGGGGCGGGGTCGGCGCCTATCCGCTCCATGGCCTCCGGCAGGGCGAAGAACTCGCCGGCGCGGTCGCGCGCCTCGATCACACCGTCGGTGTACAACAACAGACGGTCACCAGGGAGGAACGCATAGCTCTCAGGCTTCTCGGGGAGGCCGGTGATGAGGTCTTCGAGACCGAGCGGCGGCGACGCCAGGCTCGGTGTCAGGGGTGCAGCCCTGCCCTGGTGCAGCAGCAGCGGTGGTGGGTGCCCACGGTTGACCAGCTGTACCACGGGCTGATCCGGCACCTGTGCGATGAGCGCCGTGGTGAACCCTTCCAGCAAAACCTCCGGCCCATACGCACCTGGCACGGAGACTTCTCGTCTCAGGGCAGCCGCACAGCGGTTCATGACCTCCGCCAAGTCCTCCTCGTAGTGCACGGCTTCCCGGAATGCGCCCAGCGCCACCGCGACGGCTCGCACCGCGGACAGTCCCTTGCCCCGCACGTCCCCAACAATCATCCGAACGCCATAGCGCGTCTGCACGGCCTCGTACAGATCACCGCCCACCCGCGCCCCGGTCCCGGCCGCAAGACACAGGCTGCCGGCCCGCAGTGGGCCCAGGCGCGCGGGCACGGCCCGCAACACGACCTCCTGGGCCGCCACCGCGATCCGGCGGACCCGGTCGAGTTCTCTCCGCCTGCGCTCCTGCATAGCGCGGCTGGTGATGAACCCAGCCACGGAGACCGAGGCCAGAGCCAGGAAGTTGCTGTAGACCATCAGCGTGCCCCACGCCCCGTTATAGGTCGCGGTGATCACACTGATCGCCAGCGCGAGGGCTGCCGCAGCTGTGGTGCCCTTGGGCCCCAGCGTCACGGCTGCCAGCGCCGGGACAGCGGTGAGAAAGGGCCCTGTATAGATGAAGTGCGCAGGAGTGAGCTCGATGACCAGCACGGCCAGCGCGATCAGATAGGGCACACACTGCATCAGCGTGAAGAGGACCCGGTGATGACCGTCTGCTCCAGGCCACGAGGGTGAGCGCGAGAGCGACTTCATGCATCAAGCCTGCCTCGCTGGAACCTACGGCTCCACCCGGCCGGCGGCCCTGGGCAGCCCGGAACCAGCCCGGCCCATGGACAGGCCGCGCGACGAAGAGACTCCGATCTGCGACTTCCTTCTACAGGGGCCCGGCTGCCCCACTGGTGCCCCGGACGATGAAGGTCCCGACCCCCTAAGACGGTACGGACGGCGCTCTGTAGCTGGGCATTCAACGTGAGCGGATCCCGCCCGATCTCGTGAACCTGCTCCGGTGGCACGTCACGGCGTACGGCGTCGCCCCCGGCGGGCGACTGTTCCAGACGCAACGCGGCGGCCTCATCCAGGACAGTGGATACGGCGAGGTGTGGGCGGAAGCCCGCGCGCGCCCTCACGCCCGCTCAGTGCGCGTCACCGCTCGCGAAGCATCCATATGATCTTCGCCATGCCGCCGTGAGCACGTGGCTCAACTCCGGGGTGGAACCGCAGGAGGTGGCCGCGCGCACCGGCCACAGCGTGGCCGTGCTGTTCCGGGTGTACACGCTGGAAAAAGCACCCGTAGCAAGCAGGTAGCAGCCGTGAACGACGAAAGGGTCTGTGATCAGCTTGATGCTGATCACAGACCCTTTCGGTCGTGTGGCGGCGCCAGGATTCGAACCTGGGAAGGCTGAGCCGGCAGATTTACAGTCTGCTCCCTTTGGCCGCTCGGGCACACCGCCGGGTAATACTGCCGTTCGAACCCGCTTTCGCGGTGCTCCCCGGCAACGACGTAAACAATACCCGATACAGGGGGGTGCTTCGCCACCCGGTTGATCTCCACCCCTCGGGTCCCGGGGTGGCTAGGCTGGTGCGGATGCGGCCCGGTGCTCCACCGGGCCCGGCGGTCGCCGCCGCGCACGCCGGTACGCACCCGATACGCACCCGATACAAGGAGCCACAGGACATGGCCGACTCCAGTTTCGACATCGTCTCGAAGGTCGAGCGGCAGGAGGTCGACAACGCCCTCAACCAGGCCGCCAAGGAGATCTCGCAGCGCTACGACTTCAAGGGCGTGGGAGCCTCGATCTCGTGGTCCGGTGAAAAGATCCTCATGGAGGCGAACTCCGAGGACCGGGTGAAGGCTGTCCTCGACGTCTTCCAGTCCAAGCTGATCAAGCGCGGCATCTCGCTGAAGGCGCTGGACGCGGGCGAGCCGCAGCTCTCCGGCAAGGAGTACAAGATCTTCGCGTCGATCGAGGAGGGCATCTCCCAGGAGAACGCCAAGAAGGTGGCGAAGATCATCCGCGACGAGGGCCCCAAGGGCGTGAAGGCCCAGGTCCAGGGTGACGAGCTGCGGGTCAGCTCCAAGAGCCGCGACGACCTCCAGGCCGTCATCGCCCTGCTCAAGGGCAAAGACTTCGACTTCGCGCTCCAGTTCGTGAACTACCGGTGAGCGCGGAAGGGTGGGCACCCGGTGGTGCCCACCCTTCCCCGCTGCCGCGCCGCGCTCAGTCGCGTGAGTTGCCGAACAGGATGCGGTAGACGATCAGCAGCACCAGGGAGCCTCCGATGGCCGCGGCCCAGGTCGCGCCGTCGTAGAAGTTCTTGGTGACCGGGTGGTCCAGCCAGCGGGCCGATATCCAGCCGCCGATGAACGCGCCCGCGACGCCGATGAGGGTCGTACCGATGAAGCCGCCGGGGTCGCGTCCCGGCAGGAGGACCTTGGCGATGGCTCCGGCCAGCAGTCCCAGGATGATCCAACCGATGATGCTCATGCCGTGAACCTGCCCTTCCGCGCTGTGTCCGCACTGGGCGGGCGCTGATTTTCCGGTGAAAACCCGCGTGCGTCGCGCGCGTGTTCGTGCCGTGTCGATGAAGAGGACGTCACGGATCCATCCGCCGGTTGCCGCGCTCAGTAGGGTGCGGCGCATGACGCGTACGGATGCCGGTCTGCGGCGCACTCTGGGCGTGGGAGACGCCGTGGTCGTCGGCCTCGGCTCGATGGTCGGGGCCGGCGTCTTCTCGGCTCTGGGGCCGGCCGCGCGGACGGCCGGCTCCGGGCTGCTGCCGGGGCTGGCCCTCGCGGCCTTGGTGGCCTACTGCAATGCCATGTCCTCCGCCCGGCTCGCCGCCCGCTATCCGGCCTCCGGCGGGACCTACGTGTACGGCAGGGAGCGGCTGGGCGCCTTCTGGGGGTATGTGGCCGGCTGGGCCTTCGTGGTCGGCAAGACGGCCTCCTGCGCGGCCATGGCGCTCACGGTGGGCGCGTACGTGTGGCCCGGGCAGGCGCACGCGGTGGCGGTCGCGGCCGTGGCGGCCCTGACCGCCGTGAACTACGGCGGGATCCAGAAGTCGGCGTGGGTGACGCGGGTGATCGTGGCCGTCGTCCTGGCCGTGCTCGCGGCCGTCGTCGTGGTGTGCCTGGCCTCGGGGCGGGCCGAGGCGGGACGGCTGGACGTCGGTCTGCCGTCGGGTGCCGGCGGGGTGCTCCAGGCGGCCGGGCTGCTGTTCTTCGCCTTCGCCGGGTACGCGCGGATCGCCACCCTCGGGGAGGAGGTGCGCGAGCCGGAGCGCACCATTCCGCGAGCCGTCCCGCTCGCCCTGGGGATCGCTCTCGTGGTGTACGCGTGCGTGGCCGTCGCCGCGCTCGCCGTCCTCGGCGCGGACCGGCTCGGGCACGCGACGGCGCCGCTGGCCGACGCGGTGCGCGCGGCCGGGGCGCCGGGGCTCGTGCCCGTGGTGCGCGCCGGAGCGGCGGTGGCCGCGCTGGGCTCACTGCTCGCGCTGATCCTCGGTGTCTCGCGTACGACGCTCGCCATGGCCCGGGACGGGCACCTGCCGGGCGCGCTGGCCGCCGTGCACCCGCGGTTCCGGGTGCCGCACCGGGCCGAGCTGGCCGTGGGCACGGTGGTCGCCGTGCTGGCCGCGACGGTGGACGTGCGCGGCGCGATCGGCTTCTCCTCCTTCGGCGTGCTGGCCTACTACGCCGTCGCCAACGCCTCGGCCTGGACGCTGAGCGCGGCCCCGCTGTCCCGTGTAGTGCCCGTGCTGGGTCTGGTGGGCTGCGCCACGCTGGCGTTCGCGCTGCCCGTGGCCTCGGTGGCCGCCGGCGCGGGCGTGCTCGCGGCCGGCGTGGCGGCCTACGGCGTACGACGGTGGTGGGCGGGCCGGCGCGGGGTGTGACGCCGTCGGCGGACCCGCCGCGCGTACGGCGGCGGCCCGGCATACGGCAGCGGCCCCGCGAACCGCGGCGGCCCCGCGTACGGTGGCTTGCTGAGCTCAGCGCGTCGCGAACGGCTGGTCGGTGGGGACGATCTCGCGGCCCAGCGGCAGCAGGGAGACCGGGATCAGCTTGAAGTTGGCGATGCCGAACGGGATGCCGATGATCGTGATGCACAGGGCGATGCCGGTGACGATGTGGGCGAGCGCCAGCCACCAGCCGGCCAGGATCAGCCACAGGACGTTGCCGAGGCAGGAGGGAGCGCCCGCGTCACGCCGCTCGATCGTGGTGTACCCGAACGGCCAGAGGGCGTAGAGCCCGATGCGGAAGGCGGCGATCCCGAAGGGGATGCCGATGATCGTGATGCACAACAGGACGCCGGCGAGCAGGTAGCCGAGGAACAGCCAGAAGCCGCTCAGCACGAGCCAGATCACGTTGAGAATGGTCTTCACGGGCGGCCTGCCATCTTCTCGAGCCGGGCGATGCGGTCCGCCATCGGCGGGTGCGTGGAGAACATCTTGGACAACCCCTGGCCCGCGCGGAAGGGGTTGGCGATCATCATGTGGCTCGCCGTCTCGATCCGGGGCTCGGGGGGCAGCGGCAGCTGCTGGGTGCCCGTCTCCAGCTTGCGCAGGGCATGGGCGAGAGCGAGCGGGTCGCCGGTGAGCTGGGCGCCCGAGGCGTCCGCCTCGTACTCCCGGGAGCGGCTGATGGCCAGCTGGATGAGGGTGGCGGCGAGCGGGCCGAGGATCATGATCAGGAGCATGCCGAGCAGGCCGGGGCCGTCGTCGTCGTCCGAGCGGCCGATCGGGATGAGCCAGGCGAAGTTCACCAGGAACATGATCATCGAGGCGAGTGCGCCGGCCACCGAGGAGATGAGGATGTCCCGGTTGTAGACATGACTCAGCTCGTGGCCGATGACGCCGCGCAGCTCGCGCTCGTCCAGGAGGCGCAGGATGCCCTCGGTGCAGCACACGGCGGCGTTGCGCGGGTTGCGGCCCGTGGCGAAGGCGTTGGGGGCCTCCGTGGGCGAGATGTAGAGCCGGGGCATGGGCTGGCGGGCCTGCGTGGACAGCTCGCGCACCATCCGGTACAGCGCCGGGGCCTCGAACTCGCTGACCGGGCGGGCACGCATCGCGCGCAGCGCCAGCTTGTCGCTGTTCCAGTACGCGTAGGCGTTCGTGCCCAGCGCGACGAGGACCGCCACGATCAGTCCCGTACGGCCGAAGAGGCCGCCGATGACAATGATGAGTGCGGACAGCCCCCCGAGGAGTACTGCGGTCCTCAGCCCGTTGTGCCGGCGGTGCACGGTACGCCCTCCAAGTCGTGCAGCAGGGGAACCCTTTGGTCCAGTGGACCCTCCCGATCTGGTCAACGCCAGGCGGCGGCCACGAGTTCCCTGGTGCAGGCGGCGACGCGGGGCGGCCGTACGAGTGACGTGCTCATACGGCCCTCCGCGCGCGTGGGGCACGGGTCCCCACGCGCGTGTGGCGAGCCGTCAGAACAGGCCGGTGGCCGCGAAGCGGAGGACCAGCTGGGGTGCTCCGGACAGGGCGACGCCGAGGACGCCGGTGAGGGCGAGGGCTGCCGTGAGGGGGGCCGGGACGCGGTGCCGCGCGGGCTCGCCCTCGGGGGCGCGGAACAGCAGGGCCGTCCACTGGAGGTAGTAGAAGAGGGCGATCACGACGTTGACGGCCATGACGACGGCGAGCCAGCCGAGGCCCGCGTCGACGGCCGCGGAGAACACCGTGACCTTGGCGAACAGACCGATGACACCCGGCGGCAGCCCGGCCAGGCAGAGCAGGAAGAAGGCCAGCAGGAGCGCGGTGACCGGGTTGGTGGCGTACAGGCCCCGGTAGTCGCTGATCCGGTTCAGCGCCCGGCCGCGGCCCACCAGGGCGGCCACCGCGAAGGCACCGAGGTTCACGGCGGCATACATGAGGGCGTACGCGACCGTGGAGCCGATCGCCTTCTGGGCGTCCTTGGTGTATCCGGCCGCGGCGATCGGCACCAGCAGGTAGCCGGCCTGGCCGACGGAGGACCAGGCGAGCAGCCGTACAGCGCTGTACGCGCGCGTGGCCTGCTGGCGCAGGGCGGCGACGTTGCCGACAGTCATGGTGAGAGCGGCCAGGGCGGCGAGCGCGGGCCCCCAGACTTCGGCGTACGACGGGAACGCGACGACGGTGACGAGGATCAGGCCGGAGAAGCCGACCGCCTTGCCGACGACGGACAGGTACGCGGCGACGGGCAGGGGCGCGCCCACGTAGGTGTCGGGCACCCAGAAGTGGAAGGGCACGGCGGCCGTCTTGAAGGCGAAGCCGACGAGGGTGAGGACGACACCGGTCTGGGCGAGGATGTGCAGCTGCGCGTCGGTGTGCGGCAGGCGCTGGGCGATCTGGGTGAGGTAGAGCGTGCCGGTGGAGGCGTAGACGAAGCTGACGCCCATCAGGCTGACCGCGGTGGCCGTGACCGAGGACAGGAAGAACTTCAGGGCCGCCTCGGAGGAGCGCTTGTCGCCGTGCCGGATTCCGACGAGGGCGAAGGCGGGCAGGGAGGCGACCTCCAGGGCGACGATCAGGGTGGCCAGGTCGCGGGAGGCGGGCAGCAGGGCGGCGCCGGCCGCGGAGGACAGCAGCAGGAACCAGAACTCGCCCGTCGGGATGCGCCGCCGGTCGTCGTCGAGGTTCGTGACCGACAGCAGGGCGGCGAGCAGGGCGCCGCCGAGGACCAGGAACTGGATGACGAGGGTGAAGTGGTCGGCGGTGTAGCTGCACGCGCGCGTGCCGCCGGTCAGGCAGAAGGTGCTGCGGTCGCCGTCGAGGAGGGGCAGGAGCAGCGCGGTCGAGGCGGCGAGTCCCGCGACCGAGACCCAGCCGAGGACGGCCTTGCGGGGCTCGGGCACGAACAGGTCGGCGACGAGGACGGCGAGCGCCACGACGGCGGCGAGCGTGGGCGGGGCGATCGCGAGCCAGTCCACGGACTGGACCAGCGACTCGGTAAGCGGCTGAGCGCTCATCTGGTGCCTCCTGCGAGGAGCTGCTGCACGGCCGGGTCGGTCAGGCCGAGCAGCGCCTTCGGCCACAGTCCGGCGAGGACGGTCAGGGTGACGAGCGGGGTCCAGGCGGCGAACTCGTACCCGTGCACGTCGGCGAGTTCCGGCACCTCCCGCTCCGCGCCGCCCATGCAGACGCGGCGGACCACGATCAGCATGTACGCGGCCGTCAGCAGGGTGCCGAAGGCGCCGATCGCCATGAACGTGAGGAAGGCGGGCCGGCTGAGGTCGGCGGCGGGCTTGAACGCGCCGAACAGGGCCAGCATCTCGCCCCAGAATCCGGCGAGGCCGGGCAGGCCGAGGGAGGCGACGGCGCCGAAGGCGAGCAGCCCGCCGAGGCGCGGGGCCTTGCCGTACAGCGCGGCGCCCGTCTCCTCGGCGAGGGTGTCGAGGTCGGTGGTGCCGGTGCGGTCCTTCAGCGCGCCGACCAGGAAGAAGAGCAGGCCGGTGATGAGGCCGTGGGCGATGTTGGCGAACAGGGCGCCGTTCACGCCGGTCGGGGTCGTGGTGGCGATGCCGAGCAGGACGAAGCCCATGTGGCCGACGGAGGAGTAGGCGATCAGGCGCTTGAGGTCGCCCTTCGCGCCCCGCTTGGCGAGGGCCAGGCAGGCCAGGGACCCGTAGATGATCCCGACGACGGCGAAGGCGGCGAGGTACGGCGCGAAGGTGTGGAAGCCGTGCGGCGCCACCGGAAGGAGAATCCGGACGACACCGTACGTCCCCATCTTCAGCAGGACGCCGGCCAGCAGGACCGAGCCGACGGTCGGCGCGGCGGTGTGGGCGTCGGGCAGCCAGCTGTGCAGCGGCCACATCGGCGTCTTCACCGCGAGCCCGATCCCGATGGCCAGAACGGCGATGACCTGCACGGATGCGGTCAGCGACCGGCCGTTGTCAGTGGCGAGTGCCACCATGTCGAACGTGCCCGCCTTGATCCCGATCAGGAGCAGGCCGAGCAGCATGACGACGGAGCCGAGCAGCGTGAACAGGATGAACTTCCACGCGGCGCGGGTCCGGCCCTCGCCGCCCCAGCGGGCGATGAGGAAGTACATCGGGATGAGCACCATCTCGAACGCGAGGAAGAACAGCAGCAGATCGAGGACGGCGAAGGTCGCGAGGGTGCCGGACTCGAGCAGGAGCAGCAGCGCGACGAACGCCTTCGGGGACGGGCCCGAGGGCAGCTTGAAGTACGAGTAGAGCGCGCAGAGGAAGGTCAGCAGCGCGGTCAGGACCAGAAGGGGGAGGGAGATGCCGTCGATGCCGAGGTGGATCCGCACGTCGAGTGCGGGGATCCAGCTGATGTCGGTCGTGGCCTGCATCTTCGACGGATGGTCGTGGTCGAAGCCGAGCGCGAGGACGATCGCGGCGATGAGGATCGCGCCGGTCGCCGTCACGCCGTGCCGCAGCACGGCCTGCTCGGGGGACTTCCCCTTCAGTCCGGGCGGGGCCGGGAGGAGAGCAGCGGCGGCGCCGAGGAGCGGGCCGACGACGACGAATGCCAGAAGGAACTGCATCACGGACTCGTTGATATCGATCACGCCTGCTCACGCTCCCGTGGCGACGAGGAGGACGGCGACCGCCAGGACGACGGTGCCGGCGAGCAGCGCGCTCACATAGGTCTGCACATTGCCGGTCTGGGCGCGCCGTACGGCGGACCCGAGCAGCCGGGGCAGGGCGGCCGCGCCGCGTACGTAGGTGTCGACGACCTCGCGGTCGAGGAACCGGACGAGACTCGCGCCGGCCTGCACCGGGCGGACGAACAGGGCCGAGTACACGGCGTCCAGGTGGAAGCCGGCGGCCGCGTGCCGGTGCAGCGGGCCGAGCAGCAGCCGCCCGGGGTCCGCCGGGTCGGGGGCGTGGGCGATGTCGCCGTAGGCCGGCTCGTGGGTGGCGATGGCCTCGGCCTCGACCAGTCCGGCGTCGCCCTCGGGGTGGGCGGCGACGGCGCCCAGCGGGGCACGGGCGGCGAGCGCGGAGGTGCGCTGCCAGGCTCCGTAGGTGATGAGCCCGCCGACCAGGGCGAGGCCCGTGCCGAGGACCGAGGTGAGCAGGGTCGGGGTGAGGTCGCGGCCGTCGAACCAGCCGGGCAGCGAGCGGTAGGCGAACCCGCCGAAGGCCAGGGAGGGGATCGCCAGGACCCACAGCACCACGGTCATGGTGAGCGGCTGGCGACCGTGATCGGGGGCCTCGGTGCCCTGGCCGCGGAAGGCCAGCAGCCACAGCCGGGCGGCGTAGGCGGCGGTCAGCAGGGCGGTGAGCAGGCCGGCGACGAGGACGATCCAGCCGGCGGCGCCGGGGGCGTGCTCGGTGTGGCCGGCGGTCACGTGCTCGGCGGCGCCGAGGACGGACTCTTTGGAGAAGAAGCCGCTGAAGGGAGGGATCGCGGCGAGCGCGAGCAGCGCCACGGTCATCGTCCAGTAGGCGTCCGGGATGCGCTCGCGCAGGCCGCGCATGCGGGACATGGCGGCCAGCGAGTTGGTGCCGGCGGCGTGGATGATCACGCCGGCGGCGAGGAACAGCAGCGCCTTGAAGGCGCCGTGCGACAGGAGGTGGAAGACGGCGGCACCGCGGTCGCCGACGGCGAGGGCGCCGGTCATGTAGCCGAGCTGGCCGACCGTGGAGTAGGCGAGGACGCGCTTGATGTCGTCCTGGGCGAGCGCGGCGAGACCGGAGCCGGCCATCGTGACGGCGGCCATGACGGCGAGAACCACCATCGCGGTCTGGGAGGCCTCGAACACCGGGAGCAGACGGGCGATGAAGTAGACACCGGCGGCGACCATCGTCGCGGCGTGGATCAGCGCCGAGACGGGCGTCGGGCCCGCCATCGCGTCCGGCAACCAGGTGTGCAGCGGGAACTGCGCCGACTTGCCCGCGACGCCCGCGAGCAGCAGCAGGGCGATCAGCGTCGGGTGGTCGAGTCCACCGCTCGCCACGGCACCGAGGACGCGGGTGATGCGGAACGACCCGGCGTCGGCGCCGAGGGCGAACAGGCCGATGAGGAACGGCACGTCGCCGAGCTTGGTGACCAGGAAGGCCTTCAGGGAGGCGGCGCGGGCCTCGGGGGTCTCCCAGTAGTGGCCGACCAGGAAGTAGGAGCAGATGCCCATGACTTCCCAGCCGACCAGCAGCACGATCAGGTCGCCGGAGTAGACGACCAGGAGCATCGCGGAGGTGAACAGGGAGACGAGAGCGGCGTACGAGGGGTAGCGCGGGTCCTCGCGCAGGTAGCCCGTGGAGTAGATCTGCACGCAGGTCGCGACGAAGGCGACCAGGACGGCGACGAGCGCGGCGAAGCCGTCGATGTGCAGGGCCAGCTCGATCGGGACGGAGCCGGTGGGCGTCAGCTCGGTGTGGGCGTCCACGGCCGCGTCGCCGCCTTGCCGTACGGCGACCAGCGCGGCCAGCACCAGCGAGACCAGCGGCGGCAGGACGGCGAGCGGACGGACGAAACCGGGGGCGGTGCGGCCGAGCAGCAGGCCGGCCGCGGCGCCCAGGAACGGCAGAAGGGGGACGAGGACGGCGAGGGTGGTCGTGGTCACGCGGTGGCCTCAGCCTTCTCGGCCGCGGAGGTGCCCGGGTCCTCGGTCTCGGGGCCCTCGGCGGTGTCGCGGAGCTTGTCGATGTCGGAGGTGCCGCGGTTGCGGTAGACGGCGAGCACGATCGCCAGGCCGATGCCGATCTCGGCGGCGGCGATGGCGATGGTGAACAGGGCCAGCGCCTGGCCGGAGTGCAGGGTCTCGTGCGCGGCACGGCTGAGCCAGACGTCGAAGGCGACCAGGTTGAGGTTGACGGCGTTGAGCATCAGCTCGACCGACATCAGGACCAGGATCGCGTTGCGGCGGGCGAGGACGCCGTACAGGCCGGTGCAGAACAGGAGGGCGGAGAGGACGGCGGGGTAGGCGAGGTGCATCAGCGGGCGCCTTCCTTCCCGGGGACCGCAGGTGTGGCGTCCGTGTCCGCCTCGGCCTTGCGGGACAGGACGATCGCTCCGACCAGGGCCGCGAGGAGCAGCACGGACAGGGCTTCGAAGGGCAGCACCCAGTGCCGGAACAGGCTCGCGCCGGTGACCCGGGTGGTGCCGGCGGCCGGGCCGTCCAGGTCGATCCAGGTGGTGCGGAAGGCGTCCACGACCACCCACACCAGGGCGACGGCGGCGGCGGTCGCGACGGCCAGGGCGGCCCACCGGTTGCCGGAGTCGGCGTCCGGGGAGCGGCCGATGGGGGCCTTGGTGAGCATCAGACCGAACAGGAGGAGGACGACGACGGAGCCGACGTAGATCAGGACCTGTACCCAGGCGATGAACTCGGCCGTGAGCAGCAGGTACTCCACGGCGAGGCCGCCGAGCGTGACCACCAGCCACAGCGCGGCGTGCACCAGCTGCCGGGTGGTGACCGTGACGAGCGCGGCGCCGAAGGTGACCAGGCCGACGAGGAGGAAGGCGATCTCGACGCCGGTCGGGGACAGGAAGCCGTTCGGGGCGGGGGCGGCCAGGGTGGCCGTCGCTGCGGCGAGGGTCACGACGCGCCCTCCTGCGGCTCGGCCGGCTCGGCCTGGGCGGCGGCCAGCTTCTCGGCGGTCTTGCGGGCCGCGGCGATCTCCTTGGGCTCCTCCGCGCCGGCGTCCAGGGCGGGCGGGGCCGGCACGGTCCACATCCACTCGCGGAGCTTGTCCCGCTCGTGGGTGAGGTCACGGATGTCGGTCTCGGCGTACTCGAACTCCGGGGACCAGAACAGCGCGTCGAAAGGACAGACCTCGATGCAGATGCCGCAGTACATGCACAGGGAGAAGTCGATCGCGAACCGGTCGAGGACGTTGCGGCTGCGCTCCCGGCCGCCGGGGGCGGCGGGCGGGACGGTCTCCTTGTGGGAGTCGATGTAGATGCACCAGTCCGGGCACTCGCGGGCGCACAGCATGCAGACCGTGCAGTTCTCCTCGAACAGACCGATCACACCGCGGGTGCGGGGCGGCAGTTCGGGCAGGACGTCCGGGTACTGCTCGGTGACCGTCTTCCTCGTCATCGTGCGCAGGGTGACGGCCAGGCCCTTGGCCAGGCCACTACCGGGGATGGGGGCCATGGTTACTGGATCACCACCTTGACGATGCCGGTGAGGGCGATCTGGGCGAGGGAGAGAGGGACGAGGAGGGTCCAGGAGAGCTTCTGGAGCTGGTCCTCGCGCAGCCGGGGGTAGGTCACGCGGAGCCAGATGACCAGGAAGGCGAGGATCGCGGTCTTCAGCAGGGTCCAGACCCAGCCGAGGCCGTCGGCGCCCCATGGGCCGTGCCAGCCGCCCAGGAAGAGGACGGTGGTCAGGCCGCACAGCACGACGATGCCGGCGTACTCGGCGAGCAGGAACAGGGCGAAGCGCAGGCCGGTGTACTCGGTGTACGCGCCGAAGATGATCTCCGAGTCGGCGACCGGCATGTCGAACGGCGGGCGTTGGAGTTCCGCGAGACCGGCGGTGAAGAAGACGATCGCGCCGACGATCTGCCACGGCACCCACCACCAGTGGAAGGCGTGCAGGATCCCGGGCAGGGAGACCGTGCCCGCCGCCATCGCGACCGAGGCCGCCGCCAGCAGCATCGGGAGTTCGTAGGCGAGCAGCTGGGCGGCCGTGCGCAGGCCGCCGAGCAGGGAGAACTTGTTGGCGCTGGCCCAGCCGGCCATCAGCGAGCCGAGCACGCCGACGCCCATCACCGCGAGTACGAAGAACACGCCGGCGTCCACGACCTGGCCGACGGCGCCCTCGCTCGGGCCGATCGGGACGGCGAGCAGGACGAGGAGGTACGGCAGCAGGGCGACGGCGGGGGCGAGCTGGAAGACGCGGCGGTCGGCGCCCGCCGGGACCACGTCCTCCTTCTGCGCGAACTTCACGCCGTCGGCGATGAGCTGGGCCCAGCCGTGGAAGCCGCCCGCGTACATAGGGCCGAGGCGGCCCTGCATGTGCGCCATCACCTTGTGCTCGGTCTGGCCGACGATGAGCGGGAAGGTGAGGAAGACGACGAAGACGACCAGGAGTCGCAGAGCGACGTCCAGCACGTCGTTCACTGCGGGCCTCCTGTGGGGTCGTCGGGGGTGCTCGGGTCTTCGGTGTGCTCGGGCGCGGCGGGGCGCGGCTCGGGCGCGGCGGGGCGCGGCTCGGGCGCGGCGGGGTGGGTCCCGGGCGCCTGCTGCGGCCCCGGTGCGTGTGCTCGGTCCGGCTCGTCCGCCGGTGCCTGGTCCTCGTGAAGCCCGGGTTCGGGAGACTGCCCGGACTCGGGAGTGCCTTCCGGCTCGTCGAAGGCCGGGCGGGCGTGGTGCCACGGGGCGTCCGAGCTGCGCGGGGCCGTGCTCCGGCGGGTGGGGCGGGCGGAGGCGTCCGGTTCGGCCGGAGCCTCCGGCTCCGGCGCGGCCGTACCCGCAGGTCCCCCCGCGGGTCCCGCTTCGGCCGGTCCCGTCGGTTCCCTCGCTTCCGTCGGTTCCTGCGAGGCCGGTTCCGGTGTCCGGGTGCGCTGGGACGCCGAGCCTTCCGAGGCGCTGCGCGCGCGGTGCGGCCGTGCGGGTGCGGGCGCCGGGCCGGGCTCGTGGGCCACCGAGGCCTCGGCGGCCGGACCCTCCGCCGGCCCCTCCGCCGCCGCCCGGGTGGCGTCATCCTCGGCCGCGGCCTGCTTGCGCGTCGCCGCGTCCTCGGCGCGCGCCGTCTGCTGGCTCACCGAGCCCTCGCTCGCACTCCGCGTCCGACGCGGCCGGGCACCGGCACCAGCACCAGCCTCTTCCACCTGGCCCGGCTGGGCCGGCTGGGCCGCCTGGCTGGCCGAGCCCTCCGATGCCGAGCGGGTGCGCCGTACCGGACGGTCGCCGGCCGCGCGGGCCGGGCGGTCCGCCGCCGCGCGCCCGGCCGCCCTGGCCGGACGGGCCGGGGCCGGCGGCAGCTGGCCCTTCAGCGGGCCCCACTCGTTGGGGTCGGGCACGCCCGGGGGCAGCATCTGGCGGCGCTTGGGGCCGTGCGCCGCGCCCGCCGCAGGCTCCCCGGGCTCCTTCGCGCCCGGCCAGGCCTTGGCGACGCGGGCGGCGAGGACGAAGTCCTTGCGCAGCGGGTGGCCCTCGAAGTTCTCGGGGAGCAGCAGGTGCTCCAGCCCCGGGTGGCCCTCGAAGACGACGCCGAACATCTCGTGGGTCTCGCGCTCGTGCCAGGCGGCGCCCGCGTAGACGCCGACGGCGGAGGGCAGGGCCGGGGCCTCGTGCGGGACCGTCGTACGGACGAGGAGGCGGCGCACCGGGTTCAGGGCGACGACGTGCGCGGAGACGCAAAAGCCCGTGCCCGGTTCGTCGACCGCGCTCAGCCAGTCGAAGTAGGTGCAGGACAGGGTCGTACGGGCCGTCTCCAGGGCGGTGAGCCAGGAGGACGGCGGTACGTCCACGGTCAGCAGGTCGTACGACTCCTCGGCCGTGGCGTCCGTGCCGAAGAGTTCCTCGGCGGGGGCGGGCAGCCAGCCGGCCGTGCTCATCGGGCCTCCCCCTCGGACGAAGCGGAACCAGAAGCGGGATCCGGAGCGGAATCCGAAGCGGAAAGGGAATCCGGACCGGGGGCCGGGGGCTTCACCAGGCCGCTCTGGAGAGCGGCGGCGGACGGCCGGGGAAGGTCGCCGTACCGCTCGTCCAGCGACTCGCGGGCGATCTTCTCCTGGAGCTTGAGGATGCCCTGGAGCAGCGCCTCGGGACGCGGCGGGCAGCCGGGGACGTACACGTCCACCGGGATGATCTGGTCGACGCCCTTGGTGACCGAGTACGAGTCCCAGTAGGGGCCGCCGCAGTTGGAGCAGGCGCCGAAGGAGATGACGTACTTCGGCTCGGGCATCTGCTCGTACAGGCGCTTGACGGCCGGGGCCATCTTGTCCGTCACCGTGCCCGACACCACCATCAGGTCGGCTTGGCGGGGGCCGGGCGCGAACGGGATGACGCCGAGCCGGATGAAGTCGTGACGGGCCATCGACGCGGCGATGAACTCGATCGCGCAGCAGGCCAGGCCGAAGTTGAACACCCAGAGCGAGTAGCGGCGGCCCCAGTTCAGGACCACCTTCATGGGCTCGGGGGCCAGGCGGGCCAGGGCACCCAGCTGCTTCGGCTCGGGCAGGTGGACGGGGTCCGGGTTCACGTCCATGCCAGGACGCCCTTCTTGTATGCGTACAGCAGGCCTACGGCGAGGAAGCCGAGGAAGATGAACATCTCCACGAGGGTCGTGGCGCCGTAGCCGGGAGCGGCGAAGACCGTCGCCCAGGGGAACAGGAAGATCGAGTCGACCGCGAAGATCACGTACAGGAAGGCGTAGACGTAGTAGCGGACCTGGGTGTGGGCCCAGCCCTCGCCGACGGGGTCGACACCGCACTCGTAGGTGAGCAGTTTCTCCGGGGTCGGCACGACCGGGCGCAGCAGGCGGCCGGCGCCGAAGGCGACCGCGACGAAGAGCACGCCGAGCAGGGCGAGCAGTCCGACCACCGAGTAGGACCGGAAGTAACCGGCCGCGACGACGTTCGCCGCGGCGAACGACGAGTCCGCCAACGTCTCCCGCACCGTCCGTCCCTCGCTCTCTGAACTCGTGACCTTGAGTGTTCTGCTGCGACATGATTCGAGGATCTGTACGCACGGGAGTCTAGGCCCTGATAAAGAACCGGTAAGCAGCCCGTCACACCGTGAGACGCGCCGAGCGTGGCGTGGCACCGCCCGGGTGGGGTTTTCCCCCGTCGGCGGAGGGCGGCATACCGCATGGCGTGAGAGGTGCCGCCCACGGCAGGCTGATCAGCATGACCGCTCCCAGCCCCGCCGCCGACCGGACCGGCGCCACCGACCGACACGACGGCACGCACGGCACGCTCGGCACGCACGGCACCGACCGGCTGCCTCCGCCCCGGCCGGCCTACGACGCGCACACCTGGAAGGAGATCGCCCATCTCCTGCTGAACCTGCCGGTGGCGGTGTTCGGATTCACGTACGCGTTCACCGTGCTGGCGGTCGGCGGCACCCTCACCCTCACCGTGATCGGTCTGCCGCTGCTCGCGCTGTGCCTGCTGGGCGCCCGGCAGCTGGGGAAGCTGGAACGGTCCCGGGCCCGGACCCTGCTCGGGGTACGGGTGGAGGAGCCGACGCCGCTGCCGCTCGCCAAGGGCGGGGGCCCGGTGCAGCGGCTGTGGATGGCGCTGAAGGACCCGGTGGGCTGGCGGACGCTGCTGTACGAGGCCGTCCGCCTTCCCTGGGGCATCCTCACCTTCTGCACCGTGCTGACCTCGCTGTTCGTGCTGTGGCCGGTGCTGCCGTATCTGGTCCGGGGGCTGGCGAACCTGGACCGGATGATGGTGCGCGGGCTGCTGTCGCCCTCGGACGAGCTGGAGCGCCGGATCGCCGAACTGGAGTCCGACCGCGGGATCGTGGTCGACACGGCCGCCGCCGACCTGCGGCGCATCGAGCGGGACCTGCACGACGGTGCCCAGGCGCGGCTGGTCAACCTGGCCATGGGGCTCGGCCTGGCCAAGGAGAAGCTGCTGGAGGACCCCGACACCGCGGCGGCCATGGTGGAGGAGGCGCACGGCGAGGTGAAGCTGGCTCTCCAGGAGCTGCGCGACCTGGCCCGGGGCATCCATCCGGCCGTGCTCACGGACCGCGGCCTGGACGCGGCCCTGTCGGCCGTCGCCTCGCGCTGCACGGTGCCGGTGACGGTGGCCGTGGACCTGCCGGCCCGGCCGGCGGCGGCCATCGAGGGCATCGCCTACTTCACCGTCTCCGAGCTGCTCCAGAACGTCAGCAAGCACAGCGGGGCCCGGACCGCTTCGGTCGACGTGTGGCGTACGGAGCACCGGCTGCTCCTCCAGGTCCGGGACGACGGCCGGGGCGGCGCCCGGCTGGACGGCGGCAGCGGCATGCGGGGCCTGGCGGAGCGGCTGGGCGCGGTGGACGGCCTGTTCGTGGTCCACTCCCCGGCCGGCGGCCCGACGGTGGTCACCGCGGAACTGCCCTGGCGGGACCGGCAGGAGTAGCCGCACGCGGCCCACCACGCACGCATGGGACCCATCTCTCCCCCGCGCGCGTGGGAGGGACATGTGGAGACGTGATTCACCCGTACGCGCGCGTGCGCGCACAGCACGGACGGATCACAGGCACACGCGCGCGTAGGGCACCACCACAACGCCCCACGGCACCCCGCGCAGCGCCGAGGTGGGGAAAACCCCCCGCTCAAGACGCCGACGGCCTCCATGGCCCGGGAGGCGTGCTCGGACGACTCTGGAGTCACGGCTGAACCGCCGCTCGGACGAGGAGAACGGGACGACATCGATGGCCATGGAGTACGGACACGGGTACGGACCCGGGCACGGGCACACGGCCGGGACCGGCTACCGGCTGCCCGCCGCGCTGCGGGCGCCGTTCGCGGCGCGCAGCTGGCGCGAGTTCGCCTATGTGCTGCTGAGCCTGCCGGTCTCCGTCGTGCTGTTCACCTGGACGGTGACGATGGTCGCGCTCGGCGCGGGCCTGCTGGTGACCTTCCTCGGCATCCCGGTGCTGGCGGCGGCGCTGGCCGGCTGCCGGGGCTTCGGCGTGCTGGAGCGGGCGCGGGCGCGCGGGCTGCTCGGTCTGGAGGTGGCCGGCCCGGAGCCGCTGCGGGTGCGCAAGCCGGGTGCATTGGCCTGGATGGGCGCGGTACTCAAGAGCGGCACCTCCTGGCGGCACGCGCTGTACGCGCTGGTGCAGTTCCCGTGGGCGGTGTTCTCGTTCTCGGTGGCGGTGAGCTTCTGGACCTGCGGCTGGGTGCTGCTGAGCTATCCGCTGTGGTTCTGGGTGTTTCCGGCGTACGCGGGCCAGGGCGGTCTCCAGTTGTACGGCGACGCCCACCACAGCGTCTTCCTCGACAACCCCTTCGAGATCACCGTGACCGCCCTGATCGGACTGGTGTTCACGCTGGTCACGCCGTGGCTCGTCCGGGCCCTGACGACCGTGGACGGGCTGCTGGTGCGCGGGCTGCTCGGGCCGTCGCCGCTGTCGGCGCGGGTGGTGGAGCTGGAGTCGGACCGGGGAGCCGTGGTCGACACCGCCGCCGCCGACCTGCGGCGCATCGAGCGGGACCTGCACGACGGTGCCCAGGCGCGGCTGGTGGGACTGGCGATGGACCTGGGGCTGGCGAAGGAGAAGCTGCGGGAGGACCCGCGATCGGCGGCGCGGATGGTGGAGGAGGCGCACGGCGAGGTGAAGACGGCCCTCCAGGAGCTGCGCGACCTGGCCCGGGGCATCCATCCGGCCGTGCTGACCGACCGCGGCCTGGACGCGGCCCTGTCCGCCGTCGCCTCCCGCTGCACGGTGCCGGTGACGGTGGACGTCGACCTGCCGGCCCGGCCGGCGGCGGCCATCGAGGGCATCGCCTACTTCACCGTCTCCGAGCTGCTCCAGAACATCAGCAAGCACAGCCGGGCGCGCTCCGCCTCGGTGGACGTCTGGCGCGCGGAGGACCGGCTGATGCTCCAGGTGACCGACGACGGCGTGGGCGGCGCCGACGCCTCCCGAGGCTCCGGCCTGGCCGGCCTGGCCAGCCGCCTGGACGCGGTGGACGGCGTCCTCATAGTGGACTCCCCCGCCGGCGGTCCCACCCGGGTGATCGCGGAACTTCCCTGGCGCTCCTGACGGGCGGCCGGCGCCGGCCGCCCGGTATTCCTCCCGGTACGGCGGCGGTCCGGCGCGAATCCTGGAATGCTGGTCCTTCGTAGGACGTCACGAACGCGCCGCACGGACCATGCGCGTCACGGACGACGGGGACACCGCGGACGCACGCACGAGCGGGCGCGTCACGACGGGCACGTCACAGACGCGCACGTCGCGGACGCACGCAGGGGCGGCGTGCCGCGGATCGGGCCGTGGGGAGCCGAAGGATCGTGGAGGACAGGGTGCGGGTGGTCATCGCCGAGGACTCGGTGCTGCTCAGAGAGGGCCTGACCCGGTTGTTGACCGACCGCGGGCACGACGTCGTGGCCGGCGTCGGCGACGCGGACGCGCTGGTGAAGACCATCTCGGAGCTGGCGGACCGGGGCGAGCTGCCCGACGTGGTCGTGGCCGACGTACGGATGCCGCCGACACACACGGACGAAGGCGTCCGGGCGGCCGTACTGCTGCGCGGGCGGCACCCGGGACTCGGGGTGCTCGTGCTGTCGCAGTACGTGGAGGAGCGCTACGCCACCGAGCTGCTGGCCGGTTCGAGCCGGGGCGTGGGCTATCTGCTCAAGGACCGGGTCGCGGACGTACGGGAGTTCGTGGACGCGGTGGTGCGGGTGGCCGAGGGCGGTACGGCGCTGGACCCGGAGGTGGTCGCGCAGCTGCTCGGCCGCAGCCGCAAGCAGGACGTGCTGGCGGGGCTGACCCCGCGCGAGCGCGAGGTGCTCGGGCTGATGGCGGAGGGGCGGACGAACTCGGCCATCGCCCGGCAGCTGGTGGTGAGCGACGGTGCCGTGGAAAAGCACGTCAGCAACATCTTCCTGAAGCTCGGCCTGGCCCCGAGCGAGGGGGACCACCGGCGAGTTCTGGCCGTTCTCACCTACCTGAACTCTTAGCCGGACGACCCGGTTCAGGCGCGGGGCCGGCGCCGCGCCGGCCCCTCCGGCTTCCGCGCACCGCGGGCCCCGGAGGAGAGGGCCGGAGCGCCTTTATCGAGGCTTAGGCGCCACGGGACATGATGTGAAGTCAGCGCGACAGGCCATCTCGAAATTCATCCAATCCACGGATGACCTCGGGAAGGCGACCCTAACCGACGTAGGGTTGATCCTGGGATGGTCCGTGGGACGACCACTCCCCGGACAGCCGCCTCGAAGGAGGTCCAGTTCAGTGACCAGCCAGGTCAGCAGCCCAGCGGAGCAGACCGACGGATCGGTCGTGGGAGAGCAGCGCAAACCAGGCGGCACGAAAGACGTGCGGCGCCTGGACCGGGTGATCATCCGGTTCGCGGGGGACTCGGGTGACGGAATGCAGCTCACCGGTGACCGGTTCACCTCGGAGACCGCTTCCTTCGGCAACGACCTCTCCACCCTCCCCAATTTCCCCGCCGAGATCCGTGCTCCCGCCGGCACCCTGCCGGGTGTCTCGTCGTTCCAGCTCCACTTCGCCGACCACGACATCCTCACCCCGGGAGACGCGCCGAACGTCCTGGTCGCGATGAACCCGGCCGCTCTGAAGGCCAATCTCGGCGACCTCCCGCGCGGGGCCGAGATCATCGTCAACACCGACGAGTTCACCAAGCGCGCCCTGCAGAAGGTCGGCTACGCCAGTGATCCGCTGGAGGACGGCTCCCTCGACGGCTACAACCTCCACCCGGTGCCGCTGACGACGCTCACCGTCGAGGCGCTGAAGGAGTTCGACCTCTCCCGCAAGGAGGCCGAGCGCAGCAAGAACATGTTCGCGCTGGGCCTGCTGAGCTGGATGTACCACCGGCCCACCGAGGGCACCGAGAAGTTCCTGAAGTCGAAGTTCGCGAAGAAGCCGGACATCGCCGCCGCCAACATCGCCGCGTTCCGCGCGGGCTGGAACTTCGGCGAGACGACCGAGGACTTCGCGGTCTCCTACGAGGTCGCCCCCGCCGCCAAGGCCTTCCCGGTCGGCACCTACCGGAACATCTCCGGCAACCTCGCCCTGGCCTACGGCCTGATCACGGCGTCCCGGCAGGCGGATCTGCCGCTGTACCTGGGGTCGTACCCGATCACGCCGGCCTCGGACATCCTGCACGAGCTGAGCAAGCACAAGAACTTCGGCGTCCGCACCTTCCAGGCCGAGGACGAGATCGCGGGCATCGGCGCGGCGCTGGGCGCGGCGTTCGGCGGCTCGCTGGCGGTGACGACGACCTCGGGGCCGGGTGTGGCGCTGAAGTCGGAGACGATCGGTCTCGCTGTCTCGCTGGAGCTGCCCCTGCTGGTGGTGGACATCCAGCGCGGCGGCCCGTCGACGGGTCTGCCGACCAAGACCGAGCAGGCCGACCTGCTCCAGGCGATGTACGGCCGCAACGGCGAGGCGCCGGTGCCGGTGGTCGCTCCGAGGACCCCGGCGGACTGCTTCGACGCCGCGCTGGAGGCGGCCCGGATCGCGCTGACGTACCGCACGCCGGTGATGCTGCTGTCGGACGGCTATCTGGCCAACGGGTCCGAGCCTTGGCGCATCCCCGACCTGGACGAGCTGCCCGACCTGCGGGTGCAGTTCGCCTCCGGTCCGAACCACACGCTGGAGGACGGCACCGAGGTCTTCTGGCCGTACAAGCGGGACCCGCAGACCCTGGCCCGGCCGTGGGCGATCCCGGGCACCCCGGGCCTGGAGCACCGCATCGGCGGCATCGAGAAGCAGGACGGCACGGGCAACATCTCCTACGACCCGGCCAACCACGACTTCATGGTCCGCACCCGCCAGGCCAAGATCGACGGCATCGACGTACCGGACGTCGAGGTGGACGACCCGCACGGCGCCCGGACCCTGGTCCTCGGCTGGGGCTCCACCTACGGTCCGATCACGGCGGCGGTACGGCGGCTGCGCGCGGCCGGCGAGTCCATCGCCCAGGTCCATCTGCGCCACCTCAACCCCTTCCCGCGCAACCTCGGCACGGTCCTGAAGAGCTACGACAAGGTCGTGATCCCCGAGATGAACCTCGGGCAGCTCGCCACTCTGATCCGGGCGAAGTACCTGGTCGACGCCCACTCCTACAACCAGGTCAACGGCATGCCGTTCAAGGCGGAACAGCTCGCCGCGGCGCTGAAGGAGGCCATCGATGACTGACGCCACCCACGGGCTGCTCCAGCTGGTCCCCAAGGCCGAGGCCAAGCAGTCGATGAAGGACTTCAAGTCGGACCAGGAGGTGCGCTGGTGCCCGGGCTGCGGTGACTACGCGATCCTCGCGGCCGTACAGGGCTTCATGCCGGAGCTGGGTCTCGCGCGCGAGAACATCGTCTTCGTCTCCGGCATCGGCTGCTCCTCCCGCTTCCCGTACTACATGAACACCTACGGGATGCACTCCATCCACGGCCGCGCCCCGGCGATCGCGACCGGTCTCGCCTCCTCCCGCCGCGACCTGAGCGTGTGGGTGGTCACCGGCGACGGCGACGCGCTGTCGATCGGCGGCAACCACCTCATCCACGCCCTGCGCCGCAACGTCAACCTGAAGATCCTGCTGTTCAACAACCGGATCTACGGCCTGACCAAGGGCCAGTACTCCCCGACCTCCGAGGTCGGCAAGATCACCAAGTCGACGCCGATGGGTTCGCTGGACGCGCCGTTCAACCCGGTGTCGCTGGCGATCGGCGCGGAGGCGTCCTTCGTGGCCCGCACGATCGACTCCGACCGCAAGCACCTGACCGAGGTGCTGCGCGCCGCCGCCGACCACCCGGGCACGGCCCTGATCGAGATCTACCAGAACTGCAACATCTTCAACGACGGCGCCTTCGACTCCCTGAAGGACAAGCAGCAGGCTGAGGAGGCGCTGATCCGGCTGGAGCACGGGCAGCCGATCCGCTTCGGTGCCGGCGGGGCGAGAGGCGTCGTACGCGACCGGCAGACCGGTGACCTGAAGGTGGTGACGGTGACCCCGGAGAACGAGGCCGACGTGCTGGTGCACGACGCCGGTGCCGCGTCGCCCACCACCGCCTTCGCCCTGTCCCGGCTGGCCGACCCGGACACCTTGCACCACACCCCGATCGGGGTGTTCCGCTCCGTCGAGCGGCCGGTCTACGACGTCCAGATGGCCGACCAGCTCGACACGGCGGTCGTGCAGCACGGCAAGGGCGACCTGGCCGCGCTGCTGGCCGGCGGCGACACCTGGACGGTCGTCGGCTGATTCCGTTGATGATTCACGAGGCCCGGGACTGGATTTCCCGGGCCTCGTCGTATGCCCGGCGGGCCCGCTCCACCTCGTCCATGCGGTCGTGCGTCCACCGGGTGAGGACCCGGACCTGCTCCGCCGCCTCACGGCCGAGCGCGGTGAGCGAGTAGTCGACGCGGGGCGGGATGACCGGCTTGGCGTCCCGGTGGACCAGGCCGTCGCGCTCCAGCGTCTGAAGGGTCTGGGTGAGCATCTTCTCGCTGACGCCCCGGCCGCCGTAGCCGCTGATCGCCCGGCGCAGCTCGCTGAACCGGTACGGCCGCTCGAGCAGTTCCACGAGGACGAGGACGCCCCAGCGGCTGGTGACGTGTTCCAGCACGAGGCGGTAGGGGCAGAGCGCCTCGGCTTCCGCCGCCGTTTTTCCACTTACCGACATACCAGTACCTTACTTCAAAGTGGGTACTTTCGTTTGGTTAGTGCAGCTCCTAGGGTGAGTGACATACCCACCGGACAAGGAGTTGCGAACCATGAGCATCGTCGTCACCGGAGCCACCGGACACCTCGGCCGTCACGTCGTCGAGCAGCTGCTGGAGAAGATCCCGGCCGCGCAGGTCACCGCCGTCGTGCGCAACGAGGCGAGGGCCGCCGGCCTCGCCGCCTGCGGAGTGCGGCTGGCCGTCGCCGACTACAACGCGCCCGAGACCTTCGACGGCCTGTTCGCCGCCGGTGACAAGGTCCTGCTGATCTCCGGCAACGAGTTCGACAGGGGCCGGGTGCGGCAGCACAAGGTCGTCATCGACGCGGCCGAGGCGGCCGGCGTGGCCCTGCTCGCCTACACCAGCGCCCCGGCCACCCTGACGGCCGCCCTGGCCGACGACCACCGGGCCACCGAGGAGGTGCTGCTCGCCTCCGGTCTGCCGTACAGCCTGCTGCGCAACGGCTGGTACCACGAGAACTACACCGAGAACCTGGCGCCGGTGCTGGAGCACGGCGCGGTCGTCCAGGCCGCCGGTAACGGCCGGGTCTCCTCAGCCTCCCGCGCCGACTACGCGGCCGCCGCGGTCGCGGTGCTGACCGGCGAGGGGCACGAGAACACGACGTACGAGCTGGGCGGCGACGAGGCGTGGAGCTTCGCCGAGTACGCGGCCGAGCTGAGCCGGCAGACCGGTGAGGAGATCGTCTACACCCCGGTCTCGGTGGAGACGTACACCGGCATCCTGACCGGCGCCGGGCTGCCCGCGCCGCTGGCCGGGATCCTCGCCGGTACGGAGGCCTCGATCGAGAAGGGCGAGCTGGTCGTCTCCTCCGGCGACCTGTCCCGGCTGATCGGCCGCCCGGCCACGCCGCTGGCGGAGGCCGTCAGCGCCGCGCTCAAGGGCTGAAGCCCGGCCGCTCACGCCCGCGGTCGCCGAAGCGCAGCGCTTACGCCCCCGGCCGCCGCTTTACGCCCCCCGGCCGCTGAAACCCGGCGGTCAAGGGCGGAAGGCCGGGGCGGCCGGCCTCGGGATGCGGGTGCGCGCCGGGCTGTCATGACCGTATGCCGGTACGAACATGACAGCCACCGGCACCCGGCGCTACCTTCGTTCTCACGCATGCACACCGGATGCGCGGGCGAGAAGGAGGAGCCGTGGCCGGAACGTCCAGCAATGAGCACCGCATAGGTCTGCTGAACGGCTTCGCCGCCTACGGGATGTGGGGGCTGGTCCCCCTCTTCTGGCCCCTGCTCAAACCGGCCGGTGCCGTGGAGATCCTGGCCCACCGCATGGTGTGGTCCCTGGTGTTCGTCGGCGTGGCGCTGCTCTTCGTGCGCCGCTGGGCCTGGGCCGGCGAGCTGCTGCGCCAGCCGCGGCGGCTCGGCCTGGTCGCCGTGGCGGCCGGTGTCATCACCGTGAACTGGGGCGTCTACATCTGGGCGGTGAACGCCGGGCACGTCGTCGAGGCCTCGCTCGGCTACTTCATCAATCCGCTGGTCACCATCGCGATGGGCGTACTCCTCCTCAAGGAGCGGCTGCGGCGCGTGCAGTGGGCGGCGGTCGGAATCGGCCTCGCCGCCGTCGTCGTCCTGACCCTCGGCTACGGCCGCCCGCCGTGGATCTCGCTCTGCCTGGCCTTCTCCTTCGCCACCTACGGGCTGGTCAAGAAGAAGGTCGACCTCGGCGGTGTCGAGTCGCTGGCCGCCGAGACCGCGATCCAGTTCCTGCCGGCACTCGGCTATCTGGCGTGGCTGATCGCGCACGGCGACGCCAGCTTCGTGAACGACGGCACCGGTCATGCCGCCCTGCTCGCCTCCACCGGCATCGTCACCGCCCTCCCCTTGGTCTGCTTCGGCGCGGCGGCGATCCGCGTGCCCCTTTCCACGCTGGGCCTGCTCCAGTACATGGCCCCGCTCTTCCAGTTCATGCTCGGTGTCGTGTACTTCCACGAGGCCATGCCGGCCGAGCGGTGGGCCGGGTTCGCGCTGGTCTGGCTGGCGCTGCTCCTGCTCACGGGCGACGCGCTGCGCTCCGCGCGACGGCCGGAACGGCTCACCGTGCCGGCGGCCCGCGCCGTCGAGACTCCCGCCTCGGCTCCGGCGGACGCCTGACCCTCACGGAACCGCCGCGTCCGCCGACCGGCGCGGCTATAAGTGGTGGTCATGACCACACCGTCCCCCGCGCCGCTGCACTGGAAGCTCGTCATCGACGCGGCCGACCCGCACGCCCAGGCCGACTTCTGGGCCGCCGCTCTGCACTACACGGCCGAGGACAACAGCGCCCTCGTGGAACGACTGCTGTCCTTCGGCGCGCTGCCCGGGGAGGCCACCGTCGAGTACCACGGGCGGGCCGCCTTCCGTGACCTGATCGCCGTACGGCACCCCGACGACCCGTACGACCCGGACACCGGCACCGGGCTCGGGCGGCGGCTGCTGTTCCAGCGGGTGCCGGAGCCGAAGACCGGGAAGAACCGGCTCCATCTCGACCTCCATCCCGGCCCGGACCGGCGCGACGACGAGGTGACACGGCTTCAGGCGCTGGGCGCCCGGGTCCTGCGGGAGGTGGACGAACCCGCGGGACAGTGGGTGCTGATGGCGGATCCGGAGGGCAACGAGTTCTGCGTGCAGTAGGCGTGCGGCGGTCGTCGCGGCCCGGCGGTGCTACGGCTGGGCGGCGCGGGCCGCGCGGTCGGTGAGGCGGACCATGCGGGCGCGGGCGGACTCCAGCGGGCGCGGATCCTCGGCGGCGGGTCCCGGCTCGGCGGTGAGTTCCGTCCACAGCTCGATCAGGTCGCGGCCCAGGCGCAGCCCCTCCTCGGGGTCGCGCACCGCACGCCAGGCGGTCGCCGCGCTCTGTACGTTGCCGTAGGCGGCCTCCCCGTCCCGGGCCTGGCGGCGCAGCCGGGCGAGGTCCAGGGAGAGCTCGAAGGCGCGCACCGGGTCGCCCGCCAAGTAGGCGATGTAGGCGCACAGTTCGCGCAGGTGCAGCACCTCGGCGTGGCGCGGGCCGAGCACGGCGGTCGCCTCGGCGAGCGTACGGTCGGCGAGTTCCGCCGCCGCGTCGATACGGCCCGCCCGTACGGCCTCGTTGATCCGGCTCATCGGCTCGGTGAGCAGTTCCGCACCCTCGGCGGTCTCGGTCAGCGGCCCGTCACCGAGCACCTCCTCGGCGACCGCGTCGAACCCACGGGCCGGGGTATGAGTGGCACCGGGCGCCTCCGACGGTACGGCGGTGAGCGGGGCGTAGATGTCCGGAGCGTGGGTGTCCGAAGCACGGGCGTCCGGAGCGTGGGTGTCCGAAGCACGGGCGTCCGAAGCGCGGGCGTCCGCGGCCGGGCCGGCGGGGTGCTGGGTGTCCGTGGTGTGCGCGTCCTCCACGGGCGCGTCGATCGCGGGTGTGGCGCTCTCGGGCGCGTCGATCGTGGACGTGCCCGTCGTGGCCGCCCTCGCGCGCGTGTCCGTCGCCGCCACCCTCGAAGCCGCGCCCATCATGGGCGCCGGGCCGAACTGCCCGGTCGGGGCCTGCGCGGTCCCCGGCGTCGCGGCGACCGGCCACGGTGCCGGCTTGGTCACGCGTACCGCCGCCCCCGTCACCCGGCTGGAGCCGTCCGCGGAGACCTCCAGGGGAACGACGCAGCCCGCGCGGTCGTCGTGGATGGTGGCCCGTATGGGGGTGCCGACGCTGATGGCGAGGCGCTGGAGATGGTTCAGCACGGCCTGCTGGATCTCCTCGCCCGGTGCCGCCACGACCTGCGTCCCGCCCACCGACGCACCGCCCGTGCCGAACACCCGGACGGACACCGCCGCCGGATGCCCGACGGGCTGCTGCGCCCGCTTCTTCTCGAAGCTGAGTCCGGCCATCGGTGTTCCTCACTCCCCCGGCGTCGCGATCCGGTCGTACGCGTCCTGCCCACCAGTGTGTCGGCTCCCTCCGGATTCCACGTCACCGCGACGTCACAGCCTCGCACCAGCCACGCCCTGGTAAATCTTGCTTGCATGTGCATAAAATGCACGCGCCTTTATTCGCGGTACGTGACACACCTGGGGGACCCATGAGCCGCCGCTTCCTTTTCGTCCTGGGCAGCGCCCGTGACGCGGGCAACACCGAGCTGCTGGCCCGCGAGGCCGCCGCCCAGCTGCCCGCCGACGTCGAACAGCGCTGGATCCGCCTCGCCGACCACCCGCTGCCCGACTTCGCGGACCTGCGGCACGACAGCGACCACGCCCGGCCGTCCTCGGACACCCCGGCCGGCCTGCTGCTGGACGCCACGCTCGCGGCGACGGACGTCGTGATCGCCTCGCCGCTGTACTGGTACTCGGTGTCCAGCCTCACCAAGCGCTACCTGGACTACTGGTCGGCCTGGCTGCGCACCCCGGGCGTCGACTTCAAGGCGACGATGGCCGGCCGCACCCTCTGGGGCATCGCCGCGCTGGCCGACGACGAGCCGTCGGTCGCCGACCCGTACGTCGGCACGCTCAACAACTCGGCCGCCTACCTGAAGATGCGCTTCGGCGGAGTCCTGCTCGGCAACGGCAGCGCACCCGGTGACGTACGGAAGGACACCACTGCGCTGGCGCACGCCAAGACGTTCTTCGCGCAGGACGCGCCCCTCGCGCGCTTCCCGTACGAGACCGACGGCGTCCGGACCGGCGTACAGGGCTAGGCGCTGATGTCCTTCGCCGTGAACCGCGCCCAGGCCGCCGAGCCGAACACGGCCGCGTACAAGGCCTGGAGACCGAGGTTCTTCACCAGGTCGTCCCAGTAGACGGGGTCGCGCATCAGGTCGGCGAAGGACAGCCAGTAGTGCGAGAACACGTACGGCTGCACCGCGTGCAGCTGGGGTATCTGGTCGACTATCTGCACGGTGATGAGCAGGCCGACCGTGGTCGCCATCGCCGCGACACCGCTGTTGGTGAGGGTCGACACGAACAGGCCGAGGGCCGCGACGCCGACCAGTGAGGCCGCGACGACCAGGGCGATCAGCAGGGCGCGGCCGAGTCCCTCGGCGAAGCTGATCCGGGTGCCGGAGATCGTCGTCAGCTCACCCAGCGGGAAGAGCAGCGCGCCGACGATCAGCGCGGAGGTGGCGACGACCAGGGTGGCCAGCACACAGAAGGCCATCACGGTCGTGTACTTGGTGAGCAGCAGCCGGGTGCGGCCGGCCGGGGCGACCAGCAGATAGCGCAGGGTGCCCGTGCCCGCCTCCCCGGCTATCGCATCGCCCGCGACGACGCCGACGGCCATCGGCAGGAAGAACGGCAGGGTCGCGGCCAGTGCGGTGAACACCAGGAACAGACCGTTGTTGGTGATCTGGGTGATGAACGCCGGGCCCTCGCCGTTCCCCCCGCCCACCGGCGCGCCGCCCCGCGTCTCGATCTTCACCGCGATGCCGACCAGCACCGGCACCGCGGCCAGCACACCGAGCAGGGCGAGCGTGCGCCAGCGGCGGACGGTGGTGACCAGCTCGCTGCGCAGCAGCCCGAGGGCCCACAGGGGGCTGGGCCGGCGCACCGCGCCCTCGGGGAGCACGTCAGCCCGCGACATCGAAGCCCTCCCCGGTCAGCGCCACGAACGCGTCCTCCAGGGAGGCCCGTTCGAGAGTGAGTCCGCGGACGCGGACGCCCGCGGTGACCAGGGCCGCGGTCACCTCGGCGAGGTCCCTCTCGGGCGGTTCGCCGGTGACCCGGTCGCCGTCGGCGGTCACATCGCCGACGCCCAGTTCCTTCAGCACCCGGGCCGCCTCGGCCGTGTCCGGGGTGGTCACCACCAGCCGGCCGCGCGCCCCGGCCGCCAGGTCGGCCACCGCGCCCTGGGTGACGAGCCGGCCCTGCGCCATGACCGCCGCGTGCGTGCACACCTGCTCGATCTCGTCGAGCAGGTGGGAGGAGAGGAAGACGGTCGTACCGTCGGCGGCCAGCTCCCTGATCAGGGAGCGGATCTCCCGCATGCCCTGCGGGTCGAGGCCGTTGGTGGGCTCGTCCAGGACGAGCAGTCTGCGCGGCTGGAGCAGCGCGGCGGCCAGCCCCAGGCGCTGTTTCATGCCGAGCGAGTACGCCTTCGCCTTCTTGCCCGCGGCGGCCGCGAGGCCGACCCGGTCCAGGGCCGCGGCCACGCGGGCGCGCCGGGTGCGCGGGTCGGCGGTCGGGTCGGCGGCGTCGTAGCGGAGCAGGTTGTCGCGTCCCGAGAGGAAGCCGTACAGGGCGGGGCCCTCGATGAGCGCGCCGACCTGCGGAAGGACCGTACGGGCCGCCCGCGGCATGAGCCGGCCCAGCACCCGGACCGTGCCCGCGGTCGGCTCGATCAGGCCCATCAGCATGCGAATGGTGGTGGTCTTGCCGGAGCCGTTCGGACCGAGGAAGCCGAAGACGCTGCCCGCCGGGACGGTCAGGTCGAGTCCGTCCACGGCGAGCTGTCCGCCGCGGTAGCGCTTGGTGAGACCGCGCGTGGCGATCACAACGGCCCGGGCCTCCGCCGGATCGGTCTCCGGCAGGCCGGCGGCCGGCTCGCGCTCCGGCGCGTCACCGGGATCGGGCGCCGGTGCGGCCGCCGAGCCACGCCCCCGCGCGTCTCCGGGCGCACGCTCCGGCGCGTCCCCCGGACCGCGCTCCGCGGCGGACGGTTCGTCCATCGGCTCCCCCTCGGTTCGTGCCCCCGTGAAGGGTCAACGTACGGTCACGGTCCGTAGTGCCCGGAGGGGGTCACTTCCCCGCGTCGGCCGCCTTCACCAGGGTGTCCTTGGTCACCGCGCCGGCGTAGACCTTGCCGTCCTCGGTGATCAGGGCGTTGACCAGGCGGGTGGAGAAGACCGTGCCCTTGCCGAACGTGCCGGAGACCTGGTCGCCGAGCGAGCCGAGGAAGCCGCCGAGGTCACCGCCCGCGGAGCCGGTCGGCAGGCCGCCCTTGGCACCGGTGTCGAAGGCGGCGACGGACGTCCAGCCCTTGCCGAGGACGTTCAGCCCGGTCAGGCCCTCGGTGAAGTCCTCGCCGTGCTTCGGGGCGTGCTCCCGGGCCTGGGCCCCGTCCTTCTCCTCGGTGACCTTCGCGCCCTTGGGCGGGGTGAAGTCGAAGGTGGAGGCGGCCGGTTCGGCGAAGGAGACCTGGGTGAAGCCCGCGTCGAACACGGCGGCGCCGCCGCTCTTCGGGGTCAGCGTGAACTTCAGCGGCAGGCCGGTCTTCGCGTCCACGGCGATGCTGATGGCGCCGATCGTGGTGCCGGACTGCTTGGGCCGGATCAGCAGTTTGTAGGCGTCGCGTCCGGCGACCTGGGCGGTGCCGTCGACGGTGACGGACGTGGTGTCGTCCACCGACTTCAGGGCCTCGTCGGCGAAGTCCTTGGGCGTGGCGGGCGGCTCGGCCGCGCGGTCCTTGCCGGAGCCGGCCGCGGTCGAGTGGTAGACCTCGTTGCTCTTGCTGTCGTAGCCCCAGACGTCCTTGCCGTCGTGGATCATGCTGTACTCGGCGCCGCTCTCCAGCAGCGACAGCTTCTGCCGGTCGGGACCGTCCGCGGCGACGCGCAGGGTGTGCGTGCCGGTGACCAGCTCGGTGAGCTTGGCCTGCGGTTCGGCGGAGGAACCGTCACCGGAGCCCTGGCCCGCCCCCGAGGCAAGGCTGTTCTCCAAGCCGCCGAGGTCGGGCAGGCCGAGGTCGGTGCTTGTCTTCACCGTGCCGGACAGCTGCTGCACGTCCGACTTGGCGATCTTCTCGATGAGCTGCTGTGCGCTGATCTTCGGGAGGTCGGGGTCGCCGGAGTCGGCGAGCGCCGGGACCAGCCCGATCGTGGCCGCCGCCACCCCCACCACCGCGACCGGGACGGCGTACCGGGCGGCTTTGCGCCGGCCGGAGCGCGGGGCTTCGTCCCGCGCGGCGTCCACTGCGTCGTCGGATTCGTACGGTGCCATGTGTGCCTTACCTCCGTCGTCGGCGGCGGCTGTCCTCACGCTGGTCCACCTGAGCCGCCATTCTCACCCGAATCGGTGAGGAGTGGTGATTTCTGTGGTTTCCATCTGACCAAATCGGCCGTGAGGAAGCGTCAGACCTCGGAGCCAACTCCGTGTACGCCTGCGGTATGACACACGAGGGCGGCTTCTCCCCCCGACCCGTAGGGGTCGTACCGGAAGGCGCCGCCGTACGGGGGTGCGGCCGGGTCAGCCGGCGCGGTGCACCACCGCGTCGCACAGCTCAAGCAGGGCCGCCTTGGCGTCGCACTCGGGCAGCGGGGCCAGCGCGGACCGCGCCTCCTCCACGTACCGGACGGTGTCCCGGCGGGCCTGCTCCAGCGCGGGGTGGGCGCGCAGCGCGGTCAGCGCCTCGGCGTGCCGGGCGTCGTCGCTGAGGTCGGAGTCCAGCAGCTCGCACAGCGCGATGTCCTCGGCCAGCCCCAGCCGGGCGGCCCGCTCGCGCAGCCGGAGCACCGGCAGGGTCGCGATGCCCTCGCGCAGGTCGGTGCCCGGGGTCTTGCCGGACTCGTGGGAGTCGGAGGCGATGTCCAGGACGTCGTCGGCGAGCTGGAAGGCGACCCCGAGGCGTTCGCCGTACTGGGTGAGTACGTCGACGACCGTCTCGTCGGCGCCGGACATCATCGCGCCGAACCGGCACGACACCGCCACCAGGGAGCCCGTCTTGCCGCCGAGCACGTCCAGGTAGTGCTCGACCGGGTCACGCCCGTCCGAGGGACCCGCGGTCTCCAGGATCTGGCCGGTGACCAGCCGCTCGAACGCGAGGGCCTGCACCCGGACCGCCTCGGGGCCGAGGTCGGCGAGGATCTGGGAGGCGCGGGCGAAGAGGAAGTCGCCGGTGAGGACCGCGACCGAGTTGCCCCAGCGGGCGTTGGCGCTGTCCACGCCGCGCCGCACGGCGGCCTCGTCCATGACGTCGTCGTGGTACAGCGTGGCCAGGTGGGTCAGCTCCACGACCACGGCCGACGGCACGACACCCGGCGCGTAGGGGTCACCGAACTGGGCCGCCAGCATCACGAGCAGCGGACGGAACCGCTTCCCGCCGGCCCGTACGAGGTGCTGCGCGGCCTCCGTGATGAACGGGACCTCGCTCTTGGTGGCCTCGAGCAAGCCTTCCTCGACAGCCGTCAATCCGGCCTGGACATCGGCTTCCAGAGCCTGGTCCCGCACGCTCAGCCCGAACGGCCCGACGACGGTCACGAGGGGTCTCCTGTCTGCTGGTGTCTGCTGGCGATTACACGGTTTGTCGATAGGTCGCTGCCATCACTCAAGTCAGCGTATCCGGTCCTCTTTCGATCACCGATAGCGCCCACCGGTCCAGCCCGGGCGGTATCAGATCATGACCGGCATGCTTTCGATCGGATGGTAAGAACGGACATTTATCGACTTAACACTAATTCGGGCAGTATGTCCGTGCCCCGCTTTCAACCCTCTCCGTCACCCCCTCACCCTCCACCGACCCCTACGACAACGACGCGCACCGCGTCCGAGGTTCCGCACCACTCCGACTTCAGGATCGAATCCCCCTAATCCCCCATGTCTGATTTGAAGTACTTTGCTATTTCGTGAATTGGGTCACGCACCCACAGGACCCCCTCACCTGCCGGAACCCCTCCTTCCCCTTGCACCGTCGGCGAGTTGAGGGTTGGCAGTCGCAAAGGATCAAGCACCCCATACAGAGTCGATCAAGGCCAAATGGAACGTTGCGCCCATCGGGTACTTGTTCCCGACATGTGCTCTCGCATACGTTCCGGGCCGTCGGGCGGACGCCGAATCCTGCCGCCGCCCGCGTAACCCATCGACGAACTCATTCGTACGGCAGGAGCGGGGGACCCAGGTAAGCCGCCGGGCCGGACGGCACACGCCGACCGGAACGGCTAGGGGTAAAGCCGTGCCTCCTCCAGGGCGCGGCCGGGCACCTCCCCGCCCGAACCCGACAGCTCACCTCGCAGGCGCCGGAGAGGAACTTCCCCATGTCTGCTGCCGCTCAGCCCCGCCGTACCCGCAACAGCCGCCTCGTCCGCACCCTCGCCGTGGCCGGCGTCTCCGTCGCCACCCTCGCCCTGCCGCTCGTCGGCGCGACCGGCGCCTCCGCGGCCACCGGCACCACGACGGCCGCCACCACCCTCGCCGGGTACCCGAACAACCTGGACGGCTGGATCCGCGAGTCGCTCGCGATCATGGCCGAGAAGGGCATCCCGGGCACCTACAACGGCATCTACCGCAACATCATCCGCGAGTCCTCGGGCAACCCGAACGCCATCAACCTGTGGGACTCCAACGCCGCCAAGGGCATCCCGTCCAAGGGCCTGCTCCAGGTCATCGACCCGACGTTCAACGCGTACCACGTCGCCGGAACGTCGTTCAACGTCTACGACCCGGTCGCGAACATCACCGCCGCGTGCAACTACGCGGCCGCGCGGTACGGGTCGATCGACAACGTGTTCGGCGCGTACTGACAGCCGGCGGGCCGGCGCGGAGCACGCCGGCCGACCGGCGGCTACTGATGTGCCGGTCAGTCGGTCGGAAACAGTCTTTCGAGGACGACGGCGATGCCGTCGTCCTCGTTCGACAAGGAGATCTCGTCGGCCACCGCCTTGAGTTCGGGGTGGGCGTTGGCCATGGCGACACCGCGGCCGGCCCAGTCGAACATGGGGATGTCGTTGGGCATGTCACCGAAGGCGAGGGCCCGCTCGGCGGCGATCCCCAGCCGCTCGGCGGCCAGCGCCAGCCCGGTCGCCTTGGTCACCCCGCTCGGCTGGAGCTCCACGGTGCCCGGACCCGACATGGTGACCGTGGCCAGCGAGCCCACCGCCGAGCGCGCCACGGCCGCCAACGCGTCGTCGGACAGGTCGGCGTGCCGCAGCAGCACCTTGCTGATCGGCTCGCACCACAGGTCGTCCCGCCGGCCGACGCGCACCGCGGGCAGCGTCGGATGGGGCATCCGGTAGCCGGGCTCGATGAGCGTGAGCCCGTCCACGCCGTCCTGGTCGACCGCCGCGTAGACCTGCCCCACCTCCGCCTCGATCTTGCCGAGCGCGGTCTCGGCCAGCTCCCGGTCCAGCCGGACCGACCACAGCAGGCGGTCGGCTCCGGCGTCGTAGACCTGGGCGCCCTGCCCGCACACCGCGAGCCCCGTGCAGCCGAGGTCCTCGAGCAGGGGCCGTACCCGCGGGGCCGGGCGGCCCGTCACCACCAGGTGCCGGGCACCGGCCCGCGCCACCCGCGCGAGCGCGGCGAGCGACCGGTCGGAGACGGTGTCGTCGCCGCGCAGCAGCGTCCCGTCCAGGTCGGTGGCGATCAGTGCATATGCGGGGGTGGGTGCCATGATCAGAGAATACGGACACCGAGCCCCGCCGACTCACCTGTCGTTCCACGCACTTACGTGCTGCTCGCCCCCAAGTGGTGGGCACAGACGCCGTGATGGCGGCGCCCGCGGTCCCGGACGGCAGCCGCTCCCCGCAACGGCCGGTGAGCCCGGCGCCCATCCGGTGCGGCCAGGCGCCCGCCCGGTGGGGCGGGCCCGGGTGGAGCGTCTCGGCCGACCCCACCGTGATGCAGCGGGTAGTCACCGAACTTGATGATCAGCCCCGGCCCGTCATGGTCGGCCTCCACGGGCACACTGACGGCGTTTCCGGCCACGGGTCCCCCCACGTGTCCCCCCGCTGGAACGGATCCACCCCGCCCGTGTCCCAAAGGACGCTAAGCCGGAATTACCACCTCCAGCAAGACTTATCCGCGCATTACGGACTCTTCAGACACTGTGCGAGCAACCTTTCGAGCAGGTCGTGAGGCACTGCCCAAGACACGCAGGTCGGCCGTAACGTGTGGCGCGACCACATGGAACCCATCGCCATGCACGGCCCGGATGAGAGTGAGGCAGCACCACATGCCCCCCTTCGACGTCCCCGAGGGTGACCCCTTCGGTCCGCACAACCTTCCCTATGGCGTGTTCTCGCCCCCTGGCAGCACGGAGCGGAGGGTCGGCGTCCGGCTCGGGAACCACGTCCTCGACGCGGGCGCCACGGCCGCGGCGCTCGGCTCGCCCCACCACGCGCTGCTCGCCCGTCCCACCCTCAACCCGCTGCTGGCCGCCGGCCGCACCACCTGGTCGGACGTACGGGGCGCCGTCACGTCCTGGGTCACGGACCCCGCGCACCGCGCGACGGTCGAGCCGCTGTTCCACCCCCTGTCCGAGGTGACCCTGCACCTGCCCTTCGAGGTGGCGGACTACGTCGACTTCTACGCGTCGGAGAACCACGCCCGCAACGTCGGCCAGATCTTCCGCCCGGACGCCGAGGACTCCCTCACCCCCAACTGGAAACATCTTCCGATCGGTTACCACGGCCGCTCCGGCACGGTCGTCGTCTCGGGCACGGACGTCGTCCGGCCGTCCGGGCAGCGCAAGAGCCCGGCCGACCCCGCGCCCGTCTTCGGCCCGTCGATCCGGCTGGACATCGAGGCAGAGGTCGGCTTCGTCGTCGGCGTGCCGTCGGAGCTGGGCAGCCCCGTCACGCTCGGCGACTTCCGGGAGCACGTCTTCGGGCTGTGCCTGCTGAACGACTGGTCCGCGCGTGACGTCCAGGCGTGGGAGTACGTCCCCCTCGGCCCGTTCCTCGGCAAGTCGTTCGCGACGTCGGTGTCGGCGTGGATCACGCCGTTGGAGGCGCTGGAGCACGCGCGCGTGGCGCCGCCGGAGCGCACGCACCCGCTGCTGCCCTACCTGGACGACTCGGCGCCCGGCGTGGAGCCCGGCGGTTACGACCTCCGTATCTCCGTCGCCATCAACGGCCATGTGGTCTCCGAGCCGCCGTTCTCCACCATGTACTGGACCGCCGCCCAGCAGCTCGCCCACATGACGGTCAACGGCGCCTCGCTGCGCACGGGCGACCTGTACGGCTCGGGCACGGTCAGCGGCCCGGACGAGCGCCAGCGCGGCTCCCTGCTGGAGCTGACCTGGAACGGCCGCGACCCCCTCGAACTCCCGGACGGCAAGCGGACCTTCCTGGAGGACGGGGACGTGGTGACGCTGTCGGCCTGGGCGCCCGGCGCGGACGGCCGCCGGGTGGGACTGGGCGAGGTCAGCGGGCGCGTCGTGGCGGGATGAGACGCGACACCGCCCGACGGCTCGTAACAGGCGGTTGACACGGTCCACCGTGGACGTCTTCTTGTGCCCGCCGCTTGACACAAGCGGCGGGCACGGAAGCGTGCCTGTACCGGGTTGGTTCGTCATGAGTGACCGCCGGCATCCCGGCGGGCGCCGTACCGACCCCGCGGGACCGCGGCACCGTCCGCACGGCCCCCTCCGCCCCGCGCCGTGTCTCGCGCGTGCGCGGCCCGGCCGGATCGTCGCCGAGACCTGCCTCGCACCGGCCGTCTTCGTCATACTGACAGGGACACGCACCCGCGCGGCAGACAGCCGCGTGACGCGTGCCCGGCACCACCGACACCCGCACGCCTCTCCGACCAGGAACCGGAGCCCCGGCATGACCGTCTGCCTGCTCCTGCTGAGCGCCGTCGCCCTGACGGCCGCCGTCCCGGCACCGCGCGCGCTGACCCGGGCGGCCTGGCCCGAGCGGGAACCCGTGGTCGCGCTGTGGGTGTGGCAGTGCCTGGTCGCCACCGTCCTGCTGTCCTGCCTCACCGCGCTGGTCCTGGGCGCCGCGGCCGTCTTCCACACCGTCCGCGACCGCGTGTTCGCACCGGCGCCGCCCGCCGTCACCGCCGCGTACGACCTGTCCGCCGCGCCGGTGTGGGCCGCCGTGCTCACCGTGCTGCTGGCCTGCGGGGCCGCCTGGACCACGGCGATGCTGGCCCGGGAACTCGTGGAGGCCCGCCGCAGCCGGGGCCAGGCCCGGGCGCACCTGCGGGAACGCGCCCCCGATCTGCCGGCCGGGCTGCCGGCGGCACGCGGGCCGATGCTGGTCCTGGAGGACGAGTACCCGGACGCCTGGTGGATGCCCGGACACCCGCCGCAACTGGTCGTCACCACCGGGGCGCTGCACCGCCTCACCAATCCCCAGCTGGACGCCGTCCTCACCCACGAGCGCGGACACGCCCGCGCTCACCACGACTGGCTGCTGCACCTGTCGACCGCGCTGGCCACCGGCTTCCCGCGAGTGCCGCTCTTCGCCTACTTCTGCGACCAGACGCACCGCCTGGTGGAACTGGCCGCCGACGACACGGCGTCCCGCCGCTGCGGGCACCTCACCACGGCCCTCGCCCTGATCGAGCTGAACCAGCACCGGGGTGTCCTGTCCTGCGACTCCAGCCGCCGCCTCCTCGGCGAGCGCGTGGACCGCCTCCTGGAACCCCCGCCGCGACTGCTGCGCCGGCACCGGGCGCTGACGACGACCGTGGCCGCGCTGGTGCCGCTGCTGCCGCTTTTGATCACCTTCGCTCCGGGCCTCTCGGCACTGTCCTGACCGTCCCGCCGGGTGGCAGATCTTGCCGCCTAGGGACAAAACCAGCAGCTCAGAGGCTTATCCAGCGAGTCCTCACCTGGCGCAACACTCCAGCAACACGCCATTCCCTACCGGCTGGGTATGGTTCCAGCCATGCCACCCACCGACCGCCCCCGAGACCACGCCGGGCAGGGCGCCGCGACCACCGTCGCCGCCCACCGCGCGCGGCGACGGCTGCGTGCGGACCGGGCCCGGCAGCTCGCCGACCTGCTGCGCCGCCAGATCCTCACCGGCGCCTTCCAGGACGGCACCCTCCCTCACGAGTCCACCCTCGCCACCGACTACCGCGCCACCCGCAACACCGTCCGCCAGGCCTTGGACCTGCTCCGGTCCGAAAGCCTGGTGGACCGGCTGCCCGGTGTCGGCACCGTCGTCGTCGCCCGGAAATACCCCCACGGGCTCGACCGTCTGATGGGCCTCGCGGAAACCCTGCGCGAACACGGCCGCGTCACCAACGAGGTCCGCACCATGGGCCCCGCTCCCGCACCCGCCCCCGTGGCCGAACGCCTCCGTGTCCCGGCCGGCACCGACGTCTTGTACATCGAACGCCTGCGCCGCCTGAACGGCCTCCCGCTCTCCCTCGACCTCACCTACATCCCGCTCGACATCGGCACCGCCCTGCTCGGCGCCGACCTGGAGAACACCGATGTCTTCCGGCTCCTGGAAGCCATCACCGGCCGGCGTCTCGGCCACGCCGAGATCACCCTGGAGGCGGTGAACGCGGACGCCCACTCCGCGGCCGTGCTCCAGGCCCCGCGCGGCGCCGCCGTCCTGATGCTGGAGCGCCTCACGCACCTCGGCGACGGCCGCCCCGTCGACCTGGAGTTCATCCGCTTCCGCGGCGACCGCATCACCATGAGCGGTCTGCTCCACCGCTCGTAACCACCCCGCCTGGACGTTTCCTGGAGACAGCCATGCCCTTGGCGCCCCAGCGGGCCGACGTGCCCGTGACCATCGACGAGTCGAAGTGCATCGACGGCTGCACCCTCTGCGTGGACATGTGCCCGCTGGACTCCCTCGCCATCGACGAGCGCAACGGCAAGGCGTACATGCACGTCGACGAGTGCTGGTACTGCGGCCCGTGTGCGGCCCGCTGCCCCACCGGAGCCGTCACGGTCAACATGCCCTATCTGCTGCGGTGAGAGGTACAACCACCATGAAACGTACGGCAGTCGTCCTGTCCACCGCCGCACTCCTGCTGCCCCTGACCGCCTGCGGCGGCAACGCCGAGGCCGGCAGCGGCTCCACGGTCACCGTGACCGTCGGCTACCAGTCCAAGACCATCAACACCGTCACCGCGGGGACCCTGCTGCGTTCCCTCGGGTACTTCGAGAAGCAGCTCAACTCCCTGCACGACGGCCACACCTACGAGGTCGACTGGCAGGACTACGCCACCGGCGCCCCGATCACCGCCCAGATGACCGCCGGGAAGATCGACATCGGCTCGATGGGCGACTTCCCGCTGCTGCTCAACGCGGCCCGCGGCAGGCAACTGGGCCGTCCGACCCATCTCGTCTCCGTCACCGGCTACAACCTGCGTGGCGGCCTCAACACCATCGTCACCGCACCGGACTCCACACTCACGTCCCTGAAGGACCTGAAGGACAAGAAGGTTTCCACGAGCGTCGGCTCCGCCGCCGACGGCACCCTCGTTCGCGCTCTCCAGCACGCCGGCATCGACCCGAACAAAGGAATCACCAAGCTCAACCAGCAGCCCGCGGTGGGCGCTTCGGCGCTGTCCGCCGGCAGCGTGGACGCGCTGTCGCAGTTCGTCGCCTGGCCCGGCCTGCTCGCCTACCAGGGCAAGGCGAAGGCCCTGTACGACGGCGCGCAGCTGAACCTGCCCACCTTCCACGGGGTCACCGCACGCGAGGACTTCACCCGGCAGCACCCGGCCGTCCTGGAGGCCTTCATCAAGGCACAGGCCCAGGCGACGGACTACCTCAACAGCCATCCCGTCACAGCGGCCGAGAAGGTCGCCGAGGCGACCGGCCTGCCCGCCGAGGTCGTCTACCTCTACAACGGCGCCCACGGCATCGCCACCTTCAACCCGGCAGTCACACCACGGCTCGTCTCCGCACTCGAACAGGACGTGGCCGTACTGAAGGCCGCCAAGCTGACCGGTGACATAGACGTGGACTCCTTCGTCGACGACCAGTACGTGAAGAAGGCCCTCGGCGCGTCCTACGCCAAGCGGCTCGCCGCGTCACCGCCGCCGGCCGCGAGCGAGGTGTGGGCCAAGGGCAGCGAGAAGACCCTCGCCTTCACAAGCCCGAGGAAACTGCTGGCATATCTGGCCGTGCACCAGGACGACATCCGCGCCGCCTACACCCCCGACGCCACCACCGGCACCCTGTGGTTCGCCGACAAGGCGGTCTGGGTGGCCGACGGCGACCGGCTGCTGCCCTTCGTCACCCCGGCCACCGCGCAGTCCTACGCCTCCGCCCACGCCGGCGCCCGGACACTGTCCTACCGCCAGGCACTGGAGCTGGCCTCATGACCCGGCGGCCCGTGGCCCGTTATGCGTTGCGGACCGCGTCCCTGGCCGCCGCCCTCGGCCTGTGGCAACTGCTGACCGGCCTGGACGTCGATCTGTGGCTGCGCTTCTCACAGTTCCCGACCGTCACCGACGTGGCCCGCACCTTCGGTGACCGTGTGTCCCGCGGCGACTACTGGACCGACCTCACCGACAGCCTCACCCGCATCCTGACCGGCTTCGCGCTGGCGGCCGTCCTCGGTGTGGCGACCGGCGTGCTCGTGGCCCGCTCCCGCCTGGCCGAGGACCTGCTCGGCCCGGTACTGGAAGTCGTCCGCCCGATCCCGGCGATCGCCCTGGTCCCCGTCGCGATCCTGCTGTTCCCGTCGAACGAACAGGGCATCGTCTTCATCACCTGCACCGCCGCCTTCTTCCCCGCGCTGGTCTCCACCCGGCACGCGGTCCGCGCGCTGACCCCGGTCTGGGAGGAGGCGGTGCGCACCATGGGCGCCGGGCGGCTCCGGATCCTCCGCTCCGTCGTCCTGCCGGGCGCACTGCCCGGCATCTTCGGCGGGCTGTCGGTAGGCATCGGTGTGTCGTGGATCTGCGTGATCTCCGCCGAGATGATCTCGGGCCAGTACGGGGTCGGCTACCGCACCTGGCAGGACTACACGGTGGTCGACTACCCGGGTGTCTTCGTCGGCATGGTCACGATCGGCGTGCTCGGCTGGATCACCTCGACGGCCGTGGAACTCCTCGGCCGCCGGCTGACCCGCTGGCTGCCCCGCACCTCGTACGTCCCCAAAAGCCGCACCCGCGCGCCCCGGCCACTCGCCGCCCCCGCTCGCCCCCACAGCGATCCCGAGCAGCATGCCCAGTCCGAGCAGCAGGGCCAGAACGACACCGAGGAGGCCCGCGATGAGCACCTCGTCTGAGACCGTCACCGCTCCCGCCGCGCCGGCACCGGCGACCGTGCGCGGTACACGGCTCGCCTTCCGCTCAGCCGTCCTCGGCCACCCGGACGCTCCGGTCCTCGACGGCATCGACCTGGAGGTCGCACCGGGCGAGATCCTCACCATCGTCGGCGCCTCCGGCTGCGGCAAGTCCACACTGCTGCGCACGCTCGCCGGGCTGCTGCCGCCGCTGGGCGGCACGGCCGAGGTGGACGGCAGCCCGCTGACCGGGCCGTCGGCCGACCGCGCCCTCGTCTTCCAGGAGGACGCACTGCTGCCCTGGCGCACCTTGCGCGGAAACGTCGAACTTCCGCTGGCCATCAGGGGCGTACCACGCGCGGAGCGGCGTTCCCGGGCCGAGTCGTGGCTCACTCGGGTCGGGCTCAGCGCGCAGGCCGGACAGTTGCCGCACCGGGTATCCGGTGGGCAGCGCCAACGCGCCCAGTTGGCCCGTGCCTTGGCGGACAGCCCGCGCGCGGTCCTCATGGACGAGCCCTTCGGCGCCCTTGACGCGCAGACCCGCTCCGGCATGCAGGAACTGCTGGTGGAGGTGTTGCGCGGTACGGGCGCGACCGTCGTCTTCGTCACGCACGACGTGGACGAGGCCCTCTTCCTCGGCGACCGTGTGGCCCTGCTCGGTTCGGGTCGTGTGGCCGTCGTGCACGAGGTGCCACGCCCGCGTGACCGCGCGGCCTTCGACGATCCGGCCCGCGTGGCACTGCGCCGCGCCATCCTCACCTCACTCGGCTCCTGAAAGGCATCCCGGTGACCACCCCCGCGCCCGACCCCCTGGAGATTCCCGCCGTCACCGACGCCGATGAGCTGACCTGCGATGTCCTCGTCATCGGCGGCGGCACCGCCGGCACCATGGCCGCCCTGACCGCCGCCGAGCGCGGCGCGAACGTTCTGCTGCTGGAGAAGGCCCACGTCCGGCACTCCGGCGCGCTCGCCATGGGCATGGACGGCGTCAACAACGCCGTCATCCCCGGCCGCGCCGAGCCCGACGACTACGTCGCCGAGATCACCCGCGCCAACGACGGCATCGTCGACCAGTCCACCGTCCGCCAGACGGCCACGCGGGGCTTCGCTATGGTGCGGCGGCTCGAGTCGTACGGGGTCAAGTTCGAGAAGGACGAGCACGGCGAGTACGCGGTCCGCCAGGTCCACCGCTCCGGCTCGTACGTATTGCCGATGCCAGAGGGCAAGGACGTCAAAAAGGTCCTCTACCGGCAGTTGCGGCGGCGCGAGATGCGGGAGCGGATCAGGATCGAGAACCGGCTGATGCCGGTCCGGATCCTCACCGCCGAGGGACGGGCGGTGGGCGCCGCCGGGTTCCACACCCGCACCGGCGCCTTCGTCACCGTTCGCGCGGGCGCGGTGATCCTCGCGACCGGGGCCTGCGGCCGGCTCGGCCTGCCCGCTTCCGGCTACCTCTACGGCACCTACGAGAACCCCACCAACGCCGGCGACGGGTACGCCATGGCCTACCACGCGGGCGCCGAGCTGACCGGCATCGAGTGCTTCCAGATCAACCCGTTGATCAAGGACTACAACGGGCCGGCCTGCGCCTACGTCGCCAATCCGTTCGGTGGCTACCAGGTCAACCGGAACGGTGAGCGCTTCGTCGACTCCGACTACTGGTCCGGGCAGATGATGGCCGAGTTCGCCGCCGAGGTCGCCAGCGACCGGGGCCCGGTCTACCTGAAACTCAGCCACCTGCCCGAGGAGTCGATCTCCGCCCTGGAGTCGATCCTGCACTCCACCGAGCGGCCCACCCGCGGCACCTTCCACTCCGGCCGCGGGCACGACTACCGCACCCACGACGTCGAGATGCACATCTCCGAGATCGGCCTGTGCGGCGGCCACTCCGCCTCCGGCGTCCGCGTCGACGACCACGCCCGCACTACCGTCCCCCGCCTGTACGCCGCCGGCGACCTCGCCTGCGTCCCGCACAACTACATGATCGGCGCCTTCGTCTTCGGTGACCTCGCGGGAGCGGACGCCGCCCAGTACACGGCGTACGAGGGTGAGCTTCCCGCGGACCAGGTGCGCACGGCGCACGAGCTGATCTACCGTCCGCTGCGCAACCCGGACGGCCCGCCGCAGACCCAGGTCGAGTACAAGCTGCGCCGCTTCGTGAACGACTACGTGGCACCGCCGAAGTCCGGCGCGCGGCTCTCCCTCGCGCTCGACGCGTTCGAGCGGATGCGCACCGACATCGCCGCGATGGGCGCCCGCACCCCGCATGAGCTGATGCGCTGTGCCGAGGTCACCTTCATACGCGACTGCGCGGAGATGGCCGCCCGCGCATCGCTGGCTCGTACCGAGTCGCGCTGGGGTCTCTACCACGAACGTCTCGACCACCCCGGGCGTGACGACGTCTCCTGGTTCCATCATCTCGATCTGCACAAGTCCCCCTCTGGTTCGATGGAGTTCACGGCTCGCCCCGTGGCTCCCTATCTGGTCCCGGTGGCGGAGTTCACGCCGGTCGGCGGTCCCTCCCGGCCTTTGGGCGAGGTCCGTCCCGAGCACGTGGCCACGGCCGGGCCGCGCGAGGTGGCGCCGGTGGCCGCGGGGCCCACGCACGCGCGTGCCGCCGGTCGCGTGGACCGGGCCGGCGCGCGGGGCTCTGCCTCGCCGCGGCTGCTGAAGTTGCTGGAGCTGGCCGAGGCGGAGCCCGAACTCGTCGCCGTCGAGCCCTACTTGACCGACTCCGATGCCGCGGTGCGCCGTACGGCCGTCTCGGTGCTCACCGAGACCGTGCCGCCCGGCACGGGGCAGGCCCTTGTCGGCGCGCTCGCCGACCCCGACGCCGAGGTCCGCGCGACCGCGGCCGCCTCACTGCGCGAGCTCGTCGAGACGCTGCCGCCCGACCCCTCCCTGGGCGCCGCCCTCACCGGTGCGCTCGCCCAGGACGACCCCGTGGTCCGTGCCGCCGCCCTCGACCTGCTGCGGGCTCTGCGGCTCGGCGACGCCAAGGTGTTCGCGGGGGCCCTGGAGGACCCCGACATCGCCGTCCGGACGGAGGCCGTACGGGCGCTCGTCTCGGTGAACGCGGTCCGGCCTCTGGCGGGCGCCGCGGACGATCCCTCCCGGGAGGTCCGGGTCGCCGTGGCCAAGGCCCTGGCGACCGTCGGCTCGGCACCCCTCGACGGGGCCGACCGGGACCTGCTCACCGCCACGCTGGAGCGGCTCATCGAGGACGGCGACCCACTGGTGCGTGGCGCCGCGCTCGGTGCGCTGGCCGCCACCGGCTGCCCGCCGCCGCTGGCCGCCCGTGCCGTGGCCGCCCTGTCCGATCCGGCCTGGCAGGTGCGGTCCGGCGCCGCGGCCGCGCTGTCGGCCGCGGCCACCGGCACGGCCGTCCCTGCCCTCGCCAAGTCCCTCGCCGACCGGAACGCCGATGTCCGCAAGGCGGCGGTCCTGGCCCTGAGCCGGCACCGGGCCTCACCGGAGGCCCACGCGGCCCTCGCCACGGCGACGGGCGACTCCGACGCGGACGTCCGGGCCTACGCGGCGCGAGGGCTGTGAGCCCCGCACCACGCCGGCCCGCACGGGGCTGTGCCGTACCGGGCTATATCCAGTCGTCCGGCTCCGGCTCGTCCCCGAGCTCGGTCCAGTCGTCCTCGGGTGCCCCGGCGCCCTCCGGAGTCGGGCCGGCGGCCGGAGCCGGCGCGTCCAGGGAGCCCAGCACCTCGAGCACCCCTTCTCCGTACGTCACCAGCTTCTTCTCGCCGACGCCGCCCACCGTGCCCAGCTCCCGCACCGAACCGGGCCAGCGGGTGACGATTTCCCGCAGGGTGGCATCGTGGAAGATGACGTACGCCGGGACACCCTGTTCCCGGGCCTGCTCGGCGCGCCAGGCCCGCAGGGCCTCGAAGGCGGGGAGCAGCGCGTCGGGCAGCTCGGCCGCGGCGGTCTTGGCCTTGCCGGCGCCTCCGGAGGCGCCGGCGGACCGCGGCCGGGAGGCGGCCGGCTTCTTCGGCTCCTTGCGCAGCGCCACCTCGCGCTCGCTGCGCAGCACCGCGCCGCTCGCCTCGGTGAGCACCAGCGTGCCGTACTCCCCTTCGACCGCGAGCAGCCCCTGAGCCAGCAGCTGCCGGATGACGCCCCGCCACTCGCCCTCGCTGAGGTCCTGGCCGATGCCGAAGACGGACAGCTGGTCGTGGTCGAACTGGATCACCTTGCCGGTGCGCTTGCCGAGCAGGATGTCGATGATCTGCACCGCGCCGAATTTCTGGCCGCGTTCCCGCTGCAACCGCACCACCGTGGACAGCACCTTCTGCGCGGCGACCGTGCCGTCCCAGGTCTCGGGCGGGGTGAGGCAGGTGTCGCAGTTGCCGCAGCCCGTGGCGTCGGGGTCCTGGCCGAAGTAGGCGAGCAGCTGGCCGCGGCGGCATCGGGCCGTCTCGCACAACGCGAGCATGGAGTCGAGGTGGGCGGCGGCCCGGCGGCGGAACGCCTCGTCGCCCTCGCCGGACTGGATCAGCTTGCGCTGCTGTATGACGTCGTTCAGGCCGTACGCCATCCAGGCCGTGGACGGCAGGCCGTCGCGGCCCGCCCGGCCGGTCTCCTGGTAGTAGCCCTCGATGGACTTGGGCAGGTCCAGATGGGCGACGAAGCGTACGTCCGGCTTGTCGATGCCCATGCCGAAGGCGATGGTCGCCACCACGACCAGGCCGTCCTCGCGCAGGAAGCGGGACTGGTGCGCCGCGCGTGTGCCCGCGTCCAGGCCCGCGTGGTACGGCACCGCCGCGATGCCGTTGGCGGTCAGGAACTCCGCCGTACGCTCCACCGAGTTGCGCGAGAGGCAGTACACGATGCCGGCGTCGCCCGGGTGCTCCTCGCGGAGGAAGGCGAGCAGCTGCTTCTTGGGGTCGGCCTTGGGCACGATCCGGTACTGGATGTTGGGCCGGTCGAAGCTGGCGACGAAGTGGCGGGCCGTCGGCAGGTTCAGCCGCTGGGTGATCTCCTGGTGGGTGGCGTGGGTGGCCGTGGCGGTCAGGGCGATCCGCGGGACGTCCGGCCAGCGCTCGCCGAGCAGGGACAGCGCGAGATAGTCGGGGCGGAAGTCGTGGCCCCACTGGGACACACAGTGGGCCTCGTCGATGGCGAAGACGGAGATCTTGCCTCGGGAGAGCAGGTCCAGCGTGGCGTCCAGGCGCAGCCGTTCCGGCGCCAGGTAGAGCAGGTCCAGTTCGCCGGCCAGGAACTCGGCCTCGACCACGCGCCGCTCGTCGTAGTCCTGCGTGGAGTTCATGAAGCCGGCGCGGACGCCGAGGGCACGCAGGGCGTCCACCTGGTCCTGCATGAGCGCGATCAGCGGCGAGATCACCACGCCGGTGCCGGGCCGGACCAGGGCCGGGATCTGGTAGCACAGCGATTTGCCGCCGCCGGTGGGCATGAGGACGACGGCGTCGCCGCCCGCCACCACGTGCTCGATGATCGCCTGCTGCTCGCCCCGGAAGGCCTCGTATCCGAAGACCCGGCTCAGCGTGGCCAGCGTCTCGCTGTCGGCCGCGCCCGGCCCCTCGGTCACCTGTGGCATCTCACTGATCCCGCCCGTCACGCCCATCGTCCTGTCCCCCGTCGGTCCCCCGTGTGTCGTCTCTCGACCGCTGCCTCCACCATAGGGGCCCGGACCGACAGCCTCGGAGTTATCCACAGGTTTCCTCGCTCGCGGGCGTCACCGCTCGGACACGTGAAGCGACGAGCGAGACCCGGCCCCGGGAGCGCCTCGGTGTCGGTGAGCCCGGGAGACAACCGCTGCCCGGCACCCTTTGAACGTGGGTGCCGGGCAGCGGCATGTGCGAGAGGAACGTCAGCGCACGAAGACTCCCGCCTGGCTCGCCAGGTCCAGGAAGTACTGGGGCGCGACGCCGAGCACCAGCGTCACCGCCACGCCCAGGCCGATCGCGACCATGGTCAGCGGTGACGGCACGGCCACCGTCGGGCCTTCCGGCCGCGGCTCGCTGAAGAACATCAGCACGATCACGCGGATGTAGAAGAACGCGGCGATGGCCGATGAGATCACACCGACCACGACCAGCGGGGCCGCGCCGCCGTCCGCCGCCGCCTTGAACACGGCGAACTTCCCGGCGAACCCGGAGGTCAGCGGGATGCCGGCGAAGGCCAGCAGGAACACCGCGAACACGGCCGCCACCAGCGGCGAGCGGCGGCCGAGGCCCGCCCACTTCGACAGGTGGGTCGCCTCGCCGCCCGCGTCCCGCACCAGCGTGACCACGGCGAACGCGCCGATCGTCACGAAGGAGTAGCCAGCCAGGTAGAAGAGGACGGACGACACGCCGTCCTTCGAGGTGGCGATGACACCCGCGAGGATGAATCCCGCGTGTGCGATGGACGAGTAGGCCAGCAGCCGCTTGATGTCGGTCTGGGTGATGGCGACGATGGCACCGCCCAGCATGGTGATGATCGCCACGGCCCACATGACCGGCCGCCAGTCCCAGCGCAGCCCGGGCAGAACGACGTACAGCAGACGCAGCAGCGCGCCGAAGGCGGCCACCTTCGTCGCCGCCGCCATGAAGCCGGTCACCGGGGTGGGCGCGCCCTGGTAGACGTCGGGCGTCCACATGTGGAACGGCACCGCGCCCACCTTGAACAGCAGGCCCATCACGAGCATGGCGCCGCCGATCAGCAGCAGAACGTCGTTGCCCATGGTGTTGGCGAGGGCCGGGTCGACGTTGGTGGCGGTGCCTTCGACGACCTGTGCGATGCGCGCGTACGACACCGAGCCCGCGTAGCCGTACAGCAGCGCGATGCCGAACAGCGTGAACGCCGAGGCGAACGCGCCCAGGAGGAAGTACTTGACCGCGGCCTCCTGCGACATCAGCCGCTTGCGGCGGGCCAGCGCGCACAGCAGGTACAGCGGCAGGGAGAAGACCTCCAGGGCCACGAACAGGGTCAGCAGGTCACTGGCCGCGGGGAAGACCAGCATGCCGCCGACCGCGAAGAGGAGCAGCGGGAAGACCTCGGTGGTGGTGAAGCCGGCCTTCACCGCCGCCTTTTCGCTGTCGCTGCCGGGTACGGAGGCGGCCTGCGCGGCGAAGGAGTCGACCCGGTTGCCGTGCGCGGCCGGGTCCAGGCGCCGCTCGGCGAAGGTGAACAGGCCGACCAGGCCGGCCAGCAGGATGGTTCCCTGGAGGAACAGGGCCGGGCCGTCGACGGCGATCGCGCCCATGGCCGCGATGTGCGCCTTGGTGGTGCCGAAGCCGTCGGTCGCGAGCGCGACGACCGCGGCGAACGCGGCGCACAGGGCTACGGCGGAGACGAACACCTGCGCGTAGTAGCGGGACCTGCGCGGTACGAACGCCTCGATGAGCACCCCGACCAGCGCCGCACCGATCACGATCAGCGTCGGCGACAATTGTCCGTATTCGATCTTCGGCGCGTCGATCTTCGAGATCGGATCGGCCGCGGTTGTCCACAGGCTGTGGACGGCTGATGCGCTCACTTGGCCGCCTCCACCTCGGGCTTGGGGTCCTTCTTGTGAACGTCGGACATGGTCTGCTTGACCGCCGGGTTGACGATGTCCGTGACGGGCTTCGGGTAGACGCCCAGGAAGATCAGCAGCACGATCAGCGGGGCTACGACGACCAGCTCACGCGCGCGGAGGTCGGGCATCGCGGAGACCTCCGGCTTCACCGGGCCCGTCATCGTCCGCTGGTACAGGACGAGGGTGTAGAGCGCGGCGAGGACGATGCCGAAGGTGGCGATGATGCCGATCGCCGGGTAGCGCGCGAAGGTGCCGACCAGGACCAGGAACTCACTCACGAACGGCGCGAGTCCGGGGAGCGAGAGGGTGGCGAGGCTGCCGATCAGGAAGGTGCTGGCGAGCACCGGAGCGACCTTCTGCACGCCTCCGTAGTCGGCGATGAGCCGCGAGCCGCGCCGGGAGATCAGGAAGCCGGCGACCAGCATCAGCGCGGCCGTGGAGATGCCGTGATTGACCATGTAGAGGGTGGCGCCGGACTGGCCCTGACTGGTCATCGCGAAGACGCCCATGATGATGAAGCCGAAGTGCGAGATCGACGCGTAGGCCACCAGACGCTTGATGTCCCGCTGGCCGACGGCGAGCAGTGCGCCGTAGACGATGCTGATGAGTGCCAGGACGAGGATCACGGGCGTGGCCCACTTGCTGGCCTCCGGGAAGAGCTGGAGGCAGAAGCGCAGCATCGCGAAGGTGCCCACCTTGTCGACGACAGCGGTGATGAGCACGGCGACCGGGGCGGTGGACTCCTGCATGGCGTTGGGCAGCCAGGTGTGCAGCGGCCACAGCGGCGCCTTGACCGCGAAGGCGAAGAAGAAGCCCAGGAACAGCCAGCGTTCGGTGCTGGTCGCCATGTGCAGCGAACCGTTCGCGCGGGCCTCGGCGATCTCCGTGAGCGAGAAGTTCCCGGCGACCACGTAGAGGCCGATCACCGCGGCCAGCATGATCAGACCGCCGACCAGGTTGTACAGCAGGAACTTCACCGCCGCGTACGACCGCTGCGTGGCCGCCGTCTCCTCGCCGTGCTCGTGGGCACGGTCCCCGAAGCCGCCGATGAGGAAGTACATCGGGATGAGCATGGCTTCGAAGAAGATGTAGAAGAGGAAGACGTCGGTGGCCTCGAACGAGATGATCACCATCGCCTCGACGGCGAGGATCAGCGCGAAGAAGCCCTGAGTGGGACGCCAGCGGCGGCTCCCCGTTTCCAGCGGGTCGGCGTCGTGCCAGCCGGCGAGGATGATGAACGGGATCAGTACGGCGGTCAGCGCGATGAGCGCCACCGCGATGCCGTCGACGCCCAGCTCGTACCTGACCCCGAAGTCCTTGATCCAGGCGTGGGATTCGGTGAGCTGGTAGCGGGTGCCGTCGGGGTCGAAGCGGACGAGGACGGTGATCCCCAGGGCGAGTGTGGCGAGCGAGACGACCAGCGCCAGCCACTTCGCGGCGGTGCGCCGGGCGGCCGGCACGGCGGCCGTGGCGACGGCCCCGAGGGCCGGGAGCGCCGCCGTCGCTGTCAGCAGAGGAAAGGACATCGGTATCAGACCGCCCTCATCAGCAGGGTCGCGGCGATCAGGAGTGCCGCACCGCCGAACATCGAGACCGCGTAGGAGCGGGCGAAGCCGTTCTGGAGCCGGCGCAGCCGTCCGGACAGACCGCCGAAACCGGCCGCCGTGCCGTTGACGACGCCGTCGACCAGGGTGTGATCGACGTACACCAGGGAGCGCGTGAGGTGCTCGCCGCCGCGCACCAGGACGACGTGGTTGAAGTCGTCCTGGAGGAGGTCGCGGCGGGCCGCGCGGGTGAGCAGGGAGCCGCGCGGGGCGACCACCGGGACGGGCTTGCGGCCGTACTGGGCCCAGGCGATGGCGACGCCGAGGACCAGGCAGACCATGGTGGCACCGGTGACCACGGCGGCGCTGAGCGGGGAGTCGCCCTCGCTGTGGCCCGTGACCGGCTCCAGCCAGTGCAGGAAGCGGTCGCCGATGCTGAAGAAGCCACCGCCGAAGACGGAGCCGACGGCCAGCACGATCATGGGGATCGTCATGACCTTCGGGGACTCGTGCGGGTGCGGCTCGGTGTGCTCGCCGCGGGTCTCGGCGGCGGGCTCGGCGCTCGGCGCCTCCGGCGAGCGAGTGGGTTGGTTCTTCCAACGCTCCTCTCCGAAGAACGTCATCAGCATCACGCGCGTCATGTAGAAGGCGGTGATGGCCGCGCCCAGCAGGGCCGCGCCGCCGAGGATCCAGCCCTCGGTGCCGCCCTTGGCGAACGCCGCCTCGATGATCTTGTCCTTGGAGAAGAAGCCGGACAGGCCCGGGAAGCCGATGATGGCGAGATAGCCGAGGCCGAAGGTGATGAACGTGATCGGCATGTACCTGCGCAGGCCGCCGTACTTGCGCATGTCGACCTCGTCGTTCATGCCGTGCATCACGGAGCCGGCGCCGAGGAACAGTCCGGCCTTGAAGAAGCCGTGCGTCACCAGGTGCATGATCGCGAAGACGTAGCCGATGGGGCCGAGGCCCGCGGCCAGCACCATGTAGCCGATCTGCGACATGGTCGAGCCGGCCAGCGCCTTCTTGATGTCGTCCTTGGCGCAACCGACGATCGCACCGAACAGGAGCGTGACCGCGCCGACCACGGTGACGGCCAGCTGGGCGTCGGGGGCCGCGTTGAAGATGGCGCCGGAACGGACGATCAGGTAGACGCCCGCGGTCACCATCGTCGCCGCGTGGATCAGGGCCGAGACCGGGGTCGGGCCCTCCATGGCGTCCCCGAGCCAGGACTGGAGCGGCACCTGGGCGGACTTGCCGCAGGCGGCCAGCAGCAGCATCAGGCCGATCGCGGTGAGCTTGCCCTCGGAGGTGTCCCCGGTGCTGCTGAGGACCGGGCCGAAGGCGAAGCTGCCGAAGGTGGTGAACATCAGCATGATCGCGATCGACAGGCCCATGTCGCCGACGCGGTTGACCAGGAATGCCTTCTTCGCGGCCGTGGCGGCGCTGGGCTTGTGCTGCCAGAAGCCGATCAGCAGGTACGAGGCGAGACCGACGCCCTCCCAGCCGACGTACAGCAGCAGGTAGTTGTCGGCGAGGACGAGCAGCAGCATCGCCGCGAGGAACAGGTTCAGATAGCCGAAGAAGCGGCGGCGCCGCTCGTCGTGCTCCATGTACCCGACCGAGTACAGGTGGATCAGCGAGCCGACGCCCGTGATCAGCAGGACGAACGTCATCGACAGCTGATCCAGGCGGAAGGTCACGTCCGCCTGGAAACCGGCCACCGGGACCCAGCTGAACAGGTGCTGGGTCAGCGTGCGGTGTTCGGCTCCCTTGCCGAGCAGGTCGGCGAAGAGGACCAGGCCGAACACGAAGGAGGCGGCCGACAGGAGCGTGCCGATCCAGTGGCCGACGCGGTCGAGCCGCCGGCCGCCGACCAGGAGGACGGCCGCTCCGAGCAGGGGCGCCGCGATGAGCGGCGCGATCAGGTTCTCCACGATTCTTCCGACCCCTTACAGCTTCATCAGGCTGGCGTCGTCGACCGAGGCCGAGTGGCGGGTACGGAACAGCGACACGATGATCGCGAGGCCCACCACGACCTCCGCGGCGGCGACGACCATCGTGAAGAAGGCGATGATCTGGCCGTCGAGGTTGCCGTGCATCCGGGAGAAGGTGACGAACGCGAGGTTGCAGGCGTTCAGCATCAGCTCGATGCACATGAAGACCACGATGGCGTTGCGCCGGATCAGTACGCCGGTCGCGCCGATCGTGAACAGCAGGGCGGCGAGGTAGAGGTAGTTGACCGGGTTCACTTCGACGCCTCCTCGGGCCGCTTGAACGTCTCCGGCTCGATCGCCCTGCGCTCCAGGCGCTCCTCCGCGCGCTGCTCCAGCGCCCGGAGGTCGTTGAGCGCCTCGACGGACACGTCACGGATCTGGCCGCGCTCGCGCAGCGTCTTGCTGACGGTCAGCTCGGACGGGGTGCCGTCGGGCAGCAGACCCGCGATGTCCACGGCGTTGTGCCGGGCGTAGACGCCGGGGGCGGGCAGCGGCGGGATGTACGCGCCCTCGCGGACACGCTGTTCGGACAGCTCGCGCTGGGTCTTGGCGCGCTCCGTGCGCTCGCGGTGGGTGAGCACCATGGCGCCGACGGCGGCCGTGATGAGCAGGGCGCCGGTGATTTCGAAGGCGAAGACGTACTTGGTGAAGATGAAGGACGCGAGGCCCTCCACATTGCCGTTCGCGTTCGCCTGGCCGGTGCCGTTGAACTCCTTCAGGGAGGCGTTCCCGATGCCGGCGAAGAGCAGGACGCCGAAGCCGGCCCCACACGCAAGGGCCAGCCAGCGCTGGCCCTTGATGGTCTCCTTCAGGGAGTCCGCGGCCGTGACGCCGACGAGCATCACCACGAACAGGAACAGCATCATGATCGCGCCGGTGTAGACGACGATCTGCACGATCCCGAGGAAGTAGGCGCCGTTGGCGAGGTAGAACACCGCCAAGACGATCATGGTGCCGGCGAGGCAGAGCGCGCTGTGCACGGCCCGCTTCATGAGGACGGTGCCGAGGGCGCCGAGCACCGCGATCGTGCCGAGCACCCAGAACTGGAAGGCCTCACCGGTGGAGGTGGTGTAGGCGGCGAGGTGCTGCGCGTTCATCGGCCGATCACCTTCTCCGAGGCCGGCTCGTCCTCGCCGAAGGTGGAGGCCGCCTCCTGCGGGACCTCGCCCTTGGAGACGGCGACCTGCTGGACGGTGCCGGGCGCCGCCCCTGTCACCAGGCCCCGGTAGTAGTCCTGTTCGTCCGTCCCCGGGAAGATCGCGTGGGGCGTGTCGACCATGCCCTCTTCGAGGCCGGCGAGCAGCTGCTCCTTGGTGTAGATGAGGTTGGCGCGGCTGGAGTCGGCCAGTTCGAACTCGTTCGTCATCGTCAGCGCGCGCGTGGGGCACGCTTCGATGCACAGGCCGCACAGGATGCAGCGGGCGTAGTTGATCTGGTAGACGCGGCCATACCGCTCACCCGGCGAGTAACGCTCCTCGTCGGTGTTGTCGGCGCCCTCCACGTAGATGGCGTCGGCGGGGCAGGCCCAGGCGCACAGCTCACAGCCGACGCACTTCTCCAGGCCGTCCGGATGGCGGTTGAGCTGGTGCCGTCCGTGGAACCGCGGAGCCGTTGTCTTCTTCTGCTCCGGGTACTGCTCGGTCAGCCGCTTCTTGAACATGGCCTTGAAGGTCACGCCGAAGCCGGCCACCGGGTTCTGGAAACCGGGCTTGGTGTCCTTGGGTTCCTCAGCCATCGGACGCCTCCTTTCCATCCGTAGATCCGTCACTGACAGTGTCCGACCCGCCACTGACAATCAGCTCCCGCTCGCGGCGCGGGCGGCGCCTCGGCACCGGCGGCAGCTCCTGTCCGGGCAGCGGCGGCACGGGGAATCCGCCCGCCGTCGGGTCGAAGGCCGGCTGCTGGGCGGCAGGCTCTTCGGCCGTCCTCGCCTTCTCGCGGAACATGTCGGCGACGAAGGAGATCAGCAGCAGGGCCAGGACACCGCCGCCGACGTAGAGGGCGATGTCGGCGAAGTCGTAGTTCTCGTTGCGCAGGGCCCGGACGGTCGCCACCAGCATCAGCCAGGTCACGGAGACCGGGATGAGCACCTTCCAGCCGAGCTTCATCAGCTGGTCGTAGCGGACGCGGGGAAGGGTGCCGCGCAGCCAGATGAAGAAGAACAGCAGGAGCTGGACCTTGACGACGAACCAGAGCAGGGGCCACCAGCCGTGGTTCGCGCCCTCCCAGAAGCTGCTGACCGGCCAGGGGGCGCGCCAGCCGCCGAGGAACAGGGTGGTCGAGACGGCCGAGACCGTCACCATGTTGACGTACTCGGCGAGCATGAACATCGCGAACTTGATCGACGAGTACTCGGTGTTGAAGCCGCCGACCAGGTCGCCCTCGGACTCCGGCATGTCGAAGGGGGCGCGGTTGGTCTCGCCGACCATGGTGACGATGTAGAGGATGAAGGAGACCGGCAGCAGCAGGATGTACCAGCGGTCGTGCTGCTGCTCCACGATCGTGGACGTCGACATCGACCCCGAGTACAGGAACACGGAGGCGAACGCGGCGCCCATGGCGATCTCGTAGGAGATCATCTGTGCGCAGGAGCGCAGGCCGCCCAGGAGCGGATAGGTGGATCCGGAACTCCAACCCGCGAGCACGATGCCGTAGATGCCGACGGAGGCGACCGCGAGGATGTAGAGCATCGCGATCGGCAGGTCGGTGAGCTGCATCGTGGTGCGGTGGCCGAAGATCGAGATCTCGTTGCCGGCCGGCCCGAAGGGGATCACCGCGATCGCCATGAAGGCCGGGATGGCCGCGACGATCGGGGCGAGGACATAGACGACCTTGTCCGCGCGTTTGACGATGATGTCTTCCTTGAGCATCAGCTTCACGCCGTCGGCGAGCGACTGGAGCATGCCCCAGGGGCCGTGCCGGTTGGGGCCGATGCGCAGCTGCATCCAGGCGACGACCTTGCGCTCCCAGACGATGGAGAACAACACGGTCACCATCAGGAAGGCGAAGCAGAACACCGCCTTGACGACGACCAGCCACCAGGGGTCACGGCCGAACATCGAGAGGTCTTCAGCGGCGAGGTACGCGCTCATGCCTCCACCTCCTTGGGGGCCTCGTCGGCGACTGCCGCCGGGCCGATGCGGACGAGGGAGCCGGGCCGTGCCCCGGTGTCGGAGGCGACGCCGGTGCCGACGGAGTTCAGCGGGAGCCAGACCACCCGGTCGGGCATCTCGGTGATCTGAAGAGGCAGTTCGACCGTGCCGGCGGTGCCGGAGACGGCCAGGATGTCGCCGTCCTCGACGCCCACCTCGGCGGCCGTGGCGGCGGACACGCGCGCGCGTGCGGCGTGCCGGGTTCCGGCGAGCGCCTCGTCGCCCTCCTGGAGGACGCCCTGGTCGAGCAGCAGCCGGTGGCCGGCGAGTACGGCCTCGCCGACGGCCGGGCGGGGCAGCACGCCCGCGGACTCCCTGGGCTCGGAGGCGCAAGATCCGCCCCAGGAACCGAGCCGGTCGATCTCCGCGCGCGTCGTGCGCAGATCCGGCAGGCCCAGGTGGACGTCCATGGCGTCGGCGAGCATGTGCAGCACGCGCGTGTCGGCAGGTGCGAGCCTGCGGGTCATCTGGTCGGGCTTGAGCGCGGCTTCGAAGAAGCGCACCCTGCCCTCCCAGTTGAGGAAGGTGCCCGCCTTCTCGGCGACCGCGGCGACCGGCAGTACGACGTCGGCATGCTCGGTGACCTCGCTGGGCCGCAGCTCCAGCGACACCAGGAAGCCGATGCGTTCCAGCGCTTCACGCGCGCGTGCCGGGTCGGGCAGGTCGGCGACCTCCACACCGGCGACGACGAGCGCGGACAGTTCGCCGCCCGCGGCGGCCTCGATGATCTGGTGGGTGTCGCGGCCGTAGCGCAGGGGGAGTTCGCCGAGGCCCCAGGTGGCGGCGACCTCCTCCCTCGCACGCGGGTCGGTCGCCGGGCGGCCGCCCGGCAGCAGCGAGGGCAGCGCGCCCACCTCGACGGCGCCGCGTTCGCCGGCCCGCCGCGGGATCCACACCAGCTCGGCGCCGGTCGCGGTGGCGGCCCGCAGGGCGGCCGTCAGGCCGCCTGCGACGCCGGCCAGCCGCTCGCCCACGACGATGACGGCGCCCTCGGTGCGCAGGGCCTCGGCGGCTCGCGCACCGGGGCCCTCCAGGCCGACGCCGCTCGCGAGGGCGTCCAGCCACTCCGTCTCGGTGCCCGGAGCGGCCGGCAGCAGCGTGCCGCCCGCCTTCTCCAGGCCCCGGGTGGCGTGCGTGGCCAGCGCGAACACCTGCTGCTTGCGCTTGCGCCAGGCCTTGCGCAGCCGCAGGAAGACGCCGGGTGCCTCCTCCTCCGACTCGAAGCCGGCCAGCAGCACAGCGGGCGCCTTCTCCAGGGAGGTGTACGTGACGCCCGTACCGTCCAGGTCGCGGCCTCGGCCGGCCACCCGGGCCGCCAGGAAGTCGGCCTCCTCGCCGCTGTGCACGCGCGCGCGGAAGTCGATGTCGTTGGTGTCGAGCGCCACGCGCGCGAACTTGCTGTACGCGTACGCGTCCTCGACGGTCAGCCGGCCGCCGATGAGGACACCGGCCCGGGAGCGGGCGGCGGTCAGGCCCTGTGCGGCCGCCTCCAGCGCCTCGGGCCAGGAGGCGGGCTCCAGGACGCCCTCGGAGTTGCGTACCAGGGGGGTGGCGAGACGGTCCTTCTGCTGCGCGTACCGGAACGCGAAGCGTCCCTTGTCGCAGATCCACTCCTCGTTGACCTCGGGGTCGTTGGCGGCGAGCCGCCGCATGACCTTGCCGCGCCGGTGGTCGGTGCGGGTGGCACAGCCGCCGGCGCAGTGCTCGCACACCGACGGCGAGGAGACGAGGTCGAAGGGGCGGGAGCGGAACCGATAGGCCGCCGACGTCAGGGCGCCGACCGGGCAGATCTGGATGGTGTTGCCGGAGAAGTACGAATCGAACGGGTCGCCCTCGCCGGTGCCGACCTGCTGGAGCGCGCCCCGCTCGACCAGCTCGATCATCGGGTCGCCGGCGATCTGGTTGGAGAAACGGGTGCAGCGGGCGCACAGCACGCACCGCTCGCGGTCGAGCAGGATCTGCGTGGAGATCGGTACGGGCTTCTCGTAGGTCCGCTTCTTGCCGTCGAAGCGGGACTCGGCGTTGCCGTGGGACATCGCCTGGTTCTGGAGCGGGCACTCGCCGCCCTTGTCGCAGACCGGGCAGTCCAGCGGGTGGTTGATGAGCAGCAGCTCCATCACACCGTGCTGGGCCTTCTCGGCGACCGGCGAGGTCAGGTGGGTCTTCACCACCATCCCGTCCGTGCACGTGATCGTGCAGGACGCCATCGGCTTGCGCTGGCCCTCGACCTCGACGATGCACTGGCGGCAGGCGCCGGCCGGGTCCAGGAGGGGGTGGTCGCAGAACCGCGGGATCTCGATGCCGAGCTGCTCGGCGGCCCGGATGACCAGGGTGCCCTTGGGCACGCTGATCTCGACGCCGTCGATCGTCAGCGTGACGAGGTCCTCCGGCGGGACCGCCGCCTGGCCCCCTCCGGTGGGGGCGCTGGTGGTCACGGTCATGCGTTCACCTCCGGGCGGTCCGCCCAGGCCGTCGACTTGGCCGGGTCGAAGGGGCAGCCCCGGCCCGTGATGTGCTGCTCGTACTCCTCGCGGAAGTACTTCAGCGAGGAGAAGATCGGGGATGCGGCGCCGTCGCCGAGGGCGCAGAAGGACTTGCCGTTGATGTTGTCGGCGATGTCGTTCAGCTTGTCGAGGTCTGACATCAGGCCCTTGCCGGCCTCGATGTCCCGCAGCAACTGCACCAGCCAGTACGTCCCTTCACGGCAGGGCGTGCACTTGCCGCAGGACTCGTGGGCGTAGAACTCGGTCCAGCGGGTCACGGCCCGCACCACGCAGGTCGTCTCGTCGAAGCACTGGAGCGCCTTGGTGCCGAGCATGGAGCCGGCGGCGCCCACTCCCTCGTAGTCGAGCGGGACGTCGAGGTGCTCGTCGGTGAACATCGGCGTCGAGGAGCCGCCCGGCGTCCAGAACTTCAGACGGTGGCCGGGCCGCATGCCGCCGCTCATGTCGAGGAGCTGGCGCAGGGTGATGCCGAGCGGCGCCTCGTACTGGCCGGGGCTCGCGACGTGGCCGCTGAGCGAGTAGAGCGTGAAGCCCGGGGACTTCTCGCTGCCCATCGACCTGAACCAGTCTTTGCCGTTTTTCAGAATGGCGGGAACCGACGCGATCGACTCGACGTTATTCACCACAGTCGGACAGGCGTAGAGGCCTTCCACCGCAGGGAAGGGGGGACGGAGCCGCGGTTGCCCACGGCGGCCTTCGAGCGAGTCGAGCAGTGCGGTCTCCTCACCGCAGATGTACGCGCCCGCACCCGCGTGCACGGTGAGCTGGAGGTCGAGCCCGCTGCCCAGGATGTTCTCGCCGAGGTAGCCCGCCGCGTAGGCCTCGCGCACGGCTTCGTGCAACCGCCGCAGAACGGGGACGACTTCGCCACGCAGATAGATGAAGGCATGCGACGACCTGATGGCATAACACGCGATCACAATGCCCTCGATGAGGCTGTGCGGGTTCGCGAAGAGGAGCGGGATGTCCTTGCAGGTGCCCGGCTCCGACTCGTCGGCGTTGACAACTAGATAGTGCGGTTTTCCATCACCCTGAGGAATGAACTGCCACTTCATTCCGGTCGGGAACCCCGCGCCGCCGCGGCCGCGCAGCCCGGAGTCCTTGACGTACGCGATCAGCTCGTCCGGCGACATGGCGAGCGCCTTGCGGAGCCCCTCGTACCCCTCGTGCCTTCGGTAGACGTCCAGAGTCCAGGACCGGTCCTCGTCCCAGAAGGCCGACAGCACGGGTGCGAGCAGCTTCTCCGGGCTCGTGTCCTTCACCTCGGGTACCACGGTCATCACTCCCCCTCCTCGGCGGTAGGCCCTGCCGGGTGGGCTGGGTCGGAGGCCGATGTCTCCTGCGGCGCGTCATGGGAACTGAGGTGCTCGGCCGGCGACGGCTCGTGCATCCTGTCCTGCGGTTCCTCATGCGGACCTCCGCGCGGATGGACCACGCGCGCGGGTGCGGCCTCTCCCTTTGCCAGGCGGAGGCCCACCAGCGACGCGGGTCCCGCACTGCCGCTCTCCTCGACGGCCCCGGGCCGCTCGTCGGGGAAGCCGGCCAGGATCCGGGCGGTCTCCTTGAAGGTGCACAGCCGGGCCCCGCGCGTGGGCTGTACGGGCCGTCCCGCCCGCAGGTCGTCGACCAGGCGCTGGGCGCTCGCCGGCGTCTGGTTGTCGAAGAACTCCCAGTTGACCATCACGACCGGGGCGAAGTCGCAGGCCGCGTTGCACTCGATGTGCTCCAGGGTGACCTTGCCGTCGTCGGTGGTCTCGCCGTTGCCGAGGCCCAAGTGGTCCTGGAGGGTCTCGAAGATCGCGTCGCCGCCCATCACCGCGCACAGCGTGTTGGTGCACACGCCGACCTGGTAGTCACCGGACGGCTTGCGCCGGTACATGGTGTAGAAGGTGGCGACGGCGGTGACCTCGGCCGTGGTCAGGTCCAGCATGTCCGCGCAGAACTGCATTCCAGTGCGCGTGACGTGGCCCTCCTCCGCCTGCACGAGGTGGAGCAGCGGCAGGAGGGCGGACCGGGAGTCCGGGTAGCGCGCGATCACCTCGCGCGCGTCGGCCTCCAGCCGCGCCCGGACGTCGTCCGGGTACGCGGGGGCGGGCAGTGCGGGCATGCCCAGGCTGACGCCCCGCTCCGAAGAAGAGGTGGTCACCGGTCGACGCCTCCCATCACGGGGTCGATGGACGCTACGGCGACGATGACGTCGGCGACCTGGCCGCCTTCGCACATCGCCGCCATGGCCTGAAGGTTGGTGAAGGACGGGTCGCGGAAGTGGACCCGGTAGGGGCGGGTGCCGCCGTCGGAGACGGCGTGCACCCCGAGTTCGCCCTTGGGTGACTCGACGGCCGCGTACACCTGTCCCGGCGGGACGCGGAAGCCCTCGGTGACCAGCTTGAAGTGGTGGATCAGGGCCTCCATGGAGGTGCCCATGATCTTCTTGATGTGGTCGAGGGAGTTGCCGAGTCCGTCCGGTCCCAGGGCGAGCTGGGCGGGCCAGGCGATCTTCTTGTCGGCGACCATGACCGGGCCGGGCTGGAGCCGGTCCAGGCACTGCTCGACGATCCTGAGGGACTGGCGCATCTCCTCCAGGCGGACGAGGAAGCGGCCGTAGGCGTCGCAGGTGTCGGCGGTGGGGACGTCGAAGTCGTACGTCTCGTAGCCGCAGTACGGCTGGGCCTTGCGCAGGTCGTGCGGCAGGCCGGTGGATCGCAGGATCGGGCCGGTCGCGCCGAGGGCCATGCAGCCGGCCAGGTCGAGGTAGCCGATGTTCTGCATGCGGGCCTTGAAGATGGGGTTCCCGGTGGCGAGCTTGTCGTACTCCGGGAGGTTTTTCTGCATCTTCTTCACGAACTCGCGGATCTGGTCCACGGCGCCCGGGGGCAGGTCCTGGGCGAGTCCGCCGGGCCGGATGTACGCGTGGTTCATGCGCAGGCCCGTGATGAGCTCGTAGAGGTCGAGAATCATTTCACGATCACGGAATCCGTAGATCATGATCGTGGTGGCGCCCAGCTCCATGCCGCCGGTGGCGATGCACACCAGGTGGGAGGACAGCCGGTTCAGCTCCATCAGGAGCACTCGGATGATCGTGGCGCGCTCGGTGATCTGGTCCTCGATGCCGAGGAGTTTCTCGACGGCGAGGCAGTAGGCGGTCTCGTTGAAGAAGGACGTCAGGTAGTCCATGCGCGTGACGAAGGTGGTGCCCTGCGTCCACGTGCGGTACTCGAGGTTCTTCTCGATGCCGGTGTGCAGGTAGCCGATGCCGCAGCGGGCCTCGGTGACCGTCTCGCCCTCGATCTCCAGGATCAGGCGGAGCACTCCATGGGTGGACGGGTGCTGGGGACCCATGTTGACGACGATGCGTTCGTCGTCGGCACGGGAAGCGGACTGGACGACCTCGTCCCAGTCGCCACCGGTGACCGTATATACGGTGCCCTCGGTGGTCTCGCGCGCGGACGCGGCCGACGCGGCGGATGCTGACTGCGTGCTCACGAGTACGACCTCCGCTGGTCCGGAGCCGGGATCTGGGCGCCCTTGTACTCGACGGGGATGCCGCCGAGGGGGTAGTCCTTGCGCTGCGGGTGGCCCTGCCAGTCGTCCGGCATCATGATCCGCGTCAGGGCCGGGTGACCGTCGAAGACGATTCCGAAGAAGTCGTAGGTCTCGCGCTCGTGCCAGTCGTTGGTCGGGTAGACGGAGACCAGTGACGGGATGCTCGGGTCGGTGTCGGGGGCGCTGGCTTCGAGGCGGATCAGCCGGTTGTGGGTGATCGACCGCAGATGGTAGACGGCGTGCAGCTCGCGGCCCTTGTCGTTCGGGTAGTGGACGCCGCTGACGCCGGTGCACAGCTCGAAACGCAGGGCCGGGTCGTCGCGCAGGGTGCGGGCGACGCGGACCAGGTGCTCGCGTTCGATGTGGAAGGTCAGCTCGCCGCGGTCGACGACCGTCTTCTCGATGGCGTTCTCGGGGAGGAGTCCCTGTTCCTCCAGGGCGCCTTCCAGTTCGTCGGCGACCTCGTCGAACCAGCCGCCATAGGGACGGGTCGCCGGTCCCGGGAGTCGGACCGAGCGGACCAGGCCGCCGTAGCCGGAGGTGTCGCCGCCGTTCTCGGCGCCGAACATGCCGCGCTGGACGCGGATCTCCTCGCCGCCCTGGCCGCGCTGGCCGGGGAGGTTGGAGGCGGAGAGGTCCTTCTCGGGGTTCACCCCGTTCGCGGACCCGTTGACGCCGCCCGCGCCGTTGCCGTTCGCGTCGCTCACCGCAGCAGCCCCTTCATCTCGATCGTGGGCAGGGCCTTGAGCGCCGCCTCCTCCGCCTCGCGGGCCGCCTCCTCGGCGTTGACGCCGAGCTTGGAGGACTGGATCTTCTGGTGGAGCTTGAGGATCGCGTCCATCAGCATCTCGGGGCGGGGCGGGCAGCCGGGCAGGTAGATGTCGACCGGGACGATGTGGTCGACGCCCTGGACGATCGCGTAGTTGTTGAACATGCCGCCCGAGGAGGCGCAGACGCCCATGGAGATCACCCATTTCGGGTTGGGCATCTGGTCGTAGACCTGCCTCAGGACCGGCGCCATCTTCTGGCTGACCCGGCCGGCGACGATCATCAGGTCGGCCTGGCGCGGCGAGCCGCGGAAGACCTCCATGCCGAAGCGGGCGAGGTCGTAGCGGCCGGCCCCGGTGGTCATCATCTCGATGGCGCAGCAGGCCAGGCCGAAGGTGGCCGGGAAGACGGACGCCTTGCGCACCCAGCCCGCGGCCTGCTCGACGGTGGTCAGCAGGAATCCGCTCGGCAGCTTTTCTTCGAGTCCCATGTCGTTAAAAGCCCCTCAGTCCCATTCCAGGCCGCCGCGCCGCCATACGTACGCGTACGCGACGAAGACGGTGAGCACGAAGAGCAGCATCTCCACGAGCCCGAAAATCCCCAGGGCGTCGAAGGTGACGGCCCAGGGGTAGAGGAAGACGATCTCGATGTCGAAGACGATGAAGAGCATCGCCGTCAGGTAGTACTTGATGGGGAAGCGCCCGCCGCCGGCCGGCGTGGGGGTCGGCTCGATACCGCACTCGTAGGCCTCGAGCTTGGCGCGGTTGTACCGCTTCGGACCGATCAGCGTGGCCATGACCACGGAGAAGATCGCAAAGCCTGCCCCGAGGGCTCCCAGTACGAGGATGGGCGCATACGCGTTCACCGCTCCTCGCTCCTCTCAGTCGGCACTGACTGCTGGCGGTTGCATGGGCTCACACGCGCCTCACCGGTCCCACTAGCCCCGCTCGTCCCGGGCGAAGATCGAGAACATGTGAAGCAGGTCACAAGCCCAACTGCCTCGCATCTTATGCCCGCCACTCTGTGATCTGCGACACGGGGTATTCCACAAGCTTTGTGATCTCCACCACCTGACGAAGGATCATGAAGTCGGATGATGGGTGATCTTCACACCCGAAGCGTTCAGTTGGTCACCAGAAGTGACATTCACGCTTGTCATCGCAGGCCGGAGCGGGCGTCTCCATATCAAGAGAGTTCCGCTGCATGCAAATTGGCCCTGGATGCACAGACCTGATAGTGGGCCGCATTCACACATCAGAGGGAGGTGCGGGGTGGATGTGGACGAGGGGCGGGGCGCGTGCACGCGTTCACGAGCTCCGCATCCGCGGGACGCCGTGGTTCGGGTAACCGTTCCGTGACCTCCACCACACTCATGGGTGATCCATGAGAACCGGGCTTGGCCAACGATCCCAACCAATGGTAGGTGGGGGGCAATTCGGACGTAATGATCAAAGACCGTGATCAAGGGCATGATCGCGAGCGTCCGCAATGTCCGTTACGGCGTCAATAAAGAGCGACACGCCCGGGATTCTGAGTCTCGATTGAGCAACTGTGGCGCAGCACACGTTTCTTGAAGATATGAAGGAGCCCCTGGTACCGGTTGTTCCCATGTCCCACACCGCTCACATACGCAGCCACCGGAAGCCCCGCCGCAGCGCGTCGACCCTCGCGATGCGGGCCGGAGTTGCCGGTGGCGTTCTCGGCACCCTGGCAGTCGCCGGGGCGTCCGGCTCGGCGAACGCGGCCGAGCCGGTGACGCAGACCCTCGAACTGCCCACCCTGACGGCCGACCTGGCCGCTCAGGCGGCCCAGTCCGCGGACGCCACCCAGCAGGCCGCCGCGAACTACCAGCTGCAGGCCGAGCGTGACGCGGCTGCCGCAAAGGCCGCGAAGCAGGCCAAGGCGGACCTCGCCGAGGCCAAGAAGAAGGCGGCGGAGGCCAAGAAGAAGGCTGAGGAGGCTGCCCGCAAGGAGGCCGCCGCCCGCGCCTCGCGCAACGCGGAGCGGACCACGCTCTCCACCAAGGCGAGCACCGACACCAGCACCACCTCCACCTCCACCTCCACGAGCACGTCCACGGCCACCGGCTCGGCCGCCGCCGTGGTCAGCTTCGTCAAGGCACAGGTCGGCAAGGCGTACGTCTCCGGCGCCACCGGCCCCTCCGCCTACGACTGCTCCGGCCTGGTGCAGACGGCCTTCAAGCAGGTCGGCATCAGCCTGCCGCGCGTCTCTCAGGACCAGTCGACCGCCGGCACCCAGGTCTCGCTGAGCAACCTTCAGCCGGGCGACATCCTGTACTGGGGCAGCGCGGGCAGCGCGTACCACGTCGCGGTGTACGTCGGCGACGGCATGTTCGTCGGCGCGCAGAACCCCTCCAGCGGCGTCGTGGAGCGCCCGCTGTCGTACGACCCGCCCACCGGAGCCGTGCGGGTGCTCTGAGGCGCCTCCCGCACCTCTCACGCGCGTAGGGCCGCAGCCGCTCGGGGGCAGCGGCCCTTGCGTCATCCCTGAAGCACGCTCAGCGCGCTCCCACACGGGCGCCCGGTGCCTCGTTCAGGCATGCCCGGCGCCTTGGCCCCATGCGTGCCCGGCGCCTGGGCTCCACGCGTACCCAGCACCTGACTGCACGCGCCCTCAGCGCCTTCCCGTGCGGCACGGCGGGGTCGCCCCACCCTCTTTCGCGCCCAACTGCCCCGATAGCGAAGGAATCCGGCATGTCGGACACGTCGTTGATCCAGGGACGTCGTTGATCCAGGGACGTCGCTGATCCAGGGACACCAACCCTCCGGTCGTCGAGGCGCGCGCCGGCTCGCCCACGAGACCGGCCACAGCGGCGGACCGGCGGGACGCGGTGTACGCCCGCCGGGCCGCCGAGGAAGCCGCTCTCAGCGCCCGGTCACGCCCCGGCGCCCGGTCACGCCTTCGGGGCCACCTTGCTCAGGCCGTTGATGATGCGGTCCATCGCGTCGCCGCCGGTGGGATCGGTGAGGTTCGCCAGCAGCTTCAGGGTGAACTTCATCAGCATCGGGTGCGTGAGACCCCGCTGGGCGGCGATCTGCATGACCTTCGGGTTGCCGATGAGCTTCACGAAGGCGCGACCGAGGGTGTAGTAGCCGCCGTAGGTGTCCTTCAGGATGCGCGGGTAGCGCTGGAGGGCGATCTCGCGCTGTGCGGGCGTCGCGCGCGCGTGGGCCTGCACGATGACGTCGGCGGCGATCTGGCCGGACTCCATGGCGTAGGCGATGCCCTCGCCGTTGAAGGGGTTCACCAGGCCGCCGGCGTCGCCGACGAGCAGCAGCCCGCGCGTGTAGTGCGGCTGGCGGTTGAAGGCCATGGGGAGGGCGGCGCCGCGGATGGGGCCGGTCATGTTCTCCGGGGTGTAGCCCCAGTCCTCCGGCATGGAGGCGCACCACGCCTTGAGGACCTCGCGCCAGTCCAGCTCCTTGAAGGAGGCGGAGGTGTTGAGGACACCGAGTCCGACGTTCGACGTGCCGTCGCCCATGCCGAAGATCCAGCCGTAGCCGGGCAGCAGGCGGTCCTGGGCGCCGCGGCGGTCCCACAGTTCCAGCCAGGACTCCAGGTAGTCGTCCTCGTGGCGGGGGCTCTCGAAGTACGTCCGGACGGCGACGCCCATCGGGCGGTCCTCGCGGCGGTGCAGGCCCATCGCGAGGGAGAGGCGGGTGGAGTTGCCGTCGGCGGCGACGACGAGCGGCGCCTGGAAGGTGACCTCGCGCTTCTCCTCGCCGAGCTTGGCGGTGACGCCGGTGATGCGGCCGGTGCGGTCGTCGATGACGGGGCCCGAGACGCTGCAGCGCTCGAAGAGGCGGGCGCCGGCCTTCTGGGCGTTGCGGGCGAGCTGTTCGTCGAAGTCGTCGCGCTTGCGGACCAGGCCGTAGTCGGGGAAGGAGGCGAGATCCGGCCAGTCGAGCTGGAGGCGGACGCCGCCGCCGATGATGCGCAGGCCCTTGTTGCGCAGCCAGCCGGCCTCCTCGGAGATGTCGATCCCCATGGCGACGAGCTGCTTGACCGCGCGCGGGGTGAGCCCGTCGCCGCAGACCTTCTCGCGCGGGAACTCGGTCTTCTCCAGGAGGAGGACGTCGAGGCCGGCCTTGGCGAGGTGGTACGCGGTCGTGGAGCCGGCTGGCCCAGCGCCCACGACGATCACATCGGCGGTGTTGTCGGAGAGGGGCTCGGTCACGGCGGGATCTCCCCAAGGTTCGAAATCTGCGTGCCGACCGGCACTGGACATGGGCAGTCTATTCAGCAGAATTGATCACCCGGCTGAAGGGCTGCCCTGTGAACCGACCTCTCCCCGCGGTACGGCTGCGCGTCCCCACTCACGAGGACGCGGTCGCCTGGCACCGGGTGTTCGCCGACCCGGAGGTCATGGAGTTCCACGGCGGCAGGCCGGCGGAGTTGTCGGTCTACGAGGAACTCACCGCGCGGCAGCGGCTGCATGACGCGGAGCGCGGTTTCTGCCTGTGGACCCTGCTGGACGAGGCCGGCGAGGTCATCGGCTTCACCGGCGCGCAGCCGTGGCGGCCGGACTGGGGTCCGGTCGGCGAGACGGAGATCGGCTGGCGGCTCGGCCGGGCGTACTGGGGCAAGGGATACGTCACCGCGGCGGCGCGGGAGACCCTCAGACGGGTACGGGCGGCCGGGGTGCCGGGTGTGGTGGCGATGGTCCGGCCGGGCGACGAGCGGTCGATCGCGGTGGCCCGGCGGCTCGGCATGGAGCCGGCCGAGTCCTACACGCATCCCAGGCTGAACGAACCGGCGCTCTGCTTCCGACTGGACCTGAGTAACGCTCAGTAGTCGTCTGTCACAGAAAGACACCGGCGGCTTCCGGGTGGGCCGGGCGGGAGTTACCCTGCCAGTACCGCTGGGGGTGACATCTGTGCGTCTGACACCCAAAACACCCGAAGTGCGCGTCCCGCGTCTGGTCGGTCTGATGGCTGGGGACGCGCGCGAAACGGCCCGGTCGCGGGGCCTGTTGCTCAACGCGCCGGACCGTCCGGACTTCCACCTCACCGTCGTCGACTACGTCGTACGCCAGTATCCGCTGCCCGGTGCCGAGGTACCGCGGGACTCGATGGTGTACGTGTGGTTCGACTTCGGGGAGGGCGAGGGCGGCGGCGGTGTGCGGGAGCCGCGCATTCCGGGACCGCCCAGGGGTGGAGCGCAGCGGGAACTTGACCAACCCGGCGACCCGTACGCGGTGGCCGGATTCAGCTCTCCTTGAAGCCCCGGTGCAGCGCCACCACACCACCGGTGAGGTTGCGCCACGCCACCCGCGACCAGCCTGCCCTGCGCAGCCGTTCGGCGAGAGCGGGCTGGTCGGGCCAGGCACGGATGGACTCGGCGAGGTAGACGTACGCGTCCGGATTCGAGGACACCGCGCGCGCGACCGGCGGCAGGGCCCGCATCAGGTACTCGGTGTAGACGGTGCGGAACGGCGCCCAGGTCGGGTGAGAGAACTCGCAGATCACCACGCGCCCGCCGGGCCGGGTGACCCGGTACATCTCCCGCAGGGCCGCGTCCGTGTCCTGGACGTTGCGCAGTCCGAAGGAGATCGTCACCGCGTCGAAGGTGTCGTCCTTGAAGGGCAGCTTCGTGGCGTCGCCCGCCGTGAACGGCAGCCAGGTGTGCTTGCGCTTGCCGACCTGGAGCATCCCCAGGGAGAAGTCGCAGGGGACGACGTACGCGCCGGTCCGCGCGAAGGGCAGCGAGGAGGTGGCCGTGCCGGCGGCGAGATCGAGGACCTTCTGCGCAGGGCGCGCGTCGACCGCCGTCGCCACCTCCTTGCGCCAGCGCCGGTCCTGGCCGAGCGACAGCACGTCGTTGGTCAGGTCGTACCGTTCCGCCACGTCGTCGAACATCGAGGCGACTTCGTGCGGCTGCTTGTTCAGGGAAGCGCGGGTCACCCGCCCATTCTTGCAGCCCGGTCTCACGGCAGGAGCCTCGGCTTCCTGCGTGCCGCGACATCCTCCACCCAGCCGCACAGCAGGACGAAGCCGGCGATCAGCACCCAGCCGACGCCGAACATCAACCACTGGCTGTCCAGCGGCAGGTGCGTCCCGAAGGCCGGCACGTTCCGGCACAGGTCGTTCAACGGGACGGCCGGGATCAGGGCGATCTCGCGCCAGGAGTAGACCGTGACCGCGCGCGCGTTGAAGACCGCGACCGTGCGGTCCAGCCGCCGCAACCGGGTGAGCCACGCGAAGTCGATCCGGAAGTACGCCCCGGCCCACATCAGGAGCATCACGAAGCCGGCCGACCAGAAGGCCTGCGCGAGGGGGGTGTCGTCCACGCTCCCGTGTGAGAGGTTCGCTTCCGTGTGAGAGGTTTCCTCCCATGAGGAGTCGACTGAGCCCCGCTGCCGGGTTCACCTGCGCGTTTGCTCTCGCGGTGACCGGTTGCGCCACGGAAGCCGAGAGCACGCCCCACTCGGCGAGCCGCTCCCCCGCCCACGCCCCTGCCTACACGCCTGCATACGCCCCTTACGTCAGCGCCACCGATGCCGCCGTCACCGACGCCGCCGGCTCCCCGTCGACGTACAACCTCGCCTTCGTGATCTCCGACGGCAGCGGCTGCACCCCGAAATGGGACGGCACCGAGGCGGTCGCCGACTCCGCCGTGACGTCCCGGATCTCCGCGCTGAAGAAGAACGGCGCCACCGTCCGGGTCTCCTTCGGCGGAGCCTCCGGCAAGGAGCTGGCCGCCACCTGTGACAGCGCCCCGGACCTCGCCGCCGCCTATGCCGAGGCGCTGGACGCGGCCGGCTCCAGCGAGGCCGACTTCGACATCGAGGGCGACGAACTGACCGACTCCGCCTCCGTCGCCCTGCGCTCGCGGGCCATAGCCGGATTGCAGAAGGAACGCCCGGGCCTGGAGGTCTCGTTCACCCTGCCGGTGATGCCCTCGGGGCTGGACGCCGACGGGCTCGCGCTGCTGGAGTCCGCGAACACGTACGACGTGCAGGTCGCCACGGTCAATCTCATGACCATGAATTACAGCGAGTCGTACGACGGGGACATGGGGGACTACGCCGTGACGTCCGCGAAGGCCGCGCACGGCCAGCTGAAGAAGGTGTTCGCGTTGTCGGACGCCGGTGCGTGGCGGGGGATGGCGCTCACGTCGATGATCGGGGTCAACGACGTGGACGGTGAGACCTTCACGCTCTCCGACGCCTCGCAGGTACAGAGGTTCGCCGCGGAGAAGGAGATGGCCTGGGTGTCGATGTGGTCCGCGTTCCGGGACCGGCAGTGTACGGACGAGGCCGGGCAGGATGACGCCGCCACCGATTGCAGCGGGGTGAGGCAGAGTTCGGGGGCGTTCGGGGAAGCATTCGCGGGGTGACGGACGCGTGTGAACCGCGGGCCCGTCCGTGGCTGGTCGCGCCCGCACGGCGGAGCCGCACATCAGACACAGCGCCGCACATCAGAAACAGCGCCGCATTCAGGCACAGCCCCGCGCCTCCGACGGGGCGCTCAGCGGCGCCGGAACACCAACCGCCCCGCCACCACCGTCGCCACGCACGTCCCCGCCCCCCGCTCGACCAGTTCCGCCTCGTCTCGCACGTCGAAGACGGCGAAGCAGGCGGGGGAGCCGGGCTCGCGGGCGGGTGGGGTCTCGGGGGGCAGGCCGGAGGCGAGAGGGTCGAGGGAGGGGACTCCGGCGGGACGGCCGAGCCGGCCCACGACGGCGAGGCCGGTGCGCTGCACGGCGTCCCGTACCGCGCGGTTGCGCAGCGGCTCGCAGGCCGCCGCGACCGTGCCGTGGGCGAGCATGCGCTGCACCCCGCGCCGGGCGCTCGCGCCCCAGCGGGCGTCGTCCAGCCGTAGTGCCGAAAGCGCGTCCCCGGTCAGCGGCTCGGTGCCGAGGTCGTCGGCCTCCCGGGGATCCGGGTGGTAGGCCTCCTCCAGCAGCTCGGTGCCGTGGAGGTTGACGAAACCGGGGGCGAGGATGCCGGGCCACTGCCGCACGCGCGCGCGTGGATGCGCGGCGGCCAGCTCCTCCAGGGGACCGACCGCCTCGATCCGCTCGCCCTTGACGACGAAGGCGTGGCCGCGCGAGTCGGCGTGAATCGTCAGCAAGGCAGCCCTAGTTCGACGCGAGCAGCTTCAGCTCGGGGTGGGCGGTGCCGCCCTCGATGGCCGTGGAGGAGATGTGCGAGACCACGCGGTCGTCGACCGGGTCGTTCGCCGGGTCGTCGTGGACGACGAGGTGCTCGTACGTGGTCGAGCGCTGGGCCGGCACCCGCCCGGCCTTCCGGATCAGGTCGATGATCTCCAGGCGGTTGGAGCGGTGCTTGGCGCCGGCCGAGGAGACCACGTTCTCCTCCAGCATGATCGAGCCGAGGTCGTCCGCGCCGTAGTGCAGGGACAGCTGGCCGACCTCCTTGCCGGTGGTGAGCCAGGAGCCCTGGATGTGCTGGACGTTGTCCAGGAAGAGGCGGGCGATCGCGATCATCCGCAGGTACTCGAAGAGGGTCGCCTGGGTGCGGCCCTTCAGGTGGTTGTTCTCGGGCTGGTAGGTGTACGGGATGAAGGCGCGGAAGCCGCCCGTACGGTCCTGTACGTCCCGGATCATCCGCAGGTGCTCGATCCGCTCGGCGTTCGTCTCGCCCGTGCCCATCAGCATGGTGGAGGTGGACTCGACGCCCAGCCTGTGGGCGGTCTCCATGATCTCCAGCCAGCGCTCGCCGCTCTCCTTCAGCGGGGCGATGGCCTTGCGCGGCCGCTCGGGCAGCAACTCGGCACCCGCTCCCGCGAAGGAGTCCAGGCCCGCCTCGTGGATACGGGTGACGGCCTCTTCCACCGACACCCCGCTGATCCGGGCCATGTGCTCGACCTCGGAGGCGCCCAGCGAGTGGATCACCAGCTGCGGGAAGGCGTCCTTGATGGCCTTGAAGTGCTTCTCGTAGTACTCGACGCCGTAGTCCGGGTGGTGGCCACCCTGGAACATGATCTGGGTGCCGCCCAGCTCGACGGTCTCCGCGCAGCGGCGCAGGATGTCGTCGAGGTCGCGGGTCCAGCCCTTCTCCTTGTCCTTGGGGGCCGCGTAGAAGGCGCAGAACTTGCACGCCGTGACGCACACGTTCGTGTAGTTGATGTTCCGCTCGATGATGTACGTGGCGATGTGCTCGGTGCCGGCGTACTTGCGGCGGCGCACGGCGTCGGCGGCGGCGCCCAGGGCGTGCAGGGGCGCGTCACGGTAGAGGTCGAGCGCCTCTTCGGGGGTGATCCGCCCACCGGCGGCGGCTCGGTCGAGGACGGACTGGAGGTCGGCCTTCTCGGTCACCGGCGTCCCTTTCGCAAGGTTCGTAAGGGTTGTGGACGGACCACGCCAGCCTACGCCAGCCGGTTTCGCGTACTGACCTCAGGCCGCGTACGCGCCGATCAGGAGGCCGGTGAGGGCGCCGGCCAAGAGGAACGGGCCGAAGGGGACGGCCGTCTTCCGGCTCGCCCGCCGGGCGAGGACGAGCACGCCGCCGTAGAGCGCGCCGAGCAGGAATCCGGCGAAGGTGCCGAGCAGCACGGTGGGCCAGCCGTACCAGCCGAGTACGGCACCCGCCCCCACGGCCAGTTTCACGTCTCCCAAGCCCATGCCGCCCGGATTGATGCGGTACAGGACGTAGTAGCCGGCGCCGAGGGCGAGGGCGCCGTAGAGCGCGGTCGGCCAGTGGCCGGCGTGTTCAGGGAGCAGGGCGGCGACGCCGAGCAGGGCGAGGGCGGTGGCGGCGAGCGGCAGGGTCAGCGGGTCGGGCAGCCGGTGCACCCGGAAGTCCACGGCGGCGAGCAGCACGCCGACGGGTGCGAGCAGCAGCCAGACCGCCAACTCGGGTCGGGTGCCGGTGGCGGCGGCGAGGACGGCGCAGACGAGCGCGGTGGCGGTGGCGAGGAGGGGAGCGGAGGGGATGTAGGGGGTGTAGGCGTCGTGGGGCGAGGTGGGCGACGGGGATGACGGGTATGACGGGGATGACGGGGACAGGGCGCTCGGCCGAGGGTCCGCGCCGGCGTGCACCCCTTCACGGCCCTCACCGCCCCGGCCGCACTCCCCGCATCTCGCCCCGCCCAGCCACCCCCGGACCGGGTGGCCGCCGGGGCACCGGCTCCGCCAGGGTTCGCCGGACGGGACGGCGAAGCGGTAGGCGGCGCGGGGCAGCAGCGTGCCCGCGAGCGCGCCCCACACCCCGGCGACGAGCGCCAGCACTCCCGTGGTCACCTCGCCCACGATTCCCACTCCCGTCACCCCGGTCCGCCTCCCCGAGTCCCTACCCGGTTCAGACGGCCGGCATCGCGTAGGCGTCCTCGCCGTCGGCCATCAGCAGCCGGTTGCCCCACAGGGCGATCTGCCACTGGTCCCCGGCGGCCTTGTTGTCGGTCCAGCTCCAGCGCTTGCGGCCGGTCCTGGCGTCCAGCGCGATGATGCCGCCGCCGACGGCCTGGGCGCCGCAGTACAGCGTGGTACCGGACTTGAGGAAGACCTCGGGCGCGCCGCGGTCGTTGTCCTCGCAGAGCCAGATCCGCTTGCCGGTGCGGGCGTCGACGGCCCAGATGCCCCGGTCGTGGTCGCCGGCGTAGAGGACGCCGTCGATGACGGTGGGGTTGTAGAAGCCGCGGCGGCCGCTCGGGGACAGGGTCCAGCGGGTGGCGCCGGTCTTCGCGTCGAGCGCGGTCAGCTTCTCGCCGGGCAGGAAGACCAGGCCGTCGGCGATGGTGGGCCGCCAGGTCCAGTCGTCGCCGACCTTCTTCGTCCACAGCTGGGCGCCGGTGGCGGTGTCGCGGACGGTGAGGTTGTACTTGGAGTCGGCGTAGACCAGGTACTTCCCGGAGACGGAGCCCTGGACGTCGTAGTCGTCGGTCCCCCAGTCGCGCTTCTGGATCCACACCGTCTTACGGGTGGCGAGGCTGACGGCGGCGACCGCCGTGCGGTACTCGGTGGCGCTCTTGGACTCGCTGAAGTCGCTCGCCGCGACGTAGACGTACTCGTCGTCGATGGCGACGGTGTCCTCGATGTCGATGTGCTTGCCGAGCCGGCTGCGCCACACCTCCTCGCCGGTGGCCGCGTCGCGGGCGATGAGGACGCCGTCGTACTCGGCGTCGGGCAGGTACAGCCTGCCGTCGCGGTAGAGCAGTTGGGAGCCGGGGACCACGAGGTCCGGCTTGGACCAGCGGGGCTTGCCGGTCTTCACGTCGTACGCCACCAGCGGGTCGCCGCTGATCAGGAGCAGGCCGTCGTGGACGAGCAGCGGTACGGCGGTGCTGGTGCTGTCGTCGCTCAGCGCCCGGTGCCACAGCGGTTGGGGGGCCACTCCGGCGGGCGGGGTGGTGAAGTGCTCGGCGGCGGGCTCGCCGGAAGCGCCGCCCTTGCCTGCGGTGGTGGTGCCGTCGGCCTCGGTGTCCCGGCCCAGCCACCAGGCGGTGCCCCCGCCGACGGCCGCGACGGCGACGGCACCGCCGAGCGCGAGGGAGAGGGCCCGGCGGCGGGTGGGCCCGGAGGAGCCCTCGGGTCCGCCGAGTTGCACCGTGCCGGGCATGGGGGCGGGGGTCCCGCCCGGGGGTGTGCCGTAGCCCGGCGCGGGCTGCGGGGTGCCGCCGGGAGGCGTGCCGTAGCCCGGCGCGGGCTGCGGGGTGCCGCCGGGAGGCGTGCCGTAGCCCGGCGCGGGCTGCGGGGTCCGGCCGGGAGGCGTGCCGTAGCCCGGCGCGGGCTGCGGGGTGCCGCCGGGAGGCGTGCCGTAGCCCGGCGCAGGCGCGGACGGATACCCGTACCCCGCCGCCGCACCACTGTCCGGCACCGCACCTCCCACCGGCGTGCCCCCCGGCACCGCACCGGCCCCCACCGGACCACTGCCCGGCACCGCGCTCCGCGCCGCACCGGCCCCCACCGATCCCGTCGGCCCCGCCGCACCCTCCGGCATCGCCGGTGCCGGGCCGAAGCCCGCCGCAGCCGCGGCCGGTGGCTGACGGTCCGGGGCCTCCAGGTCCAGGATTCCGGCCGCGTGCGTGGCGATCGTCGAGGCGACGGCCGAGGGCAGCCAGTCGCGGAGGAGGCCCTCGACGCCCTGCGGGGCCAGCGCGGCGACGATCTCGCCGGGCGCGGGCCGGTCGGCGGGCTCCTTCAGCAGGCAGGCCCGGACCAGACCGAGGAGCGAGCGCGGTATGCCCGTCAGGTCGGGTTCGCCGTGCACGACCTGGTAGAGCAGCGCCGCGTGCGAGGCGGTCCCGTCGCCGAAGGCGCTGCGCCCCGTGGCCGCGAAGGCGAGGACCGCGCCGAGGGAGAAGACGTCGCCCGCCGGGCCGACGTCCTTGCCCATCGCCTGCTCCGGGGGCATGTAGCCGGGCGAGCCGACCACGACCCCGGTCTGGGTCATCCGCGTGCCGTCCACCGCCCGCGCGATGCCGAAGTCGATGACGCGGGGGCCGTCGGCGGCGAGCAGGACGTTCGAGGGCTTGAGGTCACGGTGGATGAGCCCGGCCGCGTGGATCTCCTGGAGCGCGGCGGCGAGCCCGGCGCCGAGCGCGCGCACGGTGTGCTCGGGCAGCGGGCCGTGCGTGGCGACGACCTCGGTCAGGTCGGGGCCGAGGACGTACGAGGTGGCGAGCCACGGCAGGGGCGCCTCGGGGTCGGCGTCCACGACCGCGGCGGTGTACTGGCCGGAGACCGCCTGGGCGATCTCGGCCTCGTGCCGGAAGCGCTCGCGGAAGCCGGAGTCGGCGGCGAGATCGGGGCGTACGACCTTGACGGCCACGGTCCGGCCGCCGGGCGAACGGGCGAGGTACACCCGGCCCATGCCGCCGGCGCCGAGTCGGCGCAGCATCCGGTAGCTGCCCAACTCCTGTGGATCGTCCGGATGCAGTGTCTCCATGGCGGGTTCGTCCCGTCCTTCCCCGTTGCCCTTGCGTACCGCTGAGCGTGTCCGATGCGTGTGGGCTGGCGTTCGCCAACGCGGACACAGTAGTGACGGCAGGGGCGGGCGGAGCCACGGGGGCGGGGCGGAACGGGTCAGCGAACCCTTGACATTCGCGAAACCGGGTTGCCTTCTTCCGAACTGTCCGACGTGTACCGCAGGTCGTCGCCGACCGGGGTCAACTCGACCTGGTGCGGGGTCGGGTTGCAGCCGGCGTGGTTGTCGGGGGCGCCCGCCGAGGTCGCGAGGATCTGTGTCTTGGTCACCTTCTTGAGGGTGAGGATGTCGGTGCATACGGCGCCGATCTGGTCGGTCTGCCGGAGTCGCCCCAACTCCTCGCCCACGGCGGCCTGATGGACGGTGACGCGGAAGGTGCCCATGGACAGGCTGCCGCCGAGGCCGGTGGCCTGGCCCTCCCAGGTGCCGAGGTAGCGGGCCGGGATCACCCCGGGCCGGCCGCCGCCCGCGCTGGGGCTGCCGGCACCCTCACCGGCGCTGGGGCTGGGACCGCTGGTGGTGGCATCGCTGGGGCTGGGACCGCGGGTGGCGGCGTCGCCGGCGCCGGGGCTGTCGCTGCTCGCGCTCGCCGACGGGGAGTGGGGGGCGCTGCCGCTCGCATCGGTGTGCCCGCCCGCACCGAACCAGGGCCGTGCCAGGGCACCGAGCCCCACGGACACCGCGGCAAGCGCACCGGCGACGGCCAGGACGACCGTGCAGCTCACCCGGCGCCCGCGGCCGCCCTCCGCCGGCGCGGAGGCCGCCGCCATGCTGACGGAGACCCGCCCGGGCGGCGGCACGTCCCGCGGCGCGGGCACGACGGTCGACACCCCCGCGGGAACCCCGTCCACACCGGTCACGGAACCGAACGACCCCTCGGCCCCATCGGTCACGGAACCGAAGGAGCCCCCGGCCCCACCACTCGGCGGACCGAACGGCCCCCCAGCCCCACCACCGGCGGCCGAACCGAACGACCCCCCGGCCGGCGCCTCACCCGTCACCGCACCCCCGTTCATCACAGGCGGCGGCCCGAACTGCCCGCTCCCGGCCCCGGAGTGCGGTTCGGGGACCGGGACCGCCGCCCCCTCCACCGCGACGCTGCTGAAAGCGACCGGTCCGGAGTGGGCCGCCTGCTCCCCCGTGTCCAGGTTGAGGATGCGTACGGCGCTGCGGCTGACCTGTTCCACCACGGTGCCCGGCAGCCAGCCGCCCGCGATCAGGCGGGCGGCGCCTTCGGGGGCGAGACGTCGGCTGACGTCGGCGGGGGCGGGCCGGGCCGTCGGGTCCTTGGCCAGGCAGCCCGCCACGACATCGCGCACGTCACCGGTGAGGGCGCCGAGTTCGGGCTCCTCGTGGACGACCTTGTAGAGCAGCGCGGCGGAGGAGTCGCCGCGGAAGGGCGGCTCACCGGTGGCCGCGTGGGCGAGGACGGCGCCGAGGGAGAAGACGTCGGCGGCACCCGTGACGCCCTTGCCGAGGATCTGCTCGGGTGACATGTAGCCCGGGGAGCCGATCGACACGCCGGTGGAGGTCAGGGAGGCCGTGCCGTCCATGGCCCGGGCGATGCCGAAGTCGATGAGCAACGGCCCGTCCAGAGTCAGCAGCACGTTGGACGGCTTCACGTCCCGGTGCACGAGACCCAGTTCGTGTACGGCCGTGAGCGCCTCGGCGAGGCCCGCGCCCAGGGCCCGTACGGTGTGCGCGGGCAGCGGGCCGCCGTCGGTGACGGCCGCCGCGAGGGACGGGCCGGCCGCGTAGGCGGTGGCGATCCAGGGCACCGGGGCGTCGGGGTCCGCGTCCAGGACGGGGGCGGTCCAGGCGCCACCGACCCGGCGGGCCGCCTCCGCCTCGCGCCGGAAGCGGGCGCGGAACTCCTCGTCCAGTGCGAAGTGCGGGTGCACGATCTTCACGGCGACCGTACGGCCGCCCGCGCTGCGGCCGAGATAGACCCGGCCCATGCCGCCGGAGCCGAGCCGGCCGAGCAGCCGGTAGGGCCCGACGACGGCCGGCTCATCCACTTCCAGCGGCTGCATGGCGCACGCTCCCCCCAACGCCTGATGTGCCAAAGCGTAGTGACCAGGGGCTACGGTCGCAGCAGTTCCACCCTCACGTCGGCCGGGAAGCCGGTCGTCGGGCCGACCCGGCGGGCGAACTCGGCGACGGCCGCCAGCTGCGGGGCGCCGAAGCTGAAGTCGAGAGTGGTGAAGTACTGCTCCAGGGTGGCCTCGTCGAAGACCTCCCAGCGGGCGGCCTGTTCGGCCACCTTGCCGACCTCGTCCAGGGAGACGTTGCGGGAGGCGAGGAACGCCTCGTGGACCCGGCGGGTGATGACCGGCTCGCGTTCCAGGTAGTCGCGGCGGGCCGCCCACACCGCGAAGACGAACGGCAGGCCGGTCCACTCCTTCCAGAGCGCGCCGAGGTCGTGCACCTGGAGGCCGTAGCGGGGGCCGTCGTGGAGGTTGGCACGCAGGGCGGCGTCGCCGATGAGGACGGCGGCATCCGCCTCCTGCATCATCAGGCTGAGGTCGGGCGGGCAGGTGTAGTAGTCCGGCCGGACGCCGAAGCGGTCGGCGAGCAGGAGCTGGGCGAGCCGGACCGAGGTGCGCGAAGTCGAGCCGAGGGCGACCCGGGCGCCGTCCAGCCGGTCGAGGGGCACCTGGGAGACGATCACGCAGGACATCACCGGGCCGTCGCAGCCGACGGCGATGTCCGGGAAGGCGACAAGGTCGTCGGCGTTGCGCAGGAACTCGACGAGCGTGACGGGGCCGATGTCGAGGTCGCCGCGCACGAGCTGCTCGCTGAGCTTCTCCGGGGTGTCCTTGGTCAGCTCGAAGTCGAGGAGCGTGCCGGTTCTCGCGAGCCCCCAGTAGAGGGGCAGGCAGTTCAGGAACTGGATGTGGCCGACGCGCGGCCGGGTGCGAGAATTGTCCACATCGCGAGACTAGACCCCGTGCGCCACGGTGCGGGGACCGGCCCCAGCGCCGAACGGGCTAACGGATGTTCAAACATCCGGGTGAAGTGATCTTGACCTCTATTGCTTTCGGCTGCCCGGATGCTAGGCTTGCCGCAAGTTGCAGTTTGGTTTCCCTTGCAGTACAGAGCCTGCGGAGCATGTAACCGCAGGCTCTCGTCGTTTTCAGACGAATGCAGTTGTGCAGCACCGTTTCGCACGTGCAGGTTCTGGAGCAGGGCAACCCTTTTGAGCCCAGGGAGGGCTTATGGCTACCGGAACCGTGAAGTGGTTCAACGCCGAAAAGGGCTTTGGCTTCATCGCCCAGGAGGGCGGCGGCCCCGACGTCTTCGTCCACTACTCCGCGATCAACGCGCAGGGTTTCCGTTCCCTCGAGGAGAACCAGCAGGTCTCCTTCGACGTGACCCAGGGCCCGAAGGGTCCGCAGGCGGAGAACGTCACCCCCGTCTGATCACTCCCTGATCGCAGAACCTGAGTGCAGTATCCAAGGAGCCCCGCGCCTTCCGGCGACGGGGCTCCTGCCTTTCCCCGTTCATATTCCGTTCACGAACGCTCACACGTGCTGCATGATCAGGACGAACTTGGTCCCGGCCGCGAGCGCCTCGTACGAGTGAGGCACGTCCCCCCGGTACGACATGTAGTCCCCGGGTCGCAGCTCGACGGCCTCCCCGCGTGGCCCGGCTTTCACGGCGCCCTCACTGACCACGATGTGCTCCACCGTCCCCGGGATGTGGGGTTCGGAATCCCGGACGGTCCCGGGCTCCAGCCAGACGTAGTAAAGGTCCCGGCGCGCCCCCGGCGGGCTCGCCGACAGCAGCGAGGCCACGTAGCTGGACCGCTCCGAGCCGACCGCGGGCCCCTCGCCGGCCCGGACGACCTGCACGCTGGGCGCCGGTGACTCCACCAGCGCGCTGAACGGTACGCCGAGCGCCACCGCGAGCGCCCAGATGGTCTCCATGCTCGGGTTCCCGCTCGCCGCCTCCAGCTGGGACAGCGTGGACTTGGCGATTCCGGCGCGTTTGGCCAGCTCGGACAGGGACAGACCGGCGCGGCCGCGCTCCCGCTTCAGGGAGGCGGCGATCCATTCCATCGGGAGCCGGGCGGGGGTGGCCTCGGACATGTCGTTCGCTCCATCGGTACGATCGTTCGCCTTGACGGACAGGGCGCTCACTGTCCATCGTAGAGAACATGCGTTCGCCACACCGAACACCACCCGAGACCGGCAACACCGACCGCTCCCTCCTGCGCGACAGCTCGCTCGTCTGGCTGGCGAGCGGCGTCGTCGGCGTCTCCTTCGGCGCCGTGTCGGTGGCCGGCGGGCTGCCGGTGTGGGTGCCGGTGCTGATGTCGCTGGTGGTGTACGCGGGATCGGCCCAGTTCAGCGCGGTGGGCGTGCTGCTCGCCGGTGGCGGCCCGGTCGCCGCCGTGGCCACCGGGCTGTTGCTGAACACCCGGACGGCGGCCTTCAGTCTGGCCGTGGCCGAAATCATCGGCACCGGCCGCGCGACCCGCTTCCTCGGCGCCCACCTGGTCACGGACGAGACGGTCGCCTTCGCGCTCGCCCAGGCGGATCCGGTACGGCAGCGGCGGGCGTTCTGGATATCCGGGCTCGGCCTGTTCGCCGTGTGGAACGTGGGCGTCCTGGCCGGCGCACTCGCGGGCAGCGCCCTGGGCGACACCGCCCGCTACGGCCTGGACGCCGCCTTCCCGGCCGTCCTGGTCGCCCTGGTCCTGCCCGTCCTCCGCGCGGACGCGGCGGTACGGCGGTGTGCCCTGCTCGGCGCCGCGCTCGCCCTGGCGGTCACGCCCGCCGTCCCGGCCGGGGTCCCGGTCCTGCTCGCCCTCGCGGGTCTGTCCCTGCACCGTCGCCCGAGCCCCCGGGGAGCCGCCGCGTGACCGCCACCCTCGCCGTGATCCTCGCCCTGGCGGTCGGTACGTACGCCTTCCGGCTGGTCGGCCCGGCCCTGCACGGCCGGGTCACGGTCCCGCCCCGCGTCCAGGAGCTGGCCTCGGCGGGCGCCGTGGTGCTCCTGGTCGCCCTGCTGGCCACGGGCGCCCTGACCGAGTCCGGCGGCTTCGCGGGCTGGGCCCGCCCCGCCGGGGTCCTGGCCGGCGCCGCACTGGCCTGGCGCCGGGCGCCGTTCGCCGTGGTGGTCCTGGCCGCGGCCGTGACGACGGCGCTGCTGCGGCTGGCGGGGGCGAGCTAGCGCTTCCTGCCACCGTCCCGGCCCACCAGCTGATTTTCATCTACCTGTTTCTTCGGCCCGGTTCATCGCCGCTTATCATTACTACTACAGCTGCATATAAGCCCTACCGATACGTGAACAAGGCGCTTGTCCGGCTAATCCTTCACCCGATCGCCACGCACCTATCCTCGAATGGCGGCGTTATTCGCAACATGACGAAGCAAACGAGGGGGCGGGCGGTTGAATCTCTCTCAGAGCGGTCCCGTTCGACTGCGCGGCGGCCCATGCGGCTGGGCTCTCACACATACCTGCCCGCACCGAACAGTGCCGGCCTCGGCAAGGGGGCCCTGGCGAAGGGCGGCCTCCTCGTCACACTGGAGGTGTCCGAGGAGATCCTCCAGGAATTCATGGACGCGATGAGCTCCCTGGAGAAACAGATCTCGCAACGCTGGGCGAGTTCGGAAACGTGGTTCTGTGGCTCATCGGCGGAATGAGTAGACCGGTCATGCACCCTGAGTACATGGGATATTACCCGGATCCCCCCGTCGAGTATTCAGGCGGCTACCGGAGTGGCGAGGGGCGTCATCGCGCGCCCACCGAGGACTTCTATCCGCCCCTCATCCCTCCGGACTCGGCCTGGGACCCCGCGGAAGAGCTGGCCTACATGCTGCGGGACGCCATCGAGCAGCAGCCGAGGATCCCGGCCGCGCGCACCGAGGACGAGCCGGCAAGTCCGGGCGGGAAGAGCCATCGTGACGCCCTGGTGGAACTCACGGCGGAGTTGCCCCCGGTGCAGGCTCCTCCTCGGGGTCATCGCAGGGTCCGGACACGTCAGCGCGTGAGCGGTATGCGTGTCGCCAGCTACTTGGCCGCAGCGCTGGTCACCACCATCGCCGCCGCTGTCAGCATTTTCGGTGGCCTGGTCGCTTATGACCCGCTGCGATTCGTGGCAGAATCGCGTATCCACAGCAGCACGGTCGCCTGGTGGCCTGTTCTGGTGTTCGGGCCCTGGCTGGTGGCATCGCTCTCCATTCTCCGGGCATCGTTGCATCAGCGGCGGTCCTTCCATTCCTGGTCCGTACTTCTGATCTTCTCGGCGATTGCCATGGCACTGTGTGTCGCGCAAGCGCCCAGGAATATCGTCGGCATCGCGGCCGGAGCCCTGCCGAGTTTCGCCTCTCTGGTCTGTTTCCAGCAGGTGGTGCGCCAGATCACCCTCACCAGGCCGCCCCGGCGGTCGCTACCCCGGCACCGAATGCAGCCTGCCGAGACGCCCACCGGAGAAACGGTGGACGGGCTGCCACAGGGCGGGGGCCCGGCGGCATTTCGTGATGGGAACGGCAAATGAAAAGTTCTGTCACGGTGCACCTGGCCCTCCCCGACATCGACCGACTCCGGCCCCGCCAGCAGATGGCCATGGAGTGCGCCCTGTGCGCCCGCCCGCTCGGCGTGAACGGGCGGGTGCTGGGTGAGGTGCGTCACCGGGGGCTGCTGTTCCGGCTCTGGGTCTGCGTCCTCGGCTGCCAGGCGGCCACGTCGGCCATCGCGACCACGTGGGACGAGGAAGCCGCACCATGACGCGCGGCTCGTACGTCGAACCCCGCCGTGAGGGAGCACTACCGGGCGGCGTTCCGCCAGACGGTCAGGTCGCCCGTGAGGAAGGCGATGTCCGGCATCGCGGTGGACTTGGTCTGGATCACGTACAGGCCGATGTTGCCCTCGTCGTCCTTCATGCAGAACTCGGTGCCGGCCGCCGCCGCGGCCAGCGTCCAGCTGTGCTGCTTGGCGCTCCGGAGCATGAGTCGGCACTCGTCGAGGGTGGTGCCGTGCGCACCGAACATCTGCATGAACACCACGCTGTCGCTCTTCAGTTCGCAGCCGGCCGTCCGACAGTCGAAGCGGATGTCACCCTTGGTGTTCTTCCGCCGGGGGTCCTTGTCCTTGAGGCTCAGCGAGTTCTTCGCGTCCAGCCACACCTGCGGGAACCCCTCCGGCCGGGGAGCGCGGGACGAGGCCGAGGGTGACTGAGCCGCGCCGGGCACGGCCGCACCGGCCTCCGAGTCCCCGGAGTCCGACGAGCCCTTCGGCGTCGACACCGACGAGGACGCCGACGACCGGGCGGCCGGTTTCGTGGCGGACGTCTGGGAGCCCGCCCGGCCCTGGTCACCGAGCCGGTCCCTGGCGTCCATCACCGACCACACCAGGGCAGCCACCAGCAGCGCACCGCCCGCCACACCGGCGACCGAGATCAGCGCGGCGCGCCGGCGGCGGGCCTTGCGCTCCTCGGGCGTCGGCTGCGGCCACCCGTACTGCGGCTGCGGGTACGCCGGGGTGGGCGCGGGCGGCTGCGGGTTGACCGAGCCGGCCGTGGGCACCGGCGGCTGCGGGTAGGCCGGGGTCGGTTCGGGCACCGGCGCCGGGACCACGACTTCCGGCCCGGCGATCTCCCGCCACACACCCGGTCCCCCGCCCGCGTCGGCGTCCGCGCCCAGCCGCTGCCGGCACCACTCCACGATCTCCGCCGGGGTGGCCCGCTCCACCGGATCGGCGGCCAGGCACCGGGCGAGCAGCGGCCGCAGCGGCTCGGGCAGCAGATCCAGGTCGGGTTCGTTGTGCACGATCCGGTACAGCACGTTCACGGCCGGGCCCTCGCCGTACAGCGGCCTGCCCAGCGCTGCGAACGCGGCGGTCTGGCCGAGCGCGAAGACGTCGGTCGCCGCCGTCACCTCGCCCCCGGCCGCCTGCTCGGGAGCCATGAACGAGGGCGTGCCGATCGTGCCCCCGGTGGCCGTGTACGACGTGCCGTCGGCGGCCAGCGCGATACCGAAGTCGATCACCCGGGGTCCGTCGGTGGCCAGCAGCACGTTCGACGGCTTCAGATCCCGGTGCACGATCCCCTCGGAGTGGATCGCCTGCAGCGCCTCGGCCACCCCCGCCATCAGCCACAGCACCGCCGGCACCGGCAGCGACCCGCGCCGGGACACGGCCTCCGTCAGGGACGGCCCGGGCACGTACAGCGTGGCCAGCCACGGCGGTACGGCGTCCGCGTCGGCGTCGATCAGCTCGGCGGTGTAGGCACCCCGGACCCGCCGGGCCGCGCTGATCTCCCGGCCGAACCGCCGCCGGAAGTCCGGATCGTCCGCCAGCTCCGGCCGCACGACCTTGATCGCCACGGGCCGGCCACCCTGGGTGTGCGACAGATAGACCCGGCCCATGCCACCGGCCCCGAGCCGCGCGGCGAGCCGATAGCCCGCCACCACGGGCGGGTCGCCCGCCTGGAGTGGCTGGAAGACGTCCGTCGCCTGGTCCATCGGCCGATACCCCCCGCTGTGATGCTTTAGCCAAGGGCAGCAGCCTAAATTAGACGTCGTCTCATTGAGCCGGTCGGCAGTCTGGGCGTGCTGATAGGCGCCGGGTTTCTCGGTTCCGGTGCCCTGGCGGGTCAAGCGGCGGCACAGTCCGGACTGGTACTGGAGAACGTCGCCAACCCCGGGTAACGCGCCGGGTGAACGGGCACGTTCCTTCGAAGGCCGACGCCCACCGGGCCCTGGTGGATCGGGAGCTCCATCAGCCGAAAGCCCCAAGGGGCACTGTCAGTGCGGCCCGCTACGGTCCCTCCATGACCGACACCCGCACCTTCTACGACACCATCGCCGAGGACTACGCGGCCCACTTCCGGAACCCGCTCGCCGACAGGCCGCTGGAGCGGGCGCTGCTCGCCGCGTACGCCGAGCAGGTCGGCCCGAGTGGCCAGGTCGCCGACCTCGGCTGTGGGCCGGGCGCGGTCACCGCCCACCTCGCCGGGCTTGGCTTGTCCGTCTACGGCCTCGACCTCTCCGAGTCCATGGTCGCCATCGCCCGCCGCGAATACGCTGCGCTGCGTTTCGAGCAGGGTTCCATGCGGGAGTTGTCCCTGGCCGACGGTTCGCTGGCCGGGGTCGTGTCCTGGTACTCCAGCGTCCACACGCCGGTGGAGGAACTACCCGAGCTGTTCGCGGAGTTCCATCGCGTGCTGGCCCCCGGCGGCCGGCTCCTGCTCGCCTTCCAGGCGGGCGACGTGCCGCTCCGCATCGACCGCCCGTGGGGTCTCCCGGTGGTTCTCGACTTCCACCGGCGCCGCCCCGAGCAGATGGCCCGGCTGCTGTCCGACGCCGGTTTCACCCTCCGCTCCAGCACCGTGCGCGAGTGCGAGGAGGCGCTGGGGGAATCAACCCCGCAGGCGTTCCTTCTCGCCCAGAAGGAAGGCTGACCAGGCGGTCGGGGTGACGGTGAGGTGGGCGGCGGCGGGTTGCTTCGAGTCCCGGATGTGGATGGCGGTGGGGTGGGTGGCGACCTCTACGCATTGGCCGCCCTCGCCGTCGCTGTAGCTGGACTTGCGCCAGCTGTACGCGAGTTCGACGCAATCACCGCCTTCACCGCTGCTATGGCTGGACTTGAACCAAGCCAGGTTCTCGTTGCTCATAGCTCCTCCAGCTTCTTCGCAATCAGAGACCGGGACTCCATGGGGCTGAGTGCCATTGCGCGCATGATCCCATAGCGGTCGGCGATCGTCCGGACCTCCTCCCGGTCAGTGATGAGCCGGGGGAAGCCTTGCGCCTCGGTGTACGCCACCTGCGTCTGCCCCTTGGGCACCAGGAGATTGAACGCGCTGTCCAGGTTCGGGTGTTCCTGCAACCGCATCGGCATCACCTGAATCTCGACGTTCTTCATGCTGCTGACCTCCAGCAGATGGCGCAGCTGGTCGGCGTGGACGCGCGGCCCTCCGATCGGCCGATCGAGCACGACCTCTTCGAGGATGTAACTGACGATAGGCGGGGGCCACCTCTCGAAGACCTGTTGGCGCGAAAGGCGGTCGGCCACTCGCTTCTCGATGGTCTCCTCGCTGAGGAACGGCCGTCGCTTGGCGAACACCACCCGCGCATGCGCCTCGGTCTGCAACAACCCTTGCACGGCATGGTTGGAATAGTGGTGCAGCTCCACAGCCTCCGCCTCCATCGCCGCGTAGCTCCGGTACCACTCGGGGTGCCGAGTCCGCGCCCTGGTCATCGCCTCCTCCACCTGCGGGATGACCTCCGTGAACAGCCCCTCCGCCTTGAGGATCTCGTCCGCCCTCTGCAAGAAGTCCGGCCTCGGCGTACGTACCCCTCGTTCCATCGCCGAGATCTGATCCGGGCCGTAGCCCACCAGGTTGCCGAACTCCCGCTGGTTCAGCCCCGCCTTCTCCCGCAGCAGCTTCAGCTGTTTGCCCAGGACGACGAAGACCGCCGCCGACCCGTTCACCTCCGCCGGTGTCTCCGGCCTCCGGTCTTCCATACGCCACCTCCGACACCCGTACACCGGACGCATCGCACCCGTACGACTACTTAGAGTCGCCGGGTCTCCCCTGGTCAGCGTAGGGAGAAGTCACCACGCTCGGTGATGTGAACGTAGAAATCTCCACCCCCCGAACCGAACTCGTCCAACGGTTGAGTGCCACGCCCCGCGGAGCCCGGCTGGCCCGTCGGCTCACCGGAAGCGCGCTGGCCACCTGGGGATACCCGCAGGACGGCGACCTGAGCCACACCGCCCAGCTGATCGTGGCCGAACTCGCCGCGAACGCCGTCACCCACGGTCGCGTACCCGGGCGGGACTTCGAGCTGCGGCTCGTCCTGCTGCGCGAGCGGGACACCTTGCGGATCGAGGTGAGCGATGCCCGCAGTGACCGGGAACTGCGGTTCCTCGACGGCGGGCTGGAGGACGAGCACGGCAGGGGGCTCGTCATCGTGCAGGTGCTGGCGAAACTGTGGGGCGTCGCGGAGCGGGACGTCGGCAAGACCGTGTGGGTGGAGCTGGGGCTCAGCGCAAAGCGGCGACCGTGTCGGCGAAGGCCCTGGCCGGCGGGCTGAGCGCGTCCCAGCGGCGGACCGCCCAGCCGACGGGGAGGGGGCGCAGGCCCGGCAGTGGGAGCAGGCGCAGCGAGCCGTCGCCGGGGACGGGCAGGCCGGGTACGGCGGGTACGACCGCCCTGCCGGCCCCCAGCTCGGCCAGGAGCAGCGCCGTGTCCCAGTCGGCCACGCTCGGCTCGTAGCCGAAGCGCAGACCCCGCTCGGCGCAGGCCGCTTCGAGGTGGGCGGCGGAGGTGGAGTTCGGGGGCAGCCGGATGATCCGGACGCCGGACAGTTCCTCGGGGTCCAGGTGGGGTCGGTCGGCGAGGGGGTCGTCCGCGTGGACGGCGAGGAGCCAGGGCAGTTCGACGACCGTGCGCTGCTCGATGCCTCTGACCGGCGGGCCGATGGTGATCCAGGCCAGGTCCAGGGTGCCGTCGGCCAGGGCGTCGAAGCTGCCGCGGCCCGAACTGACCGTGCGGAATTCGAGGTTGACCTTGGGGTGGCGGCGGCGGAACGTGACGACCGCGTCGGACATGAAGTGCCGGACGGTGGTCGCGCCGGTGGCCAGGCGGACGTAGCCGCTGTGGCCGTCGAGGAGGTCGCGCAGCTGCCGTACGGCGAGGTCCAGGCCGTGGATGCCCTCGGCCGCGGCGGCCTCCAGTATCCGCCCGGCCTGGGTCGGGACGACTCCGCGCGGCTGGCGTTCCAGCAGGGCCACCCCGGTCTCCCGCTCCAGCCGTTTGACGTGCTGGCTGACCGCGGACTGGGTGCAGCCGAGGTCGCGGGCGACCGAACTCAGGCTGCCCGCGCGGCAGACGGCAACGAAGACACGGAGGTCGTCCAGGGTCACAAGACCCAAGCTAGCACTTGGGGTTGACGAGGAAACCCAAGGATTGACTGGCAACTGGCGCCGTACGAGGATCGTGCGCGGGCCGCAACCGACCCAGGCGGCAACCCGCTCCACGCCCCGCCGAGTCCGGACGACGCGGGATCAGCGAGGAGCGGGTGCCGACCGCTCGTACAGCGCCTCCACCTGGGGTGCGAAGTCCCGCATGATCTGGGCGCGGCGCAGTTTCATGGAGGGGGTGAGGTGGCCGGCCTGTTCGGTGAAGTCGGTCGGCAGGACGGTGAAGCGGCGGATGGATTCGGGGCGGGAGACCATGCGGTTCGCCTCGTCCACCGCCCGCTGGAGGACCTGGGTCAACTCCGGGTTCCCCATGAGGAGTTCCGGTGGTACCGGGTGTTTGCCGATCATCTGGCGCCAGTGGGTGATGCCGTCGGGGTCGAGGGTGATGAGGGCTGCCACGAAGGGGCGGGCGTCGCCCACCAGCATCACCTGGGAGATCAGCGGGTGCTGGCGCAGCCAGTTCTCCAGCGGGGCCGGGGCCACCGACTTGCCGCCCGCCGTGATCAGCAGTTCCTTCTTGCGGCCGGTGATGGTCAGGTAGCCCTCGTCGTCCAGCTCGCCGAGGTCGCCGGTGGGCAGCCAGCCGTCCAGGGCCGCGGGGGCCACTCCGCCCGCCTGCGGGTCCCAGTAGCCGCGCAGCACATGGTCGCCGGCGATGAGGATCTCGCCGTCCGCCGCGATCCTGACCCGCGTGCCGGGCAGCGGCCAGCCGACCGTGCCCAGGCGGGGCTTCAGCGGCGGGGTGACCGTCGAGGCGCCGGCGGTCTCCGTGAGGCCGTAGCCCTCGAAGATCTCGATGCCGGCGCCCGCGTAGAACGCGGCGAGGCGCCGGCCGAGCGGGGAGCCGCCGCAGATCGCGTACCGGACGCGACCGCCCATGGCGGCGCGGATCCGGCGGTAGACGAGGGGGTCGTAGAGGGTGCGCTGCGTCTTCAGGGCGCGGCTCGGGCCGTTGCCGCTGCCGGTCTGGCGGGCCTCCAGCGCCTCGCCGTAGCGCCGGGCCACGGCCGCCGCCCGGTCGAAGACCGCCACCCGGCCGCCCGCCTCCGACTTGGCCCGCGCGGAGTTGTAGATCTTCTCCAGCATGTAGGGGATGGTCAGCAGGCAGGTCGGCCGGAAGGCCGCCAGGTCCGGGAGGAGGTCGTCCGGAGCCAGGCTGGGGGCGTGGCCGAGGCGGACCCGGGCGCGGACACAGGCGATGGCCACCATCCGGCCGAACACATGGGACATGGGCAGGAAGAGAAGCACCGACGGCTCGTCGTCCTCGGCCTTGAAGACCGGGTAGAGGAGTTCGATCGCGTTGTCGACCTCGGCGAAGAAGTTGCCGTGCGAGAGGGCGCAGCCCTTGGGTCGGCCGGTGGTGCCCGAGGTGTAGATCAGCGTGGCGAGCGTGTCGGGTCCCAGCATGCCCCGCCGTACGCCCACCTCCCCGTCCGGCACCGGCGCGCCCGCCTCGGCGAGCCGGGCCACATGGTCCTTGTCCATCACCCACAGGTGGCGGACGTCGGGCAGGTGCGCGAGTTCGGCGCCGATCGCGGCGGCCTGGGCGCTGGTCTCCGTGACCAGGGCGACCGCGCCGGAGTCGTGCAGGATCCAGCGGGTCTGGAAGACCGAGGAGGTCGGATAGACCGGGACCGTGACCAGGCCGGCCGCCCAGGCCGCGAAGTCGAGCAGGGTCCATTCGTAGGTCGTCCGGGCCATCACCGCGATCCGGTCGCCGGGCATCAGACCCTCGGCGATCAGGCCCTTGGCGACCGCCTGTACCTGGGCGGCGAAGGCGGCCGCCGTCACGTCCGTCCAGCGGCCGCCGGGCAGCTTGCGGCTGAGGACGACCGCGTCGGGGTCCGTCTCCGCGTTCTCGTACGGCAGGTCGGCGAGGGAGCCGTGGGTGACCGGGGGCGCGAACGGCGGGACCGAGACCTCCCGGACCGCGCCGTCGAGCCGCTTCACCTCCGGTGCCACCAGGACCGGGCGGCCGTCGTAGTCGGTGGCGGAGACCGGGGTGCCGGAGGAGACGGGGGCGTTCGGGTACGGCGTGGACACGGGCGGCTCCTCTGGCGTGCGTGCACCGGCGGTGCGCCCCCGAAGAGGGGGGTTACCGCCGGTTAGGCAGGTGATCGTACGGCTCCGCTGTGAGGGGGGTGTGCGGGTTCGGGGATGGTCCGGGGCCGGGGATGTGCAACGTTGCGGGTTATGTGACGGAGGCTCACCTTTTCTGGCCTGGGTCGATTCCGGTGCGGTGCGGTACGGGCTTCGGTGCGGAGTGGTACGGGTTCCGGCGTGGAGTGGTCCGGGCTCCGGTGCCGAGTGGTACGGGTTGCGGTGCCGCGTGGTTCAGGGGCGTTCCAGGATCGCCGTCACGCCCACGCCGCCCGCCGCGCAGACCGAAACGAGGCCCCGGGACGGGCCCTGCCGTTCCGCCAGCAGCTTGGCCAGGGTCGCCACGATGCGGGCGCCCGTCGCGGCGAAGGGGTGGCCCGTGGCCAGGGAGGAGCCGTTCACATTCAGGCGGGAGCGGTCCAGCGGGGGCAGGCCGCGCTTCTCCCAGGCCGCCAGCGTGGCCAGCACCTGGGAGGCGAACGCCTCGTGGATCTCGACCAGGTCGAAGTCGCCCAGGTCCAGGCCGGTGCGCTCCAGCAGGCGCGGGACCGCGTACGCCGGCGCCATCAGCAGGCCGTCCGCGCCGTCCGTGATGTCTCCGTGGACGAAGTCGACGGCCGCCGTCTCGTAGGCGGTCAGGTAGGCCAGCGGCTCCAGGCCGCGCGCCTCGGCCCACTCCTCGCTCGCCAGCAGGACCAGCGCGGCGCCGTCCGTGAGCGGAGTCGAATTGCCCGCGGTCATGGTCGGGTCGGGGTACCGGAGGCCGAACACCGGCTTCAGGCCGGCCAGTTTCTCCGGGGTGGAGTCCGGGCGCAGGTTCTGGTCCCGCTCCAGGCCGCGGAAGGGGATCACCAGATCCGCGAAGAAGCCCCGGTCGTAGGCGGCGGCCAGGTTCCGGTGGCTGGCGGCCGCCAGGGCGTCCTGCGCCTCGCGGGAGATGCCCCAGGCGCGGGCGGTGACCGCCGCATGTTCGCCCATCGACAGGCCGGTGCGCGGCTCGGCGTTGCGCGGGATGTCGGGGATCAGGTGGGCGGGGCGGATCTTGGCGAGGGCCTTCAGGCGGGCGCCCGCCGACTTCGCCCGGCGGGCCTCCAGCAGGATGCGGCGCAGGTCGTCGTTGACGCCGAGGGGCGCGTCGCTCGCGGTGTCGACGCCGCCCGCGATCGCCGACTCGGTCTGCCCGAGGGCGATCTTGTTGGCGGCGGTGATGACGGCCTGGAGGCCGGTGCCGCACGCCTGCTGGATGTCGTAGGCAGGGGTGCGCGGGTGCAGGGTCGAGCCGAGGAGGGTCTCGCGGGCCAGGTTGAAGTCCCGGCTGTGCTTGAGGACCGCGCCGGCGACGAACTCGCCGACCGCGCCCGGCCCCTGGAGCGTGTAGCGGTCGGCCAGGCCGTTCAGGGCGGCGGTGAGCATCTCCTGGTTGGAGGCGGTGGCGTAGGGGCCGTCGGCGCGGGCGAAGGGGGTACGGGTGCCGCCGAGCACCGCGACCCGGCGTGCGCGAGGTGGCTCAAGGGGACTCATCTCGACCTGCTCCTCATCCGTGACATAGGCTTACCCCCGGTAACATTACTCCAGAGTAAGCACTTCGACCGAGTCGCGCGGGAGTTGCACATGGCCGACCGCTACCTCAGCTTCACCGGCACGGCACCCGGCCGTTTCCTCACCCGGCGCCTGGGCCTGCCCCAGCCGGCCGAGCTGATCCGGTGGTCGCCCGAACGGCCGGCGCTGCCCGGTCCGCTGCTGCACCTCACCGCCGGGACCTCCGCCCTCGACCTCGCGCCCGTCCTCGCCCGCACCGGCCTCGCCCCGGGCGAGGCGGAGCCCGCCGTCGTCGTCCTGGACGCCACCGGGGTACGGGACGTGGAGACGCTCGCCGAGGTGCACGCGGCCCTCCACCCCGTCGTACGGTCCGTCGCCCCGAGCGGCCGGGTGCTGGTGCTGGGCGCCCCGCTCGACCCCGCCGACCACCACCAGTCGGCCGCCCAGCAGGCTCTGGAGGGCTTCACCCGTTCGCTCGGCAAGGAGATCGGGCGGGGCAGGACCGTCAACCTGCTGCGGCTGACGGACGCGGCCGCCGCCGAGTCCACCCTGCGGTTCCTCCTCTCCCCCAAGTCCGCCTATGTCAGCGGCCAGGTGATCGAGGTGGGCGGCGGGACGGTCACGCCCCCGGCGGACTGGGACCGGCCGCTGGCCGGGCGGACCGCGCTGGTCACCGGGGCCGCGCGCGGGATCGGCGAGGCCGTCGCCGGGACCCTCGCCCGGGACGGCGCCCAAGTCGTCGTCCTCGACGTGCCCGCCGCCGGGGCGGACGCCCGCCGGGTCGCCGAACGGCTCGGCGGCACCGCCCTCGCCCTCGACATCACCGCCGCCGACGCGGGCGAGCGCATCGCCGCCGCGCTCCCCGACGGCCTGGACGTACTCGTCCACAACGCGGGCATCACCCGGGACCGGCGACTGGCCAACATGCCCGCCGACCGGTGGGCTTCCGTGCTGGACGTCAACCTCGCGAGCGTGCTGCGCGCCACCGACGCCCTGCTGGCCAAGGGCGCCCTGCGCGCCGGCGGGCGGATCGTGGCCACCGCGTCCATCGCCGGGCTCGCCGGCAACGCGGGCCAGACCAACTACGGCGCGAGCAAGGCGGGCGTGGCCGGGCTCGTGCGCTCCCTCGCGCCGCGCGCGCTCGCCGAGCACGGGGTGACCGTGAACGCGGTGGCGCCCGGGTTCATCGAGACGAAGATGACCGCCGCGGTCCCGTTGTTCATCCGGGAGGCGGGCCGCCGTATGAACTCCCTCGCGCAGGGCGGGCTGCCGGCCGACGTCGCCGAGACCGCCGCATGGCTCGCCCACCCGGCCTCCGGCACGGTCAACGGCCAGGTCGTCCGCGTCTGCGGCCAGAGCCTGCTGGGGGCCTGATGAACGCGGTCACCCTCACCGCCGCCCCCGCGCTGGCCCCGCTGCTGGCCCGGGGTGCCCTGCGCTCGCCCTTCAAGCGGCCCGCCCCCGACGCGGCCTTCCCGCGCACCCGCCTGGTGCTGCCCGGCCTGCGCGTGGACCTGACGAAGCTGGCCGCGTACGAACGGGTCTGCGGCTTCCCGACCGGCGAGCCCGACCTGCCGGTCACCTATCCCCATGTCCTCGGCTTCCCGCTGGCCATGCGGCTGATGAGCGGGCGGGACTTCCCGCTGCCACTGCTGGGACTGGTGCACACGTCGATCGAGATCGAGCGGGGCGCCGCGCTGGCGACCGACCGGTCGTACGAACTCGGTGTGCGGATCGCCGGGCTGGCCGCGCACCGGCGGGGGACGGAGGCGACGGTGGTGACGGAAATGCGGTCGGGCGGGGGCGTGGTGTGGGCGTCCCGGAGCACGTATCTGGCCCGGCACCGCACCGGCCCCGGCACGTCACCCGCGCCGCGAAAGGACGCGGACACCGCGCTGCCCGTCGTCGCCGAGTGGAGCCTCGCCGGGGACGTGGGGCGGCGGTACGGTGCCGCGTCCGGCGACCGCAACCCCATCCATCTGTATCCGTTCACCGCCCGGCTCTTCGGCTTCCCCCGGGCCATCGCCCACGGCATGTGGACCCTGACCCGCTGCCTGGCCGCCCACGGCACGAGCGGCTCCGCCGGGGTGCGGGCCGAGTTCCGGGCGCCGGTGCTGCTGCCGGGGACCGTGACGTACGGCGCGGACGGGAGGGGGCGGTTCGAGTTGCGGGGCGAGGGGGGACGGGTGCATGTGAGTGGGGAGGTGCGGGGCGGGGGAGCGCCGTAGGGTGCCTCGCCGTTGCCGGGTGCGGGTGCTTCGTGGCTTGTCGCGCCCACGCGGCGGAGCCGCATATCAGACACGGCCCCGCGCCCCTAGGTCGGCTCAGCCGGCGGGGTCCACACGTGGCCCCGCATCAGGCTGCCCAGTCCCGACCACGCGAAGTTCATCAGGGTGGCCGCCGCCTGGCGGGCGGTGACGTCCGGGGTGGCGTTGGCCCAGGCGGCGAGGGACTCCGCCGCGCCGACCAGGGCCTCGGCCAGACCGGCCACCTCATGCTCGGGCAGGTCGGGATCCCGGTGGGCCTCCCGGGCCGCCACCGCGACCAGCCGGGTCACGAAGGCGACGATCTCCGTGCGCATCGCGGCGACCTCGGTCGCGAAGGGCTCGCCGTGCGTACGGGCCTGGAGATGCAGAACCGACCAGCCGTCGGGATGCTCGGCGGTGTGCGCGAAGAACGCCCGCAGACCGTCCCAGAGTTGCCGGTCGACGGGCAGCTCCGGCCGGACGGCCGCGCGGACGGCCTCCGTCAGCGCGGCCGCCTCACGGCGGATGCAGGCGGTGAAGAGGTCTTCCTTCGAGTTCAGGTACAGGTAGACCAACGGCTTGGACACGCCCGCGAGTTCGGCGATCTCGTCCATCGAGGCGGCCATGTACCCGCGCTGCCCGAAGATCCGTACGGCAGCATCGAGCATCTGCTGCTCCCGGACCGCCCTCGGCATCCGTTTGGTCTTGACGGCACCCATGGGGGCAAGACTAGTTGGGCCGGAGCCCGGACTAGTTGGACGTGGCAGCCTCGCCCTGTGCCCTCGACGTGTCGTCGTCCAGGTCCTCCTGGCTGCGGTTGGCGTCCAGGTTGGCCTTCATCCGGTCGACCTTGTGCACGATCTGCACCGACGCCCGGTCCCGCTCCTTGCGCAGCACCACCCAGCTGATCGGCGCCGACAGGACCAGGGCGAGCAGCAGGACCCACAGGCCGTTGGAGTCGCCGAAGCCGCGCGGGAAGATGCCCGAGTAGACGGCACCCCAGACGATCACGAGGCAGCCCGCGAAGATACCGAGGCGCATCAGCGTGTAGCGGAGCATCTCAATCCACTCGTCCGATTCCAAAAGGGGTCATCGTCCAGTGAAGCACGGCCGGCAGGCGATCACGCAGGGGGGTCAGCCGAGCGGCAGCAGCATGACGATCTCGTCGCGGTCGTCGCCGGGCGCGGCCCGGATGGCGTCCGGGACCCGGCCGACCTCCTTGTAGCCGCAGGAGGCGTAGAACCGCTCCAGGCCGAGCCCGCCCCGGCAGGTCAGCCGGATCGCCTCGACGCCCTCGATCCCGCGGGCCGCGTCCGCGGCGGCGGCCAGCAGGTCACGGCCGTAGCCCCGGCCCTGGTGCCGGGGGTGGACCATCACCGTGTACAGCCACACCCAGTGGGGCATCAGCCGGTGGGTGTTCCGGGTGAGGAAGGCGGTCGCGGCCACCGCGCCGGCCTCGTCGTGCCCGACCAGCAGCCGGGTGCGCCCCTCGGCCATCTGCACGAAGTGCCGCACCAGCTCCGGCCGTATCTCCGCACGGGTCACCGGCGGGACGAAGCCGACGGCTCCGCCCGCGTTCGAGACATCCGTCCACAGGTCGAGGATGCCGTCGCGAAGGGCCGGGGTGACCGCGGGGTCCAGCGTGAAGGTAAGAGGCACGCGCCGAGTGTATCTATTACGCGAGGGCGCGGGCAGCCACCTGCAGATCGGCCACCAGCCCCTGGTAGGCCACCCTGCGGTCCTCGTCCTGCGCCCGCAGCACGGAGGACGGGTGCACCGTCGGCACCAGCCGCTCCGGCCGGCCGTGGATCTCCCGCTCCAGCACGGTCCCGCGCACCTCGCCCACCCGGAACGACGACCCCAGCAGCGCCTTCCCGGCCGTGGCGCCGAGCACCACGATCAGCTCCGGCTCCACCAGCGCAAGCTCCGCCGCCAGCCAGGGGCCGCAGGCCGTCATCTCCCGCAGGCTCGGTGCCTTGTGGATCCGGCGCTTGCGGGGCTCGGCCTGGGTGAACTTGAAGTGCTTGACCGCGTTGGTCACATAGGCGTCCGCCGGGTCCAGGCCGGCTTCCTCCAGCGCTCGGTCGAGGAGTTTTCCGGCTGGGCCGACGAAGGGTCTGCCCTGGCGGTCCTCCTGATCGCCGGGCTGCTCGCCCACGAGCATGAGCCGGGCGTCGGTGTTTCCCGCACCGAAGACCGTCTGCGTGGCGGGGATGTGCAGGGGGCAGCCACGACAGCCTGCGGCGGCTCGGCGGAGCGCTCGGAGGTCGGCGCCCTCCGGAACGAAGGGGTCGGCCGTGTAGGCGTCCTCGGGGGCCTTCGTTGCCGGCATGCCGGGCGAGTACCCCTCGTTTCGGCGGGGAATCGAGGGGTCGGTCCGGCCGTCGCCCGGCTGCCGGGGCGTTGTGGCTGGTCGCGCGGTTCCCCGCGCCCCTGGGTGGGACCAGGCGCCGTCGGGGATCGGGCCGAGGTGCACGGCGGTCGGCGGACCGTGCCGACCGCGTCTCCCGCGCAGGACGGCCGGGACATGGCTCCGGCCTGCGCCTGGGCTTGTTCGCTCAGCCGTCCCGCCGGCCGAGTCGGGCGGGTGGGCGGGTGGGCGGGTCAGACGCGCATCGGCTGGGGGGACTCGCGGCGCGCCGGGTCAGGGCCCTCGTACTCGCGGATGATCTCGTAGCGCGTGTTCCGCTCCACCGGGCGGAAGCCGGCGTCGCGGATCAGTTCCAGGAGGTCCTCGCGGGTCAGCTTGTTCGGCGTGCCGTAGTTGTCCGCGTCATGGGTGATCTTGTACTCGACCACCGAGCCGTCCATGTCGTCCGCACCGTGCTGGAGGGCCAGCTGGGCGGTCTGCACGCCGTGCATCACCCAGAAGACCTTGACGTGCGGGACGTTGTCGAACAGCAGCCGCGACACCGCGAAGGTCTTCAGGGCCTCCGCGCCGGTCGCCATCTGGGTGCGGGCCTGAAGGCGATTGCGGATCTTGCCGTCCTTCATGTCCACGAAGTCGTGCTGGTAGCGCAGCGGGATGAAGACCTGGAAGCCGTTCGTCTCGTCCTGGAGCTCGCGCAGGCGCAGGACGTGGTCGACGCGGTGGCGGGGCTCCTCGATGTGGCCGTACAGCATGGTGCACGGGGTCTTGAGACCCTTCTCGTGCGCCAGGCGGTGGATACGCGACCAGTCCTCCCAGTGGGTCCGGTGGTCCACGATGTGCTGCCGGACCTCCCAGTCGAAGATCTCGGCGCCGCCACCGGTCAGGGACTCCAGACCGGCGTCGATCAGCTCGTCGAGGATCTCGGACGCCGACAGGCCGGAGATCGTCTCGAAGTGGTGGATCTCCGTCGCCGTGAACGCCTTCAGCGAGACGTTCGGAAGGGCCGCCTTCAGCTCCCGCAGCGAACGCGGGTAGTACCGCCACGGCAGGTTCGGGTGCAGGCCGTTGACGATGTGCAGCTCGGTGAGGTTCTCCGACTCCATCGCCTTGGCGAGCTTGACGGCCTCCTCGATGCGCATCGTGTACGCGTCCTTCTCGCCCGGCTTGCGCTGGAACGAGCAGTAGGCGCAGGAGGCCGTGCACACGTTGGTCATGTTCAGGTGCCGGTTGACGTTGAAGTGAACGACGTCACCGTTCTTGCGGGTCCGCACCTCGTGGGCGAGCCCGCCCAGCCAGGCCAGGTCGTCCGACTCGTACAGCGCGATGCCGTCCTCGCGGGTCAGCCGCTCACCGGAACGGACCTTCTCCTCCAGCTCGCGCTTGAGCCCGACGTCCATGGCAACACCTTTCTACGACAGCCCGACCAACCGTATCCCTAGACCTCTTCGGGCAGCTCCCCGACCCGGTTCTCCCACTTCGTGGAGAGCACGATCGTGGTACGGGTCCGGGAGACGCCCTTCGTACCGCTGAGCCGCCGGATGATCCGCTCCAGGCCGTCCACGTCCGCCGCCCGCACCTTGAGCATGAAGGAGTCGTCGCCGGCGATGAACCAGCAGTCCTCGATCTCCGGCAGGTCCCGCAGCCGCTGCGCGACGTCCTCGTGGTCGGCCGCGTCGGACAGCGAGATGCCGATCAGCGCGGTGACACCGAGGCCGAGCGAGGCCGCGTTCACCGTCGCGCGGTAGCCGGTGATGACACCGGCCGCCTCGAGCCGGTTGATGCGGTCGGTGACGCTGGGGCCCGACAGGCCGACAAGGCGTCCCAGCTCCGCGTACGAGGCCCGGCCGTTCTCCCTCAGGGCCTGGATGAGCTGCCTGTCCACCGCGTCCATGCGATCGAAGCCTTCCGGTGAAAATTCCTGGAGTGATGAGAGGTAGGTACCGCTACTTGCCCGCTGTGCCGCCGCCCAGCTCGCCCCGCCAGCGCCGGTAGAGGCCGTGCTCGACGCCCGCCGCGTCCAGCACCCGGCCGGCGACGAAGTCCACCAGGTCCTGGATGTGGGTGGCGCCCGCGTAGAAGGCCGGCGAGGCCGGCACCACCGAGGCGCCCGCGTCGTCCAGCGCGACGAGGTGCCGCAGCGTCTGCCCGTTCAGCGGGGTCTCCCGCACGGACACGACCAGCGTCCGGCGCTCCTTCAGCGTGACGCTCGCCACGCGCTGGAGCAGGTCCTTGGACAGGCCGAGCGCCACACCGGCCACACAGGCGGTGGAGGCGGGCACGATGAGCATCCCCTTCGCCGGATACGACCCCGAGGACGGGCCGGCGGCGAGATCGCCCGCGCTCCAGTACCGCAGCCCGCTGACGTCCACCTCGAAGGTGCCGGGCTTGCCGTCGGCGCCGCGGGCCAGCCATTCCCGCAGGTCGTCCTGCCAGTGGGCGTCCCGGAACGAGATTCCCGTCTCGTCCAGCAGCGTCAGCCGCGAGGCCCGGCTGACCACCAGGTCCACCGCTTCCCCCGCCCCCAGCAGCGCTCGCAGCACGGCAGCCGCGTACGGCGTCCCGGAAGCTCCGGACACCCCCACGATCCAAGGCACGCGCTGCGTTTCTCCTGCGTTCACACCTTGAGCGTACCGGCGGGTCCGGCGGTGTTCAGGCCGGGTGGGGCCCGGCTCCTCAGACAGTCAGACCGCGTACGACGAGATCAAGCAGCGCGCACACGAACAGGGCAATGCCGATGAACCCGTTGACGCTGAAGAACGCCCTGTTCACACGGGACAGATCATGGGGGCGGACGATGCGGTGCTCGTAGAGGAAGGCGCCCGCGACGATCAGCAGGCCCAGCCAGAAGAACGCGCCGGCGTGGGTGGCCAGGGCGTACCAGACGAACAGGCCCGTCGTGATCGCATGGCAGACCCGTGCGCCCCAGATCGCGGCCGGGATGCCGAAGCGGGCCGGGACGGACATGACGCCGATCTCGCGGTCGGTCTCGACGTCCTGGCAGGCGTAGATCAGGTCGAAGCCGCCGATCCAGATGCCCACGGCCAGCCCCAGGATCACCGCCGTCCAGGACCACTCACCGCTGACCGCCAGCCAGCCGCCGATCGGTCCCATGGACTGGGCGAGACCCAGGATGGCCTGCGGGAAGTTGGTGAACCGCTTCCCGTAGGGATAGACCACCATCGGGATCACGGCGACCGGGGCCAGGGCCAGGCACAGCGGGTTGAGGAGGGCCGCGGCACCGAGGAAGATCACCAGGGCGATCAGCGCACCCGTCCAGGCGTGCCGTACCGACATCGCGCCGGTCACCAGCTCACGGTGGGCCGTGCGCGGGTTCCGGGCGTCGATCTCGCGGTCGATGATCCGGTTGACCGCCATCGCGAACGTGCGCAGGCCCACCATGCAGACGGTGACCAGCAGCAGGCGGACCCAGTGGATGTTCCGGTCCCACTCGTACATCGCCGTGAGGGTGGCGATGTAGGCGAAGGGGAGCGCGAAGACCGAGTGCTCGATCATCACCAGGCGCAGGAACGCCTTGGTGCGTCCCGGCTGGGCGAGGGCGGCGGACGCTGAACTCACAGGCCGTACTCCTTCCAGCGGCGGTCGACCAGGGCCGCCGTATCGGGGTCGGACAGGACCATGTCCGGCCAGCCTCCGTCCCTCGTGTACCCCTCCTCCGGCCACTTCTTCGTGGCGTCGATACCCGCCTTGCCGCCCCAGAACTGCTGGTAGGAGGCGTGGTCGAGGTGGTCGACGGGGCCTTCGACGACCGTGAGGTCGCGGGCGTAGTCGGTGTTGCCGAGCGCCCGCCAGGCGACCTCGTGCAGATCGTGGACGTCACAGTCGGAGTCCACGACGACGATCAGCTTGGTGAGGGACATCATGTGCGCCCCCCAGATCGCGTGCATCACCTTCTGCGCGTGCTTCGGGTACTTCTTGTCGATCGAGACGATCGCGCAGTTGTGGAAGCCGCCGGCCTCGGGCAGGTGGTAGTCCACGATGTCCGGGACGATGATCTTCAGCAGGGGGAGGAAGAAGCGTTCCGTGGCGCGGCCGAGCGGGCCGTCCTCCGTCGGGGGGCGGCCGACCACGATCGACTGGAGCAGCGGGCGCCGGCGCATGGTCACGCAGTCGATCTTCAGGGCCGGGAAGGGCTCCTGCGGGGTGTAGAAGCCGGTGTGGTCGCCGAAGGGGCCCTCGGGCAGCATCTCGCCGGGCTCCAGCCAGCCCTCCAGGACGACCTCGGCGTTCGCGGGCACCTGGAGCGGGACGGTCTTGCAGTCGACCATCTCGATCCGCTTGCCGGCGAGGAACCCGGCGAAGAGGTACTCGTCGATGTCGCCGGGCAGCGGGGCCGTGGAGGCGTAGGTGACGGCCGGGGGGCAGCCGAAGGCGATGGCGACGGGCAGCCGCTCGCCGCGCCGGGCGGCGACCTGGTAGTGGTTCCGGCTGTCCTTGTGGATCTGCCAGTGCATGCCGATCGTTCGCCGGTCGTGGCGCTGGAGGCGGTACAGGCCCAGGTTCCGGACACCGCTCTCGGGGTCCTTGGTGTGGGTCAGGCCCAGGTTGAAGAAGGAGCCGCCGTCCTGGGGCCAGGTGAACAGCGCCGGGAGCCGGTCGAGGTCGACCTCGTCCCCGTGCAGGACCACCTCGTGCACCGGCGCGTCCTTGACCTTCCTCGGCGGGACGTGGGCCATCGCACCCAGCTTGCCGAACGCCTCGCGCACGCCGACGAAGCCGTGCGGCAGCTCGGGCCGCAGCAGACCGCCGATCTTCTCGGAGATCTCGCCGTACGACTTCAGGCCCAGCGCCTTCAGCAGGCGGCGGTCGGTGCCGTACACGTTCATGGCGAGGGGCATGTCCGAGCCGCGCACCTTCTCGAAGAGCAGCGCCGGGCCGCCGGACTTCTGCACCCGGTCGACGATCTCCCCGACCTCCAGATACGGGTCGACCTCGGCCTTGATGCGCTTGAGGTCTCCCTCGCGCTCCAGCGCCCTCAGCAGGGAGCGAAGATCGTCGTAAGCCATGGGGCCAAGTATCGCCGACGTACCGCTTTGTCCATGCGCCGACCCCCGTCCTGCCGGGCTCCGGGGGGTGGGCGGTCAGCGGAAGACGGCCACCGGGTACTGGAGCACGACCTCCCGGGCCCCGGGGTCCCAGCTGGTCACCTTGCCCAGGCAGTGCGCCGGGAACCGGCCCTCGGGCAGTTCCTCAACAGCTACTACTACGGCGACAACGTCAACATGTACGGCGGCCAGGGCAACCAGGGCATCGTCAAGACCCAGGTGGGCGCCGGCGCGGCCGGGCAGAGCCCGGAACTGGTCGCGGCCCTCGCCGAACTGCACCGGCTGATCGGCGAGTTGCGCGCCCAGGTGCCGGCCGCCAGCGCCCAGCTGCTCGACGAGTCCCTGCCCGCGCTCAGCGCCGACACCGCCGTCCCGGCGCAGGAGCGGCATCGCGCGCTGATGGCGATCGCCGGGATCGCCACCACCGTCGGCACGGTCGGCCAGCCGGTGGCCCAGGCGATCCAGGCGATCATCGGGCTGCTGGGCGGCTAGGTCCCGGCTCACGGCCGGATTCTCAGCCACCGACCCTGAGCCGCCGGCTCTCGGCCGGCTCTCGGCCGCCGGCTCTCAGACCCTGGCCCAGCTCTGCGCGGCGGTCCCCGGCTCGCAGGCCTGCTCCCCCACGTTCCCGCCGAAGGTGAGGGCGAGGCAGCCGCCGTCGTAGACCGTGGCCAGGGTGTTCCCGGAGCCGGTCCGCCACAGGCGGGGGCTGCCGGCCTGCGCGCAGTCGCCGACGAAGACGGCCTGGCCCTGGCCGTTGGCGCTCAGGCAGGAGCCGGTCGAGACGTTGACGACCTTGACGGCGCCGCCCGAGGCGCTGCGGAAGGTCCAGTGGGCGGCCTCGTCGGAGCAGTCGCCGAGGCCCGTGGAGCCGTAGACCTGGATCAGGCACTTGCCGTTCTCGCCGTTCTTCAGGCGGAAGGAGGCGGGAGTGGTGGAGGTCCCACCGGTCCCGTCGGAGCTGCCGCCGGCGGAGCTGTCCGAACCGCCCGGACTGCCCGAGCCGCCCGAACTGCCGGTGTCATCGGTACCGCCCGTGGTGCCGGAACCGCCCGAGCCGCCGGAAGCGGAGCCGGAGCCGCTGCCCGTGGTGCCCGCGCCGCCCGTGCCGCTCCCGCCGCCGTCGCCCTTTCCGTCGGCCCCCGAGGCCGTCTTGCCCCGCTTCTCGGCGTCCGCCGGGGAGGCCGAGCCCTTCTTGGGCGGCTTCGGTGTGCCGGAGCGCCCGGTGGTGGACGCGCCGGGCACGGGGGCGGCCGGCGCGGAGGCGGACGCGCCCGGGGTGCCGGCGGCACCGTCCCGGCGGGCGTCGGTGGTGTACGGCGCGAGCTGGAAGGCCAGGGTCGCCACCCCGGCTCCGACCACGACCGGGACGACGGCAAGCACCACCCGGGTACGGCGCCGCTTCCGCTCCCGCTCCCGGGGTTCGGCGGCGGGCCGGACGACGACCTGGGGCTCCGAAGCCCCGGGCTCCGCCTCCGTGCCCGTCGGAGTCTCCGGGACCTCGGGAGCCACCGACGCCTCGGGGACCTGAGTGACTTCGGGCACCTGGGCCGCGAACTCCGCGCGGGCGGTGAGGAGTTCGGTGAGGGCGGAGGGCCACAGCGGGCCGGGTCCGGACGGGATCTTGCCCTCGGCCAGTTCGAGCAGCTCGGCCGCGGTGGGCCGGCCCTCGGGGTCCTTGTCCAGGCAGGACGCGACGACACAGGCCAGCTCCGGGTCGGCCGTGCGCAGCTCCGCCAGGTCGGGCTGCTCGTGCACGATCCGGTAGAGCACCCCGTGCCCGGACTCGTCGCCGAAGGGCGGCCGCCCGGATCCCGCGTAGGCCACCACGGAACCGAGGGCGAAGACGTCCACCGCGCCGGTCAGCCGCCGGGCGCCCGACGCCTGTTCGGGAGACATGTAGGCCGGGGTGCCGACCACCATCCCGGTCCGGGTCAGCTGGCTCTGCTCGGCGGCCCGGGCCACGCCGAAGTCGATGAGGGTCAGCCCGTCGAGGGTCAGCATGACGTTGGACGGCTTGACGTCCCGGTGCACCATGTCCAGCCCGTGCACCGCGGCCAGCCCGGCCGCGGCCTCCCGCAGCAGCAGCCACAGCGACTCGGCCGGCAGCGGTCCGCCGTGCGCCTCGACGGCCTCGCGCAGGGTCAGCCCGGGCACGTACGCGGTGGCGAACCACGGCGGCCGGGCGTCACGGTCACCGGCGAGCAGTGGTGCGGTCGCGCCGGCGGGCAGCCGGGCGAGGTTGTCCAGTTCGTGCCCGAAGCGCCGTACGAAGTCCTTGTCCTCGCCGACGACGGACGGCAGCACCTGTTTGACGGCGGCGTACCGCCCCTCGTGCACACCGAGGTAGACCCGGCCCATGCCGCCGGCCCCCAGCCGGCCGACGAGCGGGATCGGCCCGATCCGCCGCGGATCGTCGTCCGTCAGCGGCTCGACGCCGTGGTGTTCCCCGTTCAACTCTCTCCCCCTGTCAGCGTGCGTACGACCCGAGACCCACCAGGCAGTACACGTACTCGTTCACGGTCGCACCATTGATCGTGTAGCGCGAGGAGAAGGCGTACTGAGTGCGGGGGTCGGCGTTGCACCGGCTCATGTCCGTGGTGAACGGGATGGTCTCGATGACCTTGTAGTGCGCGTCGGACGCGGAGCAGGAGACCTCGTCCACTCCGCTGACGGACTGCGCGGTGGTGGAGGTGGGCAGGCTGCCGTTCAGGCAGGTGCCGGAGGTGTAGGGGCTCGGTGCGGGGCTCTCGCTCTCGTACGGATCGCTGCTCTCGTACGGATCGCTGGTGTACGACGGCGTGTACGACGGCGACGCGCCCGCCCGGTCGTCGAGGCCGTCGGACGAACCGCCCCCGTCGCTCCGGTTGATCAGCCACACCGATAACACGATCAGCGCGATGACCGCGAGTACGCCGAAGCAGCCGACTCCTTGCTTCTTCTCGGGATTCACGGTGCACCATTGTGAGCCAACAGCCCACCGATCTAAAATATCTTTCTAGAAAAGTACTTCAGAATGAGTCCCAAGCAGCAACGTGGCGAGGCCACCGTCGAACAGCTCCTGGACGCCGCCCTGCGCGTGTACGCGGAGTCGGGCGAGCAGGGGCTGACGGTCGCCGCCGTGACCCGCGCCAGCGGCGTCAGCCTCGGCAGCCTGTACCACCACTTCGGCAGCGTCGACGGGCTGCTGGGCGCCCTGCTGACCCGCTGGCTCGGCCGGCTGCTGGACGAGCTGCTCGACGCCTTGAAGCACACCCGCACGGCCCACACCGGCATCCGCGCCCTGGTCCGGGCCTACCTGGCCTTCATCCAGGAGCACCGGCAAGCCGCCCTGCTGCTGCACTCCTCCTACGCCGACCGGCAGGGCATGGCCGACGGCAAGCGACTCCGGGACGCCCAGGAGGCCCGGCTCTCGCCGCTCGCCCAGTGGGCCCGGCGCTACGTCGACTCCGGGGAACTGGCCCCCCTGCCGGCCCCCCTGATCGAGTCGCTGATCCTCGGCCCGGTCATCGGGGTCGCCCGGCGCTGGCTGTCCGGCATCGACGACGTCGACCTCGACGAGGCGGCCCTCGTCCTGCCCGACCGGATCTGGCGCGCGGTGGCGGCGGACGCCGGCGACGAACCCGGGGTGTCCCGGGCGCCGAGCGGTGGGCGGAGCTGAAGGCCCACGGGCTGCTCCGGGTGTCGTACGGGGACCAGGTCTGCATGTGGGTGAACCGGCTGCCCGAGGGGCTGTGGCTGGCGAGCCGGTATCCGGACACGGACATCGCGGCGAAGAACATGCGGCTGTACGTGGAGCGGCTACGCGACCGGATCGCCTCGGTGGCCCACGGCAGTCTCCCGGCGGTTTCGTAACCCAACGGACACCACGGACCCTGGTGGGAGCAACTCCCCCTTTCTACACTGCTGTTGAGGGGGAGATGCTGTGCACAGACGGTTGCACGGACGCGGGGCGCTGTTCGACGTCGATCCGGCCGGCCTCGCGCCGCGGCTCGTGGGCCTGCGCCCGCACCAGCACCGCGCACATCCGTACGAGCATCCGGACGAACCGCCGTTCGTGGTGCTCACCGGGGGGCGCGGGCTCGGTAAGAGCGCAGTCCTGGCGGAGCTGCGGGACGCCTATCGGGGACACACCCCGGTCGCGCTGATCGACTGCGCGGAGGACCAGTTCAGGGCACCGCCCGCGGACCGGCCCGCCGCCTCCTGGTCACCGCTCGCACAGGCGCTGCTGGTGATCGCCGAGCAGCTCGCGGCGCCGGTGACGGGCGCCGGGCGGATCACGTTCCCACGGCTGATGCCGGGCCTGGTCGCGGTGGCCGCGGGCGGCTGGGGCGACGCCGACTCGGAGCGGATCCGCCGGGAGGTCGAGCGGATCCTGCTGCTGAACGAGGGCGGTTCCTGGATCAGCGGGCTGGCCGGGCGCTGGGCCGGGAAGGTCGCGGCCAAGGTGGTCGCGGCGGCCACCGGCACCGGGCCGCTGGTGTCGGGCGCCATCGAGGCGACCCTGGAGTCCGTCGCCGAGGGGTTCAGCAGCCGCCGGCAGCAGAAGGCGTCGGTGTGGTACCGGACGTATCCGAACGCGGGCGGCAACGCCCAGCGCGGCCTGATCCTGCTGTCCCAGCACTTCCGGGACGGCGGCAGCTCGCGGGAGCACGCCGAGCGGTATCTGGTGCGGGCCCTGCTGGCCGACCTGACGGAGGCGTACGCGGGGGTGCTGCCGCGGATGCAGCGGCTGGGCCGGCCGCTGGTGCTGCTGGACAACGCGCAGTCGGCGCCGGGCCCCGGACTGGTGGCGGCCGTGCTGCGGGACCGCACCGAGGGCATCGCGGACCGGGTGGCGTTCTTCGCGGCCCGGCGCGGCGAGGGCCGCGAGGAGCTGCCGGGCGCGGTGCGGCGGGAGCTGCCGGAGGTGGCCCGCCGCTGCGACTGGGCTCCGGACGCGGCCCCCTCGTCGCGGGCGCTGCTGCTCGCGCTGCCGCCGCTGAGCCCGGACGACACCCTGCACATCGTCGGCGCGGTCTGCGAGGAGACCGCGGTCCCGCCGCAGCTGCCGGCCGCCGCACACCGGCTGACCGGCGGGAACCCGTTGGGCATCGGGCTGCTCGCCGAGTCGGCCGCGCAGGCCCTGCCCCAGGCGGGATCGCTCGGCGAACTCCTCACGGCCGGTTTACGGCCCGCCGAGGACCGGCCTGCCGTGCCCGTCCACGAGGCGCTGCTGGACCGGCTGGTGCCGGCCGAGCACCTGGAGGAGCTGACCGTGCTGGCCGCCGCCCACGACCACGACTCGGCCTGTGCGCTGGCCGCGGCGCTGCTGCCGGACACCTTCGGCCCGGCGAGCGTCCGGGCGCTCCAGACGCTGCTCGCCGAGGAGGGGCTGCCCGCGGTCCCGGGCCGGTTCGTCGGCGACCCGTTCGTGCGGACCCTGCTGCTGCTCCGGCTGCATCTGCGGGACGCCGACCACGCGTCCTGGCGTACCGCGCACGAGACGCTGATCGCCCACTATCCCGACGCCGGGCACGCCCGGTACCGGCTGTACCACGAACTCGCCCTCGGGGACCCGGAGGCGGCGGTCGCCCATCTGCGCGACACCTTCCTCAGCGCGCAGCCCCGGGCCTGGCTGCGCACCCTGCGCTTCATCGCGTCCGCGCCCTACTTCCACGCGCACGACGCCGAGGGCCGCGACTTCACCGGCCGCGGCGACCGGCGGGCCGCGGTCGCGCTCGGCCGCACGGACGCCGAGCACGACCCGCCGGAGGGCGTGGACGCCGTACTGCATCTGCGGGTGCGGCGGCTGCTGCACGCCGTGTGGCTGCTCGCCGATCCCCTGGTGCTGCCCGACCCGCAGGTGTGCGACCGGCTCCGCTTCGAGCTGGAGCAGCTGTCCAACCTGCGGCCGGCGGCCAACGCGCTGCTGTGGCGGACCTCCCGGGACTGGCCGGCGGCGGCGCTGGCCGGGCGCCCGATGGACGGCCCGGAGGACGACGACGGGGCCGGCGGGCCGGACGACGACGGGGAGGCGTGATGGCACGCAGAGGCGTGGGCACCTGGCTGCGCGAGGACGTGTGGGAGATCCCGCTGCGCCGCTACCTCGGCCTGCTGGTGGTGGCGGCCGTGGTGGCCGGGGCGGTGTTCGCGGGACGGGCCCTCACGCACGACGACCGCTCGTGCGCGCCCGGGGTGAGCCGGCCGGAGGGCACCGACGAATGCGTGGGCGTGGCGAGCGGATCGTACGACTTCGGGCAGCCCCGGCTGCGGGACGTCGTCCAGGCCATCGGGCGGGAGAACGACCGGCTGAAACCCGGCGGTTATGTGACGGTGGCCGTGATGCTGCCGTACACCTCCGCGTCGCCGACCAATCTGAACGACATCCGCCACCAGCTCCAGGGCGCCTATCTGGCGCAGTACCGGGCCAACCACGAGTCCAACGGGGAGCGCCCGCAGATCCGGCTGGTCCTCGCCAACCCGGGGGCGACCGGCGCGCACTGGCGGCAGACGGTCGGGCAGCTGGCGGCGATGACGTCGAGCGCGGACCGGCTGCGGGCGGTCGCCGGTATCGGGCAGAGCACCGACGCCAACAAGCAGGCGGTCAAGGAGCTGACCCGGCAGGGCGTCCCGGTGATCGGCTCCTCGATCACCGCCGACGACCTCGCCAACGGGCAGCGGGGCAAGGACCCCTACCCCGGGCTGGCCCGGGTGGCGCCGACCAACACCGACGAGGCCCGCGCGCTGGCCTCCTTCGCCAAGGTGAGCGCGGGCAAGGCACTGCTGGTGTACGACAAGCCGGGCGACCCGTACACGCGGACGCTCCAGCAGTCCTTCGCGGCGCTGATCAAGGGCTCGCCGTACGAGCCGCAGCCGTTCACCCCGCCCGCCGATCGCAGCGAGGAGGGGACCACCGCGAACACCTTCCGGCAGATCACCCACCTGGTGTGCGACACCTCCCGGGAGACGGACACGATCCTGTTCGCGGGCCGGCACACCCAGCTGCGCCAGTTCATCAACGCGCTGGGCGGGCGCGGCTGCCAGGACCGGAGGTTCACGGTGCTGACCGGCGACGAGGCGTCGTACCTGACCCACGAGAAGGACCTGGACCGCGGCGCGCTGCGGCACAACCTCTCCGTCCGCTACACCTCGCTCGCCCACCCGGACGCCTGGACGAAGGACCCGGCGCGCACGGGCGGCTCGGCGGCCGACTTCACGGCGCTGCGCGACCTGCTGACGACCGCCGCCCGCAAGCCGGTGGGCCCGATCGGCTCGGCCGCCCTGGACGACGGCCAGCTGATCATCGGCTACGACGCCCTGCGGCTCGCGGTGCACGGCATCCGCGAGGCGGTGCCGGCCGGCCGGACCGTTCCGGCGCTCGCGGACGTCGGTCTCCAGTGGCCGCAGGTCAAGGGTTCGCTGCGGGTGGACGGGGCGAGCGGCTGGGTCTGCCTGGACGTGCACGGCAACCCGTACGACAAGGCGGTACCGGTCGTGGAACTGACCCCCGAGGGCGGCTCGCGCTTCGTACGGATCGCCTGGCCGGAAGGGAAGCCGCCGGCGAAGCAGTGCCTGCCGCCGTCCTAGGTGAGCTGACCGGGAAGGGGCTCGGATGGCTCGGAAGGCGCCGCGGGGGGCGCGGCCTGCGGTCCCGGGCGGCCCTGCGCGGACTCCAGGATCTCGATCAGTCGTTCGAATCGAGTCCGCCAGCGCTGCTCCGACTCCTCCTCGCCCTGGAACTCGTGCGTGAAGCGGAGCGCGCTGCCGTGCTCGCCCTCCCGCTCCAGGTGGAACCGGATCCGGCCGCCGCCCTCCACGGTGTACTCCGCGACTCGGTCCACGTCCCACGCGGTGACCTGCCCACTGCCCAGGTCGCGCAGGGTGACGGCGCCGCCGAGCCGGGGTTCGAGCACGTCGGCGGGGGTGAACCAGGCCGCCAGCCCCTCGGGGGTGGCCACCGCGGGCCAGACGTCCTCCATGCGCTGCGCGAGCTGCACCACGAAGTGCAGGATGTGCGTGTTCCCGTGGGTCTGACTGGTGCCCTGTGCGATGGAACCACTCATGACACCAGCCTGCCCCCGGGCCGGAGGATACGCACGCGACGGTGGCTACACGCCCGCGTAGGAGTGCTTGCCGCTGACGAAGATGTTGACGCCGTAGTAGTTGAACAGCCAGCAACCGAAGGCGATCAGCGCCAGGTAGGCGGCCTTGCGGCCCTTCCAGCCCGCCGTGGCCCGCGCGTGCAGGTAGCAGGCGTAGGCGATCCAGGTGATGAAGGACCAGGTCTCCTTGGGGTCCCAGTTCCAGTACCGGCCCCAGGCGTCGCCCGCCCAGATGGCGCCCGCGATGATCGTGAACGTCCACAGCGGGAAGACGGCCGCGTTGACCCGGTAGGAGAACTTGTCCAGGGAGGCGGCGGCGGGCAGCCGCTCCAGCACCGAGGTCGCGAACGAGCCGGGCCTGCCGCCCGACTGGAGCTTGGTCTCGTACGCGTCCTTGAACAGGTACAGGATCGTGGCGACCGCGCCGACGTAGAACACCGCGCCGCAGAAGATCGCGGTGGAGACGTGGATGTACAGCCAGTACGAGTGCAGGGCCGGCACCAGCTGGTCGCTGGCCGTGTACAGGACGGTGACCGCGAGGCCCAGGTCCAGCAGGACCGTCGTGGTGAGGAACAGGCCGAGCCAGCGCACGTTCTTCCGCAGCGCCAGCAAGCCCAGGTAGACGCCGACGGCCACCGTGGAGAAGGTGATGTTGAACTCGTACATGTTGCCCCACGGCGCCCGTCCCACGGAGGCCGCGCGGGCGACGACGCCGCCCAGCTCCACCAGGAACGCGAGCACGGTGAGGGAGATGGCGATCCGGCCGTAGAGGTCGCCCTGCTCGTCGCCGCCGTGCGCGCCGGGCCCGTCCGGCACGTCCCGCGCGCCGGACGCCGAGCGGACGACGACCTTGGGCCGCTCCAGCACGGTGGTGCCGCCGCCGGCCTGCTGCACGGTGACGGCGGGAGCCTCGGCGGCCCGGGCGTCCGCCGTGAGCGCGGCGGCCGTACGCGCCACCTTGCTGCGGCTGCCGAACAGCCACTCGGCGATGTAGGCGAAGAAGGCCAGGGTGTAGACAGCCATCGACGAGTAGATCAGCGTGTTGCTGATGCTCGCGAGATGTTCATTGGTGGCGGCGGCGAGAGTCACTTCTCAGCCCCTTCGGCAGGTACGGCTAGGGGGTCGGGGGTTGCTGCGGAGTCGTCGTCGGGGTCGGGAGCCCCCGGCGCCTGGTCGTAGAGGGTTCCGGCGAGGTCGCCCAGCTCCTCGGGCACCTTCGCGGATTCGCTGCGGCCGAGCCCGGCCATCTCGACCACCGTGACACCGTCGGCACCGCGCACCGCCCGCACCCACACGCGGCGGCGCTGGATGAACAGGGATCCGGCCAGGCCGAAGATCGCGGCGAGGGCACCGCCGAGCGCCCAGCCGCTGCCCGGCTCCTGGACGATCTCGAAGCCGGCCCACTCCTTGATGTCCTTCTCGAAGGTGATCGAGCCGGCGCCGTTCGGCAGCGTCAGCGTGTCGCCCGGCTTGAGCAGCTTCTTCAGCAGCTGGCCCTTGGCGTCCTTGAACGCCTTCATGTGGGTCTTGTCCAGCTGGTACACGCTCTGCGGGATGCCCGAGTCCACACCCAGGTCGCCGTGGTAGGCGTTCACCGCGAGCAGCGGGTTCACCAGCGCCGGGTACTGCGACAGCATCGTGCCGCTCCGCGCGTCGAAGGTGGGCACGAAGAACGCCTGGAAGCCGAGCTGCTCCTTCTGGCCCCGGGCGTCGCGGTAGCCGTCCATCACCTTCACCACGCCGTTGGAGGTGACGTTGCCGTCGAGCGGCAGCAGCGGTACGGCGTCGTGGTAGACGACCTTGCCCTTGCCGTCCCGGACGGTGACGACGGGCGCGTAGCCGTGACTGACCAGGTAGACCTTGGCGTCGTCGATCTTGAGCGGCTCGTTGACCTTGACGGTGGCCGGCTTCTCCTTGCCGTACGCGCCCTCGCTGTAGCGGATCTTCGCCTCGAAGGTGCGCGGGGTGCCCTTGTTCGGACCGCTGACCTCGTAGGTGGCCCGGAAGTCCTTCAGGTCGAAGCTGAACGGGACCAGGTCGTCGTTCTGGAACAGGCTGCCGGACTTGAAGTCGTCGTACATGGGCAGCGCGTTGGCGAAGCCGTCGCCCTCCACCATCAGCTTGGTGCCGTCCGACTTGAACAGCTGGCCCGAGGCGAAGGCGACCAGCAGCACGATCAGCGCGATGTGGAACAGCAGGTTGCCCAGCTCGCGCAGATAGCCCTTCTCGGCGGCGACGGCGTCACCGGCGAGGTGGGCGCGGAAGCGGCGCTTCTTCAGCAGCGCGAGCGCGGCCTCGTGGACCTGCTCCGGATCGGCCTGCGTCCGCCATGTCGTGTACGCGGGCAGCCGGGTCAGCCGCTTGGGCGCGGCCGGCGGACGGCCGCGCAGCTGGCCGACGAACTGCCAGGTGCGCGGCACGATGCAGCCGATGAGGGAGACGAACAGCAGGATGTAGATGGCGGAGAACCACACCGAGCTGTAGACGTGGAACAGGCCGAGCCTGTCGTAGAGGGGCGCGAGCGCGGTGTGCGCCTTGCGGAAGTCCTCGACCTTGGTGGCGTCGGCCCCGGTCTGCGGGATCAGCGAGCCGGGGATCGCGCCGAGCGAGAGCAGCAGGAGCAGCAGCAGCGCGACCCGCATGGAGGTCAGCTGCCGCCAGAACCAGCGCACCCAGCCGATGACGCCGAGGCCCGGCAGACTCGTCTGCTCCTCCTGCGGCGCGGTGGACAGCTGGGAACCGGCCGCCCCCAGGTCCTCCTGGTCCCGGCTCGTTTCGGTGTCGGTCTTGCTCATCGGTCAGATCCCCACATTGAAGCCGTCGGACCAGGTCTGCATCTGCTGGATCAGACCGCTCCACGCGCCGGTCAGCAGCAGCACACCGGTGAGGATCATCATCGAGCCACCGATGCGCATCACCCAGACATAGTGGCGCTTGATCCAGGCGAAGGCGCCGAGCGCCTTGCGGAAGGCGATCGCGGTGATGACGAACGGGAGGCCGAGGCCGAGGCAGTAGACGACCATCAGCAGCGAACCGCGCGCGGCGCTCGACTCCTGGAAGGAGAGGAAGTTCACCGAGGAGAGGGTCGGGCCCATGCAGGGCGTCCAGCCGACGCCGAAGAGGGCGCCGAGGACGGGCGCGCCGAGCAGGCCGCCCGTCGGCCGCTTGTGGAAGCGGAACTCGCGCATGGTGAACCAGGGCAGCAGCCCCATGAAGAACACACCCATGACGATCATGAGCGCGCCGAGCACCTTGGACAGGGTGTCCTGGTAGTCGATCAGGGTGGAGCCGAAGTAGCCGAAGAGTGCCCCGCTGGAGACGAACACGGCGCTGAAGCCGAGGACGAACAGGGAGGCGCCGGCGATCATCCGCCCCCGCTTGGCCTCGGCCAGGTCGGTGCCCGCGACGCCCGTCACATAGGAGAGGTAGCCGGGGACCAGCGGCAGCACGCAGGGCGAGAAGAAGGAGACGAGCCCGGCGAGCAGGGCGACCGGCAGGGCGACCAGCAGGGCGCCGTGCAGGACCGTCTGGTTCTGCCCCGGGCCCGCCGTCGCGGCCAGCGTCAGCAGTGCGCTCACGTCACTTCTCCGCGAGGACCGGCTTGAGCATCTTCAGCAGGGTCGTGTCGTCGAGCGCCTCCAGGGCCCGCGCGGCGACCTTCCCGTGCTTGTCGATGACGAGCGTGGAGGGGATGAGCTGCGGGTTGAGGGTGCCCTTCCGGAAGCGGAGCATCAGCTTGCCCGTGGGGTCGTACAGGCTCGGGAACCCGACGCCGTGCTCCTTCTCGAAGGCGACCGCCGGGGTGGTGCTGCTGTCCCGGGTGTTGACGCCGACGAACTGCACACCCTTGTCCGCGTAAGCCTTCGACACCTTCGCGAAGTACTGCGCCTCCTCCCGGCACGGCCCGCACCAGGAGCCCCAGAAGTTGAGGACGACGACCTTGCCCCGGTAGTCGGCGACGTCGAGGGTCTTGCCGTCGATCGTCGGGCCCGACAGGTCCGGGGCGGTGGCACGCTTGCCGGCCGGCACCGTGTCGATGCCGAGGTTGCCGGTGACGAAGTTGGTGTCGCCTCCGCCACCGGAGGTGCCGCCCTTACCGCACGCGGACAGGGTCAGGGCCGCGACGGCGGCCACAGCGGTGAGCAGGACGGCGCGGCTACGGGTACTCATGTGAAAAGTTTCGCATGCCTGTTCCGAGGATCTCGCACACCCCCCTGCCGGGCGGAAAACCGCATTTCAGGGCGTTTTTACACGGAACATTCCGGACATCAGGCCGCGTTGCCCGAGGCGGACTTCGCGTCCCGCAGGAACTCCCTCCAGCCCCCGGCGGGCCGCTGCCCGACCTCCAGCGTCCGCAGCTTGGCGAGCACCTCGGGCTTCTGTACGTCCATCCAGTCCACGAACTGCCGGAAGGAGACCAGCCGCACGTCGGCGCCCTTCTCCTTCTCCCGCGCGATGTGCTTGAACGCCTCCTCGACGGCGTCCATGTAGATGCCGCCGTTCCACTGCTCGAAGTGGTTCCCGACGAAGAACGGCGCCCGGTTTGTCTCGTATGCCCGCTTGAATCCCTGGATGTACGCCTGCGCGGACTGCTTGCGCCACCCCGGGTAGTTGTAGGAGGGCGCCTTGGTGGAGTTCACGGACTGGTTGGCGAGCATGTTGTAGTCCATGGACAGGACCTCGAAGGAACGTCCGGGGAAAGGTATCTGCTGCAACGGCAGGTCCCATATCCCCGACTTCTTCACCGGCCACGTCTGCCGGCCGCCCGGCGAGGAGGCGTCGTAGCGCCAGCCCAGCTCGCGGGCGGTGGGCAGCAGGTTGTTCTGGCCGAGCAGGCAGGGCGTACGGCCGCCGACCAGCTCCTTGTCGTAATCGAACGGCAGTGACGGCAGATCGGTCCAGCCGGTGTTGGTCCGCCACTCCTTCACGAACGCCTTGGCCTGCCGGATCTCGCTCTGCCACTGCTGGGGGGTCCAGTTGGCGACCGTGCCCGAGCCGGCGCAGAAGTGCCCGTTGAAGTGGGTGCCGATCTCGTGGCCCTCCAGCCAGGCCCGGCGGACGTTCTTCAGCGTGGCCTTGATGTGCTCGTCGGTGAGGTACCCGATGTCGGAGGCGCCGCGCGGGTTGTTCGGGGGCTCGTACAGCCGCTTCTTCGACTCCGGCAGCAGATACAGCCCCGAGAGGAAGAAGGTCATGCTCGCGCCGTGCTCCTTGGCCAGGTCCAGAAAGCGCGGGAAGAGGCCGTTGCCGACCTCGCCGGCACCGTCCCAGGAGAAGATCACGAACTGCGGCGGGGTCTGCCCCGGCTCCAGCGGCTCGGGCTTGGCCGGCTGGTGCGACTGCTTGCCGGTGAAGGAGGTGGAGCCGTCACCGATCGGCCGCGCCGGACGCTCACCGCTCCCGCCCGCACGCCCGGACCCGCCCTGGCCGGAACCGTTCGAGTGCCCCTTGCCGTCCGAGGACGTGAGACTCCCGCAGCCGGCGAGCGAGGCGGCGGCCGCCGCGCCCGCGCCGAGGCCGAGTACTCCCCTCCGGGAGAGGGTGCGGGAGAAGGTGCGCATGGAAATCCCCGATCGTCGCTGCCTGCTGGTCACCCAGTGAGAGGACGGGACGATCGGGGAGGTTCCGATGATTCTTATGTTTTTCGCAATGTTCCCGGCAAAAACACCCTAAGTCACGCCAAACGGACTGTCTGGTACGGGTGTTGAGCAGGTCAGGCCCCGAACGCCTTCCCCTGGGCCGTGCCCTTGCCCTTCTGCGGCTTGGCACCGGCGCGCAGATGGACCGGGACCAGGTCGATCGCGGGCTCGCTGTAACCCACGGACACGATCTTGTCGCCCTGGTAGGTGAACGTCGTCAGGGAGGCGAGCGTGCACTGCCGTTTGCGCGGGTCGTGCCACAGCCGCCGCCGCTCGACGTACGACCGCACGATCCAGATCGGCAGCTGATGACTGACCAGCACCGCCTCGTGCCCGCGCGCCCGGTCCTTGGCCGCGTTCAGCGCACCCATCATCCGCACGACCTGGTCGACGTACGGCTCGCCCCAGGACGGCCGGAACGGGTTGCCGAGGTGCTTCCAGTTCTCCGGCTTGCGCAGCGCGCCGTCCCCCACGCCGAAGGTCTTGCCCTGGAAGACGTTGTCGGCCTCGATCAGCCGCTCGTCGGTGTCCAGGTCCAGCCCGTGCGCCTTGGCGATCGGCGTGGCCGTCTCCTGCGCCCGCTCCAGCGGCGAGGCGCAGACATGGGTCACATCCCGCGAGGCGAGGTGCTCGGCGACCCGGTCGGCCATCTGCCGGCCCAGCTCGGACAGGTGGTAGCCGGGCAACCGCCCGTACAGGATCCCGTCCGGGTTCTCGACCTCACCGTGCCGCATGAGATGGACGACGGTGACGTCCTTGTTGTCGCGGGAGATGGTCATTCCGCCGTGGCCTCCGCAGCCGCCCGGGCCGCCGCCGGAAGGGCGTCGGCGATCTTCTGAATGGCCCGCTCGTCGTGGGCCGTGGACACGAACCAGGACTCGAAGGACGACGGCGGCAGATAGACGCCGTTCGCCAGCAGCGAGTGGAAGAACGCGGTGAAGCGGTACGACTCCTGCCGCTTGGCGTCCTCGTAGTCGCGCACCTGCCGGTCCGTGAAGAACACGGAGAACATGTTGGAGGCCGTCTGGAGCCGGTGCGCCACGCCCTCCTTGCTCAGCGCCTCGGTGACGAGGGCCTGGATCTGCGCGGAAACGGCGTCGACGGTGTCGTACGCGGCGTCGTCGAGCAGCCGCAGCTGGGCGAGGCCGGCGGCGGTGGCGACGGGGTTGCCGGAGAGAGTACCGGCCTGGTAGACGGGCCCGGCGGGGGCGAGGTGGGCCATGACATCGGCGCGCCCGCCGAAGGCCGCGGCCGGGAAGCCGCCGCCCATGACCTTCCCGAAGGTCATGAGGTCGGGCTTGACGCCCTCCACGCCGTACCAGCCGGCGCGGCTGGTGCGGAACCCGGTCATCACCTCGTCGGAGATGAAGAGGGCGCCGTTCTTCCGGCAGGCGTCCTTCAGACCCTGGTTGAACCCGGGGGCGGGCGGCACGACGCCCATGTTCCCCGGGGAAGCCTCCGTGATCACACACGCGATCTCGCCCGGGTGCCGGTGGAACGCCTCCTGCACGGCCTCCAGGTCGTTGTACGGCAGCACGATCGTGTCGCCGGCCTGCGCGCCGGTGACGCCCGGGGTGTCGGGCAGCGCGAAGGTGGCGACCCCGGACCCGGCCGCGGCGAGCAGCGAGTCGACGTGCCCGTGGTAGCACCCGGCGAACTTGATCACCTTCGTCCGCCGGGTGAAGCCCCGGGCGAGCCGGATAGCGGACATGGTCGCCTCGGTGCCGCTGCTGACGAGCCGCACCTGCTCGACGGGCTCGACGCGGGCGACGATCTCCTCGGCGAGCGCGACCTCGCCCTCACCGGGCGTCCCGAAGGACGTACCGCGGGCCACGGCCTCCTGCACGGCGGCGATGACCTCGGGGTGCGCGTGCCCGAGAATCATGGGCCCCCAGGAGCAGACGAGGTCGACGTACTCACGGCCGTCGGCGTCGGTGAGGTAGGGCCCCTTGCCCGACACCATGAAGCGTGGGGTGCCGCCGACGGCGCGGAAGGCGCGCACCGGGGAGTTCACTCCGCCCGGGGTGACGACGGAGGCACGGTCGAAGAGCGCCTGTGAGACGGGCGCGTCGTAGGGATAGGGCGTTTCGCTCATGGCACTCATGACGTGCGACTTCTCCGGCTTCTCGGACTCCGGTTGCGGGGTGACCCCCTCAGGGTAGGCCGCGCCCCGGCCGAACCGCGGTCGGCCTCGAGATCGAAGCGCCGTCTTCCGTCCGGCATCTGCGAGACTGAGCCCTGATACACAAAGCCCCTACGCACGTACTCATCAGGACCGGATGATCAGGGACCGGATGATCCCCGTGGACTGTTGTTCCACCGCACGTTTCGGCGGGCGGCCGTGGGGGAGGTCACTGACACGATGATCGGGTTGCGCGGCGGGGGCCACGCGTCCTAGAAAAGCAGTCGGGTGGAGATATGCATCGCGGTGGCGGACTGGGCGAGGGGACTGATGACCTGGGTCCTCGACGTGCCCGGCGGGGAAGGCACCGGCGCGACGCGGAGGAAACGACAGAAGCACGTCAGGAAACACGTCAGTCTGACGCCCGTCAGACTCAGGGTGTACCGAGTGAGCCCGAGCGGTACGACCGGCAGATCGACCGGGAGCTCGAACGCGAGCTCGACCAGCGGCAGGGCCGCAGACTGGACCGGCCGACCGACCGCCGGCTCGACCACCGGGCCGACCGCCTCCGGGCGGGGAGCAGGAATGGTGGTCGAGTGGGGGTGACGTACAAATACTTCGGCGCGCCGGACGGCGCGACCGCGGCCCGTGTCCCCATCTCGATGCGTCCCGAGGAACTCGGCGGCGACGAGCTGGGCATGAACGGCATGTTCACCAAGATCAAGCCGGAGACGATGGCCGCGATGGTCCTGACCGGCATCGAGGGCGTCCCCCTGCACAAGGTGCCGCCTCTGGAACTGGTCGTCCTGCACCCCGACTACGCGGTCGTCAAACTCCCCATGACGGTCGTCGACCCCCTCCGCGGCATCGGCGAGGAGGCGGTGGGCGCGGCAGCCTTCATCTGGTCCACGGTCCCGGACCGCGGGGGCCCGCGGGACGCGTTCAATGTGTACCAGTTGCTGCACGAGTGGCAGGACTTCAGCCACCGGTTGCATGAGGCGGGGCATCAGCCTTATTGCCTGGTGTGGCCCTGAGCTGACGTCCCTTCGGGCGGAGTTTCCGCCCTTTTCGTGTGATGAGGCCTGGGCTACGGGGTGGGGCGTTCCGTGAAGGCATCGGCGGGCACCTTGTGAGGCTCGGGGTCGAGTGGCCGAGGTCTTCTTGGAGGACCGGATCACCGTCCCCTGCCGACGGCGGTTTCCCGGTGTCGCTCGTCGGTGGGAGACAGCGGAAGGACGGCGGGCCGGGACCGGTCCGCCGTGCCGGTCGCGGCCCGACGGGTGTGAAGGGCCGGCGTCTGTGGTCAGCAGGTGGTGGCGGGGGCCGGGGTTCCGGTGGTGATCCGGAGGGTGGGCGGGGTGGCGCAGCAGCCGCCGGACCGGGGGGTGTCGGGCTCGTCGTAGAGGCCGGCTCCGCCGCACACGCCGGTCTCCGGCAGGGTCAGCTCGACGCGTTCGGCGGCCTCGCGGTCGCCGGCGAGGGAGGCGGTGACGGAGCGGACCTGCTCGTAGCCGGTCATCGCCAGGAACGTGGGCGCACGGCCGTAGGACTTCATGCCGACCAGGTAGACGTCCTCCTCCGGGTGGGACAGCTCGTTCACGCCGTGCGGGTAGACCGTGCCGCAGGAGTGCACGTTGGGGTCGATGAGCGGAGCGAGTGCGGTGGGCGCCTGGAGGCGCTCGTCGAGGCCGAGGCGGACCTCGGACAGGAAGGACAGGTCGGGGCGGAAGCCGGTCAGCACGATCACCTCGTCGACCGGGTCCAGGTGGCGGCCGTCCTCGGCGACGAGTACGAGCTGATCGCCGTCGCGTTCCACTGCCTGGGTACGGAAGCCGGTGACCGCACTCGCGTGGCCTTCTCCGACGGCGGCCTTGGCCCGCAGGCCCAGGGCGCCTCGGGCGGGCAGTTGGTCGGCCTCGCCGCCGCCGAAGGTGGAGCCGGTGATGCCGCGGCGCACGATCCACACCACGTGCGTGCCTTCCTCCTCCCCGGCCAGGTCGGCGAGGTGGGCCAGCGCGGTGAACGCGGAGGCGCCGGAGCCGATGACGGCGGTGCGCTTGCCCGCGTATCGGGCGCGTACGCCCGGGTCGTTCAGGTCGGGTACGCGATAGGAGACGCGGTCGGCCGCCGCCCGTTCCCCGAGGGCGGGCAGGCCGTCGGCGCCCATGGGGCCGGGGGTGGACCACGTGCCGGAGGCGTCGATGACGGCGCGGGCGGTGATGCGTTCCTCGTGGCCGTCCGCAGTGGTGATGTGGACGGTGAAGGGCTGTTCGGCGCGGCCGGAGTCGACGATCCGGTCCCGGCCGGCACGGGCCACGCCGGTCACGGTGGCGCCGTAGCGGACCTTGTCGCCGAGGACGTCGGCCAGTGGCTTCAGGTACTGCTCGGCCCAGTCGCCGCCGGTCGGGTAGGTGGCGCCGTCCGGGCGGGTCCAGCCGGTGGGGGCGAGGAGCTTCTCGGCGGCGGGGTCGGTGACCTCGGCCCAGGGGGAGAACAGACGCACGTGCGCCCAGTCGCGTACGGCCGTGCCGGCGGAGGGGCCGGCTTCCAGGACCAGCGGTTCGATGCCGCGCTCGATGAGATGGGCGGCGGCGGCCAGGCCGATGGGGCCGGCTCCGATGACCACGACCGGCAACTGGTCGGTGCTGGGCACGCCGGTGAGGGTTACGGCCATGGGACTCCCCTTTGTTTCGACGTTTGTCGATGACTTACGCGGCCAGCATGGCGGCTGATTCGACATACGTCAACATAGACGTTCATCGAATCGATGTGTGTCAACATAGATGCATGTCGAACACCAAGGTGCTGCCGCTGCTCGCCCCCGGGTCGGATGCCGTGGCGCCGTGCTGCCCGCCGCTCACCGAGCGACCGTTCACCGCGGAGGAGGCCGAGACGGCCGCGCGGATGTTCAAGGCGCTGGGCGATCCGGTGCGGCTGCGGCTGTTCTCCGCGGTCGCCTCGCACGAGGGCGGCGAGGCGTGCGTGTGTGACATCTCCGACGTCGGCGTTTCCCAGCCGACCGTCTCCCATCACCTGAAGAAGCTGAAGGAGGCCGGGCTGCTGACCTCCGAGCGGCGCGGCACGTGGGTGTACTACCGGGTCGAGCCGTCGGTGCTGGCGGCGATGGGCCAGCTCCTGACCAACGTGTCGACCGCCCCCTGACCTCCGAACCGGCCGCCGCCGATCACCGCGGCCTGGGACGCCTACGTCATGCGGCAGGCTGCTCGTCCGTCGCGCGACCCGCCATGAAGATGAGCGCCACCAGCGCCAGCCCGACGACAGCGCCGACGAGCTGCATGGCGACGAAGGCGGCGACCGAGCCGGGGGCGATGCCCGCGAAGGTGTCGGTGAAGGCGCGGCCGATGGTCACCGCCGGGTTGGCGAAGGACGTGGAGGAGGTGAACCAGTAGGCGGCGCCGATGTAGGAGGCGACCGCGACGGGTGCGAAGCGCAGGCGGTCGGTGCGGGCCAGGCCGAAGATCAGCAGGATCAGTCCGGCGGTGGCCACGACCTCGCCGAGCAGCAGGTGCCCCGCCGAGCGGTCGTGGGTGGACCACTTCACCAGCGGCTCGCCGAACATCGCATCGGCCAGCACCGCGCCCGCGATGGCACCCACGATCTGGGCCGGGACGTACACGGCGGCCTCGCGCAGGCTCACCCCCGCGCCACCACGGCGGGCGGTGAACCACTCGGCCAGGGTGACGGCCGGGTTGAAGTGCGCCCCCGAGACCGGACCGAGCAGGATGATCAGGACGCCGAGACCGAAGACCGTGGCCGTGGAGTTGGCCAGCAGCTGCAAGCCGACGTCCTTGGTCAGCTCGGTGGCCTGGATGCCGGAGCCGACCACGACCGCGACGAGCGCCGCCGTGCCGACCAGTTCGGCCGCGGCTTTGGCGATCAGCGGAGGAGTCCGGGGCGGCGTGGCACCGGGGGCGGGCCGCGGCTCAGCGGCGGGGGCCATGGCGGACCGGTCGGCTCTGTCGTGCTCGGTGGCCTCGGTGGCGGTCAACAGGACTCCTCGGTGTGGGGCGCCGTGCGGGCGGGGATCAGGGGCAGGACCGCTTGATGTTGTTCTCGGTGGTTGCGCGCGCGGTCTTTGCGAGGTCGGCGAACCGACCGGCAAGCGAGGCGATGACGTCGGGCTTGAGCCGGTAGTAGGTGAACCGGCCGCACGGCTCCGTCTCCACGACCCCCGCCTCGCGCAGCACCTTCAGATGGTTGGAGAGGTTGGTCTGCCTGGCCCCCGTCTCCTCGATCAGGTGCGTCGTGCAGAGCGTCTCCTTGGCCAGCAGGGTGACGATCTGGAGGCGGAGCGGGTCCGCGAGAACCCGCAACAGATCAGTGTCGACTGACGTCAGCATGGGCTGATACTGTCACATCACTCCAAGCTGATACCAGCACGGGCTGATATCACTGGGGCTGACACCAGCCTGGCTGACCTTGAGGCCCGTATCCCCGCTCCCGTGAGGCCCTCCGCACTCGCGATCCCGCACCACCTGCCTGATGCACTGACGAAGGAACAACCGATGCCCTCCAGCCCGCTCGCCTCCGTGCTGTTCGTCTGCGTCCACAACGCCGGCCGTTCGCAGATGGCCGCCGGGTTCCTCAGCCACCTCGCGGGCGACCGGATCGAGGTCCGCTCCGCCGGCTCCGTCCCGGGCGACCGGGTCAACCCGGCCGCGGTCGAGGCCATGCAGGAGGTCGGCATCGACGTCTCCGCGGCCAGGCCGAAGATCCTGACCGCCGAGGCCGTCCAGGCGTCCGACTACGTCATCACCATGGGCTGCGGCGACGCCTGTCCGGTCTTCCCGGGCAAGAAGTACCTCGACTGGGCCCTGGAGGACCCGGCCGGCAAGGGCGTCGCGGCCGTCCGCCCGATCCGCGACCAGATCAAGACCCGCATCGAGGCCCTGATCGCCGAGATCGACGCCGCGCAGGAGGCGTGACCCCCGGGACGGACGGCGCAAACGCGAGGCCATCGCTCGTTGCCGACGGCGGATACGCGAGGTCGTCGCTCGATACGGACGGCGGATACGCGAGGTCGTCGCTCGATACGGCCCCTCGTGCGGACGGCGCATACGCGAGCCGGTTCACGCCTCCTTCTCCCTGCCGACGTACCGGATGACTTCGCAGCCGTCGAGGATGACCAGCCCCTCCGCCACGAGTTCGTCCAGCTGGGGCAGGAAGTCCCGCACCCGCTCCTCGGTGTCCACGATCACGATCGCCACCGGCAGGTCCTCGCTCAGGGACAGGATCCGGGAGGTATGGACCAAGGAGGAGGCGCCGAAGCCCTCCACGCCACGGAACACGGACGCTCCGGCCAGCCCGGCCTTGTGCGCCCGGTGCACGATCTCGCTGTACAGGGGCTTGTGGCGCCAGACGTCGTGCTCACCGATGAAGATCGTCACTCGCAGGGCACTGCCCGTCAGCCTCGTCACCGCTGCCTCCACCCCGAGCCGGGGATGACCGTCATCCACCAGCTTCCGTATATCCACCGGTGTCCGCCAGGACTGCGCCGCCGAGCGGGACACGCAGATGCGCCCGGGGTGACGGGCGGGGCTTCGGGCCCCGCCCGGCTCGTGTGGGTGGTCAGGCTGCCGTGGGCGTTCGGGTGGTGTGGTCCGCCTCGGCCAGCCATGTGATCAGGGAGGTGCGGGCGCGGGCCACACGGGAGCGGACCGTGCCGATCGGGCAGTCGCTGACGAGGGCCGCCTCGGCGTAGGGAAGCCCCACCAGCTGGGTGAGGACGAACGCCTCGCGGCGCTCGGCGGGGAGCGTGTCCAGCAGCTCGGTCAGGGCGATGCCGTCGTCGAAGCCGGGCAGGCCGCGCGGCTGGGCGCGTTCGGCGGCCGACTGCCAGTCGTCCGTGTCCGAAAGCCGCGGCCTGCACGAGCTGTTGCGCATGCTGTCGATCACCGCCCGGCGGGCGATGGAGAGCAGCCAGGTGCGGGCCGATGAGTCGCCCGCGAACCGGTGCAGGCTGCCCAGCGCCCGCAGAAAGGTGTCCTGGGTCAGGTCGTCGGCGCTCTGCGGGTCGGCGCCGAGATAGGTCACGTAGCGGCGGACGTCTCGGTGCAGGGCGCGGACGAAGAGGTCGACGGCGTCGGGGTCGCCACCGCGGGCGGCGAGCGCCCAGGCAGTGATCGACTCTTCCTTCGTACGTTCGCGCGCTGGAGGCAGGGCAGCAGTGATCACCTGGGGTCTGTCCTTCTCGGGAAGCAGGTATCCGGTGCCCGCCGGGCCGCGCCTCAGGGCGGCGGGCAGCACGGCGGAACCGGTGAAGGGAGGAGGTGGCCGGGCGCGGGAGCGCACGGCCGTTGCCCGAGGCGGGAAACGGCGGCGTCGAGCCGGCTCGTCGGCTCGACGGTCATCGGATCGACCACTCGTCGGCTCGGCGGCTCGGCGGACCGGCGGACCGGCGGACCGGCGGCTCAACCGTCGCCGGCTCGGCGGACCGGCGGCTCAACCGTCGCCGGCTCGGCGGACCGGCGGACCGGCGGCTCAACCGTCGTCGGATCGCCGACTCGGCGGCTCGGCGGCTCGGCGACTCGGCGACCGTGTCGGGTACGGCCTCGGGAAACCGGCTGTCGTCAGGCGACAGCGGTTCCGGCGGGCGGGCCCCGAGAGGTGATCGCGTGGGTGAGGAGCAGGCGGCGCGGCGCCCGGTCCGACTCCGCTCGGCGGGGCCGGACGCGCGGCCGGTGCGGCGGCTCGGGCAGCCGGAGCAGCAGGCGCAGTGGCGCGAAGAGCCGGCCGGCCAGGGCCCGCATGATGCGGAACGCGGCGCGTTCGCCGTAGGCGAGCCACAGGCCGCACAGCAGCGCGGCCAGCAGGTGAGCGAGGAGCATGCCCGCCGACGACATGCCGGTCACCGAGTCCATCGCGTCGATCGAGTCCATCGGACCCGTCGACCTCATGGAACCCATCGAGCCCATGGAACCCATCGAGCCCATGTGGTGCATCGGGTGCACGGCGCTCATGTCGTGACCCATGGCGTTCATGGGCCACGACGCGGGGCGTACGGACTGGGCGAGGGAGAACGACGTGTGGAGTACCGCCTGGGTGGCCACCGCGAGGGAGACGACGAGAAGCGGTCCGCGTTCCCGGTCGGCCAGCCACCAGGCCGTGCCGCCGGTCGCCACCGCGCCCGCGGTCAGGGCCCACCAGGGCACCGCGGTCTCCGACATCAGGACGTGGCCCAGGGCGGCGAGCAGCACACAGACGGCCGCGAACACCGCGGCCCGTACCGTGCGAGAACACCACCCGACTGTCATGGCGGCCTCATCCTCGCATCCGTGCTCTCCCTGTCAGCCGACGGTACGGAATTCCGGCTGCCGCCTTCTCAGCGCGGGAGGCGTGATTCAGCTCATGCCGTGAACGACCGTGATGTGCCGGTCGGTGCCCGGGGTTTCCAGTTCGTCCAGCACGGCCACGGCCAGGTCCTCCGCGCTGATCCACGAGCGTCCGCCGGCCCCGGTGAGCAGGGTGTCCGTGCCGCGCCGGTAACGGGCGGTCCGGGGGCCCGGTTCGAGCAGGGCCGGGGGGCTCAGGTACACCCAGTCGGGGTGCGGATGGGACTGGCAGGTGCGCAGTTGGGCGACCCCCGCCGCCGCGACCGGCCGCAGCTGCGCCGGGACGTAGGCGGGGTCGTCGGCCACCAGCAGGCCGGGATCGTCCGGGCTGCGCAGTGCACCGGCGCCGCCGACCACCAGGACACGGCTGCCCAGCCGGGCGGCCGCGTCGAGCACCGTCCGGGTGACGCCGACAAGGAAGTCCTCGTCCACCGGGAACGTGCGTACGGCCAGCACGACGGCGTCCGCGTCCGACTCCGTCAGCGCCTTGTGCACGGCGGTGACGTCGTACGCGTCGACCGGGACCGGCGTCACGTGCGGGTCTCCGCTCGCCGGGGTCCGGGACAGGGCGAGCACCCGGTGTCCGCGCGCACCGGCCTCGGTGGTCACCCGGCTGCCGACCATTCCGGTGGCACCGATCACCGCGATCGTCATACCCGTACTCATCGGACGGTTTTCCCTTCTCGATGGCTCTTCGGCGGATCGAGCTGTGCGGCCAGCATCGCGGCCAGTGCCAGGATGAAGCCGAACGTCTGCGGCCGGCTCAGGGACTCGCCCCTGGCCGTGCCGATGACCGTGGCGACCAGGGGCGACAGGAGGACCAGGGGGGCGGACGCGCCGACCGGGAGGGCGGCTATGCCGCGGAACCACAGCGTGTACGCGATCAGACCGCCCATGCTGCCGAGCCACAGGTAGCCGGCGGCCGCGCCGGCGTCGATCCGCGGTACCCCCTCGACCGCGAGGGTGAGCGGGAGCAACAGCAGGCCGCCGGCCGTCAGTTGCCAGCCGGCCAGGGTGAGGGGGCCTGCTCCCGCGGGGCGGCCCCAGCGCTTGGTGAGGACGACACCGGCGGCCATGGCGGCCGTACCGCCGAGGCCGGCGAGGACGCCGACGGTGTCCAGGCGGGCGTCCGGGCCGAGGACGACGAGTCCGACGCCGGCGAGGCCGAGCACGCCCCAGGTCCAGCGCCAGGCCGTCGGCCGGTCCCCGAGTACGGCGATGGCCAGCGCGGCGACCAGCAGCGGCTGGGCGGCACCGAGGGTGGCGGCGACACCGCCGGGGAGCCGTTCGGCCGCCAGGAACAGCAGCGGGAACAGGGCGCCGATGTTGAGCGCGCCGAGGACGGCGGCCTTCCACCACCAGTCGCCGCGCGGGAGGACCCGCGTGAGCGCCAGGCCGAGCAGCCCGGCGGGCAGGGCGCGCATGAGGCCTGCGAACAACGGGTGTCCGGGCGGCAGGAGTTCGGTGGTGACGACGTAGGTCGTACCCCAGGCGGCGGGGGCTAGGGCGGTCAGGGCGACGGTGGCCGCCCGGGCCGGGGGCAGGGCCCGTGGCGGGGCCTGCGCCTGTGGGATCGAGGGGGGAGGCATGGGAGGAAGTCTCGTTCGGAACGGTCATGAAACCAACGCATGGTTGTCATCGCAGCCATGAATGAAGACGATTGTCGATCGTGGATCTTCAGCAGATGCGGTACGTCGTCGCCGTCGCCGAAACCCGTAACTTCACCCGCGCCGCCGAGCGCTGTCTCGTGGTGCAGTCGTCGCTCAGCCACCGGATCGCGGGGCTGGAACGGGAGTTGGGGGTGCGGCTGTTCGCGCGGTCCAGCCGACGCGTCGAACTGACCAGCGCCGGGGAGGCGTTCGTGGCGCGGGCGCGGGAGTGTCTGGCCGCCGCCGACCGCGCGATGGCCGACGCCGCCGCCGCGACCGGCGTGGTCCGGGGCCGGCTCGCCGTCGGCGTGATCGTGACCACGGCCGCCGTGGACGTACCGGAGGTGCTCCAGCGGTACCGGGACCGGCACCCGGAGGTCCGCGTCATGCTCCGGTCCGGGCGCAGTGACGAGCTGGCGGCCGCGATCCGCGACGGTGACCTGGACATCGCCTTCCTCGGGCTGCCGGAGGGGGAGCGGCCCGTCGGGGTGGAGAGCGTGGTGCTCGATCACGACGAGCATGTGCTGGTCGTGGCGGCCGGGCACCGGCTGGCCGGGGCCTCCCGGGTCACGCTGCGGGAGATCGCGGACGAGACGTTCGTGGACTTCGTGACGGGGACCCCCGCCCGGGCCCAGTCGGACCAGGCGTTCGCCGCGGCCGGTCTGGTCCGCGATGTCGCGTACGAGGCCGGTGTCGTGGAGCTGATCACCCGGCTGATCGCGCGCGGGCTCGGCATCGCTCTGCTGCCCTCGGCGTTCATCGGGCCGCTGGCCGCCGCGGACCCGGGGCTTGCGCTGGTCCCGGTGGTCGACGGGCCGCACCGGGTCGAGTGTCTGGCCTGGAGCAGCTTCCATCCCAGCCCGGCCACCCGGGCCATGCTCGAGGTGCTGGGGGTGCGGCAGCGGGAGTAGTCGCCGTGATCAGTGCGCGTCCAGCACCTGCAGCTCCGGCTCGGCGGGGGCCGTCGTACTGGCGAGGAGGCGCAGGGCCGCGTCGGACGGGGTGCCGGGTTCGGCCGTGTAGGTGATGAGGCGCTGGCCCGCGGAGCCCGGGAGGCACAGGTTCTCGAAGCTCAACTCCAGCGTGCCGACCGCCGGATGGTGCAGGGACTTGCGCCCCGAGGTGCAGGTGCGGACCGGGTGCCGGGCCCACAGCGCGCTGAACTCGTCGCTCTGGATGGTGAGCCGGCCGATCAGCTCGGCCAGTGCGCGGTCGTCGGGGTGCCGGCCGGCGACCAGGCGCAGGGAGGCGACGGCGAGGTGGGCCTCTCCTCTCCAGTCGGTGTACCGCTCCCGGTACCGCTCGTCCAGGAACAGCATCCGGACCAGGTTGGGCCGGTCCGCGGGCCGGTCCGGGGCCGTCCGGGGCAGGTGGGCGGCGAGCAGCGCATGACCGAGCCGGTTCCAGGCCAGGACGTCGGCGCGCCGGTCCAGGAGGAGCGCGGGTACGTCCGTCATGGCCGCGAGCAGCTGGCGGGCCGACGGGGTCGCCTCGGCGGCGCGGGGCGCGGCGGGACGGCGCCGGACGGCGGGCCGGGCCAGGTCCTTGAGATGGGCGGTCTCGTCCTCGGTGAGCCGCAGGGTGCGGGCGACGGCGTCCAGCACGGAGTCGGAGACACCGGCCGCGCGGCCCTGTTCGAGGCGGGTGTAGTGGGTGATGCTGACGCCCGCGAGCAGGGCCAGTTCCTCGCGGCGCAGTCCGGCGACCCGGCGCCGCTCCGGCGCGGTCGCGAGGCCCACGTCCTCCGGCCGCACCGCGGCACGGCGGGACTTGAGGAAGTCTCCCAGCTCGGACGGGGCGTCCATCGATACCTCCGGGATGTCGGGCGGTCGTCCTCCATCCTGCCCGCCGGACCGGGCGAAGGGGATGCCCGAGGGTGGTCACGCCATGACCACCCTCGCGCCGGCCGGTCGCACGGGGGTACTGGCTGGGGCGGCCCGGGGCGGACGAGCCTCTTACCCGGCAACCGCGCCGCATATCGGTGCCTTCGCCGTACGTCCCTGCCTCCGCCGCGCGTCGGCGACCGGGCCGTAGGTCCGTGACTCGCCGCCCGTCGGCGACCCGGCCGTACGTCCGGTACGTCGCGGTACGTCGGCGGATCCGGTGCCGCGCGGCGACTTTCGTGCACAGAGAGGATCACCTCGTCATGTCCGTCGTGGCCACAGAACCGGCCGGCGCCTCCGCCGTGCTGACTCCCCGGCTCCGCCTGGTGCTGGTGCTGCTGCTCGCGGCCCAGTTCATGCTGGCCGTGGACTTCTCCATCCTGAACGTGGCCCTGCCGGTGATCGGCGCCGGCCTGGGCTTCTCGCTCGCTCATCTCCAGTGGGTCGGCACGGCGTTCGCGCTGTGCGCGGCCGGGTTCACCCTGTTGTTCGGGCGGGTCGCCGATCTCTTCGGCCGCCGCCGGCTGTTCCTGGGCGGTCTCGTCGTCCTCGGCGCGGCCTCCCTGGCGGGCGGGCTGGCCCAGAGCCCGGAGGTGCTCATCGCGGCCCGGGTGTTCCAGGGTCTGGCCACCGCCGCGGTGACCCCGGCCGGTCTCTCGCTGCTGACGACGTCCTTCCCGGAGGGCCCGCTGCGGGAGAAGGCGCTCGGCCTCAACGGTGCGCTGATGTCGGCCGGGTTCACCACGGGCGCGATCCTCGGCGGCCTGCTGACCGACCTGCTGTCCTGGCGCTGGGCCTTCTTCGTCAACGTCCCCGTGGCCCTCGCCGTACTGCTCGTCGCGCCCGCGGTCATCGCCGAGTCCCGGCCGAAGGAGCGCCCGAAGCTGGACGTGCCGGGTGCGGTCACGGTCACGCTCGGCCTGCTGGCGGTCGTCCTCGGTCTGACGCAGGCCGGCGAGCGCGGCTGGGACACGCCGGCCACACTGCTGCCGCTCGCGGCCGGGGTGGTGCTGCTGCTCGCGTTCGGGGCCGTGGAGCGCCGGGTGTCCGCCCCGCTGGTGCCGCCCCACGTGCTGGGCAAGCGGTCGGTGGCGTGGGGCAATGTCACCGGTCTGATCGCGTTCCTCACCGAGACGTCCCTGGTCTTCCTGCTGACCCTCTATCTCCAGGAGGTGCTCGGCTTCTCCCCGCTGGCGGCCGGGCTGTCGTTCGGCGTGCTGGGCGCGGGGACCGTCGTCGGCGGCGCCGCCGCCCCGCGGCTGATCGGCCGGCTCGGCGCCACCCGCGCCCTCCTGGCCGGCGGTCTCGTCCAGGCGCTGTGCACGGCGGCCCTGCTCGGGCTCGGCACCGGCCGTACCTCGCTCTGGCTGCTGCTCGCCGCGACCTTCGCGGGTGGGGTGGGCAACATGCTGGTCATCGTCGGCTTCATGGTGACCGCCACCTCCGGTCTCGCCGACCATGAACAGGGTCTGGCCACCGGTCTGGCGACGATGACGCAGCAGATCGGCATCACCATGGGCACGCCCGTCATGAGCGCCGTCGCCACCGCCGCCCTGGCCGGTACGGGCTCTCCGGCCGTCCTCGGCGCCCTGAAGACGGCCATCGCGCTGAACGCGGCCCTCGCCCTCCTCGGCGTCCTCGCCGGCGCGGTGTTCCTGCGGGACAGGGCGCGGTGACGGCCGGCGCGTTGCTCCGGCGGGAGAGCGCGCGGTGACGGCCGGCGCGTTGCTCCGGCGGGAGAGCGCGCGGTGACGGCCGGTGCACCGTCTTCCGGGACGGGACGCGGTGACGGCCGGTCAGTCCAGCTGGAGGCGGTCCGCCAGGCCCGCCTCCTCGAACGCCCGCACCACGTCGTCCCGGGTCTCGGTGAAGTGGGCCCAGCTGTCGCAGTGCGCCGGGACCACCCGGCGGGCGTCGAGGAGGCGGGCGGCGGTCGCCGTGCCGGTGCCGTCGAGGACGAGGAGGGCGTCGTCCAGAACGGCCAGGCGGGGGGCGCCGGCGAAGAGGACGGCGGTGTCCACGGGGGCGTACCGGGCGGCGATCTCCTTGACCAGGTCCAGGGAGGCGTTGTCGCCGCTGACGTAGACGCTGGGCAGGTCGGGGGAGGTCAGCACGAAGCCGGTGACCGCGCCGACGAGCGGTTCGGAGCCCTCGGGGCCGTGCAGGGCGGGCGCGGCGGTCACGGTGACCGTGCCGCCGTCGGGGCGGGGCAGGTCCACGGACTGCCAGGGGGTGAGGGGCTCGGTGGTGCCGCCGAGCCGGCCGGCCGCCGCGGGGGTGGTGAAGGTGCGGGGCACGTCGGCGAGCAGGGCGCGGCCGGCGTGGTCGAGGTTGTCGGCGTGCTGGTCGTGGGAGAGCAGGACGACGTCGACGGGGCCGACGTCGGCGAGGGGGACGCGGGGCGGGGCGGTCTTGGTCAGGACGCGGCCGCTGGGCGCGGGGTAGTCGCCGGGGTCGTCGAAGGTCGGGTCGGTGAGGAAGCGGAGGCCGCCGTACTCGATGAGGACCGTGGGGCCGCCGAGGACCTGGACGGGGATCTGCATGCCGACTCACCTCATGGATAGGAACGATGTCATCCGTGATAGACGCTAGCCGCTTCTCACGGATAGGCGCAAGCCCTACCATGAGAGACATGGAGTCGCCCCTGCCGCCCGCGCCCGGCGCCGAGCAGCACCCCGCCCTCGACCTGGCCAACACCGCGCTCACCCTGCCCGGCGGCCAGTCGCCGGACCTCCTCGGCACGCCCGCCGCCGCTGGGGCCTGGCTGGTGGACCGCGGCCTTGCTCCGGCCGGTGCCGATCTGCACGAGACCTGCGCGGGCCGGCTGCGCGCACTGCGGGAGCAGATCCGCCTGCTGCTCGCCGGCCGGATCACCGGCGCACCCGCCCCGGCGGGCGCGCTCACCGCCCTCAACGACGCGCTCACCCTCGCTCCGGCCGCCTCCCTGCTGCACTGGTCCCCCGACCGGGGCCTGTACCGGGCCGCCGCCCACCCCACCACGCAGATCGTCGAGCACGCGCTGGCCGCCCTGGCCGCCGACGCCGCCGATCTGCTCACCGGGCCGGACGCCGAGCGCCTCACCGCCTGCGGTTCCGCCCCGTGCAGCCGCTACCTGCTCCGTCACGGCCGCCGCCACTGGTGCTCCACGCGCTGCGGCGACCGCGCCCGCGCGGCCCGCGCCTACGCCCGCCGCAGCCGGCGGGACAGCGCGAAGTAGCCCCGACCCACACCGAGGTGGCCTGCTGCGGCTGAGCACGCCGCGCGCGTCGGCCCGGGAGTGACAGCCGACGCACGTGGATCCGGACGGCGTCGACTCCGGCCGACCCTACGTATTGTAGGTTCCCAACGGCCGACTGCCACGGGGCCGTTCACACGTCTGTCAACGGGGGACCCATGCAGGACACCACGGAATCGGAGCCCGGCACGGAGGTGTGTGCGCGCAGTCTCGTGCCCACGCTGACCGTGCTGATCGTCAGTCTGGTCATCGCTGCCGTCGGCGTGTACGAGCTGTGCGGCTTCGGTCTGCACAGCCTGGCCCGGCGCCCGCACCTGTTCAGCGACGGCCTCGCCACCGGCGGCGTGATCGCCGCCGCGGTGGCCGCCGGGGCGGCGGTGGGCAACCTGGCCTGGACACTGACGGCGGCGAAGCGGGGCGGCGGCGACTGACGGCGCGCCGCACGGCACGGGGCGGGTGGGCCGGCGTAGGCCCCGGCCGGGCTGCGGCGACCGACGGCGGCGCGGCGAGGCTGCGGCCGCTCACGGCGCCCCGGCGAGGCTGCGGCCGCTCGCGGCGGTCCGCGGGGCTGCGCGCGAGGCGGCGCGGCTGCGTGCGCTCGCCGATGATGAGAAGCTGTGCGGCGGTTGTGCGGATCCCTGACAGGGCGCCACCCTACAAGCTGTAGGGTCTGCGATGCCCCGTCCCCGTCCCCAAGGGTGACTCGTCATCATGCCCGCACCACAGACGACCCTCAGCCCGCCCCGGGTTCCCGCTCCCCGCGGCCGCTTCCTGCCGCCCCGCCTCCTTCCGCCCCGCGTCCGCGCCCTGGGCGGTGACGACAAGCTGCGCACCCGCGCCGCCACGGCCACCGTCTGGTACCTGCGCCTGCTGGCCGTGCTGAACATCGCGGCGGTCGTGTCCCTCCCCTTCCGCGAGGAGGTGCACGAGCACAACGCGGGCCAGTACTTCACCCCGTACCTGGCCACCGCCGGCCTTGTCTCGGCGGCCCTCGCCCTGTTCCTCGCGGTGGTGATGCGCCGCCGCAAACGCGCCGCCTGGCTCTTCAACCTCCTCCTCGCCGGCCCCCTGTTCGGCCTCTACGCCGTCGCCCTCACCCGCGCGCCCTACCGCGAGCACGCCTTCAACTGGGTCTCCACCGCCCTCACCGGCCTGTTCGTCGCCGCCCTGCTGCTCGGCCGGCGGGAGTTCGACGCCATCGGTGACCGCTCCAACCCGCGGCTGGCCCTGGCCGTCGGCCTGGGCGGCACCCTGGCAGGCGGCGGCCTCGGCACACTCCTGGTGCACGCGACGAACAAGGTCGCCGGCGCCACCCTCACACAGGAGATCGCCTACACCCTGCTGCGCGGCATCAGCGTCGGCCCGCTCGCCGACCGCATCGACGCCGTGCAGGCCCCCCGTTGGGCGGACATGGTCGTCAACACCCTGATGGCCGCCACCTTCCTGCTGGTCCTCTACGCCTGCTTCCGCGCCCCGCGCGGCGCCTGTCTGCTGGCGCGGGAGGACGAGGCCAGACTGCGCGCCCTGCTCGACCGGCACGGCGAGCGCGACTCCCTCGGCTACTTCGCCCTGCGCCGCGACAAGGCCGTCCTCTTCTCCCCCAGCGGCAAGGCGGCCATCGCCTACCGTGTCGTCGGCGGGGTCAGCCTCGCCTCCGGCGACCCGATCGGCGACCCCGAGGCCTGGCCCGGCGCCATCGACGCCTGGCTGGCTCAGGCCCGCCGGCACGCCTGGACCCCGGCCGTCATGGGCGCGAGCGAGGAAGCCGGCACGATCTACGCCCGGCACGGCCTGGACGCGCTCGAACTCGGCGACGAGGCGATCGTGGACATCGCCGACTTCACCCTCGAAGGCCGCGCCATGCGCGTGGTCCGCCAGGCCCACAACCGGGTCCGCCGGGCCGGTTACACGGTCCGCATCCGCCGCCACGAGGACATTCCCGCCGAGGAGATGGCCGTCCTCGTGGACCGTGCCGACCACTGGCGCGACGGTGCCACCGAGCGCGGCTTCTCCATGGCCCTGGGCCGTCTCGGCGACCCGGCGGACGGCCGCTGCGTGATGCTGGAGTGCCGGGACGCGGCCGGCGAACCGCGGGCCCTGCTCAGCTTCGTCCCCTGGGGGGAGCACGGCCTCTCGCTGGACCTGATGCGCCGTGACCGCGGCTGCGAGAACGGCCTGATGGAGTACATGGTGGTCGAACTCCTGCTGCGCGCCGGGGAACTGGGCGTACGGCGGGTCTCGCTGAACTTCGCGATGTTCCGCTCGGTCTTCGAACGCGGCGCCCGCCTCGGCGCGGGCCCCGTCCTCCGCCTCTGGCGCTCCACCCTCACCTTCTTCTCGCGCTGGTGGCAGATCGAGTCCCTCTACCGGGCGAACGCCAAGTACCGCCCCGTGTGGGAGCCCCGCTTCCTCCTCTTCGCCAAGAGCAGCGACATCCCGAGAATCGGCCTGGCGAGCGCCCGCGCGGAGGGCTTCCTCACCTTCCCGGCGCCGGGGAGCCGCTCACCGGGGGCGGGTCCTCGGCTGCCATGACGAGCCCGGGAACCTGCGGAAGTGCGGCACGCACGGCGTCCGCCACCCGGAGGAGGTCCACTCCGAGGCGGGTGAGGCGCGGCAGGAGGTCTTCGGCGGGGAGGCCGGAGACGTAGACGATGGTCAGGAAGTGGAGGAGCGGTTTCGCGAGGCTCAGCGGAAGGTGCCTGTCCATGATCGAGTAGCGCTCGAGACACAGGTTGCGGTCGGTCGCGTCAAGGAACGGCACGTCCGGGTCGTCGATCCGCAGACCGTACGCACCCAGCCGCTCGACGGCCGTGTCACGCCCCGTGAGGAGGGTGTGGTTCACGATGACCAGGTGATACGGCGGTACCGGCGCGTTCCGGTCCAGCCAGGCTCCGGACGTGCCCGCCCTGAGCAGTTTCATGTCGTTGCCGGACGCCGTGTCCGGCGCCGTGTTCCGCTCCGACCGCAGGCCGTAGCAGGCGAGACGGTCGATGACCGCCTGGGGTGGCATGCGCTCGCCGTCGGCGACTCGGGCCAGAACGCTCAAGGGAACCGGCAGTTGCTGCTCGGCAAGCCGCAGCAGCTCCGCGTCGTGCCTCTCGGTGTGTTCGGGATACTCGGCCTCCGGCACCTCCAGGCCGTAGGTCCTCAGCCGTTCCGCCACCACTGCGGGCGGCAGACCCAGCTCATGCGCCCACCGGGCCACCGAGTGGAGGGCGACCGTGCGGCGATCGGGAGACTCGGTGCGGAACACGTCCTCGTTCTCGGAGAACCGAAGGCTCCGCGGGTCGGCGCGCAGGACCAGCGGATCCGTCGTCTCGACTCCTTCGGGTGACGGACCGACGGTGAAGCCCCATTTCTCCAGGCGCCGGGCGATCTCCCGCGGGGTGAGCCCCGACTGGACCGCGGCTGTCGCCAGGAGGACGGCAGGTACTGGCTCCGAGATGCGAAGCCAGCCGAGCTTGCTGGTGTTCCAGCCCCACGCGTCGCTCTGGTCCAGCAGTTCCCGGGCCGTCCGCTCGTCCAGGGAGCCGAGTTCTACGGTGCATCCATAGGTCTCCAGCTGTGAAACCACCTCGTGGAAGGACCGGCCCAGTTCGGCTACGGCACGCAGCACGTACCCCGCGGACACCGGCCGGGCGGTGCCGAGCCAGGGTGCCTCTCCCCCGAGTCGCTCGCTCAGCAGGCGTACCACCCACTCGTCCGGAGTGTCGGTGGGCAGGTCGCCGGGAACGGTGAAGCCGAGGGCCGCGAGCCGCCCGGCCGCCTCGTCCACCGGGATGCTCAGCAGCAGGTGGGCCTTCAGCAGATGGCCGGGCGGAACAGGCTGCGCGGGATCCAGCCAGTCGACCCCGTAACTTGTCGCGGTTTCACGCAACTTCTGATCCAGCAAGGCCCTGCCGACCGTGTCGACCACGACCTCGCCCGTGGGCGCGGGCGGGTGGGGAAGGCCCAGGAGGCGTGCTCGCGCCACGATCTCCTCGTAGGAGACTCCGCACGCCTGGGCCACGGACATGAAGTGCCCGGGGCGCGACCTGTTCACGATCTCGCGCTCCCCGGCTCGCCAGGTCCGGTACGTCCACGGGCCACGAGGCAAGGTGAGAAGGTAATAGTCCATGGGCCGCGCAGGGAGCGTGGTCTCAGCCCGTGACAACTCCGGTACGAGCGCGGTCAAGGCGGCGATCCCGGCATTGGGCCGGTGCGTGATGAGCCGCCACAGGAGAACGGCGTCGTCCGGAGTGCCTTCCGAAGCGGTCAGGTAGCCGGACATGACCTGCTTGCGCCGGTCCCCGAGCTCCCACACGAACGTGGCATCCGCCGCGAAGTACCCCGCCCTGGCCACGGGCACCGTCCGCTCCCCCAGCACCACCCTCATCCCCGCCTCCCCTGCCGCCGCCACCACCAGGTCCGCGAGCCGGGGGCTCTCCCGGGCCACCATCTGGAGCCAGTCGGCGGTCAACAGCGGCGGCTCGGCCGCGAACAGGGCGGGCAGGGCGGCCGTGACCAGCTGCTCCACCGTCTCGTGCAGGTCTCCGTCGAGGATCTCCGTGCGGTCCACCGACAGGTCGGCCGGCCGGCTGCGGCCGGTCAGGTTCACCACCACCCCGCTCAGCCGGGCCTCCTCCTCCGGGGTGGCCAGCACGCCCCGCCGTACCCGGGGCTCGACGGCGATGCCGTCGGCGAGGAGGCCGCCGCCGTGCCGGCACCAGACGACCTGGCCGTCGGTGCCGTAGCCGCTCTCCGGCCAGGAGGCCGTGCGCCCGTGCGCGACGAAGCCCCCTGTACGGCCCGCGGACGCCTCCCGGGGCTGGAGCACGCCGGGCCGCCACCGTGCTTCCTGGGCCCCGTGCCGGGCCACGGTGGAGAACTCCGCGATGCCCAGCAGCCGCCGCAGTTCCCGGACGCAGGACGGCGCCCGCTCGGCGTCCCGCAGATAGAGCCGGACCGTCGTCCCGACCGGCCCCCGCCGCCCGGTCCGCCGGACCCGGAAATAGTGCCCGGGGCCGGTGATCAGCACGGTCAGCTGCTCCGGGCGGCCCTCTCCGGCGTCCAGTGGACACGTGGTCACGCGGATCTCGTCGGCCAGCATGAAGTAGCTGAGCACCCCGATGCCGAACCGGCTGTTGGGGTGGACGGTGATGCCGTCGGCCTGCCAGCCCTGGGCCTCCTCCTGGAAGCGGGCGTGGTCGGTGAAGCGGACTCCGGCCCGGGAGAAGACCTCGGCGAGGACCGTCTCGTCCATGCCGATGCCGTTGTCCTCGCACTCGAGGTAGTGGCGCCGCTCCTGCTCGTCGTAGCCCTGCCGGAAGACGATCTCGCCCTCGAAGGTGTCCCGTCCGTCCCGCGCCCGCTGCCAGGCCCTGCGGTAGCGGCAGGCGTCCAGGGCGTTCTGGTACAGCTCCCGGATGGCGAGGCCGCGGTCCCGGTACAGGTTCTCGCCCATGAGGAGTTCCTGGATGCGCTCCTCGTCGAGGCGGAACCGGATGACCGCGCCGGGCCGGCCGGGCGCCGTGGCGGCGTCGGTCTCGTGGACCTCGTCGGCGTGCGCGTACACCGGCAGCCGGCCGAGGCCGGCCACCGGCCGGGTGCGCCGTGCCTCCCGCAGCAACGCGTCGACGTACGCGACGTGTTCGGTGAGCGCGGCCACGGCCGCCGGATGGCCGCACTCGGCGGCAAGGCCGAGGGTGTCACCCGCCGGGGCCCAGCCCGCCTCCTCCAGGGTGGCGAGGAGCCGGGCCGGCTCCAGCGGGTCGGGGATGCCCACGTGTTTGACGACCGCCGTCGACAGGTGGGTCACCTCGACCGCCATGGCGTGGGCGATCGCGAACAGCGGCCCCACCAGGCGCTCGCGCACCTCCTGAGCGCCCCGGCCGCCGAAGTCCACGAAGCACGGGTCCTCGCGCAGCAGGCTCTCGCGGCCGTGCCCGTACAGTTTGCGCGGCACGGCCTGGGCGCAGGACAGCAGACGGGCCAGCAGCTGCGGGTCGAGGACGGCGCCGATCTTCGCCGGGTCCCCGCCGAGGTGCCGGAGCGGCTCCGGGACCCGCCCGGACCGTGCTGCCGCCCACCGCCGGAACAGCCACCAGCCGATCTCCGGCCGCCCGTCCCGCCGGTCCGGCAGGTCACTGCCGCGTAAGGCCTGTCGGACGAGCCGCCGGTGGCTGCGCAGCATCCGGTTGTACGACTCCCGGTCCGCGCCGCCGCCCGTCTCGTCGTCCAGGTTCTCGGGGCCGATGTGCACGAGTGCGGCGAGCGTGGCCGCGCGCCGCGCCTCGTGCAGCACGGGCAGCAGCGCGAGCAGGGCCGCCTCGGCCGGGGCCAGGGCCGCGTCCTCGTCCCCGTCGAGGCGGCGGAGCAGCAGGTTGGACCACCGCGCCGTGCGCCGCACCAGGTGGGGGTCACGCCAGGGGTCGCGGGCGAGGACGTCGTCCCACTCGTCGTACCGTGCCACGAGCCGCCGTACGACGCCCTGCGCCTGTTCCTTCAGTTCGTCGGCCGAGTCCCGCGCGCCGGGCGGGACGAGCCGCCAGGCGTGCGCGTCGGCGACGGCGTCCAGCCAGTCGTGCCGGGACACACCGTCGGGCGCGGGCGCCGGCCGGACGGTGCCCTTCCGGCCCTCCCGGATCATGGCGTCCCAGTCCTGCTCCCTGGGCAGCCGGAAGCGCTCGCCCTGCCGGCCTCGCGCCATCCTGCCCAACGCGCCGAGGAACAGCTTCAGTTCGTCGGTGTCGCGTCCGATCCGGCCGTCCAGCCAGCCGCCCACGGTCGCCGCGGGAGGCGGCTGCCGTCCGCCACCCAGATGCCGGGCGATCTCCTGGCGCACCTTTCCGGAGTCGGGGTTCCCGGCCGCCGTGACCAGCCGCTCCAGCTGCTCGTGGTACCGCAGCGCCATCCCGCCCGTCGCCTCCCCTGCTCCCCTGCGCGAGCCGGCCCGGCCGTTCGACTCGTCCGACCCGTACGACTCGCGAGTTCGCACATTACCGACTTGACCTGCGACATCACCGGGTTTCCCGGACATCCGCCGGGCATCTCGAAAGGGGCCACCGGAGCAAGGTCTTCGACGTCACCCGACGTCACGCGACACCCCGACGTCACCTGCCGAAAGGACGCCTGATGGACCCTCTGCTCCTCGCCGCCGCCTGCGCCGTCGTGCCGCTGCTGATCGTGGCCTGCACGGCAGTCCTGCTCGTCCGCCACGCGCTGACCGGCACGGCGTCAAAGGACCGCGCCCAGATCCTGACCGCAACCGCAGAACTCATCCGCTCCCTGCGGGGCAGGCGGTGAAGCCCCCGCCCCGACACCACAGCCGCACCCGCACCCGCACCACGGCACCACCGCACCCGCCGATGCACTCATAGCCACCCGCACCCGCCGACGGCGAACGCGCCCCACGGGGGCCACCCGCACCCGGCGACGAAAGCCGCACGGGTGGTGCGGGTGGGAAAGCGGGTCACGACGAAGGCGAAGCCGAGGCGGCCGTCACCCCCCGCCGCGCGCACTCCCCTCGCCCCCCACGACGCTCCCGCCCCCACCCCCACCCACCGTGAACCCGATCACCGCTCCACCACCCTCGCGCCGGAAGGCGAACGGCGCTCCGCCATGCGCCATGGCGACCTCCCGCACGATGGACAGACCGAGACCGGAACCGGGCTGGGACCGCGCGTCGGCGGCACGGTAGAAGCGGTCGAAGATGCGCACGAGGTCGCCGTCGGCGATCCCGGGCCCCCGGTCGCGCACCTCCACCCGTACCGTGCCCGCCCGCGCAGGCCCGGTGACGCAGACCTCGATCGGCGCCTTGCCGCCCCGGTCGAACTTGGCGGCGTTCTCCACCAGGTTGGAGATGGCCCGCTGGAGCATCCCGGACCGCCCCTCGCTCGTCGTGTCACCGCTCGCGTGCAGCACGATGTCCCGGCCGGTACGGCGTCTGGCCAGCCCGGCGACGTCCTCGGCGAGGTCGGCGAGGTCCACCCGCTGGGGCGGCTCGGCATCGGACTGGCCGGCGGCGAGGTCGACCAGCTCGTTGACGAGGTCGGTGAGTTCCCGGGCCTCCTGGGAGAGGTCGGCGACCAGCTCCTCCCGGGTGGCGGGCGGGAGTTCGTCGATCCGCCGCAGCAGCGAGATGTTCGTGCGCAGGGAGGTGAGCGGCGTGCGCAGCTCGTGGCCCGCGTCCTGCACGAGCCGGCGCTGGTCCTCCTCGGACTGCGCGAGCCGCCCCAGCATCCGGTCGAAGGCGCGGCCCAGCCGGCCGACCTCGTCCAGCCCGGCCACCGGCACCTGGATGCCCAGCTGCCGGGTGCGGGCGACGTTCTCGGCCGCCGAGGTGAGGATCACCAGGCGCCGGGTGATCCGCCGGGCCAGCCACCACCCGAACAGTCCGGCCGCGACCACCACCGCCGCCATCAGGATCAGCGTCCGCTGCTGGAGGGCGCGCAGCAGGTCCTCGGTGTCGCTGAACTCCTGCGCGACCTGGACCGCGCCCCGCCCGTCGCCGAGCGAGACGGTGGCGATGCGGAACAGGTCCGCGTCCACCCGTACGTCCTTGTGCTGCACGACCCTTCCGGCCGACCGGTCGACGGCGACGGCCCGGTCGCGGGAGGTGACGGGGAGCACCGGGCTGCCGTGGTCCACGATCTGCCCCTGCGCGCCCAGGACCTGGACGTCGGTGCGGGCGGGGCGGACCAGGTCGTGCCCGGGGCGGGAGGAGGAGAAGTCCTCCGGGCCCATGGCGTGCTGCCGTACCTCGTCCCGGACGTCCTGCACGACCTGGGTGAACACCGACTGCTGGTCGACGCGGACGAGCCGCGCGGCGGAGCCGTACGACAGGATGCCCACGAGGATGGTGACGGCGGCCGTGACGGCCGCGAAGGAGACCGCGAAGGTGGTGCGCAGGGAGACCAGCTTCGGCCGGGGCCGGGCCGGCAGCCGCCAGCGGCGGCCCACTCAGTCCTCCCGCAGCACGTAACCCACGCCCCGCACGGTGTGGATCAGTTGCGGGGCGCCGGGCTCGTCGAGCTTGCGGCGCAGATAGCCGACGTAGACGGCGAGGTTCTTGGAGCCGGGGCCGAAGTCGTAGCCCCAGATGCGGTCGTAGATCGTGGCGTGGTCGAGGACGATGCCCGCGTTGCGCACCAGCAGTTCCAGTAGCTCGAACTCGGTGCGGGTCAGTTCCAGCTCGCGCCGGCCGCGCCAGGCGCGGCGGGCCTGGAGGTCCATGCGGAGCCCGGCGGCCTCCAGCCGGCGGCCTGCGGCCGGCGCCTCCCGTACGGCGCCCTCGGGGCTGCCGCCGCCGACGGGCACCGGGCTGGTGCGGCGCAGCAGGGCGCGCAGCCGGGCGAAGACCTCCTCGACGTCGAACGGCTTGACCACGTAGTCGTCGGCGCCGGCGTCCAGGCCCGCGATGCGGTCGGCGGTCTCCACCAGGGCGGTGAGCATGAGGATGGGGGTGCGGTCGCCCTCGGCGCGCAGCACGCGGCAGACCTGGAGGCCGTCGATGCCCGGCATCATCACGTCCAGGACGAGGACGTCCGGCGGGTTCTTGTGTGCCTGCGCCAGCGCTTCCACGCCGTCGGCGACCGCCGTCACCGCGTAGCCCTCCAGGGTGAGAGCACGCTCCAGGGCATGGCGGATGGCGCGGTCGTCTTCGGCGAGCAGCACAGTCTGGGGCACGTCCCCAGTCTGCCAAGGCCACCGGCGGTTCGGCCGGGCCTGAGGGCCGGCGATCACCCTTTTTACCGCCCTCTCACCGTCACAGCGGCGACCCACCGGACACGGCGGCCTTTCAGCCGGCCGCGCCGGGTGGGCGCGTGGGGAGGTGGCGAAAGACCAGCGCTGCTGCGCCGCCGGCTGTACCGCGAACGGCACCACGGCCGGCCCTTCCCGCCGGGTCGCCGGCGGCATCAGCGCGGACAGCTCGTCCGCCGCCCGCTCGGTCCCCCGAAGCCGACGAGCTTCAGGCGACGGTCTCCTTCCGCGCGGCGGCGAGCAGGGACCGGTGGGTCGGCGCCTCGGGCACGCCTGCCGGGCGCCCCTTCGCGAACTCCTTGCGCAGCACCGGGACGACCTCCTCGCCGAGCAGGTCGAGCTGCTCCAGCACGGTCTTCAGCGGCAGCCCCGCGTGGTCCATCAGGAACAGCTGGCGCTGGTAGTCGCCGGCGTACTCGCGGAAGGACAGCGTCTTCTCGATGACCTGCTGCGGGGAGCCCACGGTCAGCGGGGTCTGCTCGGTGAAGTCCTCCAGCGAGGGCCCGTGGCCGTACACCGGCGCGTTGTCGAAGTACGGCCGGAACTCCCGCACCGCGTCCTGCGAGTTCCTCCGCATGAACACCTGGCCACCCAGGCCGACGATCGCCTGCTCGGGCGTACCGTGCCCGTAGTGGGCGTACCGGTTGCGGTACAGCTCGACCATCCGCTTGGTGTGGTCGGCGGGCCAGAAGATGTTGTTGTGGAAGAAGCCGTCGCCGTAGTAGGCGGCCTGCTCGGCGATCTCCGGTGAGCGGATGGAGCCGTGCCAGACGAACGGCGGTACGCCGTCCAGCGGCCGGGGCGTGGACGTGAAGCCCTGCAGCGGAGTGCGGAACTTCCCCTCCCAGTCGACGACGTCCTCGCGCCACAGGCGGTGCAGCAGGGCGTAGTTCTCGATGGCGAGGTTGATGCCCTGCCGGATGTCCTGGCCGAACCACGGGTACACCGGCCCGGTGTTGCCCCGGCCCGTCATCAGGTCGACGCGCCCGTCGGCCAGGTGCTGGAGCATCGCGAAGTCCTCGGCGATCTTCACCGGGTCGTTGGTGGTGATCAGGGTGGTGGAGGTGGAGAGGATCAGCCGCTGCGTGCGCGCCGCTATGTAGCCGAGCATCGTGGTCGGGGACGACGGCACGAACGGCGGGTTGTGGTGCTCGCCGGTCGCGAAGACGTCCAGGCCGACCTCCTCGGCCTTCAGCGCGATGGCGACCATGGCCTTGATCCGCTCGCTCTCGGTCGGGGTCCGCCCCGCGGTGGGGTCCGGCGTGACGTCGCCGACCGTGAAGATCCCGAACTGCATGGTCGCTCACCCTCCAGTTGTTGACCGTTAAACTATAGCCTCGCAACGGTCACCCCGGCCCAGGTATTCCAGCCCCTACGGCACCAGCACCAGCCGCCCCCGCACGCCGCCCTCGGCCAGCCGGCCGTGCGCCTCGGCCGCCTTCTCCAGCGGATAGGTCTCCGCCACCCGAAGCGTCAGCACCCCCGCGTCCACCAGCCGGACCAGCTCCGCCAGCCCCTCCCCGTCCGCGGCCACCTCCACAGCACCCGTCCGCACGCCGCGCACCGACCCGGGCTGCGCCCCCGGATGCACCCCGACGTACGCACCCCCGTCGCGCACCCACTCCAGCGCCGGCCCGCCGAGCACCGCCGCGTCCAGCACCGCGTCCACGCTCCCCGGCTCCACCTCGCCGGCCGCGAAGTGCGCGGCACCCAGCGAGCGCACCAGCCCCTCGTCGCCCGCCCGGGCGTGCCCGGTCACCTCGATCCCCCGGTGCGCGGCCAGCTGCACCGCGAACCCGCCGACCGCCCCCGCCGCGCCGGTCACCAGCAGCGAGTCGCCCGGCGCGAGGTCCAGCAGATCCAGGGCCTGCACCGCGGTCAGCCCGTTGAGCGGCAGGGTGCCCGCATGCACCGCGTCCACCGAGACCGGCGCCACGGCCACCGCGTCCGCGTCCACCACGACGTACTCGGCGTGCGCGCCCAGCGGCGCGGCCACACCCGGCACCAGCGTCACCACCGGATCGCCCACCCGCCAGGCGGCGGCCACGCCCACCGCGTCCACCGTGCCGGCCACGTCCCAGCCGAGCCCGAGGGTCTTGCCGGCCCCGCCGAAGACCCCGGCGCGCACGGCCGCGTCCACCGGGTTCAGCGCCCCCGCGGCCACCTTGATCCGCACCTGGCGCGGCCCCGGCTCCGGCACCGCAACCTCCACGATCTCCACCGCTTCCGGACCGCCGAACGCCTTCACCACAGCAGCACGCATGACAACTCTCCCTGAACAACGGAACTTGACGGTTTCCGCGGCGTCTTTCCGCCGCACCACCAACCGTAGGAGAGCTACTATCGATTGGTAAGTAGTTACCTGAGAGTGCGTAACCGACCCGAAGGTGAGAAGCCATGGCGACCATGACCGCGGCCGAGCGGCGGGAACAGGCCCGCATCGACTACGACGCCTTCCTGCGCGACTGCCCCACCAACCAGCTCCTCGGCCGGCTCAGCGACAAGTGGGTCAGCCTCGTCGTCTCCGCCCTGTCCACCGGCCCCATGCGCTACAGCGACATCGGCCGCAGGATCGCCGGCGTCAGCCCCAAGATGCTCACCCAGACCCTGCGCGCCCTGGAGCGGGACGGCATCGTCAGCCGCACGGTCACCCCGTCCGTCCCGGTCCGCGTCGACTACGCGCTCACCCCGCTCGGCATCGGACTCGCCGGCCTGCTCACCGGCGTGAAGGACTGGGCGGAGACCCACTTCGACGAGGTCCGCGCCGCCCGCGAACGCTACGACGCCCAGCCCCCCGCCTAGGGGGTTTCGTGTGGATCAGGTCGGATCAGGCCGCGGCGCATGGTGCGGTGCATCGCAAGGCGGAGGATCACCCGCGTACTGGGCGTACTCGGGTGGGCCGACAACGCGGCGAGGTGCCGTGCCGGGCGTCGCGGACCCGGGCTGATCCAAACGAAGCCCCCTAGCCGCCGTGAGCGCCGGTCAGAAGGCGTAGGTGTCGCCGGTGGCCAGGACCAGCACCTTCATCCGGTCGTTCGTCCGGTCGTCGTCCACCGCACCCGCGCTCCACGCGGCGTCGATCTCCAGCTCCACCTCCGACGGCCGCTCCCGCAGCCGCACCGGCACCCGCAGCTGCTCCCCCGCCGCGTCCGCGGCCAGCGCCCCGGTCCCGCACAGCACCGTCCGCTCGTCCTCCCGGGCGCACCGGGCGGGCAGCTGCTGGTCGTCGGCCAGCGCCGCCGACCAGCGCAGCCGGACCGTGGCGTCCGCGATCTCGGCGGGCCCGTTGTTGCGCGGCGTCAGCCGCACCTCCACCTGGTCCCCGTCCATCACCGCGGTCCCGTGAAAGGCCAGATCGGCCTCGGGAACCGGAGCGGCCACCGCGACCCCCGGCACCAGGACGGCACCGGCACACACCCCGGACAACACCCACGCCCGCATCCGCACGCCGCTCACCACTCCTCGCTCGCGCTCCGACTGCCGTACGGATGTATGCCACGCGAGCCGCCCGCCAGGCGCCCTCCAACAGGTGACACGGCCACCGCATGCGAAGCTGCCCGCATGTCCGTCCTGCGCTCCGCCGCCCTCTTCGTCGTCGCCGCCCTGTTCGAGATCGGTGGCGCCTGGCTGGTCTGGCAGGGCGTACGCGAACACCGGGGCTGGCTGTGGATCACCGGAGGTGTCCTCGCCCTCGGCGCCTACGGCTTCGTCGCCACCTTCCAGCCCGACGCCCACTTCGGCCGCATCCTCGCCGCCTACGGCGGCATCTTCGTGGCCGGCTCGCTCCTGTGGGGCGTGATCGCCGACGGCTACCGCCCCGACCGCTGGGACCTCGCCGGCGCCCTGGTCTGCCTCGCCGGCATGGCGGTGATCATGTGGGCGCCGAGGAACGGCGGATGAGGCTCCCCTAGGCTTGACGAAGCCCGGCCCCACACCGACCTCAGGAGCAGCCATGGCCACCGCCGCCCCGTCCGCAGCCTCCCGCATCGCCGTGGTCACCGGCGCGAGCAGCGGCATCGGCGCCGCCACGGCCCGGCAGCTCGCCGCGGCCGGCTACCGGGTCGTCCTCACCGCCCGCCGCAAGGACCGGATCGAAGCCCTGGCCGAGGAACTCACCCAGGCCGGCCACTCGGCGGTGGCGTACCAGCTGGACGTCACCGACCGCGCGGCCGTGGACGAGTTCGCCTCCGCCTTCCAGACCATCGGCGTCCTCGTCAACAACGCCGGCGGCGCCCTCGGCGCGGACCCGGTGGCCACCGGCGACCCCGAGGACTGGCGCACGATGTACGAGACGAACGTCATCGGCACCCTCAACGTCACCCAGGCCCTGCTCCCCAAGCTCGTGGCCGGCGGCGACGGCGTGGTCGTCGTGGTCTCCTCCACCGCCGGCCACGGCACCTACGAGGGCGGCGGCGGCTATGTCGCCGCCAAGCACGGCTCCCACGTCCTCGCCGAGACCCTCCGCCTGGAGATCGTCGGCCAGCCGGTCCGGGTCATCGAGATCGCACCCGGCATGGTCAAGACCGACGAGTTCGCCCTCACCCGCTTCGGCGGAGACGCGGACAAGGCCGCGAAGGTGTACGAAGGCGTCGCCGAGCCCCTCACCGCGGACGACGTCGCCGAGACGATCACCTGGGCGGTGACCCGCCCCAGCCACGTCAACGTCGACCTCCTCGTCCTGCGCCCGCGCGCCCAGGCGTCCAACACCAAGGTCCACCGGGACCTGTGATGACCGCCGAGGACCCGGCCGCGGCCTCCGCCGCGAATGCCGCCGAGCAGCGCCGCCTGGCCCAGGAGACCAAGGACGAACGCAAGGTCTGGTACTTCCTCGCCTACTTTCTCTTCGGCATCCACTTCGTGGCGTTCGTCATGATCTACGCGGTACGGCACGCGAAGTAGCACCGGCCGTGTGCCAGGTCCTCTAAGCCAGCTGACTGACTGATGAGGAACCCCACACCGCCCCAGGGGTCCTGTCTATAGTCAGTCAGGTGACAAACTCAGTAGACCGGCGCGCACGGGCGTCACAGAAGCGCCAACGACTCACGGCGGCCGCCGCGCGCGTCCTGCACGAGCAGGGAATCGAGCGGACCACCCTCGCGGACATCGCACGCGAGGCCGGCGTCCCGGTCGGAAACGTCTACTACTACTTCAAGACCAAGGACGAACTGGTCCAGGCCGCACTGGCGGAGCACAGCGCGCACCTGGACGAACTCACCGGCCACCTCGACCGGTTGGCAACCCCGCGCGACCGCCTCCAGGGCCTCGTCCGGGCCTGGGTGGACCAACGCGAAACCGCCGCCCGCCACGGCTGCCCCACCGGCACCCTCGCCGTCGAACTCGACAAGCGCACGGACGGCACCCTCGACGCGGAGGCCGGCGCGGTGATCCGCCGCCTGCTGGACTGGACGGCCACCCAGTTCCGCACCTGGGGCATCCCGGGCCCGGACGACCACGCCCTCACCCTGATCTCCGCCTACCAGGGCATGTCCCTCCTGACCAACGCCCTGCGCGACCCGGACATCATGACCCGCGAGGGCTCCCGCCTGCTGCGATGGCTGGACTCGCTGGAGCAGGTACCGGCGCCCGGCGACCGGTGACCGGACGCACGAGGCCCCCGGCACCGGCCGGGGGCCTTACGCGTCAGCCCTTGACGCAGACGACCTGCTTCAGCTTCGCCACGACCTGCACCAGGTCCCGCTGCTGGTCGATGACCTGGTCGATCGACTTGTAGGCGCCCGGGATCTCGTCCACGACACCGGAGTCCTTACGGCACTCCACGCCCCGCGTCTGCTCCTCCAGGTCGCTGGTGGAGAAGCGCCGCTTGGCCGCGTTGCGGCTCATGCGCCGACCGGCGCCGTGCGAGGCCGAGTTGAAGGCCAGCTCGTTGCCGAGGCCCTTCACGATGTACGACCCCGTGCCCATCGAGCCCGGGATGATCCCGTACTCGCCGGAGCCGGCCCGGATCGCGCCCTTACGGGTCACGAGCAGGTCCATGCCCTGGTACCGCTCCTCCGCCACGTAGTTGTGATGGCAGGAGATCTCCGGCTCGAAGGTCGGCTTCGCCTTCTTGAACTCCTTGCGGACCACGTCCTTCAGCAAGGCCATCATGAGCGTGCGGTTGTACTTGGCGTACTCCTGCGCCCAGAACAGGTCGTTGCGGTAGGCCGCCATCTGCGGGGTGTCCGAGATGAAGACGGCGAGGTCGCGGTCGACGAGGCCCTGGTTGTGCGGAAGCTTCTGGGCCACGCCGATGTGGTGCTCGGCGAGCTCCTTGCCGATGTTCCGGGAGCCGGAGTGGAGCATGAGCCACACCGAACCGTCCGTGTCGGTGCACACCTCGATGAAGTGGTTGCCACTTCCGAGCGTTCCCATCTGCTTCCAGGCTCGTTCCTGACGGAACTTGACCGCTTCCGCGACCCCGTCGAACCGCCCCCAGAAGTCCTCCCAGCCGGCCGTGGCCAGCCCGTGGAAGCCCCCGGGCTCCACGGGATCGTCATGCATCCCCCGCCCCACCGGAATCGCCTGCTCGATCTTCGACCGCAGCCGGGACAGATCCCCGGGGAGATCGTTCGCGGTCAGGGACGTCTTCACCGCCGACATCCCGCAGCCGATGTCCACGCCCACCGCGGCCGGGCAGACGGCGCCCTGCATCGCGATGACCGAGCCGACCGTCGCGCCCTTGCCGTAGTGCACGTCGGGCATCACGGCCAGGCCCTTGATCCAGGGCAGGGTCGCCACGTTCTGGAGCTGGCGCAGGGCCACGTCCTCGACCGTCGCGGGGTCCGTCCACATCCGGATCGGGATCTTGGCGCCCGGCATCTCTACGTACGACATACGTTCCTCATTCCCCCGAAATCAACAACAAAAGGCTTAAAAACAGCAAAACGCAAAAGCGGCGCCAAGGTCGATGAAAAGGGACAAGGGACCGGCGTCCACGGCAGTGCGTGCGATACACATTGTCTCCAGGGGGCGCCCCGCTGCGGCAAGCGAATAACCAGCGGGGACACTGGACCACCAGCAGCACCGAGTCATCCGTCGAGAGGAGCCCGACCGTGCAGCGGAAGGCGTACGTAACCGGCACCGCCGCCCTCCTCGCGGCGCTGCTGGCCGGCTGCACGAGCGGCTCCGGAGACGACGGCGCGACGGACGACGCCAACCCGGGCGACGCCGGCACGGCCACGGTCGCCGCCCAGCCCGGCAAGTACCGCACGCTCCCGGAGCCCTGCGGCGCGGTCGGTCAGGAGACCCTGGACGCGCTGTTGCCCGGCATCCAGCAGATCACGGACACGGACCAGCGGAACAAGGCCTACCAGGGCGAGGCCGCGCTGACCTACGACACCGATCGCAAGGTCGGCTGTCACTGGAAGGTCGAGTCGGCCGACGCCACGGACCGCCTCTCCGTCGACTTCGAGCGTGTGGTGTCGTACGACAACACGGTCAGCGACGACGACGAGGCGCAGAAGCTGTTCCAGGAGAAGGCGGCGGCCGCCGATCTGCCGGTGCCGAGCAGTTCCTCGGCGCCGCCGCAGTCACCGTCGGCGACTCCGTCGGGCAAGGGTTCGCCGAGCGGTGGTGCGTCCCCGTCCGCCGCGGGGTCCGCGGCGAAGTCTTCGGACTCCCCGGCGGCTTCGGACTCCCCGGCGGCTTCGGGGTCTTCGGCTTCTTCGGGTTCTTCGCCGGGTGCCCTGCCCGCCGATCTTCAGCCTCGGGCACTCACCGATCTCGGCGACGAGGCGTATCTGGACGACCGGCTGAGCACGTCCGGTTCGACGGCCGAACAGCGGACGGTGACTGTGGTGTTCCGCACGTCCAACGTGGTGGTCACCATCCAGTACGAGGAGCAGCCGATGGCCACGGGAACGGTCCCGGACAGCAAGGAAATGCAGGACAGGGCCCGCAATCTGGCCTCTCGACTGGACGACGCACTGGGCGGCTGACGGCCCCACCCGTCCCACCCGTCTCCGCCCGCAAAGGGTGCGAACGGAGACCGCACACCCCCCTCACCGCGTACCGTGGCCCCGCAGGAACCCGCACGAACACCGAGCGTCATGAGTGAAGGAACCATGCAGCGAGCAGCCCAGCGAGACGACCGTGCCCAGCAAGGCCAGCGAGCCAAGCGCCTCCGCCGCGCCCTTGTCTGCGCGGCAGCCGTTCCCGCGGTTCTGATCACCGCCGCGTGCTCCTCGGACTCCGGCGACTCCAAGCCCAAGTCCGGTGGCGAGAGCAGCCGGCAGTCGGCGGGCGGTGACACGCAGTCGTCGGCGAGCGCGTCCCCCACGGTGCAGGCCGCGGCGTACCAGAAGCTTCCCGACCCGTGCTCGGTCCTGGCGAAGAAGACACTGACCGATCTGGTGCCGAAGGGCGCGAAGTCGGGCAAGAAGGGCAGCTCGGACGATCCGTCGTCGCGCGCCTCGTGCGCCTGGAACAGCCTGGACAACAACGGCGTCAAGGGCTCCCAGTTCCGTTGGCTGAACGTCTCGCTGCTGCGCTTCGACTCGGATGTCACGCGCGGCTCGGGCGACGACCAGGCTCACGCGTACTTCGGCCAGCAGATCAAGGACGCGCAGGCGGTGGACGGCGCCAAGAACACCAAGGTGGTGCCGCTGACCGGCACGGGCGCGGAGGCGTCGGCGGTCCGTTACGAGCTGAAGAAGAAGGAAGGTCTCTTCAAGCAGCAGACCGTGGTCGCCCGGGTCGAGAACGTGGTCGTCACGCTCGACTACAACGGTGCCGGTCTCGCGGGCGAGAAGACGCCGGACGCCGACGATCTGACGAAGGCCGCGGAGAAGGCGCTGAAGGAGGTCGTGGCGTCGGTGTCGTCGGCCAACGGCGCGGGCGGTACGGCGGGTTCGCCGTCGAAGGCTCCGGCGAGCCCGTCCGAGTCGGCCTCGAAGTCTCCGTCCGGGGCCGCTTCCAAGGCCCCGTCCAAGTCGGCCTCCTCCAGCGCATCTCCGACCAAGTCGGCCGCCGCGAAGAGCTGACCGGCCGGTCGTAGCCGCTGACCGGCGTCACGTTCGCCGTACACGTGTGCCACTCTGTTGCGCGCAACAACACGCAAGGGGAGGGGAGTACGAGTGGCCGCGCCACTGCAGCTGACTCGGATGCACCGCGTACTCATCGGCGTGGTCGTGTCCGGCGCCTTGATCATCGCCGGTATCGGCTTCGCCGGTTCGTACGCCGCTGTCCGTGAGCTGGCCATCAAGAAGGGCTTCGGGAACTTCTCCTATGTGTTCCCGATCGGCATCGACGCAGGTATCTGTGTCCTCCTCGCCCTCGACCTGCTGCTGACCTGGATCCGTATCCCCTTCCCGCTGCTGCGCCAGACGGCGTGGCTGCTGACGGCGGCGACGATCGCGTTCAACGGTGCCGCCGCCTGGCCGGATCCGCTGGGTGTGGGCATGCACGCGGTGATCCCGGTCCTGTTCGTGGTGGCGGTGGAGGCGGCCCGCCACGCGATCGGCCGGATCGCGGACATCACGGCGGACAAGCACATGGAGGGGGTCCGGCTCACCCGCTGGCTCCTCTCCCCGGTGCCGACGTTCCTGCTGTGGCGCCGTATGAAGCTGTGGGAGCTGCGTTCCTACGACCAGGTGATCAAGCTGGAGCAGGAACGTCTCGTCTACCAGGCCCGGCTGCGGTCCCGCTTCGGCCGGGCGTGGCGCAGGAAGGCTCCCGTGGAGTCCCTGATGCCGCTGAGGCTGGCGAGGTACGGCGTGCCTCTGGCGGAGACGGCCCCGGCCGGGTTGGCGGCGGCGGGGATAGAGCCGTCCCTGCTGCCCGCCGTGGCCGCGGGCGGACGTGCCGCCGGGCCGGCACCCGTCCCCGTGCAGGCGGCACCTTCCCGCGAGCAGCGCCCGGAGTTGCCCCGCCAGCGCCCCGGCCGGAACCCCGGGCAACCGGACAACGCGCCGGCGGACGACCAGAGCCCTTGGTTCCAGGCCCCCCGCGAGGTGGAGTACCACGGCGGTTACGACCCCACCTACGACCCGATGCTCCAGGAGCCCCAGTACGCCCCGGAGGAGCAGTACGAGGGCTGGTACGAGGAGCAGGTGGGGGAGGACTTCCAGCAGCCCTCCCCCGAGGAGACCGGCAGCTTCCCCATACCGGTGGGCCCGAACCGCACCCGCGAGCTGGGCGAGGGCGGCGGCACTCCCCCCGTCGAGCCGGACGAGGAGGGCTACTACCAGGTCTTCCGCCAGTCGATAGACGGCAGCTATCCCACGCCCCGGGTCCTGGGCGACAACATCCAGGCGACCTACGGCACCCAGCTCAGCCCCGGTGAGCTGAAGACCCTCGTGGACCGTTTCCAGCAGCGCCATTCGGCGGAACTGGAAGAAGACCACATCGCGTGACGCCATGAAGACGTGACGCCATGAAGAAGGGGCCCTCCGTCTCGGAGGGCCCCTTCTTCATGACCGCTTACTCGCCGAGCAGGCGCCGCACCCGCTCCTGCCCGACGGCGAGCAGCAGCGTGGGCAGGCGCGGCCCGGTGTCCCGCCCGACGAGCAGGTGGTACAGCAGGGCGAAGAAGGAGCGCTGGGCCGTCTTGATCTCCGGCGGCAGCTCCTTGGGCGTGGCATCGGCGGAGAACCCGGCCTGGACCTTCGGCACGCCGTAGACGAGGTGGCTCAGCCCGTCGAGCGACCAGTGGTCGGCCAGTCCGTCGAGCAGGAGCCGTACGGACTGCTGGGACGCCTCGTCGAGGGACTTCAGCAGTTCGGCGTCGGGCTCGTCGCGGACGATGGTGCGCTGGTCGGCGGGGACGTGCGTGTTGATCCACGCCTCGGCCCGGTCGTAGCGCGGCCGTGCCTCGTCCAGGGAGGCCAGCGGCTGCTCGGGGTCCAGCTCGGAGAGGATCCGCAGGGCCTGGTCCTCGTGGCCGGCGGTGATGTCGGCGACGGAGGCGAGGGTGCGGTACGGCAGCGGGCGCGCCGTCCTGGGCAGCTCGCCGGTGGCGGTGCCGACGGCCCGGGTGTAGGCGGCGACGTCGGCCGGCAGGGCGGAGCCGTCGGCGACCTTGGCGACGAGCTTGTCCCACTCGTCGTAGAGCCGCTGGATCTCCTGGTCGAAGGCGATCTTGAAGGACTGGTTGGGCTTGCGGCGGGCGTAGAGCCAGCGCAGGAGCTGCGGCTCCATGATCTTCAGCGCGTCGGCCGGGGTGGGCACGCCACCACGCGAGGAGGACATCTTCGCCATGCCGCTGATGCCGACGAAGGCGTACATCGGGCCGATCGGCTGCTTGCCGCCGAAGATGCCGACGATCTGGCCGCCGACCTGGAAGGAGGATCCCGGCGAGGAGTGGTCGACGCCGCTGGGCTCGAAGATCACGCCCTCGTAGGCCCAGCGCATGGGCCAGTCGACCTTCCAGACGAGCTTGCCGCGGTTGAACTCGGTCAGCCGGACGGTCTCCGCGAAGGCGCACTCGTTGCACGTGTACGCCAGCTCGGTGGTGTCGTCGTCGTACGAGGTGACCGTCGTCAGGTCCTTGCCGCAGTTGCCGCAGTACGGCTTGTACGGGAAGTAGCCGGCGGAGCCGGAGCTGCCGTCGTCCTCGGACGCGGCCCCGGAGCCCTCCTCGGCCTCCAGTTCGGCCTCGTCGACGGCCTTCTGCTGCTTCTTGGCGGCCTTCGGCTTGGTCCGGTACTGGGCGAGGATCGCGTCGATGTCGCCGCGGTGCTTCATGGCGTGCAGGATCTGCTCGCGGTAGACGCCGGACGTGTACTGCTCGGTCTGGCTGATCCCCTCGAACTCGACGCCGAGCTGGGCCAGCGACTCGATCATCGCGGCCTTGAAGTGCTCGGCCCAGTTCGGGTGCGGCGAGCCCTTCGGCGCCGGGACGGAGGTCAGCGGCTTGCCGATGTGCTCGGCCCAGGTCTCGTCGACGCCCGCGACGCCGGCCGGCACCTTGCGGTAGCGGTCGTAGTCGTCCCAGGAGATCAGGTGGCGGACCTCGTGGCCGCGGCGGCGGACCTCGTCGGCGACCAGGTGCGGGGTCATGACCTCGCGGAGGTTGCCGAGGTGGATCGGGCCGGACGGGGACAGTCCGGACGCGACGACGACCGGTTTGCCCGGGGCCCGGCGCTCCGATTCCTCGATGACCTCATCCGCGAAACGGGAGACCCAGTCGGTCGTCTCGGTGCTCTGAGCCACGATCGGCACGTCCTTCTTTCTGAACGGGGTGACACCCCATTCTCACAGACCGGCTCGCGCCCGGGAAAACGGCTTTACCCCCCGTGGGATACTGGCCGGGACTATCCATCCCCACGAGGAGAACGGCACCCATTCCTATGGCCTCGGTCACGTCCCTCAGCGACAACGTCCAGCAGCACCTCGCGTCCGCTCTCTCGGCCATCCTGCCGGAGGCCGCCGGCGCGGACCCGCTGCTGCGACGAAGCGACCGGGCCGACTTCCAGGCCAACGGCATTCTGGCCCTGGCCAAGAAGGCGAAGGCGAACCCGCGGGAGCTGGCGACCCAGGTCGTCTCCCAGGTGGTGACGGGTGCCGTGATCAAGGACGTCGAGGTCTCGGGCCCCGGCTTCCTGAACATCACGATCGCGGACCGGGCGATCACCGAGAGCCTGGCCGCGCGGTACGCGGACGAGACGGGCCGCCTCGGCGTGCCGTCCGCGGAGCAGCCGGGCACGACGGTGATCGACTACGCGCAGCCGAACGTGGCGAAGGAGATGCACGTCGGTCACCTGCGGTCCGCGGTGATCGGCGACTCGGTGGTGCAGCTGCTGGAGTTCACCGGCGAGAACGTGGTCCGGCGTCACCACATCGGCGACTGGGGCACCCAGTTCGGCATGCTCATCCAGTACCTGGACGAGCACCCGCACGAGCTGGACCACAAGTCCGCCGAGGGCGCGGTGTCCGGCGAGGAGGCGATGTCGAACCTCGACCGCCTCTACAAGGCCGCGCGCAGGCTCTTCGACTCCGACGAGGAGTTCAAGACGCGGGCGCGCCGCCGGGTGGTGGACCTCCAGGCCGGTGACCCGCACACGCTCGCGACGTGGCAGAAGTTCGTGGACGAGTCGAAGATCTACTTCTTCTCCGTCTTCGAGAAGCTGGACATGGAGATCCGGGACCCCGACATCGTCGGCGAGTCCGGCTACAACGACATGCTGGCGGAGACCTGCCGCCTCCTGGAGGAGTCGGGTGTCGCGGTCCGCTCCGAGGGCGCGCTGTGCGTCTTCTTCGACGACATCAAGGGCCCGGACGGCAATCCTGTCCCGCTGATCGTGCAGAAGTCGGACGGCGGCTACGGCTACGCGGCCACCGACCTGTCCGCGATCCGCGACCGTGTCTTCAACCTGAAGGCGAACACCCTGCTGTACGTCGTGGACGCCCGGCAGGCCCTGCACTTCCGGATGGTCTTCGAGACCGCCCGCCGGGCCGGCTGGCTGAACGACGACGTCAAGGCGCACCAGCTGGCCTTCGGCACGGTCCTCGGCAAGGACGGCAAGCCGTTCAAGACGCGTGAGGGCGAGACGGTCCGCCTGGTCGACCTGCTGGACGAGGCGATCGAGCGGGCGTCGGCGGTGGTCCGGGAGAAGGCACAGGACCTGTCCGAGGAGGAGATCGCCGAGCGGGGTGCCCAGGTGGGCATCGGCGCGGTGAAGTACGCGGACCTGTCGACGTCGGCGAACCGGGACTACAAGTTCGACCTGGACCAGATGGTCTCGCTGAACGGCGACACGTCCGTCTACCTCCAGTACGCCTACGCCCGTATCCAGTCGATCCTCCGCAAGGCCGGCGAGGTCCGCCCGGCGGCTCACCCGGAGCTGGACCTGCACGAGGCGGAGCGCGCCCTGGGCCTGCACCTGGACTCCTTCGCGGAGACGGTCCGGGAGGCGGCGGCGGAGTACGCCCCGCACAAGCTGGCGGCGTACCTGTACCAGCTGGCGTCACTGTTCACGTCGTTCTACGACAAGTGCCCGGTCATCAAGCCGCAGCCCCCGCGGGAAGTCGCGGAGAACCGTCTGTTCCTCAGCGACCTCACGGCCCGCACCCTGCACCAGGGCATGGCTCTGCTGGGCATCCGGACGCCCGAGAAGCTCTGACCGAGCGGCACACACGCGATACAGGCCGGCGGCCCGTCCTCACGATGAGGGCGGGCCGTCGTCCGTGTGGGCGGCGAGGAGTTCCCGGGTGCGGCGGAGCAGGGCCTGCCGTACGGATTCGGGGGCGAGTACCCGCAGGGGAGTCGCCAGGCCGAGGAGGTAGCGGGCCAGGCCGTCCGCGTCGGGGCCGCCGATGTCCACGATCGTCGCGTCCGGGCCGTCCGGCCGGTGGGTGCCGACGGTCGCGGGGACGAGCCGCAACGCCCGGTCCATGGGCAGGGGGAGGCGGACGGTGGCCGACAGCGGATAGGGGCCGTTCGCGGTGTTGCGGGAGACGAGCTGTGCCGGGTCGGGCGGGTCGGTGATCTCCACGGGCTGCCCGGTGGGCTGGAGCCGTTCGACGCGGTCGGCCCGGAAGGTGCGCCAGCCCCGGGCCACGTCCCGGGCGACGAAGTACCAGCGCCGGCCGGTGTGCACGAGCCGGTAGGGGTCGACGTCCCGGACCGTACGCCGGTCCTGTCCGTCGCAGTACGACAGCCGGGCGCGCTCACCGCGCCGGCAGGCGGCGGCCAGTTCCAGCAACATGCCGGGCCGCAGCTGCGGTTCCGCGGGCCAGGGCAGCCGTACGAGGGCGTCGTCCCACTCCGCGAGCCGTTCGGCGACCCGGGGCGGCAGCACCTGGCGCAGCTTGAGCAGGGCGGACAGGGCGGCCTGGTCGCCGCCGAGGGAGCCGTTCAGCGCCGCTTCGCGCAGGCCGACGGCGACGGCCAGCGCTTCCTCGTCGTCCAGGATCAGCGGTGGCATGCGGGAGCCGGCCCGGAGCCGGTAGCCACCCCAGGGGCCGGCGTCGGAGTCGACGGTGTAGCCGAGTTCCCGCAGTTTGGCGATGTCCCGCCGGACCGTGCGGTCGGTGACGGCCATGCGGTCGGCCAGCTCGGCGCAGGTCCAGGCGGGCCGGGCGGCGAGCAGCGCGAGCAGGCGCAGCAGACGGGTGGACGCGCTGAGCACGGGGGAAGTTTTTCACAGGTGCCCGCACAACCAGGACCATATCTGTCCGGGTTGTGTCCTACGGTCGTCCCCATGAGCACAGACACCACTTCCGCACCCGTCCTCCGCTACGCCGCCGTCACCTTCGACTGCGCCGACCCGGTCGAACTGTCCCGTTTCTACGGCGAGATGTTCGGCCTCTCCGTCGCCTACACCTCCGACGAGTTCGTCTTCCTCGGCGGCAAGGACGGCGCACCGGGCCTGGGCTTCAACCGCCTGGCCGACTACCGCCGCCCCACCTGGCCGGACCCGGCCCAGGAGAAGCAGGCCCACATCGAGGTGGGCGTGGACGACCTGGAGGCGGCCGAGGCCCACCTGCTGAAGCTGGGCGCGACCAAGCCGGAGGCGCAGCCGCAGCCGGACCGCTGGCGGGTCCTGCTCGACCCGGCGGGCCACCCGTTCTGCATCACCACGCTGGTCTGACCGCCCGGTGGCGCGGCAACGGCGGTGACGGCCGCGGGTGTTGTCAGTGGGGGCCCGTACAGTCGGCGGTATGGCGACTCTTCCCAACCCGCTGCCCAGGCTGGCCACCGACCCCAGTGGGCGTTCACTGGCGCTTCGACTGCCGCCCGGCAGGCTGGTGGACGCGACGGACGACGGGCCCTGGCACGAGCCCCTGCTGTGGCACGCGGAGAAACCCGCCGCCGCCGGCACCTGGAAGGCGCTCGGGGCGCCTGCGGCGCGGGCCGGGCTGCTGCCGGTGCTGGTGGACCTGGCCGGTTGCCGGAGCGGTGTCGAGGACTGGATGCTGCTGCCGGGTGAGGCGTCGTACCCGGGGGACCACGATGCCGAGGAGGTGCTCGCGGAGTACTGGCACGAGGAGACCGACGGGCATGCCGGCAACGAGATCGAGCCGTTCGGGACGGAGTGGCCGGGGCTCGCGCCGGCCGGGGTTCTCTGCGCCGACCCGGACTCCCGTGCCGCGCAGGTCGCCGACGCGCTGAACAGTGACCCGGGCGCATGGGCCGAGTGGATGGAGGAACCGCACCTGGCCCTCGTACCGGCCCGCCGGTCCGCCGACATACCCGCCGCAATCGGGTGGACCGGCCCCTTGAACTACGAGAGCGACGTGGCCCGGGTCAGCGCGGTGCTGCGCTCGTGGGAGGACCGGTTCGGCATCCGGGTCGTGGGACTGGGCCTGGACAGCCTGGTGGTGTCCGTGGCAGCGCCGCCCGGCACGCTCGGCGACGCGGAGGTGCTGGCCGCCGAGCACTACGCCCTGTGCCCGAACACCGTCGCGCAGAGCGGGCCGGGGAGCATAGGGGCGTACGCCAAGGAGCTCGTCGGCGCCACCAGTTGGTCCTTCTGGTGGGACTGAGGCACCCCGCCGGGGCGCGCTCAGTCGGCCTCCGACGCCGGTTGCCACTTCTCGCCGCCGAGTGGGAAGGCGTAGGCCGGGCGTCCGTTGTTGCCGCTGGTGCGGAACGGGCGTCCGGCATCGTCGATCGACAGGGTGCCGTGCCGGCTCCCGCTGGACCAGGCCAGCTCCAGGTACCAGCTGACGTCGTACGCGGACGCGTCGGCCGTGACGTAGAAGACCTCGGGGTCGGACTGGCTCACCTTGAACGGGAAGTTGCGGTGCCCGGCCTCCGGCACGGGCGCGGGGCGCATCGCGTCCAGGGCGACCGTGAAGGAGTGGGTCGGCACGCCGCCGCCGCAGCCGACGCCGGGATAACCCATCGCGTAGTCGTTCCAGGCGAGCGGGGGCCGCTTGCCCGCCATGCGCACGGACAGCCGCTCCAGGACGACGGTCTCCTTGCCGGTGCCCTGCACCGTGAAGGTGACGAACTGCTCCCCGGCCGACACCGCCTTGTGCACGTCCACCCAGGCGGGCGCGTCCTGTTCCAGCGGCGGCGGGGCGACGTCGGTCGGCGGCCGGTCGATCAGGTAGTGCTGGGAACAGGGGTCCACCCAGCTGTAGGGGTGGGTGGTGACGGTGAGGGGCGGGGCGGCGGACGTCCGCCCGGTCGCGGAGGCGCTCGGCCTGCCCGCGGGCCTGCCGCTGCCGGCGCCGGTTCCGGGGGCCTCGGCGGAGTCGGCGGACGGGGAGACCGAGCGGGCGGCGGACCTGCGCGGCGTCGGTGTTCCGGCCGTCGGCTTCGCCGGTGTGCGGTGCGGGGCGGCGGCCCCCGCGGTGGCCGTGGCCGCCGCCGTGCCCTTGCCGTCCTCTTCTCCGTCTGCTGAGGGCAGATTCAGGGCGACGGCCACGCCGCCGAGCAGCGCGGTGACGGTGACGGCGGCGAGGAGAACGGCCCGGCTCCGCCGCCGCGCCCCTGCGGAGGGCTCCGCCTTCGGTCCCTGCCCGCCCGCCGGCTCCGGCTCCGGCCCAGCCGGCTTCTCCGGCGCGCCCATCGGCTCCGACTGCGACTCGGGCGGTAACTCGGACTGCGGCTCCGACTGCGATCCGGACCGCGGCTCCGACTGCGACTCGGACTCCGGCTCCCGGTCTCCCGCCGGCACCGGTGCCCGCGCGGCCCGTGCCGGCTCCGGGCCCTTCCGCCCCCGCCCCGCGTCGGCCAGGATCCACCGCCGGTGCAGTTCCACCAGTTCCTCGGGCGTGGCCTTGCACAGCCGGGCCAGCCGTTCCACGGGCGCGTAGTCCGTCGGTACGGCGTCCCCGTTGCAGTAGCGGTGCAGCGTCGACGTACTCATGTGCAGCCGTTTGGCGAGCGTGCCGTAGCTGTGCCCGGAGCGGTTCTTCACCTCCCGCAGCAGCTCGGCGAAACCGCTCTCAGACGTACCCTCGGACACCGTTCCCCTTCCCCCCTCGTCCCACCCCGGCGTTCCAGGCAGGAACCGCTTCCGCAGGTCAAAGCCGGTATGGGCATTCCAGCGTCCCGGATCACCGGCAGGTGCTGGCCACCGGGACGGAGCCGCCCACAGGCTGTTGGTCATCCAAGCACGACAACCGGCCCGGCCCGAAAGAGGACTTGCCATGCGTATGCGCCATATCCGTCTGCTCGCCGCCACCGGCACCGCCGTCGCCGCCCTGGCGCTCACGGCGTGCGGGAGCGGAACGGGCACCGAGGACGAGGGCGCCTCCCGGCCGACGGCGACGGAGGTGGAGTCGGGCGCGACGAAGACGCCCGTGGGCGCCGCCACCACCGGCGACAGCACCCGGACCAGCGCCGGCACCGTCGGTGGTACGGCGGACGGCACGCCCGTGGCCCGTACCCGCACGCCCAGCGCCCAGGCCCCCGCCTCCGCCTCCGCCACCCGAGGAAGTCAGCACACCCGCACCGGCGGCTCCGCCGTGCTGTGCAACGGCACGAACACCACCGTGACCGCCCAGCCGCTCTCCCGGCCCCTCAACCACATGCTGCTCACGGTGAAGAACACCGGAAGCAAGACCTGCGACCTGCCGTACTGGCCGGTCCTGCGCTTCGACCAGATGCAGTGGGTGCCGCAGGCCGACGAGGCCACCCAGCCGCAGGCCGTGGTCTCCCTGGCGCCCGGTGAGTCGGGGTACGCGGGTGTGCTGCTGTCGGCCGCCGACGGCAGCGGCACCGGCGGGAGGACCGCCCACAAGCTGACCCTGGCCTTCCAGGGCTACACCCCGAACAGCAGCGGCGGCCCGTCCGCCACCCCGTCCCTGCCCGCCAAGGGCGTCTACTACGACAGTTCGCTGGAGGTGACGTACTGGCAGCAGGACGTGGACGACGCCGTCAACTGGTGAGTGTCACGCGGACCGGCGCAGCTTCTGGGCCACTTCGGTGGCCCAGTAGGTGAGGATGTTCCGCGCGCCGGCCCGCTTGATGCCGGTCAGGGTCTCGAAGATGGCCCGGTCGCGGTCCACCCAGCCCTTCTCGGCGGCGGCCTCGATCATCGCGTACTCGCCGGAGATCTGGTAGGCGGCGACGGGCACGTCCACGGCGTCCGCGACCCGGGCGAGGATGTCGAGGTAGGGCCCGGCCGGCTTGACCATCACCATGTCGGCGCCCTCGGCCAGGTCCAGTTCCAGCTCCCGCAGGGACTCGCGCCAGTTGGCCGGGTCCTGCTGGTAGGTCTTGCGGTCGCCCTGCAGCGAGGAGGCGACGGCCTCGCGGAAGGGGCCGTAGAAGGCCGAGGAGTACTTGGCGGTGTAGGCGAGGATCGCGACGTCCTCGCGCCCGATCTGGTCGAGCGCGTCGCGGACGACGCCGATCTGACCGTCCATCATCCCGCTGGGGCCGACGACATGGGCTCCGGCGTCGGCCTGCACCTGCGCCATCTCCGCGTACCGCTCCAGGGTGGCGTCGTTGTCGACGCGCCCCTCTGCGTCCAGCACCCCGCAGTGGCCGTGGTCGGTGGTCTCGTCCAGGCACAGGTCCGACATGACGAGAAGGTCGTCCCCGACCTCGGCGCGCACGTCCCGGATGGCGACCTGGAGGATCCCGTCCGGGTCGGTGCCGGGGGTGCCGACGGCGTCCTTCTTGCTCTCCTCGGGCACGCCGAACAGCATGATCCCGGAGACCCCGGCCTCCACGGCCTCCAGCGCCGCCTTCTTCAGGCTGTCCCGGGTGTGCTGTACGACCCCGGGCATCGACCCGATCGGCACCGGCTCGCTGACACCCTCCCGGACGAACGCCGGGAGGATGAGGTCGGCGGGGTGCAGCCGGGTCTCGGCGACCATGCGGCGCATGACGGGGGTGGTGCGCAACCGTCGGGGACGCGTACCGGGGAAGGATCCGTACTTCGTCATGTCTTCTACGCTACGCCCGCCGAACCCACGCCTTTGCCGACGCGCTGTCGGACGAAACCAGGCAGCAGGCGTCCCAGAAGAAGCGGCGTAATCGTGCCCGCTCGACGTGATCGGCCGTGTTGCCGTAGTCGATGCTGAGGTGGCGACGGAGCAGCAGGATCGACACGCTTCCGGCACCGGCCGGTCCACGCGGCAAGCAGAGGAACCGCTCCCCCACCGGCAGGCGGCTTGCGCAGACGCCGCAGGCCGGTACAGCAAACTCATGCGGCGCACACGTCCTCGCCTGGCGCCGTCCGAGCAGCGCGGCAGTCGCGGCAGTGGCCGGGGCGTGGGGCGCGGAACGCGCGTTCGCAGCCGTCGCAGGTCTGCAACGGATGGGGGAAGCGCCGGGTGGCCTCGGTGTTCACCGGCGCGGGTGGTGGGCTCGCGGGGAGTGGTGCGGGCCGCAGCTCGTGGAGGCGATAGGCGAGCACACCGGCCGGGTGTCGCATGTCCACGGGCAGATCGGCGGTCAGGACGCGGTGGACGACGGCGGCCGTGGCGCCACCCGCGAACCAGGCAGCAACGGCGGGCGCGAGCCGGTCCACCTGCCGCTGGGAAAGCGTCAGGCGGTTGTCGGTGCGGCGCAGGCCCGCGAGGAGAGTGACGGCCATCCTGTGGTGCCGGTCGGCAGGGGGGTGCGCGGAGCCGTGCGTCTTCGGCGGGGCGGGCGACTCGTCGCCGGTCACGGGCGCTTCCGGCGTGACGCGGGCTTGATCGTCCTCCTGGGGCGTCTCCTGAGGGGTCTCCTGGGCCTGCGCGTCGACCGCCGGACCGCCGGTGGCGCGGGCAGGGGCAGCTGCCGGGCGGCCGGAGACCCGGACGGGGGCGTGGGGCGCGCCGGCCCCCGCGGGGGTGTGGTGGGCGTAGGTACGCGTGACCAGGCGGCCCGACTCGGTCTGCTCGCGGACCCGCTCCAGATAGCCATGCGCCTCCAGCTCCCGCAGCCCGAACGCGATCCGGTCGCGGCCCTCGGGGAAGCGTTCGGCAAGGCTGCGGATGTCGACCGGAGTGCCCTCGGGCACCGACAGGATGTGGGTCGCCAGTCCGATGGCCGTCAGCGACAGGTCGCGGTGCTGGGCGAGGTGGTTGCCGATGACGACGTACTGACCGGACTGGTACGTGCGTACGTGGGTGACACCGGAGGGGGTGGCGCTTCGCCGAACACCGTGAATCGGACGCAGGGCGGCGTTAGGCTTCTTCTCAGCCATGGGGAAGGGTCGTCTTCCTCTTTGGTCAGGCCCTCGCACTGGGATTGCCGTCCCGGCGGGGGCCGATGCATGTGTGGGGCTGTGCGTTCGTGAGGCGCATATGCCTCGGGGCGAGCCTGCATGCCCGAACTGCCGCCACGCCAGCCGGACCGACCACTTTCACCCGCCCGGGTGATGTACGCGAGGTTTGGTTGGTTGGGTTGGTTTTTTCCCCGGGTTCTTTGGTCTTTTACCGCCCGCGGCACCGGCCCGCCCGCCACCGCAGCACGTGTTTGCGGGCTCCGGTGCGCGGCCGCTCGGTGAAGGAGTATCAGCCGAGGTCATCTGGGTGGGCGGCGGCTGAGAGATCCAGTTCCGCCCACACCGTCTTGCAGGGCACCGGCCCGCGCCGCACGCCCCAGCGGTCCGCCAACTCCTCGACCAGCAGCAGTCCGTAGCCGGACTCGCCGGGCACGTCGGACGCGGCCCCGCGGACCGGCAGCTGATCACCCCGGGTGTCGGTCACCTCGATGCGCAGGACGCGCCGCTCGATGACCGACAGCGCGAGACGGAAACTGCGGCCACGAACCCGGCCGTGCAGCGCGGCGTTCGCCGTCAGCTCGGCGACGATCAACCGGGCGGGGTCCAACGGCAGGCCCCACGCGCCCAGTTGCTCGGCCGCGAGCAGCCGTCCGAGACGAGCACCGCGCCGCGTCGCGGACAGAGGGGCGAAGAACTCGTGCGCCGAGGTGCGGAGGGTGGAGATTCGCTCATTCACATCACTCAGCGTGTCCACGCGTGCTTAGCCTGTGAAGTGCGGCGGCCCGTGCGACCGGCGGCTGTCCGTGCGGTGTCCGGTTCCGTCCGGGTCGTACGGGGTGACCGGGGACGCGCGGGGCTGGTTGGACCACGAAGGGTGCGGCGGGAGGACGGAGTACGTGAACGATTGTGAGGCGGGGCCGGCGGACGAGGAGGCCGGGGCGGTGATCCGCACGGTCGCGCGGCAACTGAAGCTGTGGCGGGAGGCGGCGGGTCTCACCCAGGCCGAGTTCGGCGCGGCCATCGGGTACGGGGAGGAGCTGGTCTCCTCCGTGGAGCGGGCGCGGCGGATCCCCCGGCCCGAGTATCTCGACGCGGCGGACGAGGCGTTGGGTGCGGGCGGCAGGGTCTCCGCGATGAAGAAGGACATCGCGGAGGTCCGGTACCCGAAGAAGGTGCGGGATCTGAAGAAGCTGGAGGCGGAAGCGGTCGAGATGTGCGCCTACAACAACTCCGTCGTCCATGGGTTGTTGCAGACGGAGGAGTACGCGCGAGCGGTGCTCAGGGCACGTCGCCCAGCCTTCACCATCGACGAGCTGGAGCAGCAGGTAGCGGCCCGCGTGGCACGGCAGGAGATCGTCAACGACACGACGGCCCGGCCTGTCTTCAGCTTTGTCCAGTGTGAGTCGACGCTCCGTCGGCTCATCGGAGGCAAGATGGTCATGCGTGGGCAACTCGAACGACTGCTGGAAGTCGCCGAGTTCCGTAACGTCGACCTCCAGGTGTTGCCCCTGGGCCGCGAGGAGAACTCGGGGCTCGACGGATCGTTCAGGATGCTCAGGCTCAACGACGGCACCGCGGTCGGCCACATCGAGGTAGTGCACATCAGTCGTGTGATCGCCGATCCGAAAGAGGTTCAACTCCTCGACATCCAGTATGGAATCATCCGGGCACAGGCTCTCAGCCCACGGGAGTCGACGGCCCTCATCGAGAAAGTGCTTGGAGAGACATGAAGCTGGAGTGGATAAAGAGCAGCTACAGCACGTCTAGCGGCCCCGACTGCGTCGAGGTGGCCACCCCCGACGAGACCCACGTCCTCGTCCGCGACTCCAAGAACCCCACCGGCCCCCGCCTCGCCCTCACCCCCACCGCCTGGGCGACCTTCCTGCCGTACGCCTCCGGGCACTGACGCCTCAGGGGTGCCCAGACAACCTGGGCACCCCTGAGGACGGTGTCAGCCGAAGGTCACGTCGTCGTACGACGCCTCCGCGCCCCCGGCCGCCGCTCGCTCGGCCGCGTCACGGGGTCGCCGGCCTCCAGGGCCGCCGCGCGACGGCGCATCCCGAAGTCGGCCAGCGCCTCCGCCAGCTTGTGCACGGACGGCTCGGGAGCCATCACGTCCACCCGCAGCCCGTGCTCCTCGGCCGTCTTGGCCGTGGCCGGCCCGATGCACGCGATCACCGTCACGTTGTGCGGCTTGCCCGCGATGCCGACCAGGTTGCGGACCGTGGACGACGAGGTGAAGAGCACCGCGTCGAAGCCACCGCCCTTGATCGCCTCCCGGGTCTCGGCCGGCGGCGGCGACGCCCGCACGGTCCGGTACGCCGTGACGTCGTCCACCTCCCAGCCCAGCTCGATCAGACCGGCGACGAGGGTCTCCGTCGCGATGTCGGCCCTCGGCAGGAAGACACGGTCGATCGGGTCGAACACCGGGTCGTACGGCGGCCAGTCCTCCAGCAGACCGGCGGCCGACTGCTCCCCGCTCGGCACCAGGTCCGGCTTCACACCGAAGGCGACCAGCGCCTTGGCGGTCTGCTCGCCCACCGCGGCCACCTTGATGCCCGCGAAGGCACGGGCGTCGAGGCCGTACTCCTCGAACTTCTCCCGGACCGCCTTCACCGCGTTGACGGACGTGAAGGCGATCCACTCGTACCGGCCCGTCACCAGGCCCTTGACGGCACGTTCCATCTGCTGGGGCGTGCGCGGCGGTTCCACGGCGATCGTCGGAACCTCGTGCGGCACGGCACCGTAGGACCGCAGCTGGTCGGAGAGCGACGCCGCCTGCTCCTTCGTCCGCGGCACGAGCACCTTCCAGCCGAACAGCGGCTTGGACTCGAACCACGACAACTGGTCGCGCTGGGCGGCGGCGGAACGCTCGCCGACCACGGCTATCACCGGCCGGCCGCCGTCGGGAGACGGAAGGACCTTCGCCTGCTTCAGGGTCTGGGCGATCGTGCCGAGGGTCGCGGTCCAGGTCCGCTGACGGGTCGTCGTACCGGCGATCGTCACCGTCAGCGGGGTGTCCGGCTTGCGGCCCGCCGAGACCAGCTCGCCCGCCGCGGCGGCCACGGAGTCCAGGGTCGTCGAGACGACCACCGTGCCGTCCGACGCGCCCACCTCCGTCCAGCAGCGGTCGGAGGCGGTACGGGCGTCCACGAACCGGACGTCCGCGCCCTCGGCGTCCCGCAGCGGCACACCGGCGTACGCGGGCACGCCGACCGCCGCCGCGACACCCGGGACGACCTCGAAGGGCACCCCGGCGGCGGCGCAGGCGAGCATTTCCGCCGCCGCGTACGTATCAAGTCCGGGGTCCCCGGACACCGCACGGACGACCCGCCTGCCGCCCCGCGCGGCCTCCATGACAAGATGAACGGCATCCCGGGCAGCGGCCGGTGCAGCGGCGGGGGTTGACGTGCCGTCAACGACCGTCAGCTGTGGCGTGCCTGTGCCCGGCGGCGAGACCGAGGAGGGATCGGCGTCCGTCTGCACGACGGAGACGCCCTGTCGGGCGTGCGTCCGGATGACGTCGAGCACCTCGTGCTCGGCGACCAGGACGTCCGCGTGCGACAGCGCCTCCACGGCGCGCAGAGTCAGCAGTCCCGGATCCCCGGGTCCGGCACCGAGGAAGGTGACGTGCCCGTGTTCCGGACCGGCGGCAGGAAGGGCGGTGGGGCTCAATGTGCTCGCTCCCCCATCAGACCGGCCGCGCCCTGGGCGAGCATCTCGGTGGCGAGTTCGCGACCGAGTGCCAACGCCCGGTCGTGCGTCTGGGGCACGGGACCGGTGGTGGACATCTGCACCATGCGGGAGCCGTCGGTCGTGCCGACGACGCCGCGCAGGCGCATTTCCTTGACAATCTGCCCGTCGGCCAGCAGGTCGGCCAGCGCGCCCACAGGGGCGGAGCAGCCGGCCTCCAGGGCGGCGAGCAGTGACCGTTCGGCGGTCACGGCGGCCCGGGTGAACGGGTCGTCGAGTTCGCCGAGCGCGGCGATGAGGTCCGCGTTGTCCGCGGCACACTCGATCGCCAGGGCCCCCTGGCCGGGGGCGGGCAAAACCGTGTCGACCGACAGGAAGTCGGTCACCTCGTCGATCCGGCCGATCCGGTTCAGTCCGGCGGCGGCCAGCACCACCGCGTCCAGTTCGCCGGCCCGGACGTATCCGATCCGCGTGTCGACGTTGCCGCGGATCGGGACGGTCTCGATGTCCAGGCCGTGGGCCCGGGCGTACGCGTTCAGCTGCGCCATGCGGCGCGGCGCTCCGGTGCCGATGCGCGCTCCGCGCGGCAAATCGGTGAACTTCAGCGCGTCGCGCGCGACGATCACGTCCCGCGGGTCCTCGCGCACCGGTATGGCGGCCAGGACCAGCTCCTCGGGCTGCGTGGTCGGCAGGTCCTTGAGCGAATGAACCGCGAAGTCGACCTCGCCCTTGAGCAGCGCGTCGCGCAGCGCCGTGACGAACACGCCGGTGCCGCCGATCTGCGCGAGCGCCTCGCGGGAGACATCGCCGTACGTGGTGATCTCGACCAGCTCGACGGGCCGCCCGGTCACCTGGCGGACGGCCTCCGCCACCTGCCCGGACTGGGCCATGGCGAGCTTGCTGCGCCTGGTCCCCAGCCTCAAAGCCTTCTCACTCATGCCGGTCGGTCCTTCTTCTCTGTGCTGTCCCCGGCCCGGGAGACGGCGGCCACCGTCTCGGGGTCGAGGTCGAACAGGGTGCGCAGCGCGTCCGCGTACCCGGCGCCGCCGGGCTCGGCCGCGAGCTGCTTGACCCGTACGGTCGGCGCGTGCAGCAGCTTGTCGACGACCCGGTGCACGGCCTGCCGGATCTCGCCGCGCTGGCGTTCGTCCAGGTCGGGCAGGCGGCCGTCGAGGCGGGCGATCTCGCTGGCGACGACGTCGGCGGCCATGGTGCGCAGCGCGACGACGGTCGGCGTGATGTGCGCCGCCCGCTGTGCCGCGCCGAAGGCCGCGACCTCGTCGGAGACGATACGCCGGACCTGGTCCACGTCCGCCGCCATCGGTGCGTCGGCGGACGCCTCCGCCAGCGACTCGATGTCCACCAGGCGCACCCCGGCCAGCCGGTGCACGGCCGCGTCGATGTCCCGGGGCATGGCGAGGTCGAGGAGGAAGACGGCAGGGGCCGGGCGCGGGATCTCGGCGACCGGTTCCGGCTTGCGGCGCTCGGGGATGCGGCCGACGGTGGCGGCGGTCGCGGCGAGCGCGGTGATCAGCTCGGCGTCGGCCTCGGGGCCCCGGCGTTCACGGCGGTCCACCGTGCCGCCCGCGGCCCAGGCCGCGTGCTGCTCCAGGGTGGCCGCGTCCATGCCGGCCACGGCGGCCTCGCCCATGACGGAGAAGCCGGGCTGTACGGCGGCGAGGTCCAGCGGGCAGTTCTCCTCGGTGCCGACGCTGGTGGGCGGCAGCAAAGCCTTGGCATGTCCGGCCGTAGGCGCGCCGTCGCCGGTGTCTGCGGTGGCGGCGAGTTCGGCGGCGGGGGCGCCGGTGCGGCCCTCGACCGCCTGCGCGACCGCCTCCGCCGTGAGCACCAGACCCGTCGCCCCGGTACAGGAGACGACGACGTCGGCACGTGTCAGCTCGTCGGCCACGGCGTCCATCCGTACCGCGCGCGCGGTCACGCCACCGGTGTCCTCACTCTCGGCGAGGCTGTGCCCGTATTGCTCTTCGAGCAGGAGCGCGAGCCGCTCGGCGCGCTCGAAGGTGCGGTTGGCGACGACGATCTCGGCGACCCCGGCGCGCGCGAGCGTCGCGGCGGCCAGGGACGACATCGACCCGGCGCCGATGACCAGCGCGTTGCGGCCCGCGGCCCATGCGAGCACGTCACCGCCCGCGGCCAGCTGCTCCAGGCCGAAGGTGACCAGGGACTGGCCGGCGCGGTCTATGCCGGTCTCGGAGTGGGCGCGCTTGCCGACCCGGAGGGCCTGCTGGAACAGGTCGTTCAGCAGCCTGCCTGCGGTGTGCAGCTCCTGCGCACGGGCCAGGGAGTCCTTGATCTGGCCGAGGATCTGCCCCTCGCCGACGACCATCGAGTCGAGACCGCAGGCCACCGAGAACAGGTGGTGGACGGCCCGGTCCTCGTAGTGCACGTACAGATAAGGAGTCAGCTCCTCGAGGCCGACACCGCTGTGCTGGGCGAGCAGCGTGGACAGCTCGGCGACACCGGCGTGGAACTTGTCCACGTCGGCGTACAGCTCGATGCGGTTGCAGGTGGCGAGCACCGCGGCCTCGGTGGCGGGCTCTGCGGCGACCGTGTCCTGGAGCAGCTTGATCTGGGCGTCCGCGCTCAGCGCGGCCCGCTCCAGCACGCTGACCGGGGCGCTGCGGTGGCTCAGTCCGACGACGAGGAGACTCATGCCGGCATCACGGCGGGGACGTCCCCGTCGGGTCCCTGGTCGGCGGAGTCCTCGCGGGTGGTGGCCGCGGGAAGCGCACCGTCACCCGCCGCGGTCTCCTCACCGGCCTTGCGCTGCTCGTGGAAGGCGAGGATCTGAAGCTCGATGGAGAGGTCGACCTTGCGCACGTCGACGCCGTCCGGGACGGACAGCACGGTCGGCGCGAAGTTCAGGATGGAGGTCACGCCGGCGGCCACGAGCCGGTCGCAGACCTGCTGGGCGGCACCGGCGGGGGTGGCGATCACGCCGATGGAGACCCCGTTGTCCTTGATGATCTTCTCGAGGTCGTCGGTGTGCTGCACCGGGATACCCGCGACCGGCTTGCCGGCCATCGCCGGGTCGGCGTCGATCAGCGCGGCCACCCGGAAGCCACGGGAGGCGAACCCGCCGTAGTTGGCGAGAGCGGCGCCGAGGTTACCGATACCGACGATGACGACCGGCCAGTCCTGGGTCAGGCCGAGTTCGCGGGAGATCTGGTAGACGAGGTACTCCACGTCGTAGCCGACACCGCGCGTTCCGTAGGAGCCCAGGTACGAGAAGTCCTTGCGCAGCTTGGCGGAGTTGACCCCCGCCGCCGCGGCCAGCTCCTCGGAGGAGACCGTGGGTACCGAGCGTTCCGACAGTGCGGTCAGGGCTCGGAGGTACAGCGGAAGCCGGGCGACGGTGGCCTCGGGAATCCCTCGGCTACGGGTCGCCGGTCGGTGTGTTCGGCCAGTTGCCACGGTGCTCCTGCGGGTAGAGCGGGGCTGTAGGCGGTCATACGTCCCCAGACCGCCCCGTCGACAGCAGGCTATGTCTTTGTGAACGCGTGCACAAAGATGGTGTCCGATTTGCCCGGCAGAAGTGACCGGGGTCACGCGGGTTTCGCGCCCGTGGCGGGAACCGGCGCATACGCACCGGCGCTCCTTCGTTACTGGGGGAAAAACCGCACACACTCCTCGCGAATCCCGCCCCCGAGACCAAACCGCCGTTGATCCTAAGCGACTTTCCGCCCGGTTTGGACTACTCGGTCAGTGCCCGGCGCAGTCGCTCCTCGTTCACGCGCCAGAAGGTGTGCTGTTCGCCGTCGATGAGGACGACCGGGATCTGCTCCCAGTAGCGGTCGTGGAGGTCCTGGTCCTGGGTGATGTCCTTCGGCTCCCACGGCACGCCGAGGTCGGCGCACACCTTTTCGACGACCAGCTGCGCGTCGTCGCAGAGGTGACAGCCCGGCTTGCGGACGAGGGTGACCAGCCGCTCGCGCGGCTCTGCCTTGCGTCGGAAGAGGGGACTCATACCGGCCATTCTCGCGCGCTCCGCGCCCGTTCCGGATCGCTTCTTTAACGACGCTGTTCCGCAGTGTTCACACCCTGCCGACCTCTCGGCTCAGGAACCACCGAACAGACTGGCTATGCTCACGTCATGGCCGCTCTCGGATGGCTCACTCCCCGTAGGCGCTCCGCCACGGCGCGGAGCGTGTTGGCAGGCGAGGCTTCGGCGGAGGCCGCCCGCAAGTCCTCGCAGGAGGCCCCGCGCGCCACGCCCGAGGAACCTCAGTTCCCGGTGATCGGCGACGACAAGGCCGCCGCCTTCTTCGACCTCGACAACACGGTGATGCAGGGCGCCGCGCTGTTCCACTTCGGCCGCGGGCTGTACAAGCGCAAGTTCTTCGAGACCCGCGACCTCGCCAGGTTCGCCTGGCAGCAGGCGTGGTTCCGGCTGGCCGGCGTCGAGGACCCGGAGCACATGCAGGACGCCCGCGACTCGGCCCTGTCGATCGTCAAGGGCCACCGGGTCGCCGAGCTGGAGTCGATCGGCGAGGAGATCTACGACGAGTACATGGCCGACCGCATCTGGCCCGGCACCCGCGCCCTCGCCCAGGCCCACCTGGACGCGGGCCAGAAGGTGTGGCTGGTCACCGCGGCACCCGTAGAGATCGCCCAGGTGATCGCGCGCCGCCTGGGACTCACCGGCGCCCTCGGCACGGTGGCCGAGTCGGTGGACGGCGTCTACACCGGCAAGCTGGTCGGCGAGCCGCTGCACGGCCCCGCCAAGGCGGAGGCGGTCCGCGCCCTGGCCGCGGCCGAGGGCCTCGACCTGACCCGCTGCGCGGCCTACAGCGACAGCCACAACGACATCCCGATGCTGTCCCTGGTCGGCCACCCCTACGCCATCAACCCCGACGCCAAGCTCCGCAGGCACGCCCGCGAGAAGGACTGGCGCCTGCGGGACTACCGCACGGGCCGCAAGGCGGCGAAGGTCGGCATTCCGGCGGCGGCCGGCGTGGGAGCGGTCGCCGGCGGCACGGTCGCGGCGATCGCCATCAGTCGCCGGCGCCGATAGCCGCGCCCGCGCCCTCGGCCCGCCCAGCCCCACCCCGCGCGCCCGGAATTATGCCGCGGCCACTTCAACACGCCCCGGACTTCACCGAAACACGCCCCTTTCCGTTCAACAACCGATCATTCTGCGGCACTTGACCTGCCATCAAACGGCTAGAGATGCGACGCAATCGATGATTTGAGCAACTCGGTGTAGCAGTGCCTGCACGAAGCGTTATTCTCCTCAGACGCAAACCGGTACCCCTCCGTCGCTACGACGGGTGAACGGTCCCGCACTGCACGTGATGGAAGCTCTGCCTCTGGGAGTCCCGTGTACCCACACGTCGGGGTTGACGCCTCGGGCCTGGCTACGCTGCGCGCAACGGTCGCGACGGTCAAAGACATGCTGCGCGGCTTCGTCCCCACCGCGTCCGCCGTCCCCGCCTTCGCCGCCGCCGCGCCGGCAGGCCCGTGCTATGCACTGGCCGACGGCAGCGCCGCCGTCGGCAGACGAGGGCGTGCCACCGGCGCGGCCACCACCCGCCGCCCGGCCGCCGACAGCGACAGCGCCCGGATGATGGACCTCGTCGAACGCGCCCAGGACGGCGAGGCCGAGGCCTTCGGGCGGCTCTACGACCAGTACAGCGACACCGTCTACCGGTACATCTACTACCGGGTCGGCAGCCGTGCGACCGCCGAGGACCTCACCAGTGAGACCTTTCTGCGGGCGCTCAGAAGGATCGGCACCTTCACCTGGCAGGGCCGCGACTTCGGCGCGTGGCTGGTCACGATCGCCCGGAACCTGGTCGCCGACCACTTCAAGTCCAGCCGCTTCCGGCTCGAGGTCACCACCGGCGAGATGCTCGACGCCAACGAGGTCGAGCGCTCCCCGGAGGACTCCGTCCTGGAGTCCCTGTCGAACGCCGCCCTGCTCGACGCCGTACGCCGGCTCAACCCGCAGCAGCAGGAGTGCGTGACGCTCCGCTTCCTCCAGGGCCTCTCCGTCGCCGAGACCGCCCGGGTCATGGGCAAGAACGAGGGCGCCATCAAGACCCTCCAGTACCGCGCCGTACGCACCCTCGCCCGGCTGCTGCCGGACGACGTGCGCTGAGCGGGGCAACCGTGGGCGACGGCCAACTCACGTTGAGTGAAAGCCGGTTGCCTTTCTGATCCGATCATCCGCCGTCCGTAACCCAAGTGCCGCGCCACTCGTTGTGCGGGATACAGGCTCCCTGTGGTCACGTCCTGGCCATCCCCGATCACTCGATCGTGGGGAAGTGGTCGTGGGCGTGCAACCCTCAGGACCCCCTGGGGAGTCGACCGTCATGACGAGAGGAGGTGCCGCCAGTGATCGCGAACGTTTCGGCGCACCGGCGGGCGAACGCCTTCGCCCAGGCCCTGGAGGAGCAGTCCGACCGGGACACGGCGGCCGAGCAGTCCGCAGCACCGGCGGAATCACCGCCGGCCGCCGAGGAACACACCGAACAGGGCGCGCTGCTGGCCCTGACGGTGGATCTCGGCGCGCTGCCCAAGCCGCAGCTCGACCCGGACGTCAAGGTCGTCCAGCGGGCCCAGCTGGTGGCCGCGATGGAGGCCATGCTCCAGGAAGGCAGCGCGGGGGCGGCGGACGCATCGGTACCGGAGCAGCGTACGCACCGGGGCAGGGGTGCGCACCGGGCGAGCCCGCTGGGCAAGTTGCGCCCGCGTTCGAGACTGACCAAGGGGCTCGCGGCCGGCGGGCTGAGCGTGGGCGTGGCCGCCGGGGCCTTCGGCGGAGTCGCCGCCGCCAGCTCCGACGCCCTGCCCGGCGACTCGCTGTACGGCCTCAAACGCGGCATCGAGGACTTCAAGCTCAACTATCTGGCCGACGGCGACGACCAGCGCGGCCAGACCTACCTCGACCAGGCGTCCACCCGGCTGAGCGAGGCCCGCCGGCTGCTGGAGCGGGGCCGGGGCGGCCACCTCGACCACGAGTCCATCGGCGAGATCCGCCGCACCCTGTCCGGGATGCAGCACGACGTCACCGAGGGGCACCGGCTGCTGCACGCCGCCTATGAGGCCGACCCGGACTCCCTCGGACCCATCCAGGCCCTGTCGGCCTTCTCCAGATCCCACCGCGAAGCCTGGAGCGCGCTCAGCGACAAGCTGCCCGTGCAGCTGGGAGACGTCAAACAGCAGGTCTCCTCGGTCTTCGACGCCATAGACGAAGAGGTCGCCCCGCTCCAGTCCCTGCTCCCCCAGCCGCCGGCCCAGCCCGGCGACGGCAGGCGGCAGGGCGGCTCCGGGGCGGCGTCCACGGGCTCCTCCGGCAGCGACCGGTCGACCGCGCCCAGCTCCGCCGGCGGCACCCCGTCCACCGGCAAGCACGCCCGCACGGGCGACCCGAGCGGCTCGGCCACCGGCAGCAGCGGCGAGGGCCTCATCAGCGGCGACACGGGTGGCCTGCTCGACCCGCCGAAGACCGGCACGGGCAGCAGCAGCCCGTCCGCCGGCAAGTCCCCGTCGAACCAGCCGGACGTCACGATCCCGCCGCTCATCCCGGACCTGCTACCGGGCCTGGGCATCGACGGCGAGGACACGGACTGACCCGGTACGGCCACGGCAGCGAGGGGCGCCCCTTTCCGAGCAGGGGCGCCCCTCGTCGTACAGCCCTTGGCCCCCTCGTCAGATCCCTCAGAAGAACACCGACCGCCGCTGCACCGGCAACTTGGGCCCCCTTGTCTGCCGCCCTCGCACCGCTCCGCAGTCTTCGAACAGCTGCGCCGCCCTCCGACCGGCGGCTCCAGCGGTCTTGATCCAGCGCTTCCGTGCATTCCGCCACGAAAGGCTCGGCCTCTTCAGAAGAACAGGCTCGGCCTCCTCAGAAGAACACCGAACGCCGCTGCACCAGCAACTTGTACAGCGTGTGCTGGATCTGTTCCCGGACCTGGTCGGTCAGGTTGAACATCAGCATCGGGTCCTCTGCCGCCTCCGGCGGATAGCCGTCCGTCGCGATCGGCTCACCGAACTGGATCGTCCACTTCGTCGGGAGCGGGATGGCGCCCAGCGGACCCAGCCACGGGAAGGTCGGCGTCAGCGGGAAGTACGGGAAGCCCAGCAGCCGGGCCAAGGTCTTGGCGTTGCCGATCATCGGGTAGATCTCCTCGGCACCGACGATCGAGCACGGGATGATCGGCGCGCCCTGCCGCAGTGCCGTCGAGACGAAGCCGCCTCGGCCGAACCGCTGGAGCTTGTAGCGCTCGCTGAAAGGTTTCCCGATGCCCTTGAAGCCCTCCGGCATCACCCCGACCAGCTCACCCTGGCCCAGCAGCCGTTCCGCGTCCTCCGCGCAGGCAAGGGTGTGCCCCAGCTTCCGGGCCAGCTCGTTGACCACCGGCAGCACGAAGACCAGGTCGGCCGCGAGCAGCCGCAGGTGGCGCCCGGCCGGGTGGTGGTCGTGCACGGCGACCTGCATCATCAACCCGTCCAGCGGCAGGGTGCCGGAGTGGTTGGCGACGATCAGCGCCCCGCCCTCGGCCGGGATGTTCTCGATGCCCTTCACCTCGACCCGGAAGTACTTCTCGTACACCGGCCGCAGCAGCGACATCAGGACCTGGTCGGTCAGCTCCTCGTCGTAACCGAAGTCGTCGACCTCGTAGTCCCCGGTGAGCCGGCGCCGCAGAAAGGCCAGCCCGGCCGCCACCCGCCGCTCCAGGCCGCCGTCCCACCCGTCGGCCTTTACGGCCTCCAGCGGCTCCTCCTCGCGGCTCACAGGCCCATTCTCCTGTGCCCGCTCCCGGCCCGGCAGGGGCTGGACGGCCCCGAGCTCCCCCGGTTCGCCGAGCCCGCCGCGTCGGCTCCCCCCGCTCCGGCGGCGCGCCGGGCGCTGCGCGGCGCTCCCGCGGGACCGGTCGTCGTCGAACGGAATGACCTTGGCGTCCGCCATCGTTGCCGCTCTCCTCAGTTTGCGCTGTGCGTCTGGGGGTGGCCGCCCGCCTTCGCGGTGAGCGCGGCGACCCGGTCGACGGCCCCGGCGAGGGCCTCCGGCGGCAGCAGCCCGGGGGCCTGGCCGCGCGCGAAGTCCGCGAAGGCCTCGGCCGTCGTGTATTTGGGCGTGAAGCCCAGCGTCTCGCGCATCTGGACGGTGTCCACCACCCGCCCGTGGGTGAGCAGCCGGATCTGCTCCGGTGAGAAGTCCGTCATACCCAGCGTACGGACCAGCGAGCCGGCCCAGGTGACCGCGGGCAGCAGCAGCGGCACGGTGGGCCGCCCGAGCCGCCGGGAGCACTGCGAGAGCAGCAGCACGCCGTCCCCGGCGATGTTGAAGGTGCCGCTGTTGAGGGTGCCCCGGCGCGGCTCGTGCGAGGCGATCCGCAGCACCTCGATGACGTCGTCCTCGTGCACGAACTGGAGCCGCGGGTCGTAGCCGAACACGGTCGGCAGCACGGGCAGCGCGAAGTACGAGGCGAGCGGGGTGTCCGCGGTCGGCCCGAGGATGTTGGCGAACCGCAGCACGCACACAGCGACGTCCGGCCGCCGCCGGGCGAACCCGCGCACATAACCCTCGACTTCGACGGCGTCCTTCGCGAAGCCACCGCTGGGCAGCGACTTGGGCGGGGTGGTCTCGGTGAACACGGCGGGATCGCGCGGCGCCGACCCGTAGACGTTCGTGCTGGACTTCACCACCAGCCGCTGCACGGTCGGCGACTTCTGGCAGGCTCCGAGCAGCTGCATGGTGCCGATGACGTTGGTCTCCTTGACCGTGGCCCGGCTGCCGCCGCCCAGTGCCGTGCCCGTGACGTCCATGTGGACGACCGTGTCGGCGCCCGTCTCGGCGAGTACCCGGGCGATGGTCGGCTGGCGGATGTCGGCCTGGATGAAGTCGGCTCCACCCAGATGGTGGGCCGGGGGCACCGCGTCCACGGCGATCACCCGGTCGACCTCCGGGTCCCGCTGGATCCGCCGCACGAACCGGCCGCCCAGTTGCCGGGCCACTCCGGTGACGAGCACGACCCTTCCCAAGATCAGCGCCTTCCTTCCCGCGTTACCGGTATCCCGCGTTCCCCTGTGCGGCCAACCTAGCCGGTCGACGTTGCGCTGTGATGACCGCGAAAGCCCGAGGGGACGGAATTTCCCCCATCGGTATATGCCTGTGGCCCCCCACCAGTGCTGGTGGGGGGCCACAGATCACGCTCGCGTCGCCGCTTACTTCTTGTTGCGGCGCTGAACGCGCGTGCGCTTGAGCAGCTTGCGGTGCTTCTTCTTGGCCATCCGCTTGCGCCGCTTCTTGATAACAGAGCCCACGACTACCCTCGCTCACTTCTCATCACTCGGTTGTTTGGGCGCCATGGGCCCACACGACCTACGAGGGGCTAGCCTACCCAACCGAGCGCCGAGGTCGTAATCGAGGGGGTACCCCCGGGTTACGAGGGGGTCGCCGTCAGGCCGTTTCCACCCCCACATAGCTGTCGCGGAGGTACTCGTGTACCGCTTGTTCCGGGACGCGGAAGGACCGTCCGACCCGGATCGCGGGCAGATGACCGCTGTGCACCAGGCGGTACACGGTCATCTTCGACACTCGCATCACCGAGGCGACCTCCGCCACGGTAAGGAACTGAACCTCGTTCAGAGGCCTCTCGCCAGCTGCAGCCATGACACACCTGAACCTTCCGCACTCGACGGCCACCGGCTTCCCCTTCCGGTGACTCTTCGTCGTTGCGTGCTCACTCCCCAGACTAGGGGCGGGTGATGCGAGTGGGGAAGAGGTGCACCCATCGGCGGCCTACTGTGACAGACACGCTCGATTGAGCACGTAGCGGGTGAGCGGCAGGTAGTAACTAGACCGCACTGCGTCATCAACCGGAACGACGACGGACACCCGCCCCTCGGCCTGCCCCACGAACAGCGCGGGATCGTCGGTGTCCGCCAGGCCGATGGCCTCGAACCCCAGCTGACCAGCGCCGCAGACCCAGCCGTGGTCGCCGACGACCAGCTCGGGCAGCGGTCCGCCGGCATGGATCACGGCCTCGAGCGCGACCCGAACCGGGAGCGGCGAGTGGCTGTGGGCACCCGGCTCACAACCGGGGCGCTCGCCCGCCGGTTCCCGCACCAGGGCAACCCCTCGTACGTAGTCGAGGCGAAGAGTGCGTAGACCGAACCGGGTCAATATGTCGACACAGCGACCCTGCGCCGGTGTGAGGACCTCACATCCCGCCGCCGACAGCGCGCCCGCCAACCCGGCGTAGAAGCCGAGCAGCCGCTGCGGGTGCCCGGTGCCGAGCAGCACGGGCGCGCCACGCCGGGCCACCTCCCGGATCCGCCCGGCGAAGGCGTCCAGCGCGGCCAGCGTACGCTCCGGATCGATCACATCCGGTCCGGATGTGTACCGGGGATCGGCCGAAACCCCGCACTTCTCCGCCATCAACGCGAGCAACTCCCGCTGCCCCCAGACCCCTTCGGGGTCAATACCGATCAGCACGCGCGGATCCCGCGCGGCGAACAGCCGGTAACTGCGCAGGCTGTCCTCCCGCGAGGTCGCCACCACCCCGGCCAACCGAACGGCCAGCAGGTACGCACGGAGTCGGGCGGGGGTCAACACGGGTGCGATGGTGGCCCACCGGGGGTGCGGGCGGGGCGGAAACCGGGGAATTCCGCACGGTTGGCCTAAAGGATGCGGGGACGCGTGCCGCTCAGGGCAGAAGCCCCCGCAACGGGAACACCGCCCGCCGAGTCGCCAGCACCGCCTGATCCAAGCGATCGGCGGGATCGTACCCCTGCTCCCACGAGGCCCAACTCACCGGCCACCGGCCGTCGGTCATCCGCTGCGGCCCCAGCTGCCGCGTCCGGGCGAACACGTCCCGCCGCCATCCCTCGGGGATCACCGCCTCCGGCGCCACCGGCTTCCCCGCCGCGATCCCCACCAGATGCGTCCACGACCGCGGTACGACGTCCACCACCGCATACCCTCCCCCGCCCAGCGCGACCCACTTCCCGCCCGCGTACTCGTGCGCCAGCTCGTGACAGGCCACCTGCACCGCCCGCTGCGCGTCCAGCGAGACGGCCAGATGCGCCAGCGGGTCCTCGAAGTGCGTGTCGGCCCCGTGCTGGGAGACGAGGACCTGTGGCCGGAACTCGGCGAGCAGTTCGGGCACCACGGCGTGGAACGCCCTGAGCCACCCCGCGTCCCCGGTCCCGGCCGGCAGCGCCACGTTGACCGCGGCCCCCTCCCCCGCGCCCGCTCCGGTCTCCTGGGGCCACCCGGTCTGCGGGAACAACGTATGCGGATGCTCGTGCAGGGAGATCGTCAGCACCCGCGGGTCCTCCCAGAACGCCGCCTGCACCCCGTCCCCGTGATGCACGTCGACGTCCACATAGGCGACCCGCTCGGCCCCCAGCTCCAGCAGCCGCGCGACCGCGAGCGCCGCGTCGTTGTAGATGCAGAACCCCGACGCCCCGCCCGGCATCGCGTGGTGCAGCCCGCCCGCGAAGTTCACGGCGTGTTCGGCATCCCCCCGCCACACCGCCTCGGCCGCCCCCACCGACTGGCCCGCGATCAGCGCGGAGACCCCGTGCATCCCGGCGAACGCGGGATCGTCGAGCGTCCCGAGCCCGTACGCCCCGTCGGCTCCCGCCGGATCTGCCGACGCGGCCTTCACGGCGTCGATGTAGTCCTCCCGGTGGACCAGCCGGAGCGTCGACTCGCCGGCCGGCTTCGCCGCCACGACCTCCAGCTCCCGGTCCAGCCCGAAGGCGCCCACCAGCCTGCGGGTCAGCTCCAGCCGGACCGGATCCATCGGATGGTTCGGACCGAAGTCATAGCCCGTTACTGCCTCGTCCCACATCAGCTGTGCGCGGCCGCTCATGCCCGCCACCGTATCGGTCCGGTTGAGTGGCGAACGACCTGGCGTACCCCAACGTCACCAGCACCAACATCATCGGTACGAGCATGGCCCCGCGATAGCTCCACGCGTCGCCCAGGGCTCCCACCAGCGGCGAACCGATCAGAAAACCCACGTAATTGAAGATGTTCAGTCGCGCGATGGCCGCATCCGAAGCCCCCGGGAACAGTCTCCCCGCCGCCGCGAACGTCTGCGGCACCAGCACACACAGCCCCAGCCCCAGCAGGGTGAACCCGAGCATCCCGAGCCACGCGCCGGGCGCCACGGCCACCACCGCGAACCCGCCGGCCGCCACCAGCGCCCCCAGCCGTACGACCGCCACGGCCCCGAACCGCCGCACCCCGAAGTCCCCGATGGCCCGCCCCAGCAGCGTGGTCACCATGTACACGTTGTACGGCACGGTCGCCAGCTGCTCCGAGCTGCCCAGCACATCCTGGAGATACTTGGCGCTCCAGTTGGAGACCGTCGAGTCCCCGATGTAGGCGAAGGTCATCACCAGACACAGCGGCAGCAGCAGCCGGAACGCTGGAACCCCGCCCCCGCCCGGCTCACCCGCAGCCCCGGCTGCGGCACCCCCGTCGACGTACCACCGGCTCCCCACCAGCACCGCCGGCAGCAGAACGGCCACCACCGGCAGGTACGACACCCACAGCGCGAGGTGCCAGTGCGCCCCGGCCCAGGCCAGCGAGGCTCCCACGATCCCACCGAGGCTGTAGACGGCGTGGAAACTCAGCATGATGCTGCGTCCGTACGACCGCTGGAGGCTGACGCCGAGCATGTTCATGGACGCGTCCAGCGCGCCCACCGCCAGACCGAAGCCGCCCAGGGCCACCGCCAGCGCGGCCACCTGCCCGTGCCCGCCCGCCGCGACCCCGAGCAGCGCCAGCAGCACCACCGGCTGGGACCAGCGCAGCAGCCGGCTGGGCCGTACCCGCCTGACCAACCGCTCGGTGGTCACGCTGCCCACCCCGGCGAGGATCGGTACGGCCGCCAGAAAGACCGGCAGCAGCGCGTCGGAGACGCCGTACCGATCCTGAATGGCCGGGATGCGCGTCACCAGCAGCGCGAAGGCCACGCCCTGGGCGAAGAAGGCGAACGCCAACGAGGCCCTACCGCGCCGCAGCACATCAGTCATGGCGGCGAGAGTAGGGCCCCGGGCTACCTGTGGGTAGATCCAGCCAAAGATGAATTTCCTTCAGCTTCATCCGGCTCGCATCGGTGGTCAGGCGGCCACGACCGGCTCGCGCCGGTCGGCCCGGGCCGCCACCTCGGCATCGAGCAGCCGGCCCATCGGCTCGGCGGCCACCCCGCCACTCACCACGAACGCGGCCGTCAGCACCACCGTCACCATGACCCCGCCCAGCCAGACCATGGTGTCCACGGGGATCGTGTAGGCGCCGACCACCCGGGCGACGCACTCCAGCAGCAGCGCCCCGCCCCACACCAGGGAGAAGGCCCCCTCCTTGCGCCGGAACGCGTCCGAGCCGGCCGCGCGGCCCGAGACCAGCCGGTCCCAGGCGGCCTCCCGCGCCGCGTCTCCCTTGACCAGGAAGGGCTTCATGGCGGTGGTCATCATCGGCCTGCCGAGCGCCACGGATACAAGGATCCCGACCGCGACGGTGCTGCTGACCGCGCCGTCCTTGGCGAGCATCAGCCGCGGGTCGCCGGAGACGAAGCTCAGCACCAGCGAGACGACGTTCACGACGAGGATGAGAGCGGCCAGCGGGTTGGTCCGGCGTTCCCGGGCCAGGCTCCACACGGTCCGCACGGCCGGCACCACGCTGCTCCCGGCGAGCGCCGCGAAGGTGCTCATCCCGAAGGCGTCCTTCAAGAGGTAGTACGACCCGAGCGGCAGCGCCACATCGATCAGCAGCGGCCTGAAGTTGTCCAGCACGCTCGGGTTCTTGCCCTGGGTCCCCGTCTTCTTCGTCATGCCCTCAGCTTCGCCGCCGGGCGGGGTCCGGCAGTAGAAACGAACGTCCGGAGGTCCGCGTGACAAATGTCAGCCCGGACGTCCGACCGGGGTCATACCAGCAGGTCAGCCAACTCGCCCATGCGGGAGAAGAGTTCGCCCGCGCCCGCGAGCCTCGCCGCCGGCGTCATCGCGGTGAACCCGTACACGTCCATCCCGGCCGCCACGGCCGCCTGTACGCCCAGCGGAGAGTCCTCCACGACCACGCACCGCTCGGGCGCGATCCCCATCCGCTCGGCCGCGTGGAGGAACAGGTCCGGGGCGGGCTTGCCCCGCCCGACATCCTCCGAGCTGAAGATCCGGTCCTCGCCGAACCACCGGTCGAGCCCGGTCGTCCGGTGCCCCACCCGGATCCGCGCATGACTCCCGGAGGAGGCCACGCAGTACGGCACCCCGTCCGCCGCCAGCTTCTCCAGTACGCCGGCCACCCCGGCCACCGGCTTCAACTCCCGCTCGAATGCGGCGAACACCCGCGCGTGAAAGACATCGTCGAAGTCGTCCGGCAGCCGCTGCCCGGTCCGCTCCAGCACGAGTTCATGGATCCGATGCATCGCCGACCCCATGTAGTCCCGGATGGAGTCCTCGTACGAAGTGGGGTGTCCCAGCTCGGTCAGATAGGCGGCCAGGAGCCTGTTGGATATGGGCTCGCTGTCCACGAGGACGCCATCGTTGTCGAAGATGACCAGGTCATAGCGCATGGACACACCCTAAACGCAGAAAACCCCCGCACCGGAAGGTGCGGGGGTTTTCCCAAAAATTGTTCGGCGGCGTCCTACTCTCCCACAGGGTCCCCCCTGCAGTACCATCGGCGCTGTGAGGCTTAGCTTCCGGGTTCGGTATGTAACCGGGCGTTTCCCTCACGCTATGACCACCGAAACACTATGAAACAATCAACAACCGTTGGCTGTTCGTGGTTTCAGAACCAACACAGTGGACGCGAGCAACTGAGGACAAGCCCTCGGCCTATTAGTACCGGTCACCTCCACACGTTACCGTGCTTCCAGATCCGGCCTATCAACCCAGTCGTCTACTGGGAGCCTTAC